>NZ_QBUY01000220.1 GCF_003121405.1 Paraburkholderia sp. C35 | reverse complement strand
TATTTGTTACGGGTGCAAATCGCGGTCTCGGTCTGGCATTCGCTCGCGAGGCAGTGGCACGCGGTGCGACGAAGGTTTACGCAGGTATGCGTAACCCTGACAACTTCAGCGAGCCGGGCATTGAACCCGTCAAGCTTGACGTCAACGACGTGGAGTCAATTGCCGCGGCCGCCAAAGCTGCTCCCGATGTCACGCTACTCGTGAACAACGCGGGTATCGCGGAACTGACTCAGGAACATTTTACCGAGCAAGAAATCGATCAGGCCCGTCGGTTCTTCGAGACGAACTACTTCGGCATGATCCGCGTGACGAACGCTTTCCACAGTGCTTTGGTGGCAGGCAAAGGCGCCATCGTCAATATTCTTTCGGATGCGACATGGAAGGTCGTCCCCGTCCTCTCGCCATACTCTGCGACGAAGGCAGCTGCATGGAGCTATACGAATAACATTCGTGCGCTGCTCCGCGAAAAGGACGTGCAGGTGGTGGGACTTCACGTCGGCTTTCTGGATACCGATCTCGCCAAAGATGTCGATCTGCCCAAGACCGATCCACGGGACGTGGCGCGCCAGGCATATGATGTCGTCGACGCCGGCGGGAGCGAAGTCCTCGCTGATGCAGGCACGCGTGCCATCAAGAGCACGCTTTCGGCCGAGATTCCTGCTTACATCGATCCGTCGGTGGTGTAAAGACGTTTGCCAGATTCCGACAGCAGTGATCCTTTGGAAATCGAACGCATATGAAAAAGGTAAATCGCATTCCGATGCCAACCGAGCCGGATGATCCGGACTTGTGCTTCTGCCTGACGGGGCGTCGCAGTGCGCGATTCATCACGCGTATCTATGAAGGGCACCTGGAGGCTGTCGGTCTGACGTCGTCACAATTCTCTATCCTCTCGATCTTGGCGCGATACCCAGGTAGCACAGTGATCGAACTGGCCCGGAGGATGGAGATGGATCGTACGACACTGATTCGGACCGTGCGCCCCTTGAAAGACGAAGGTTCTGTCGCAGAGGGGCGTGAGAAGCTGGGACGAGCAGTGACGCTACATCTTGGCGCTCGTGGGGTAGAGAGGCTCGAAGAAGGTCGCCCTTTCTGGGAGGCCGCCCAACGCGAGTTTGAGGAACGCGTGGGCAAACTCGAGGCCGCCCGTTTCCGGGAACTAGCGCTGGCGGTGACGTCCCGCACCGACTAGCAACTCTGCAGTCAAAGCTGTCTCAAATGATCGAGCAGGCCTGTGGCCGGTCTCAGTTCGAGTTGAGACGCTCTGCAA
>NZ_QBUY01000021.1 GCF_003121405.1 Paraburkholderia sp. C35 | reverse complement strand
GTTCAGCGGCTTTCTTTTGCCTACTTTTCTTTGCCGCGGCAAAGAAAAGTAGGTGCTGCCCCGCACAGGGGCGACGCATGAAGCACCACTAACAAACCGCGGATGCCAGCAAAAGTACAAAAACCAAAAACCAAAAAGCAAAAACCAAAAAACCAAAACAAAAAAATCAAAACCGATACCGAATCTCCACATGCCCCGCCTGCGCCGAAGCATGCCCAGTCGCCAACACGGCATCATACTCAACCGCCACACTCAGCGATTTCACTGGCTGCACACCAACACTCACCCCCGCGGTCAACTGATCCCGCGGCAGCGTCACACCCGACGCCGCAAACACGGTGCCATCCTGCGCACCGACCGTCACAGTTCGCCCGCTACCGAGCAACTCACGCGCATACCCCACCCGCACCTCGACATTCATCGGCCGGAGCGCATTACCAAAATCCTTCCCAAACGACACCTGCGCATAGGGCTGCAGACTGCGCACATTATCGGCATCGACGGTCAGATCCTGCCCATTCGCGCCGCTTTCGCCAAACCCGTTCGCATGCAGATACGAAAAGCGCAAGCCGATGCGCGGCGTCACCTTGACGCCGCCGAGCGCGAGCGGCAGCGCTGCCTGCGCGGCAGCCGACATCTCCTGTCCAACGTGATCGCCCTGGGCCGTCCCGACGGCGCCAAAAGGCCGCTTCTGCGACAGAAAATCGACGCCTGCACCGAGCGCCGCCGATACGTCGACGGGTCCGTATGTTCTCGCGCCATATACTGCGGCGCGCAGGGCGTCCGTCGTGCCCGAATCGCCCGTGCCGTCTTCGCTGATGTCATTATGGTTGTAGCTGCCCGCAACACCCACCGTGTACGCGCCGAGCCGGCTGTCCAGACCCGCGATGAAGCCATAGTTGCGCGCTTCGAAACCCGGTGCGCTGCCGGTGCCATGCAGCTTCGTCTGCGATCCCGTCGCGTTCGCCCACACCGACTTGCCCGTCCACGTGTAGTCCGATAGCGCAATGCGTTCGAGCAGCGCTGCGTTCGTCGTCTGCGCGGAAAGGGCCAGCGTCGTGCCGAGCGCGGTGTAGATACTGGTATCGGCAGGCGCGACGATCATCACGCCGACGGGCGTACCGGCAGGGCCGCCGACGGGCGTGCTGTCGCCGGTCGGCTGCTGGCCGAGCCCGCTCAACACCAGATCGACTTCGTTCGCAGCGTACTCGACCGATTGCTGCAACGCGCCGAGATTCGCACCGCTCGCGAGTGTCCCCGATACATTCGTAAAGCGTCCGCTCACGCCCGTGCCCGCCGTCACGATCGCATAGCGCGTGGCCTGATACGTGCCGGGGTCATACACGATCCGCAATCCGCCGTTCAGCGTCGCCGCGCCGCCTACCCGCAACTGCGAACCGGACGTCGGGTTGACTTCGATCGCGAGCGTCGCCGTGCCCGCCTGCGCATAGTTGCCGGCGACGGTCAGCGAGCCGATCGAACCGCCCGGCCTCACCACGCCGTTGTTGGTCACGCTGCCCACGATCGAGCCATGTCCGCGCAACGTGCCCGGCGCATCGACGATCACATCGCCGCCAAGCTGCGCGCCCGGATTGTCGATATCGCCGACGGCGAGCGTGCCTTTCATCACCTCGGTGGCGCCTGTGAACAGGTGGCTGTCGCCGTTCAGTGCAACGGTGCCGGTGCCTTGCTGCTCGATGCGGCCCGCACCCGTGACGTTGCCCGCGTAAGTGATTGCATCGGGGCGGTTGAACACCAGCAGGCCATCGTTGGCCGTGTTGCCGACGAGATCGCCCGCCGCCGTGCCCGGGCCGATAGTCAGCGTGCCGCCCGACGAGACCACGGGATTGGTTAGCGACCCGAACAGATGTGGTGTGCCGCCGCTCAACACCTGCGTGCCGCTCACGCTTGCCCCGCTCGATACCGTCTGCACGCCGCCGCTCGCGACGATAGAGCCGTTCGCCGTGCCGCCCGACAGGACATCCTGCGTGCCACCCGACGACACCATCGTGCCCGACGTCACGCCGCCCGCACCGACGGTCTGCAAGCCGCCCGACGCGACGGTCGTGCCCGACGTCACGCCGCCCGCACCGACGGTCTGCAAGCCGCCCGACGCGACCGCCGGGCCCGACGGGACGCCGCCGGACCCAACCGACTGCGAGCCCCCGGAAGCCACCGACGTCCCGTTCGTGACGCCGCCCGCGCCAACCGGCTGCGAGCCACCCGACGCCACCGCGGTGCCCGACGTGACGCCACCGGAGCCGACATTTTGCGAGCCGCCCGAAGCGACGGTCGTGCCGCTGGTCTTGCCGCCGTCCGTCACCGTCTGCTGCCCGCCGCTGCCGACGGACGTGCCGACCGTGGTGCCGCCCGACACGACTTCGCTGCCGCCGTTGTTCACCACCGTTCCGCTCGCCGTACCGCCGGAATTCACAAGCGATGCACCGCCGCTGTTCACCACGGTCGCGCTTGCCGTGCCACCCGACATCACGATGCTCGATCCGCCGCTGCCAACCGACGTTGCCGCTGCCGTGCCACCTGAAGAAACGAATTGAGTGCCGCCGCTGCGCAGCGTGCCGCTCGTCGCACCTCCCGACAGCACGGTCTGGGTTCCGCCGCTGCTGACCTGCGTGCCGCGCGTGATGCCGCCCGACGACACGAGCTGCTGGCCGCCGCTGCTCACCTGCGTGTTGCTGGTGGTGCCGCCCGCGACCTGCTGCGTGCCGCCCGACACGACCTGCGTGCCTTGCGCCGTCGCACCCGACGACACGATTTCCTGCCCGCCGCTGCTGACGACGGTACGGCTCGGCGTGCCGCCCGCGCTGACGATCACGCTGCCGCCCGCCATCGCCGTCGTGCCCGATGCCGTGCCGAACACGGTCTGCGAACCGTTGGATGTCACGGTCGTGCCGAGCGCGGTGCCACCCGCCGACACGACTTCGGAGCCGCCCGAGGTCACGAACGAACCGCTCGCCGTGCCGCCCGCCAGCACGGATTCGAGGCCGCCGCTGCCCACCGAGGTGTTGTAGGCGGTATCGCCCGCGAGCACGGTTAGCGCGCCGCCATTCTCGACGATCACATCCTGTGCAATGCCGGAGACGATCGAAAACGAGCCGTTCGCGTTGACGCCGGACACGGTCGCGGACGTGTTGGTGACGAGTGCCGCCCCTGCCTGTTGCGAGACGGCCGTCGCCGTGCCGCCCGACGACACCGTGAGCTTGCCGCCGCTCGACACGGTGGTCGAGGTGGCCGATCCGTTCGTCAGCACGGTGTGCGCGCCGCCGCTGCCGACGGAGGTATCGAGCGTCGTGCCGCCCGCCGATACCGTCACGAGACCGCCGCTGCCCGCCGTGGTGTGCGTGGCGGTGTCGCCGGCCAGCACGGATAGCTGGCCGCCGTTCTCGACGATCACGTTCTGCGCGTTGCCCGAAACGATCGAAAACGATCCGCTGACGTTATTCCCGCTTACCGTCGCCGACGTGTTGGTGATCAGCGCAGCGCCTGCGCTTTGCGTCACATTGAGCGCCTTGCCGCCGCCGGACACGATAAGCTGGCCGCCGCTGTTGACGGTCGCGCCGCTCGCCGTGCCGCCCGAGGAAACCAGCAGTTGACCGCCGTTGCTGACCGTCGTGGTGCTGGCGGTGCCGCCGTTCTGCACGATCGCGCTGCCGCGATTGCCGACTTGTGTGCCCGTTGCCGTCGTGCCGCTCAGCACGGTGAGCGAGCCGCCCGCTTCGACGAACACGCCCTGCGCAACGCCATTCGAAATCGAGAATGCGTTGGTGGCGCCGTTTGCCGAGTTGGTGCCGGCGACGGTCGCCGATGTATTCGTGATCAGCGCAGCGCCGGCCTGTTGCGTGACGTTGGTCGCCGTGCCGCCCGACGAGACGGTCAGCGTGCCGCCGTTGCCGACGGTGGTCGAATTCGCGGACGCGCCTGCGAGCACGACTGCCGAGCCCTGATTGACGATGTGTGTACTGGTCGCCGAGTTGCCCGCCAGCACCGTCAGCGTGCCGCCGTTTTCGAGCAGGACGTTGTTCGCCGTGCCACCCGACACCGAGAAGGCGCCGCCGCTATTGGTGCCGCTCACGGTCGCGGACGTGTTCGTGATCAGCGCCGCGCCGCTCGACTGCACGATGCCCGTTGCGCTCGCGCCGCTCGACACGGCGATCGTGCCGCCGGAGAGCACCTTCGTACCGCTTGCCGTGCCACCCGACGAAACCGTCTGCCGTCCGCCGTTGCTGACGGTCGCGCTCGTTGCAGCGCCGCCGCTCAGCACGTTCTGCATGCCGCCGCTGCGCACGCTCGCGGAGGTGTCGGTGCCCTGGACGTTCTCGGTGCCGCCAGCGGACAGGATGGTGGAGGTGGCTGAACCGCCTGCGGAGACCGTCAGCGTGCCACCGCTCACGACGGCGCCGATGATCGAGCCGCCACTGCCGACGCTCGCCTGGCCGTTGCTGTTGACGGCCGTTGCGCTCGCCACGCCACCCGACGATACGATCAGGCGGCCGCTTGCAGCGACTGTCGCCGATGTGTCGATGCCCGCGACATTGTCGATACCGCCTGCGTTGATGGTCGTGCGCGTGGCATGGCCGCCTGCCGATACCGTCAGCGTGCCGCTATTGAGAATCGTGCCGGACGTCGAGCCGCCGCTGCTGACGATGCTCTGGCCGCCGCTGGCTACTGTCGTCGCGCTTGCCGTTGCGCCCGCGTAGACGTTCTGCGTGCCGCCGTTGCTGATGGTGGCTGACGTATCGGTGCCATAGACCGAATCGACGCCACCTGACGACACGATGGTGCGCGAGCCGCTTCCACCTGCAGAGATGACGATGCTGGCACCGGAACTGACCGTCGTGCCGCGCGCCAGTCCACCCGACGATACGACCACCGATCCCGCGTTGCGCACCACCGTGCCGCTCGCGACGCCGCCACCCATCACCGTCTGCATCGATCCGCTGCTGACCGTCGTGCCGCTTGCGAGACCGCCCGATGAAACGACTTCGGATGCACTCGCCAGCAGGGTCGTGGCGCTCACCGTGCCGCCTGCTTCGACGACATCCATGCCGCCGTTGACAGTCGTGCTGCGCGCCACGCCGCCCGACGATACCTGCAGCACACCGCCTGAGCCGACACTCGTGGTCTGTGCGAGGCCACCTGAAGAGACCGCCTGCGTGCCACCAGCACTGACGCGCGTGCCGCTGGTGACACCGCCCGACAGCACGGTCTGTACGCCGCCCGACGTCACGATATTGTTGACCGTCTTGCCGAGCACGTCTTCCGTGCCACCGATCGTCGCGCCCGTTTCGGTATCGCCGGCGGCGACGGTGGTCTGCGCGAGCGCGCCCTGTGCGAACCACGGCTGCAGGGTCAGCGCCGCGAGCAGCATGCCGAGCAGCCGCGAACACCGGCGATAGCGACGGCCGAACGCACGCACGGCATCCACGCGACGCCACGTCATTCTTTTCATTGTGTTCCCCGAATTTCCCTGTATCTACTGCTGCACTTCTTTTGTTGTTTGTCGTGCTACGGGTACTGCCTTGCTATTCCAGTTCTGAGTGTTCGACGGTTCGACTGGTTGTTCTGGTTCTTCTGGTTCTTCATCTCAACGCGATAGCGCGGCGCGTTTCAGGCAACTGCCATTGCCTGTGTGCTGAACGCCGGTATGCGGCTGATCGTGTGCCTGACCTGTTCGGCCGTGATGAGCCGCGTGCATTCGAATTGCCGTGGCGTGCCCGCATGACGTGGACACCACATGAAATCCTGATGGTCGAACTGCACGCGCACGTCGTTCCAGCAACTGTTGCAGGTGTGATAGTTGATGACGCGGTAGGGCGTGTCGAATTCGTTGGTCGGATGCGTGAAGCCACTGATCAACACCACGGGCGTATTCATCGCCCACGCGAGCCACGACAGGCCGCTGCTCAGGCCCACGAAAAATTCCGCATGCCTGAGCCAGCGCGCGCGTTCGGCGAGTGGCTGATCGCCGGTGAAATCCTCGCAACCATGCGGCAGGTGATTCCACACGATGCCATTGCCATGCGTCGCTTTCTGATCGATACAGATCACGCGATAGCCGTGCTGCTTGAGGAACTGCACGATCTCGCGCCAGCCGGTCGGGTTGTTCCAGTACTTGCACTGCGTCGTGCTTTGCGTCGCGATGCAGACGTATTTCTCCGCGATGGGACGGCTATCGTCGGGCAGGGCGATGTTGGGGCGCGCTTCCTGCGGATCGACGCCGAGTATGTAGGCGGCTGTGCGATGCAGGCCGACCAGCCTGAAATCGCAGGGTTGATGCACGTTGGCATCGTCGGTGAAGAACAGGCCGATGTTGTAGGTCGCGTAGTAGTCGGCGGGATTGACAGCGTCGGGGGTGACGAAACGGATCGACGGATAGGTGTCCCTGAACAACGCGATGAGCGCTTCGCCCATCACACAGGTCAGGCGGCAACCATGCTGCCGCTCGAACTTCGCGACATACGGAAACCAGCCCAGCGTGTCGCCCAATGTGCCCACGGGCAGATGCACGAGCACGTCGCGGCCGGCGAGTTCGAGCCGATGCCGGAAGACTTCCTTGCCTTGCGACCACACTTCGATTTCGAATGGCACGAAGTACTTCTTGCTGCTGGCGACGGAACCCGCTGCGAGCTGCGTTTCGAACAAAGGGTTCGCCGTCGCTGTATCGCGCAACAGCACGCGCCATTCACCGTCGCCTGCGGGCAGCGTGACGCGGCAGCCGTCGTTGAAGTCGAAGCGGATACCGTGCGGCCCCTGCTGCGTCGGTTTGTCCGCTGGCCGTTGAACGGGTTGGCCGCTCTTTGGCGTGGCGTGAAGGTCGCGCGTGCCGTTGTGCGTCTCGGGCTGCGTCGGGATGTTGTGTGCGCTATCGGTGTTCTGCGTCACCGTGTCTGTTTGCGTCACTGCTGTCGACCTGTTCGAATTGAAAGTTAAACAACGCGGATTCGCCGGCCAGTATTTTTCATGGGCTTAAACGAAGTCGGCCCGCTAACGTTTGCCCAGATACTGGAAAAGCGTCGTTTCATGTCCGATGCGGGGCGTGAAGCATGCGCGACTTCACGATCCTTTTATTGATCGCGGTGATAACGGCAGATGCGTTTCGAAACTTTAATTGCGGTTTGTCATCGCGCAGTGGATGCAAGTCGCGTAGGTGGAGTTGTCGTTTTGTGCAAGCGTGTATCGCATGAGACACATTAAGTGCCCGTTGCTCGATAGCGTGTCCTATACGGAACATTAAAGTCCGTCGCTGAACATTCGCTCCCTGCGATGCACGCCAACTGGGAAAACTGCACCGCTACGACACGGCGCTGAACCGGCGTGGGGCATCGCGACCACGTGGTCAGATCCTTCCCGGTCTGCCAAAAATCCTTTCCCGACAAGGGTTTAAGCGACCAAAGATGCGCCTGGCATAGTCCCTGCAATGCGTTCTCTCAACTTGTATTCAAGATTGAACGCATGAAAACACAACCCCACATGACGGGGCGCGGACTGCTTGGCCAATACGCGCGTGGTGAACTGACGCCCGCCCAGACCGTCGAGCAAGTCGTACGCAGCCTCGCCGGGACGCATCGCCCGGAAGCATGGCTGCTGCGCGTCCCCGAAGACAAACTCCGCGCGCGTGCTGCTGAACTGCAGCGCCGCAAGGACGCACGCGGCGAAGCGTGGCTGCAAGACATGCCGCTCTATGGTGTGCCGTTCGCCGTCAAGGACAACATCGACATTGCTGGCCTCGCGACCACCGCGGCCTGCGCGCCTTTCGCCTACACGCCCGACGAAAGCGCGTTCGCCGTCCAGCGTCTGCTCGATGCAGGCGCGATCCTGATCGGCAAGACCAATCTCGATCAGTTCGCGACGGGTCTGGTCGGCACGCGTTCGCCGTTCGGGGCGGTCCGGCAGGTCGAGTTCGATGCGTATGTGTCGGGCGGCTCGTCGTCGGGATCGGCAGTTGCGGTGGCCTCGGGCGTCGTCGCGTTTTCGCTCGGCACGGATACGGCAGGCTCGGGACGCGTGCCGGCCGGATTCAACGCACTGGTCGGCCTCAAGCCATCGCTTGGACTGGTCAGCAAACGCGGTGTGGTGCCTGCGTGCCGCAGCCTGGATTGCCTGTCGATCTTCGCGCACGACGTCGCGGACGCGTGGCGTGTGCTCGAGCAGATGGCCGCATTCGATACGCTCGACGGTTACTCGAAGCACATCGCATCGCTGGGCTTGCCGCGTGGTTCACTGCGCGTCGCGATTCCCGACACGCTCGAATTCTTCGGCGACGCTCACGCGAAAGCCGCCTTCGCCGCCTCGCTCGATACGATCACGTCGCGCCTCGGCTTGAGCGCAGACATGGTTGCCTTCGCGCCGTTGCAGCAGGTCGCAGCGCTGCTCTACGACGGCCCGTGGGTAGCGGAGCGCCGTGCCGCGCTCGGCGCATTCTTCGAAACGCAGCACGCAGCGATCGATCCCGTCGTCGCCGAAGTGATCGGCAAGGCCGACCGATTCAGCGCCGCCGATGCGTTCGACGGCCAGTACGAGTTGATGCGCCTGAAGCGCGAGGCGGAAAAGATGTTCGAGTCCGTCGATGTGCTGATTGTCCCGACGACGCCCACGCATCCCACCATCGCCGAGGTCCGCGCCGATCCGATTGCGCGCAACAGCCAGCTTGGCCTGTACACGAACTTCGTCAATCTGCTCGATCTGTGCGCGCTGGCCGTACCTGCCGCGCGCAGAGCGGACGGCCTGCCCGCAGGCGTCACGCTGATCGCGCCAGCCGGTGCGGATCAACGGCTCGCCGTGCTCGGCGCACAAATCCAGGCGCTGTTCTTCGCCGACATCGACGCAGGCGGCGTGCAAGAAATCAGCACACGTCCACTGGCATTCGATGAACCGACCGTCACGCTCGCCGTCGTCGGTGCGCATCTGCGCGGCGAACCGTTGAACTGGCAACTGATGGAAGCGGGCGCGCGTTTCGTCGAAGCCACTACGACAGCGCCCGGCTATCAACTGTTCGCGCTCGCGAACACCACGCCGCTCAAACCGGGCCTCGTGCGCACTGCCGACACGCACAACGCGCACAACGCACAAGCCGGCGAAATCGCCATCGAACTGTGGGACGTGCCGCTGCGCACCTTCGGCGCATTCGTTGCTGCCGTGCCTGCGCCGCTCGGCATCGGCAACGTAACGACAAGCGATGGCCGCAGCGTCAAAGGCTTCATCTGCGAACCCGCCGCCATCGCACCCGACAGCGGCGCGCGCGACATCACCTCGTTCGGCGGCTGGCGTGCATTTCTGACCAGTCAATCTCAATCCGCATCGTGACTTCTCTGACAAAGGTGTGCTCATCATGACCAACCGCCGCGACTTCATCAAAAGCGCTGGAGCGCTCGCGCTCGCCAACATCGTGCCGATCCACAAGGCGCTCGCCGCTACCGACAAACTCACCGTCGGCGTGATCTACGTCGGCGCGCGCGGCGATTACGGCTACAACCAGGCGCAGGCGCAAGCCGCTGCTGCTCTGAAGAAAATGCCAAACGTGAAGGTGGTCGAAGAAGAGAACGTGCCCGAAACCGTGGCCGTGCAGAAGACCATGGAAGCGATGATCGAACAGGACGGCGCCACGCTGATCTTCGCGACGTCGTTTGGTTACTTCGACCCGCATGTGCTGAAGATGGCCGCCAGGTATCCGAAGGTGCGTTTCGCGCATTGCGGCGGCCTGTGGAAAAGCGGCAATCCGTCGAACATTTCCAGCTATTTCGGCTATATCGACGAATGCCAGTACCTGAATGGCGTCGTCGCCGGTCACGCGAGCAAGACGAAAAAGCTCGGCTTCGTCGCTGCCAAACCGATTCCGCAGGTGCTGCGCAATATCAACGCGTTCACGCTCGGCGCGCAATCGGTCGATCCGTCCATCACCACGCATGTGATTTTCACGGGCGACTGGTCGATGCCCGTGAAGGAAGCAGAAGCGGCCAACAGTCTCGTCGATCAGGGCTGCGACGTGCTCACGTGTCACGTCGATGGCCCCAAGGTGGTGATCGAGACAGCCGAGAAACGTGGAGCCATGAGCTGCGGCTATCACGCGAGCCAGGCAGCGCTTGCGCCGAAGGGTTATCTGACGGGCGCGGAATGGGACTGGTCGACGCCGTATCGCGCGCTCGTCGCCGATGCACAGGCGGGCAAGACACCGCCGAACATCCTGCGCGGCGGCCTCAAGGAAGGCTACGTGAAGATGTCGCCGTACGGCGCGAAGGTGGCGCCCGATGCAAAGACTAACGCCGATGCCATCAAGGCAAAGATGGTCGCGGGCCAGTACGTGATCTTCAAGGGGCCGATGAAGGACAACAAGGGCGGCAACGCGATTGCGGCCGGCGCGAGCTATGCACAGACCGACATCACGCTTGAAAGCATGAATTATCTGGTCGCGGGCGTCGTGGGTCAGATCTGAGGTCCGATGGTTTGACCTGTAGTTTGACCTGACTCTGTTCAGGCGAGGAATGGCGATGAGCACTCAAGCATCACTTTCTGGCAGCCCGATGGCAGGCATCGCGCGGCTCACGCTCGGCGTGTTGCCGGCGCTGCCGACGCTGTGCGCGTTGATCGGCACGCTGCTGCTGTTTTCATTGTTCCTGCTCGTGCAGGGACAACCGGCCTTCGATGCCGTCGTGCTGATCGGGCAAGGCGCGTTCGGCTCGGCATTCGCGTGGCAAAGCACGCTGTTGCGCGCCGCACCGTTGATGCTCACGGCGCTGTGCGTCGCGTTGCCCGCGCAGGTGGGGCTGATCGTGATCGGCGGCGAAGGCGCACTGGCGCTCGGCGGGCTGGCCGCTGCCATGGTGCCGCAACTCGTGCCTGCCGCCATGCCGTGGTGGATCGTCACGCCGTTGATGGCGCTCGCGGGCATGGTGATCGGTGGCGCGTGGATCGGCGCGGTCGGCGCGATGCGTCAATACCGCGGCGTCAACGAGACGATCAGCAGCCTGCTGATGTCGTACATCGGGATTGCCGTGTTCAAGCAACTCGTCGAAGGTCCGCTGCGCGATCCCGCAAGTCTCAACAAACCCTCGACGCGACCCATTCCCGACGCGTTCTCGATCGGCTCATTGCCCGGCATCGACGTGCACTGGGGACTGTTCTGGGGTGTGCTCGCGTGCATCGCGGCGTGGGTGTTCGTCAAGCACAGCACGAAGGGTTTCGCGATGCGCGTGGCGGGCGGCAACAACCGCGCAGCGCGTCTGGTCGGCTTGCCGGTGAACTCGCTCGCGCTCACGGCGTGCGTGCTGGGCGGCGCGGCAGCGGGCCTTGCGGGCATGTTCGAGGTAACGGCAGTGCAGGGCAGCGCGAACGCATCGCTGCTCGCGGGCTATGGCTACGCGGGCATTCTCGTCGCGTTTGCCGCGCGTCAGAACCCGCTGGCGATCGTCGTATGCGCGTTGCTGATCGGCGGTATCGAGGCGAGCGGCTCGCTGCTGCAACGCCGTCTCGATCTGCCCGATGCCGCCACGCTGGTCCTGCAAGGTCTGCTGTTCGCAAACCTGCTCGCGTGGGAAGCACTCGGCGGGCGAATGGCTGCGTGGCGCGTGAAGCTGCAAGCCGTCGCGCAATCCGGCTCGTCCGTTCAACTGGAGAAAACCCATGCCTGATCTCCATTCGCCCATTGCGGTGCTGGTGTTGTCGCTGTTCGCGGGCGCGATCCGCGTGAGCACGCCGTATCTGTTCGTGAGCCTTGGCGAGTGTCTGACCGAGAAGGGCGGACGGGTGAACCTCGGACTCGAAGGCATTCTCGTGTCGGGCGCAATGAGCGGCTATGCGGGTGCCTATCTGATGGGCTCCGCGTGGCAAGGCGTGATCGCGGCGGCACTTGTCGGGCTGCTGCTCGGTTGTCTGCATGGTCTGGTGTGCTCGCTGCCGCGCGTGTCCGATATCGCGTTCGGTATCGCCTTGATGTTGTTCGGCACGGGCATCGCGTTCTATCTCGGCAAACCGTTTATCGAACCGCAAGCGCCGATGCTCGCTTCCATCGATCTGGGCAACTGGACGTCGTCGGCGCAATTGCACATCGCGCTGAAGATCAATCCGGTGTTCGTGATCGGCGTCGTGCTTGCATTCGCGCTGCAATGGGGACTGCGTTCGACGCGCTGGGGCATGACTTTGCGCCTCGTTGGCGAGAACGCCGAGAGCGCGCGTGCGATGGGTTATCCCATCACGCGTGTACGCATCGTTGCAACGGCCGTGGGCGGCATGTTCGCGGGCGTGGGCGGCGCGTATCTGTCGCTGGTTTATCCGGGCAGCTGGAACGAAGGGCTGTCGAGCGGGCAAGGGTTGATGGCTGTCGCACTGGGGATCTTCGCGCGCTGGCATCCCGTGCGATGCCTGTGGGCGGCGCTGCTGTTCGGTGCAGCGGGCGCGCTTGGCCCCGCATTGCAGGCCATTGGCGTGACGAGTGGCTACTACCTGTTCAATGCCGCGCCTTATGTGCTGACGCTCGCCATCATGATTTTCAACTGCCGTCCGGACCGCACGCTCGCAGGCGCGCCAGGCGAACTGAGCCTGACGCGTTGAACCAGCACGTCCTTACTTGCCATCCGATTCGAGAGAGACACACATGACCCGCTATATCGAAGCCCGGCCCTATCCGTGGCCTTATGACGGCTCGCTGCGCCCCGACAATACAGCCCTCATCATCATCGACATGCAGACGGATTTCTGCGGCATCGGCGGCTATGTCGACAAGATGGGCTATGACCTGTCGATGACGCGCGCGCCCATCGAGCCGATCCAGCGCGTGCTGGCTGCGATGCGCGAACAGGGCTTCACGATCATCCATACACGCGAAGGTCATCGCCCCGACCTGTCGGATCTGCCCGCCAACAAGCGCTGGCGCAGCCGTCAGGCCGGCACCGACGGCATCGGCATCGGCGACGACGGCCCGTGCGGAAAAATCCTCGTGCGCGGCGAGCCGGGCTGGGAAATCATCGACGACCTCGCGCCGCTGCCGGGCGAAATCATCATCGATAAACCAGGCAAAGGCTCGTTCTGTGCGACGGATCTCGAGATGGTCCTGCGCACGCGCGGCATCACGAACATCGTGCTGACGGGCATCACCACCGATGTCTGCGTCCACACGACGATGCGCGAAGCCAACGACCGCGGCTTCGAGTGCACGGTGTTGTCCGACTGCTGCGGCGCGACCGACAAAGGCAATCACGACGCCGCGCTCAATATGATCCTGATGCAAGGCGGCGTGTTCGGCACGGTGTCGGATTCGGCTGCACTGCTCGCGACGCTGGAGCGTTGATCATGTCGACCGCACCCGATGGGACGCGCCGGGCGCTGGGCCTCGAAGTGCTCGGCGCAAGCAAATCGTTTGGCGCATTTCGCGCGCTGCAGGATGTCTCGCTGAAGGTTGCGCCGGGCACGATCCACGCGTTGCTCGGCGAAAACGGCGCAGGCAAGAGCACGCTCGTGAAAGGGCTGGTCGGCTACGGCGTGCTCGATCACGGCGAGATCATCGCGGATATGCGCCAGGTGCGCATCGCTTCGCCGCGCGATGCGCAGGCGCTCGGCATCGGCATGGTGTATCAGCATTTCACGCTCGCGCCGGGCTTGTCGGTCGAAGAGAATCTGTTGCTCGCGCGTGGCCGCTTGCCGTGGAAGATCGACTGGCGTGCCGAGCGCGCAGCGCTTGCCGAATTCATGCAGCGCATGCCGTTTCGCTTGCCGCTGGATGCGCCCATTACGGGACTCGCAGCGGGCGAGAAGCAGAAGCTCGAGATTCTCAAGCAGTTGTATCTGCGTCAGCGTTTCCTGATTCTCGACGAACCGACTTCCGTGCTCACGCCGCAGGAAGCGGACGAAGTGCTCGGGCTGATGCGCTCGCTCACGTCGAACGGTGAATTGACCGTGCTGATGATCACGCACAAGTTCCGCGAGGTGATGGCCTATGCCGACGATGTGACCGTGCTGCGCAAAGGCCGCCGTGTCGGTTCGTGCGCTGTCGCGGACACGGATCGCGACAGTCTCGCCGCGTGGATGATGGGCGCGGAAGTCACGCCCGATGCGCGCGCAGTAGCAGGCATCGAAGCAACCCGTCCCGCACGCAAGCCGGTTGCAGCGGACGCAGCCGCGCGGCTGTCGCTATCGAAGTTGAACGTGGTCGATGACCGTGGCCATCCTGCCGTGCGCGACGTGTCGTTGACCGTGCGCGCGGGCGAGATACTCGGTCTCGCGGGCGTGTCGGGCAATGGTCAGAAGGAACTGATCGAAGCGCTGGTCGGGCAGCGCCGTGCACAGTCGGGCGAAATGCAGGTGAAGGGTCAACCGTACGGCGCGACGCGCGAAGAGATGCGCCGCCTGCGTCTGTTTGCGTTGCCGGAAGAACCGCTGCGCAATGCGTGCGTGGCGGGCATGAGCATTGCGGAGAATCTCGCGCTGCGCAACTTCGACCGTGCGCCGATGCGGCGCAGTGGCTGGCGGCTCGATCGCCGCGCGTTGCGCGAGCGGGCTAAGCAGCTGATCGGTGAGTTCAATGTGCGGCCGCCCGCGCCGGATCGTGCAATCGGCACCTTGTCCGGTGGTAATGTGCAGCGTGCGGTGCTGGCGCGTGAACTGGGTCAGGACGTGGATGTACTGATCGTCGCGAATCCTGTGTTTGGGCTGGATTTTGCATCGGTCGCGGACATTCATGCGCGGATCGTCGCCGCGCGCGATGCGGGCGCGGCCGTGCTGCTGGTCAGCGAAGATCTCGACGAACTGCTCGAACTCGCGGACCGCATCGCCGTAATCGCCGAAGGGCGGCTGGTATTCGAAACGCCGGCGCACAGCGCGGACCGCGTGGTGCTGGGCCGGCATATGGCGGGACACAGCGAAGCGGACGATAAACATGCCGATGCGTCCGCCGTTCTGGCAGGAGCCTGATGCATGAATGCGATACCCAACCAGACACACACCGTTCGCGCGCAACCGTCGCCGTTCACGTTCGAGCCTGCACATACCGCGCTCGTCGTGATCGACATGCAGCGCGACTTTATCGAACCGGGAGGATTCGGCGAGGCACTCGGCAACGACGTGTCGCTGCTGGCGGGCATCGTGCCCGATGTGGCGAAGCTGCTGTCGTTTGCACGTGAGCAGGGGTGGCACGTGGTGCATACGCGCGAGTCGCATGCGCCCGATCTGTCCGATTGTCCGCCTGCGAAGCGACTGCGCGGCAAGCCGAATGCGCGCATCGGCGACGTCGGACCGATGGGCCGCATCCTCGTGCGCGGCGAGCCTGGCAATGCAATCGTCGATGAACTCGCGCCCATCGCGGGCGAGATCGTCATCGACAAGCCGGGTAAAGGCGCGTTCTATGCGACACGCCTCGGCGAAGAACTGGCGATGCGTTCGGTCACGCATCTCGTGTTTGCAGGCGTGACAACGGAAGTCTGCGTGCAGACGACCATGCGCGAAGCCAACGACCGTGGCTATGAATGTCTGCTGATCGAAGACGCGACGGCGAGCTATATCCCCGCGTTCAAGACCGCGACGATCGAGATGATCCGTTCGCAAGGTGGCATCGTCGGTTGGACTGCGATGCTCGCCGATCTGCTGGAGGTCACTGCATGACGTGTGAAGTCAATCGCGCAGAAATCGTCGCGGAAGTAGCGAACGCGTTCGAGATTTATGAGCGCGCTTTGGTAGGCAACGACATCGACACGATGAACGCGTTGTTCTGGGACACCGCGCAGACCGTGCGCTACGGCATCGCGGAGATACAGCATGGCAATGCGTCGATCTGCGCATGGCGCGCGACCTGTGCGCCTGTGCCGAAGAGCCGCCGTCTGCATCGCACGGTGATCACTACATTCGGCGACGACTTCGCTACCGTGAGCACCGAGTTCACCAGCGACGCAACGCCGCTTATCGGACGCCAGATGCAGACGTGGGCGCGCATGGGCACGAAAGACGCGTTATGCGGCGGCTGGGTTGTCGTGGCCGCGCATGTGAGTCTGATCGAGGCGCCCTGAAGGGCGGATAATGGCATGACGCTTCGCTTTGTTTTCGCCCAATGGCTCAGGCCAATATGACACTCATCACGCCAATGGAAGACACGTCCGAGGAAGTTGCCACGAAGACGGTGTACAGCGCGAATCCGCTCGCTGAGCAGGTTTATCAGCTATTGAAGCAGGACATCTTCAACTTCCGGCTGTTTCCCGGCGATCGCTTTTCGGAAACGGATATTGCGCAGCACTACGGCGTGTCGCGCACGCCAATGCGCGATGCGCTGTTCCGTCTGTTACGCGAAGGCTATCTGGAAGTGGGATTCCGGCGCGGCTGGAAAGTCTCCGAAATCAATTTCGAACAACTCGATCAACTCTACGATCTGCGCATCGTGCTCGAACTCGCGTCCATCGAACGGATCGCGGTTTCGCCGCCGCCGCATGCCGGGATCGACGAGATGAAGGCCGTGTGGTGTGTAGCGACGGAAACGCGTGAGAGCGAGCCGATCGTCATGTTCGGCATGGACGAGAACTTCCATCGCGGGCTGGTTGCCGCGACGGGCAACGCGGAAATGTTGCGCGTGCATAACGACGTGACCGAACGTATCCGCATTGTGCGGCGTCTGGACTTTCTCAAGCCGCATCGCACCAGTGCAACCTACGATGAGCATTCGACCATGCTCAACCTGATCGATCGCGGCAAGCTCGCCGAAGCGACCATCCTGCTGCGCGCGCATATCACGCAAAGCAAGCTGGAAGTGCGCAAGATCACGTTGTCGATGCTCGCCGCAGCACGCGATAGCAAGCTGCCTTTTGTCACCTGACGTGACCTGAGCGCACGTTTGTGTCACTACGCGTCAGTCTTGCACGGCGACGATCGCCTCGATCTCCACCGTGATGTTGTTCGGCAGCGACCCCACGCCGACGGCTGAACGCGAGTGCCGCCCAGCGTCGCCGAATACGTCGATGAACAGATCCGAGCAGCCGTTGATCACCCGCGGATGCTCGGCAAACTCGGACGTCGCATTGACCATGCCCAGCAGCTTCACGACGCGCCGCACGCGCTGCAGATCGCCGAGTTCGCCATGCAGCACCGCGAGCAGGTTCAGGCCGACCAGTTGCGCATGGCGATAGGCTTCATCGGTCGTGACTGTTGCACCGACCTTGCCCGTCATCAGCTTGCCCGATTCGTCGAGCGGACCCTGGCCGGACAGAAAGAGAAGATTACCTTCGCGCGTGCAGTGCATGAAGTTGCCGATGGGCGTCGGCACGGTGGGAAGCGTCAGGCCGCGTGCACGCAGCCGGTCATAACAGTTCATCGGCAAGTCGGATAGCGAAAGGGTTCTTGAATGAGGTTCAACGCGGTGTGTGGCGTGATGGACGCTAGCGCCAGCCAAGGCGTGTTTCGATGCGTGCCGCGACGCTCTGCACCGCGTCCGCGTAACGCCCGGTGCCGTGTGCCGCTTTCGCCTCCGGCATCACGATCGAAATGGTGAACACGCAGGCGCCTGCACGGTTCATCACGGGCGCGGCGAGGCACGCCACGGACGCATCCGATTCGCCGATCTGGATCGACAGGCGTTCACTGAGCGCCTGCCGCGCGTTGTTCGCCAGCACGTCGGGCCGCGTTTCGGCGCGACCAGTGGGCGAGGGCTGCGCGTATTGCCTGAAAAACGCAGTGCATTCCGAGGCAGACAGATGTCCTGCCAGCAGCCGTCCCGACGCCGTCCAGTTGACGGGCACGCGGCTGCCCACGCGCGACGTCACGCGGAAATGGCCCGGGCCTTCCGCCATTTGCAGCACGACCATCATGCCTTCTTCGAGTCCACACACCTGCACCGTTTCTTCGACATCCTCGGAGAGGCGTTGCATCTCTTCGTTCGCCACCGCGAGATAGTCGAGCGAACTCGCGTACGTCAGCCCGTAACCATAGAGCCGCGAGCCGAGCCAGATCGCGCCGTCCGCCGCGCGTGAGAGGAGGTTCTTCTCGACCATGTCGTTGATGATCGAATAGACCGTCGACAGCGGCGCGTTCACGCGATGCGCGATCTCATAGGCGGTAGCGGGCGTGCCCGCTTCCTGCAGCGCGTCGAGAATCTGCACCGCGCGATCGAGCGCGCTGGTGCGCGTGCGCGGCGCAGCGGCCTGGGGCGCTTCTGCGACCGGGCTTTCGTCGGCGGTGTCGGGCGTCGGATTTGCCGCGGTGGAACGGGACGGTCGTGCCATGTAGTCCTCGGAAGTCGGATGTTTTTGTCCAGTTGACGCAAGGACATTGTATGTTAGACTGATCCACAATTACAACATATATTCCTTAATTAAGGAATAACGGATCCGGAGATGCTGACATGGACATCCGCTCTCGATTAGGCTTGCGCCCCGTCATCAATGTCTCGGGCACGATGACGAGTCTCGGCGCGTCCAGCGTCGGCGCAGCCATAATCGACACCGTTGCGGACATCCTGCCGCAGTTCGTCGAAATCGACGATCTGCAGCGCAAGGCGTCGGCCGTGATCGCGCAAACGTGCGGCAGCGAAAGCGGCTATGTGACGGCGTCGTGCTCGGCGGCGATCACGTTGAGCATCGCGGCCACCATGACGGGCGACGACCTCGGTCTGATCGAACGTCTGCCGGATACCACGGGTCTGCGCAACGAAGTGGTCGTGCAGACTGGTCACCTCGTCAATTATGGCGCACCCGTCGATCAGGCGATTCGCCTCGCGGGCGCGCGCGTCGTGCCGGTCGGCGCGGCGACGGAGGCACATGGCTATCAGCTGGCGGCGGCGCTCAACGAGCGCACCGCGGCCGCATTGTATGTCGTCTCGCATCACACCGTGCAGTACGGCATGATTTCCCTCGAAGAATTTATCGAAGTCGCGCACGCGAAGGGCGTGCCCGTGATCGTCGATGCGGCGTCCGAGTATGACCTCACGCGCTTCATCGCGGCGGGCGCCGATCTCGCGCTGTATTCCGCGCACAAGTTTCTGGGCGGCCTGACGGCGGGCATCGTCGCGGGAAAAAAGGCGCTGGTGCGTGCCGCGTATTTCCAGAACGGTGGCATCGGACGCGGGATGAAGGTCGGCAAGGAAGTCATCGTCGGCGCGATGGCCGCGCTCGAAAACTGGCGTACGCGCGATCACGCTGCCGTGCGCGCGACGGAGCGCGGCTACCTGACGCTGTGGCGCGAAACGTTGAATCGCCAGCCGGGTGTCTGGGCCGAGATCGAAGCCGATCCGACGGGCAATCCGCTCGACCGTCTGAAACTGCGGATCGATCCGAAAGCCGCGCGCATCAGCGCATGGGATCTCGCCGATGCGCTCGCGCATCCCCGCGGCGATGACGCGCCCGTGATCGTGCGCGACCACGAAGCCGAACTCCACTTTTTTTACCTCGATCCGTGCAACCTGCACGCCGGCGAAGAGCACATCGTGCTGGCGCGGATCGTGGCAGAACTCGAGCGCGCGCAAGCGTCAGCCGAACCGCTCGTCACGCCTTTTCACACCCGCGATGCCCGCAAGACTGCGGCGCGCCGCAACTGGCCGGATTGAACGATACGAACTGATCCGGCTGCACTGACCTGATTCACTACCCGTTTTAACGGTCTCGACGATCGATCGCGGCCGATGCACCTTGTTCAAGGTGCTGCCTTGTCACGTCTGTTTAGGATACCTGAAGTCATTGGAGCAGCCATTCATCCAGTGGCTTTTACTTCAACCAGAGGAAACCACGATGTATAAGAATATTGCCCGCACAGCCATCGCAGTCGCTGTTGCCGGACTCGGAGTGCAAGCGGCTCACGCGCAGAGCAGCGTCACGTTGTACGGCATCGTCGATGCGGGCTTCACGTACACGAACAACCAGAAGGGCGATCACAACATTCAGGCGACGCAGGGCAATGTGCAAGGCTCGCGCTGGGGCCTGCTCGGCACGGAAGACCTGGGCGGCGGCAACAAGGTGCTGTTCCGCCTCGAAAACGGCTTCAGCCTCGAAACGGGCGCGGCAGGTCAGGGCGGCCGCATCTTCGGCCGCAGCGCATGGGTCGCGCTGCAAAACGCCAAGGCCGGCACGATCACGCTGGGCCGTCAGTACAACAGCGTGCAGGATTATCTGTCGAACCTGCAGGCCAACGGTGTCGGTGCGCTGAGCCAGTACGGCAATGCTATCTACGACAACGACGATCTGAACAACACGTACCGCACCAGCAACGCGGTGAAGTACACGACGCCGACTATCGCCGGCTTCACGGCGAACGCGATGTACGCGTTCTCGAACACAGCAGGCGACTTCGCGAACAACCGCGCATGGAGCGTCGGTGCCGACTACGTGAACGGTCCGCTGCGCCTCGACGCCGCCTACTCGCTCGTCAACCAGCCGGCGACCAACACGACGGGCGCAGCGCCTTCGGACAACTACTACAGCACGAGCTCGTCGATCATCAGCAACGTGAAGCGCAACCAGGTATGGGGCGCGGGCGGTGCTTACACGATCGGCCCGGCGACGCTGGCACTGCTGTACACGAACTCGCACTTCGACATTATCGCGGGCGGCAGCATGCACTTCCAGAACTACGAAGCGATGGTGAAGTACCAGGCAACGCCTGCGACGCTGCTTACGCTCGGCTACATCTACACGCTGCAGAACAGCACGGCGGCGTCGGCGACCAATGCGCACTACAACCAGGTCGCGCTGGGTGGCGAGTACTTCCTGTCGAAGACGACCGACCTGTACCTGAACGGCATCTATCAGCGCGCATCGGGTGCGAAGGCGTGGGTGGAAGGCATCACGAATCCGTCGAGCAATCAAGGCCAGTTCGTGACCGTGGCAGGCATTCGCCACAAGTTCTAAAGACACCGCAGCAACAGGCACGGATCAACGATGCAGCGCGCGCTGACGGCGCGCTGCATCCCGTTGCCGACCCTTCATATCAGGAGCAATCATGGCGACCGTGACAGGTAGTCTGCTACTTCTCTATGCATTGATCGCGATCGTCGCACTCGTCGTGCTGATCGCGCGCTTCAAGCTGAATCCGTTCATCACGCTGATGGTCGTGTCGGTCGCGCTGGCGCTGGCCGTCGGCATGCCGATGACGTCGATTCTCAAGTCGTTCGAAACGGGCGTGGGCGGCACGCTCGGACACATCGCCATCGTCGTCGGCCTCGGCACGATGCTCGGCAAGATGATGGCGGAATCGGGCGGCGCAGAACGTATCGCGCGCACGCTGATCGACCTGTTCGGACCGAAGAACGTGCACTGGGCGATGATGTGCATCGCGTTCCTCGTCGGTCTGCCCGTGTTCTTCGAAGTCGGCTTCGTGCTGCTGATCCCGATTGCGTTCAACGTCGCGCAGCGCACGGGCACGTCGATGATTCGCGTCGGCATTCCGATGGTGGCGGGTCTGTCCGTCGTGCACGGTCTGATTCCTCCGCACCCGGCCGCGCTGCTCGCCGTGACGGCATATGGCGCGGACATCGGCCATACGATTTTCTACGCGCTGATCGTCGGCATTCCGACTGCTGCCCTTGCAGGTCCGCTGTTTTCGAAGCTGATCGCGCGCGTGGTCGTGCTGGAAGGCGTGAACCCGATGGCGCAGCAGTTCATCGAACAGGATGCGAAACGTGCGAACCAGGCGCTGCCCGGCTTCGGCATCACGTTGCTGACGGTGCTGCTGCCCGTGCTGCTGATGCTGGTCGGCAGCTGGGCCGATCTGATCGTCACGCCGAAGCCCACGGCCAACGACGTGCTGCATCTGATCGGCCATCCCGACATGGCGCTGCTGCTTGCCGTGCTGCTGAGCTTCTACACGTTCGGCACGACGCGCGGCTTCGGGCGTGAGCAGATCCTGAAGTTCACCAACGAGTGTCTCGCACCGACGGCCAGCATCACGCTGGTGGTGGGCGCGGGTGCGGGCTTCGGGCGGATTCTGATCGACAGCGGCGCATCGAAGGCGATCGTCGATGTCGCGACGGGCGCGCATGTGCCGCTGCTGATTCTCGCCTGGCTGGTCGCGGCATTGATTCGCGTCGCCACGGGTTCGGCGACCGTCGCGATGGCGACGGCAGCGGGCATCATCGCGCCGATCGCCGCTGCGGCGGCATCGACGGCGACGGGCGTGCGTCCCGAACTGCTGGTGCTGGCGACGGGCGCAGGCTCGCTGATCCTCTCGCATGTCAACGACGGCGGCTTCTGGCTCGTGAAGGAATACTTCGGCATGACCGTGCCGCAGACCTTCAAGACGTGGACGGTGTGCGAGACGATCATCTCCATCACGGCGTTGTTGCTGACTCTGGGCGTAGCGTCCGTCGTATGAGTTTCAACGGGCGCCGCGTGCGCCTGTATGCGTGATCAATAGAAGCACGGCTGGCAGGCGCCCGCTTGCCAGCTTCGGGACGGCGCTTGAAGTTCAAACGTCCGTCTGATTCATTCCCTCCTTGCTGTTTTCAGGTTTTTATCCGGTTCGCACCGGATAATGCGACTGTTAAATCGCCTTTAATTTATTTCATCTCTGTTAAATCGATGCCTGTTGAATGGTTAATATCGACAGCGCATAAGCAGACATCGTCGATTAATTGCGGATTGAATCGAATGCGGGAAAATAAAAGAAATACTTTGTAAGCCAGATTGTCTGCGTATATCCTTCGGGTATCAAAGAGGTGAATAACCATAACTGAGAGACAATACTGCCGAGGGGTTTCCGCATGCGCTATTCCTGACCAGCCGGTTTTTCTCCATTCAATATCCGTTCCGTGCAGGTGACGTTTCGGGCGCGTGTTTCTTACACGCCCGTGTTTTGTCACGCCCCTGCCGGGCATAATCGCCGCAAATTTTTCCTGTCGATAAAAGACCGGGAAGGGTTATTTTTGCCTGTTTAAAGCGAACGGATTATTCCTGATTGCAGCCGATTCACGTCCTGAGGGGGACTCCGTGAAACGCGAGACTGGTCGGAATCAATTCAATCTGCAAAAAACGATAATTGCCGCGTGCGTATTTCTTGCCTTCGATCTGGCAGGCATCCGTTACGCGGAGGCGGTGTGCACCGCCGCCGGCGCGACAGTCACCTGCTCGGGTTCCGCGAATCCGCTATCGCCCAGCTATACGAATGCCGCCGGCAACGTGACTGTCACCGCCGACTCGACCTCCACGCTCGGCGTGTTGCTGGGCATCGGCGGCACGGCGCTTTCGCTGACGGGCAGCAATGTCACGCTGAACAACGCGGGCATCATCGATCCGACGCTGCTCGGCGCGATCAGCATCCTGTCGTCGGGCACCTTCGTCGGCAACAGCCAGGCGAGCACCGTCAACATCACTAACACCGGCACGATGAAAGGCACGACGGGCGTGCTGGGCGTCAACATCACGGGGCTCACGGGCCTCGCGCTCGCGGTGCAGAACGGCACGGGCGGCACCACGAACATCACGAACGGCGGCACGATGGGTTCGACCACGATCCTCGGCGCGTCGCTCGGCACGGGAGATCTGGTGACGGCCGCCGTCTATGGCGGCGGCCAGGTCGTGTTCACCAATACGAGCACGGGCACCATCAACGGGCGCGTTGCGTTCGAGGCGCCCGGCACGGCGGGACTCGGCAACACGTTTACCAATGCGGGCACGATAGTCGGCAGCGTGTCGATGGGCGCGAACAGCACCAATACGTTCAACGCGCGCACGGGTTCGTCGGTGTCGGCGGGCACGGGTGCCGTTGGTAACGTGCTCGGCGTCATCGGCTTGAATATCGGTTTTGCGGGCGCGGGCATCGTCGCTGGCGGCGCGGGCGGCAACAACACGCTGCATCTGCAGCAGGCGGGTGGCGGCCCCGCCACCGGGCAGATGAACATTGCCAACTACATCAACTTCAACCATCTCGCCGTCGATAGCGGCAGCTGGACCCTGAACGGCGCATCGACAGCCAGCGATGCCACGCTCGCATCAGGTGCCGCCGTGAACATCGATAACAGCGCAAGTCTCGGCACGGGCGCCATCACCTCGACGGGCGGCACGCTGCAAACGGCAACGGCCGGGCTGAATCTCGGCAACGCGTTGCTGTTCGGCACAGGCGGACTGACCGTGACGGGCAGCAATTCGATGACGTTATCGGGCGTAGCGAATGGCGCAGGCGGCCTGACCAAAACAGGCACAGGCACGCTGACGCTGACGGGCGTCAACGCATACTCGGGCGGCACCAGTCTCGGCGCGGGCGGACTCGTGCTGTCGAATGCGAGTGCGCTCGGCAGCGGCGCGCTCAATGTGAGCGGAACCGGCTCGCTCGATACCAGCACAGCGGGACTGACACTCGGCAATGCGGTGAATCTCGGCAGCGGCGCGCTGTTGCCCTTCTCCGGCAGCAATGCGCTCACCGTCTCGGGACCGATCACGGGCAGCGGTGGATTCGCCAAGAACGGCGCCACCACGCTGACGCTGACGGGCGCCAACACCTTCTCAGGCACGGGCACGGTCAACGGCGGCACACTCGCGGTGAGCGGGTCGGGCACGCTCGCGCCGTCGGGTTCGGTGGTGCTGAACGGAGCAGGCACGTCTCTCGACATCAGCGCAGCAGCAGCGAATCAGACCCTCGCGGAAGTGTCCGGCAGCGGTAACGTGCTGCTCGGCGCGCGCACACTGACTTTCGGCGATGCGAACAATGTCGCGCTGAGCGGCGTGATCAGCGGCACGGGCAGCATCGTCAAGCAGGGCGGCGGCACCCAGACGCTGAGCGGCGCGAACACCTTTACGGGCGGCACGACTATCAACGGCGGCACGCTGGCGTTGTCGGGCAGCGGCAGCCTGGTCGCGAGCGGTGTCGTGAACCTGGCTGGCGCCGGCGCGCAATTCGACATCAGCGCAGCGAGCGGCGCGCGTACGACCGGCGCGTTGTCGGGCGTCGCGGGAACGGGCATCGTGCTCGGCGCGAACACGCTGACATTCGGCGACGCGACATCGCAAACGCTCGGCAGCGTGATCCGCGGCACGGGCGGCATCGTGAAGCAGGGCAGCGGCACGCAGACACTCACCGGCGCCAGCACATACACGGGCGGCACGACGGTGAACGCCGGCACGCTCGCGCTCGGCGCAGGCGGCAGTCTGGCAGCGGGTGGCGCACTTAACCTCGCCAGCGCGGGAACGCTGTTCGACATCAGCGCCGCTTCGGGCGCGCAGACCATCGGCGCGTTGCAAGGCGTAGCGGGCAGCGCGGTGTCGCTCGGCGCAAACTCGCTGACTTTCGGAGATGCGTCCAACCGCACGTTTGGCGGCGCGATCGGCGGCACGGGCGGTATCGTCAAGCAAGGCAGCGGCACCGAGACGCTAACGGGCACAAACAACTTCACAGGCGGCACGACGATCACGGCAGGCACGCTCGCGCTAGGCGCTGGCGCGAGCCTTGCCGCAGCCGGTGGCGTGACGCTTGGCGGCGCGAGCGCGAGCTTCGACATCAGCGCGTCGGGTGCGAACCAGACAATCGGCACGCTCGCGGGTACGGCAGGCAACGTGCTGCTCGGCGCGAATACGCTGACTTTCGGCAACGGGTCGAGCCAGACCTTCGGCGGCGCGATCAGCGGCACGGGCGGCATCGTCAAGCAGGGCAGCGGCACGCAGACGTTGACGGGCGCCAATACCTTCACGGGCAACGCGACCGTCAACGCAGGCACGCTCGCGCTGTCGGGTGCCGGTTCGCTGTCGTCCACGACCAATGTGAATCTCGCCAATGCAGGCGCGGGCTTCGACATCAGCGGCGCAAGCGGTAATCGCACGCTTGGCGCACTGAGCGGCGTGGCGGGCAGTGCCGTCTCGCTAGGCGGCCGCACGTTGACGTTCGGTGGTGCGGGCAATGCGAGTTACGCGGGAACCATCGGCGGCACGGGTGGCATCGTCAAACAGGGCGTGGGCACGCAAACGCTGACGGGCGTCAACACTTATACGGGCGGCACGACGATCAACGCCGGCACGCTCGCGCTCGGCGCAGGCGGCAGTCTCGCGACAAACGGCGGCGTGACGCTTGCGGGTGTCGGCGCAGTATTCGACATCAGCGCTTCGGGTGCGAACCAGACGATCGGCGCGCTCTCTGGCATAGCGGGCAGCACGTTTGCACTCGGTGCGAATAGCCTGACATTCGGCGACACGACCAACCAGACCTTTGCCGGCGCGATCACCGGCACGGGCGGCATCGTCAAGCAGGGCAGCGGCGTCGAGACGCTCGCGGGTGCGAACACGTACAGCGGTGGCACCTCGCTCAACGCGGGCGGCCTGATAGTCGGCAATGCCGCGTCGCTCGGCACGGGTGCGCTGTCGGTGAATGGCGCGGCCACGCTCGACAGCAGCACGGCAGTCGCGCTCGCCAACAACGTGGCGCTGAACGCCGGGCTGACCGTGCTCGGCTCCAACAACCTGACGCTGAGCGGCGCGCTGTCTGGCACGGGCAGTCTCACCAAGAACGGCGCGGCGACGCTGACACTCGCTGGCGCGAACAGCTTCACGGGACCGGCGACCGTCAACGCCGGCACGCTCGCGCTGTCGGGTGCGGGCAACCTGTCGGCATCGACGGATGTGAATCTTGCGAATGCCGGCGCCACGCTCGACGTAAGCGCGGCAACGGCTGCGCCTGTTATTGGCGTGCTCAATGGCGTGGCCGGGACGAGTGTCGTGCTCGGCGCGAATGCGCTGACACTTGGCAATGCGAACAATGGCACGTTTGGCGGCACGATCGGCGGGACGGGTGGCATCGTCAAGCAGGGCAGCGGCACGGAAACGTTGACGGGCGCCAACACCTACACAGGCGGCACGACGGTCAATGCCGGCACGCTTGCGCTCGGCGCGGGCGGCAGTGTCGCCGCGGGCGGCGGCGTGACGCTCGCGGGCACCAGCGCTGCATTCGATATCAGCGCAGCGGGTGCGAACCAGACGATCGGCGCGTTATCAGGTATCGCAGGCAGCACGTTGTCGCTCGGCGCGAACACGTTGAGCTTCGGCGACGCAACTAGCCAGACTTTCGATGGCACGATCACCGGCACAGGCGGCATCGTCAAACAGGGCGCCGGCGTCGAAACGCTCACGGGCGCCAATACGTACAGCGGCGGCACGACGCTCAACGCGGGCGGTCTCGTGCTCGGCAACGGCGCGGCGCTCGGCACGGGTTTGCTGACGGTCGGCGGCGCCAGCACGCTCGACACGAGCGGCGGGACGACGCTTGCCAACAATGTCGCGCTGAACGCCGGGCTGACCGTGCTCGGCTCGAACGATCTCACGCTGAATGGCGCGATCTCCGGCACGGGCAGCCTGACCAAAGACGGTCTCGCCACGCTCACGCTGAACGGCGCGAACACCTACACGGGCGGCACGCTGGTCAATGCCGGCACGCTCGCGCTCGGCGCGAACGCGAGCCTCGCGGCGAGCGGTATCGTCGATGTCGTGACGGGCGCGACCTTCGATCTGTCGGCGGGCAACGGCCTGCAGGTTTTCGGCACGCTGACGGGCGGCGGTAACGTGATTCTCGGTGCAAACGCGTTGACTATCGGCGGACCTACGGATGGCACTTTCAGCGGCTCGATAGGCGGCAGCGGCAGTCTCGTGAAAGTGGGTACCGGCCCGGAGACCTTGACGGGCACGAACCCCTTCACGGGCGGCACGGCTATCGAAAACGGCACGCTCGCCATCGGCGCGGGCGGCAGCCTTGCGTCGACGGGCGGTGTCGCGCTGAACGGTATCGGCTCGAGCTTCGACATCAGCGGTGCGGGCGGCGATCAGACAGTCGGCGCGATATCGGGCGTGAACGGCAGCACGATCACGCTCGGCGCGAACACGCTGACATTCGGCGATGGAACCTCGCCAACGCTGGGCAGCGCGATCAGCGGGACGGGTGGCATCGTCAAGCAGGGCAGCGGCACGGAAACGCTGACGGGCGCGAACACCTTCACGGGCGGCACGACGATCGACGACGGCACACTCGCCATCGGCGCGGGCGGCAGCCTTGCATCGACGGGCGCGGTGAATCTTGCGAACGGCACGGCGTCGTTCGACATCAGCGGCGCAGGTGCGAATCAGACAGTCGGCGCGCTGTCCGGCGTCATGGGCAGCACGATCACGCTCGGCACGAACACGTTGACGTTCGGCGACGCAACCTCTCAAACGCTCGGCAGCACGATCAGCGGCACGGGTGGCATCGTCAAGCAGGGCAGCGGCACGGAAACGCTGACGGGCGCGAATACCTACACCGGCAGCACGACGATCAACGGCGGCACGCTGGCGCTGGCGGGTGTGGGCAGCCTGTCGTCATCGACGGATGTGAATCTGGCGACGGCAGGCACGGCCTTCGATATTGCCGCAGCGGACGGCGCGCGCACGATTGGATCGCTGGCGGGTGTGGCAGGCACGAACGTTGCGCTCGGCGCCAATACGCTGAGTTTCGGCAACGCGTCGAGCCAGACCTTCGGTGGCTCGATCGGTGGCACGGGCGGCATCGTCAAGGAAGGCAGCGGCACGGAAACACTGACGGGCGCCAACACCTACACGGGCGGCACGACGATCCACGCAGGCACGCGCGCCATTTCGGGCGCGGGCAGCCTCGCCGCGACGGGCGCGGTGAACGTGGCCGGCGCAGGCGCGACGTTCGATATCAGCGGCGCGCGCGGCAGCCAGACCGTCGGCGCGCGTGCAGGTGCGGCGGGCAGGACGATTGCGCTCGGCGGCAACTCGCTGGCTTTCGGCGATGCAACGAACCAGACACTCGCCAGCACGGTCACCGGCACGGGTGGGCTCGTGAAAAACGGTTCGGGTACCGAAACGTTGACGGGTGCCAATACGTACTCGGGCGGCACGACGCTCAATGCCGGCGGTCTGGTGGTGGGGAACAACGCGGCGCTCGGCACGGGAGCATTGACGGTAGCGGGCGCAGGCACGCTCGACAGCAGCACCGCGACGACACTCGCCAACGATGTCGTGCTGAATGCCGGGCTGACCGTGCTCGGCACGAACGATCTGACACTCGACGGCAATATTTCCGGCACGGGCGGCCTGACCAAAGACGGCGCGGCCACGCTGACGCTGAACGGCACCAACACCTACACAGGCGGCACGCAGGTCAACGCCGGCACGCTCGCGCTCGGTGCGAACGCGAGCCTCGCAGCGAGCGGCATCGTCGATGTTGCGAACGGCGCGACCTTCGATCTGTCGGCGGGCAACGGCATGCAGACCTTCGGCACGCTGACGGGCGGCGGCACGGTCAATCTCGGCGCGAACACGCTGACCCTCGGCGATGCAAGCGACGGCACATTCAGCGGCGCGATCGGCGGCACGGGCGGTCTGATCAAGGTAGGGTCGGGCACGGAGACACTGACAGGCGCGAACACGTTCACGGGCGGCACGACCATCGATGCCGGCACGCTCGCGCTTGGCGCAGGCGGCAGCCTCGCGCCGACGGGCAGCGTGACGCTCAATGGTGCAGGCACGGGCTTCGACATCAGCGGGTCGGGTGCGAACCAGACCATCGGCGCACTGGCAGGCAGTGGCGGCGACGTGACACTCGGCGCGAACACGCTGACCTTCGGCGGTGCATCGAACCAGACCTTCGGCGGAACGATCAGCGGGACGGGCGGCATCGTCAAGGCAGGCAACGGCACCGAGACACTCACGAACGCCAACACCTACACGGGCGGCACGACGATCAACGCGGGTACGCTCGCGTTGTCCGGCGCGGGCAGTCTTGCCACGTCCGGGTCGGTGAACATCGCAGGCGCAGGCGCGGGCTTCGATATCAGCGCCGCAGCGGGCAGCCAGACGATCGGCGCGCTCGCAGGCGCGGCGGGCAGCACGCTCGCGCTCGGCGGCAATTCGCTGAGCTTCGGCGATGCGACGAACCAGACGCTTGCCAGTACGGTAAGCGGCACGGGTGGACTCGTGAAAAACGGCGCGGGCGTCGAAACGCTCACGGGCGCGAACACCTATTCTGGCGGCACGACGCTCAATGCGGGCGGTCTGGTTGTCGGCAACAACGCGGCGCTCGGCACGGGTGCATTGACGGTGGCAGGTGCAGGCACGCTCGACAGCAGCACGGCAACGACACTTGCCAACAACGTTGTGCTGAATGCCGGCCTCACGGTGCTCGGCTCGAACGACCTCACGCTGAACGGCGCAATCTCCGGGACAGGCGGCCTGACGAAAGACGGCGCGGCCACGCTGACGCTGAACGGTGCCAACACTTACACAGGTGGCACGCAGGTCAATGCAGGCACGCTCGCACTTGGCGCCAATGCGAGCCTCGCGGCGAGCGGGATCGTCAATGTCGCGAATGGCGCGACCTTCGATCTGTCGGCGGGCAACGGCATGCAGACCTTCGGCACGCTGACGGGCGGCGGCACGAGCAACCTCGGCGCGAACACGCTGACACTCGGCGATGCAAGCAACGGCACGTTTTCAGGCGGCATTGCAGGCACGGGTGGCCTGATCAAGGGCGGCACGGGTACGGAAACGCTCACGGGCAACAACACCTACACCGGGCCCACTACCGTCAGCGCGGGCACGCTGGCGCTGTCAGGGTCGGGGACATTGTCGGCTTCGACCAGCGTCAATCTGCAGAATGCAGGCAGCGCGGTCGACATCAGCGGTGCAACCGGCACGCCGACCATCGGCGCGCTATCCGGCGTGACCGGGACCAGCGTCACGCTCGGCGCAACCACGCTCACGCTCGGCGGCGGCACGGACGGCGTGTACAGCGGCACGATCGGCGGCACAGGTGGACTCGTCAAGTCGGGCAATGGCACACAGAGCCTGCTGGGCGCCAACACCTATACAGGCGGCACGACGCTGACAGGCGGCAAGCTCATTGTCGGCAACGACGCAGCACTCGGCAGTGGCGCATTGACCGTCTCTGCGCCCGCGACGCTCGATGCGAGCACAGCAGTCAATCTGGCCAACGCGGTTGTACTGAACGCCACGGCTACGATAGGCGGCAGTGCCGACACGACGCTGGCAGGCGCCATCTCCGGCACAGGTGGCTTCGTCAAGAACGGCGCGGCGAATCTCACGCTGTCCAACGACAACACCTACTCGGGCGGCACCGTCGTCAACAGCGGCACGCTGACGCTCGCATCGAGCGGCGCGCTCGGCACAGGCGGGCTGTCGATGAACGGCGGCACGCTCAACCTCAGTGGTTCATCGACGCCGCTGCGGCTGTTCCTCGCGTCGCTGAACGGCGTGTCGGGCGCTTCGATCAATCTCGGCAACGCGGAGCTGACCGTGACGGGCGGCGGCACGTTCGCGGGCACGCTGTCGGGCACAGGGTCCGTGGTGAAGGCAGGCGGCGATACGCTGACGCTGAGCGGCTCGAATACCTATAGCGGGCCGACCACGGTGTCGTCGGGCACGTTGTCGGTGACGGGTTCTGCTGCAAACTCTACCGTGACGGTGCAGCCCGGTGCGACGCTGACGGGCACGGGGACCATCGGCGGCTTGATCGTGCGTAACGGCGCGATGGCGGTGGCAGGCCAGCCCGGCCATAGTCTGAATGTAACGGGCAACGTGCTGTTCGAGCAGGGTTCGAACCTGAACGTCGCGGCGACGCCCGCGCAAAGCGGCGTGGTCGCCTCGACGGGCGGCGCGACGCTCGCGGGCGGCAATGTGCAGGTGCTGGCCGGGCAAGGTATCTATACGCCGTCCACGAACTACGCGATCGTCAGCGCAAGCGAAGGCGTGAACGGCACGTTCCAGGGTGTCACGTCGAATCTCGCCTTCCTCACGCCCGTACTCAGCTATGACACTAACCACGTCTATATCAGCATGACGCCGAATGGCTCGGCGTTCTCGTCGGTGGCGACGACGAAGAACGAAACGGCGGTGGCGAATGCGCTGGCGACGCTGCCCGACACGGGCACACTGATCCCGGCATTGCTTTCCACCGATGCACCCACCGCGCGCGTCGCCTTCAACCAGCTCGACGGCGAACTGCACGCGAGCACGAAAAGCATGCTGCTGATCGACAGCCGGTATTTGCGCGATGCCGTCACGGATCGTCTGCGGCAAGGTCTTGCACCGTCGAGCGGGCCGCTGGCGGCGATGTCGTCGGGTCCTGCACAGTGCGATGGCCGCGCGATGCAAGGCGCGCTGCCCGCCGCCGATGCATGCTCCGACGCGCGTCCGTATCGCCCGGTGGTGTGGGCGCAGGCCTATGGCGCGGACAGCAGGCTGGCGGGCGACAGCAACGCCTCGGGTATCGATCGCACCACGACGGGTTTCATCGGCGGCGCGGACATGGCGCTGAACGACAAGTGGCGCATCGGTCTCGCGGGCGGTTTCGGACATAGTTCGCTCGACAACGATCTGAGTTCGTCGGCGGGTGTGGACAGCTATCACGTCGCGATGTACGGCGGCGCGCAATACGGACCCATCGGCGTGCGCCTCGGCGCGGCGTATTCGTGGAACGACGTGAGCATGGACCGCTATCCGAACTTCACCGGCTTCAGTGGTCACGATAGCGCCGACTACACGGCGAAGACCGCGCAGGTGTTCGGCGAAGTCGGCTATGCGGTGCCGTTGAACCGCTTCGCGATCGAGCCGTTCGCGGGCCTTGCCTACGTGAACCTGCACACCGACGGCTTCACCGAAAGCGGCGGCGACAGCGCGCTGCGCAGTAGCGGCGAAAGCGACAATATCGGCTTTTCGACCTTGGGCCTGCGCGTGGCGACGCGTCTCGGCGAGTTGCCGGGCGCGGCGTTCAGCGCACACGCGATGGCAGGCTGGCGGCACGCGTTCGGCAACGCACAGCCGACCTCGACGCTCGCGTTCGTCGGCGGCAGTTCATCGTTCGATGTGGCGGGCGTGCCGATTGCGCGCGACAGCGCAGTCGTCGAACTGGGCGTCGATGCGAATCTCGCGAAGAACATGACCTTCGGTGTCGCGTATAGCGGCCAGTACGGCGGCGGCTCGCACGACAACGCAATCTCCGGCCGCTTCGCATGGAAGTTCTGACGACGCGCGGCACGCCTCAGCGCGCAAAGCTGATCGGCGTGCCGCCGCCGGGAGGATCGACGACACCCATCGGAATGCCGTAGATCGCTTCGAGCGCATCCGGGCGGATCACGTCGGCGGCCGGGCCGTTCATCAGCAGACGGCCGCCTTTGAGCGCGATCAGATCGTCGCAGAAACGGCCGGCCATATTGATGTCGTGCAGCACGACCACGACGCTCAGTCCGCGTTGCTCGCTCAGTGAGCGAACAAGGCTCAGCACCTCGATCTGATGCGCGATGTCGAGCGCGGAGATCGGCTCGTCGAGCAGCAGGCAGTCGCTATCCTGTGCGACCAGCATGGCCAGCCAGACGCGCTGACGCTCGCCGCCTGAGAGCGCATCGACGGGGCGGTTCGCGAAGCGCGCGACATCCGTCAATTCCATCGCCTCGCTGACCTTCGCGCTGTCGCGCACGCCGAAACGCCCGAGCGCGCCGTGCCACGGATAGCGCCCGAGCGACACCAGTTCGCGCACCGTCATGCCGTCGGCGGCGGGCGTCTGTTGCGGCAGATACGCGACCTTGCGCGCGAAAGTGCGGTTGTCCCATTCGGGCAGCGGCGTGCCTTCGTAGCGCACGTGGCCTGAAGTGGGACGCAACTGGCGTGCTAGCAGCTTCAGCAGCGTGCTTTTGCCCGAGCCGTTGTGTCCGATGAGACCGACCACGCTGCGCGACGGCAGCGTGAGACTTAGTGGATGCAGCAAGGTGCGTCCATCGACGGCGAAGGATGCCGCGTCGATCTCATACACGGCGTTGCTGTTATCGAGGCTCACTTTGGTTGTGAGGTTCAAGTTCAACAAGATCGACTCCTGAAAGTGGTCAGGCAGCGGCTTTGCCGCGCACCATCAGCCACATGAAATACAGCCCGCCGAGCAGCGTCGCGACGAGGCCGACGGGAATCTGGAAAGGGAACATCGCGTTGCGGCCGAGCCAGTCGGCGAGCACCATGATCCATGCGCCGAGCAACGCAGACACGACGAGTTGCGCTGCCGCGCGGCGGAAACCCAGCATGCGCGCGAGATGCGGCGCCATCAGGCCGATGAAGCTAAAGGGGCCGACCAGCAGGGTCGCGACGCCTGTCATCAGCGCGGCGAGCAAAAGCAGCGCGAACCGGCTGACGCGTGCGTTCACGCCGAGACTCGTCGCGATGCTTTCGCCAAGCGGCAAAATCTCCAGCCATCGCATGAAAATCGCCGCCACCGCGCCGAGCACGATCAGGGCGACACAGGACATCGCGGCATCGTGCGCTGTCACGTTGTAGGTCGAACCCGCCATCCACGCGAGCAGGCTGTCCATGCGAGGATCGCCGCTTGCCAGCAGCACGGTGACGAGCGCGCTCAACGCGGTGCCCAACGTCACGCCGACCAGCAGCATGCGGTCGGGCGCAAAGGCATGTTTGCGGCCAAGTGCGAGCATCGCGAGCAAGGTGGCGAACCCGCCAGCACCCGCTGCGACGGATTGCAGAAAATGCCCCGCCGATGACGTCACGAACAGCAGCGCGATCAGTCCAAGCGATGCACCCGCGGAAACGCCGAGCACTTCAGGGCTGGCCATCGCGTTGCCCGTGACGCGCTGCATGATCACGCCCGCCAGGCTCAGCAGCGCGCCTGCCGCCAACGCGGCGAACACGCGCGGGCCGCGCCACGGCAACAGCGCGTCGAACGTGGCGCCGTGCGCCCATTGCCAGCCGTTCGCCGATGCACCCAGCAGCAGCCCGAGCGCAACGGCGGCTGTCAGCGCGAGCATGCCCAGCGCGATCCACGCGGGCAAGCGCAGGCGCGTCCGGTGCATAGCATGCGACGACATATCGACGGTATCGGGCAGCGCGGGCAAACGCGGCAGCAGCCAGAACAGCAGCGGTGCGCCGAGCACCGACATGGCCGCGCCCGTCGGCACGCTTGTCCATACCGCTGATAACCATCGCACGGCTTCGTCGGTGAGCCAGAGCAGCACGCCGCCGAACAGCGGCGCCCAGATCAGGCGGTCGCGAAAGCGGCGCGCGCCCGTCAGGCGCACGATGGTCGGCGCGAGCACGCCAAGAAAACCGATCACCCCAACCGACGCCACCACCGACGCCGCCAGGAACACCGCCAGCGCCAGCGCGCCAATGCGCACGAAACGCAGCGACACGCCGAGGCCACGCGCGTTGTCGTCGGCGAGCGACATCATCGTCAGTGGGCGCACCAACAGCGCGGCCAGCGCGCCACCGACGGCAAGCCGTGGCAGCAGCGCTTGCGGCGCATCCCAGTTGTTCTGGTTCAACGCGCCCGCGCCCCAGATGAAGAGCGATTGCAGATCGTCGTGATGGAACAGCGCGAGCACGGCGTTGATCGACCCGCAGTAAAAATTCAGGATCAGGCCGCCGAGAATCAGCGCGACGGGCGCGAGCCGCCTGCGCCACGCGAGCGCCACGACGATCAGCATGCCGAGCGTCGCGCCCGTCAGCGCGATCCATTCCTGACCGCCGAACAGCAGGCGAGGCGCAAACAGCGTGGCGAGCGAGAGACTCAGCGATGCACCCGCCGATACGCCGAGCGTGGTCGGCTCAGCGAGCGGATTGCGCAATACCTGCTGAAAGATCGCGCCCGCCAGCGACAACTGCGCGCCCGCGAGCAGGCAAACGGCGAGACGCGGCAGATCGCTGGCACAAAAGACGATCTCGCGGATATCGCTCGCATTGGGCGATACGATGGCCTGCCACCAGAGCCTCGCGGGCAGCAGCACGTCGAGGCGGTGTATCGATAGCGCCAGCGCGACGCAAGCCAGTACGCCGGTGAGCCAGGCGGGATGCATCGACAGCCGGTGCTTTGCGCTGCGCATCGCGATTCGTTCATCCATGTGTGCGCTCCGCCTGTGTATCCAGCGCGACGAGGCCAGCCGTCAGTTCTCTTGCGAACTGCACGGCGCTGGCCGTCGAGCCGTAGGCGAAGAAGCCCGGCAATGGACGCACGCGTTGCGCCTGAACGAAGGGCAGATGCTGCCACAACACGCTGCGGTCAAGATTGTGCAGAGCCACCCGGTCGCGTGCACCGTGGCTGATGTAGAGCATCTGCGCATCGCCATAGGCGGCGAGCGCTTCGATGCCTTCCAGCAGGTAACCGGAATCGGTCGAGCCTGGCCATGCGTTGCGCACGCCGAGGCGGTCCATCACGTCCTGCATCATGCTGTTCGGGCCATACAGATAGAGATGCCGCCCGTCGTCGTAGAGATCGACGAGCAGCACGGGTGGCATGTGTTTGAGCGTCGAGAGGGTTCGCGCGCGATCGGCAAGCGTTCGATCGACTTCGCGGAGATAGCGCTGCGCTGCCTCTGCGTGTCCGAGCAGCGCACCGAGGCGAAGCGTTTCATCGACAGCGCGCGCGTAGGGCTTGCCGCGCTGCGGGTTGTAGATGTCGATCGTGAAGGTGGGCGCGATGGTTCGCAGGCGTGCATCGAGATGCTGCTGGTTGGTGTCGATGACGATCAGATCGGGCTTGAGCTGCTGCAACAGTTCGAGATTCGGCTCGCTGTGAGCACCGAGTTCGATCGTGCCCGCCGGCATCGGCGGCAAGGCGCCAATGCGCGGATAGTCGGCGAGTTCGGTTAGCGCGAGTGGCGCGATGCCGAGCGAAACCAGCATCTGCGCGCCGGCCCAACTCAACGATACGACGCGAACCGGCACGCCCGCCGCTGAGGCGTCCGATGCATAGTGCAGCAGCGGCAACGCGCACAACGCTTTCAGGCACGCGCGGCGTGTGTAGCCTGTATCGGATCTAGACATGCTGATGTCGCAAAGCCGCGCCGATACCTTGCTCGACGAGCCGACCATAGTCGAGCTTCACGTAGCGGTCGGCCAGATGAAAATAGCGGTCGTCGTGTGTGATCACGAGCACCGCTTTGCCCTTCGCGCGCAGGTCGGGCAGCATGCGCCGGTAGAACACTTCCTTGAACACGGGGTCCTGGTCCGCCGCCCATTCGTCGAAGATATAGAACGGCCGGTCTTCCAGATACGCGACCAGCAACGCGAGCCGTTTGCGTTGTCCCTGCGACAGTTCCGTCGTCGAAAACACGCCATGCTCGATCGTCACCTTGTGATCGAGATGCAATGCTTCGAGCAGTGCTTTCGCGTCGCGGTCCAGGCCTTCGAGCTTCATGCCGAGCAGCGAATCGAACAGAAAGAAGTCGCTGAAGACCACGGCGAAGTGCTGGCGATAGATGTCGCGCGCGGCTTCGTCGACGGGTGCGCCGTTCAGCAGAATGCGGCCACCTTCCGGCGCGTACAAACCAGCGATCATCTTCGCGAGCGTCGTCTTGCCGCTGCCGTTGCCGCCGATCAGATAGACCAGTTCGCCGGGTTTGAATGCGAGGTCGATTGGACCCAGCGTAAAGATTTCGTCTTCGCGCTCGCGATAGTAGCGGTGCGTGACATGTTCGAGCACGATGCTGTCGAAGGAAGCCGACGGCTTCGCCGGCAGTGTGTTTTCAGGCGGCAGATCCGCATGCATCGCATTGATCCGCTCGATCGCGACCTTCGCCGAACTGATGGTGGGCAGCGCGGACAACAGGCCTTCGATGGGCATGATCATGTACAGAAAGATCACCGCATAACCGGACATCACGTGATTCGAAACGGGATAGAAGCGCGTCAGCACGAACAGCACGCAACCGATGAACGCGAAGAAAATAAAGCTGCCCCAGCTCGCGGCGGCCGCGTACAGCACATAGCCGCGTGTGCGCTGCACGCGCACGGCTTCGACGTTGGTGGCGAGCGTATCGTCGATGAAAGCCGCCTTGCGCGCGCGATGCAGTTTCAGTTCTTTCGCACCGTCGAACAGCGCACGGAAATGCCGGACGAGATCGTCTTCGCGTCTGCGCGACGTGCGCAAATGAAACTCCGCGCGGCTGTGCGCAAGATGAAAACCGAGCGAGCCGATCAGCACGGTCACCAGCGCAAACAGCAGGATCTGCCACGACAGATAGCCGAGATACGCGAAGCATCCGGCGATCACGGCGCCTTGCATCGCGAGTTGCGGAAGACTCACAAAGAACACGACGATGGTGTCGAGGTCATCGGTGAGAACGGATAACGCACGCGACGCGCCTTGCTTTTCGAGGTTCTGATACGACGCGTCGCCGATGCGGCGGATCGTGTCCATGCGCAGCGTCGCTTTGGCGGATTGTCCGAGACGCATGAAGAGCGTGGAAGAGAGTGCGCGCGTCACCAGCACCAGCACACTCAGCGCGAGAAATTTCAGGCCGAGCTCACCGAGCGTTTGCCGAGAGGCGCCGAGCGCCTGGTTGATCAGCGCGACCAGCCCCGCGCTGCTCAAACCGCTGATGATGCTCGTCACGATCGCGATCAGCAGCGTGTGACGTGAATGGCGGATCAGATAGAGAATCAGGGACATAAAATGTTTGTGGATCGAGGCAGAGGCGACGCTTCACGCGCGCATCCGCATCGATCCGTTTTTGTTGTTTAGAGTAGTACTACTGCGTCACCACTGGTAAGTCGCGCGGCCCAGCACGCTGCGCCGCAAGCCATACGCGCAGTAGTTCGTGCTCTGGCAATTCACGTACACACGGTCGAACAGATTCTGCGCGTTGATCGAGAACTTCCAGTGATCGATGTCGTAGTGCACGGCTGCATCGACCAGCGTGACGGACGGCATCTTCACGTCGTTCGCCTGATCGCCGTATTGCGGGCCGATGTAGCGCACACCCGCGCCGATGCCGAAGCCCTTGTACCAGCCCTGCTGGAAGGTCTTGTCGAGCCACAGGCTTGCCATGTTGTGCGGCACGTTCGCGGCCTGGTTGCCCGTGTAGCCCTGATCGCTCTGCGTGATCGTGCCGTCCATGTACGTATAGGCGGCCGTCATGCTCAGACCCGCTCCGAGATCGGCGACACCGGAAAGCTCGATGCCTTTTACGCGCTGTGCGCCCGTCTGCACGACGAAGTTGCCGTCCGGGTGATCGAAGTCCGGTTCGGTGACGTTCTTTTGCAGCGTGTTGTAGAGCGACAGCATCGCGAAGCTCTTCTGGCCGGGCGGCTGATACTTCACACCCACTTCGACGCTCTGGCCCGTGGTCGGCTTGAGCGCCGAGCCGTCGAAGGTGGTGCCGAGACCGGGCTGGAACGAGGTCGCGTAGCTGACATACGGCGCGATACCGCTGTCGAACAGATAGACGAGACCCGCGCGATACGTGAAGCGCTTCTCGCTATTGCTCTGGTCGGTGACGCCGGCGATGCGGTCGAACTCGTCAGTGCTGGCCCAGTCCTGACGCACGCCGAGTGTGGCCACCAGCTTGCCGAAGCGGATCTGGTCCTGCGCATACACGCCGACCTGATCGAGATGATGCTCGACGCTGTAGTCCACGCCGCCGAGCGTGATCGGTCCGCCGTAGACCGGGTTGTAGAGGTTCAGCGAAGGGACATCGGTGGCATCGTTCTCGGCCCAGCGGTCGATCGAATGCACGTAATCCACGCCGACCAGCGCCGTGTGTTGCAGCGGCCCGGTCGCAAACTTGAACTGCGCCTGGTTGTCGACGGTGAAGACATCGGAACTGGCTTTCGCGTCGAACGCGTAGCGGTCCATTGTCATCAGGTCGTCTTCGAGACCGGCGTTGCCTACGACATCCTTGTCGAGATTGACGTGCGTGTAGCGCAGGTTCTGCCGCACGGTCACGATCTCGTTGAAACGATGCTCGAACTCGTAACCGATCGCGGCTTCCGTGCGCCGGACCTCGTTGAAATTGGGCTCGCCATCGAACAGGCTGGTGCTGATCTTCGCGCCGTTCGGGCCGGGATACAGCGTGCCTGTCGCGGGCAGATCCACGGTTGGATTGCTGCTGTTGCGATAGCTGAAATGCGAGAGCAGCGTGAAGGTCGTATCGGCGGACGGCTTCCATGTGATCGCCGGTGCGATGAAAAAACGCTTGTCGGTCTGATAGTCGACCTGCGAGCCGCCCGTGCTCGCGTCGCCCGTCAGCCGATACAGCACGGTGCCGTCTTTCGACAGTGGGCCGCCCATGTCGAAGCGGCCATCCACGGTGCCGTAATTGCCGACGCCGAACGACACTTCATGGAAAGGCACATCCGTCGGACGCTTGGTCACGAGATTGATCATGCCGCCCGGAATGTTCTGGCCGTACAGCACGGAAGACGGGCCGCGCAGCACGTCGATGCGTTCGAGTCCGTATGGGTCCACGGCGGGCGCGAGCAGCGTGAAGAAGGGCTCGGTCGAGAGTCCGTCGATAAACGGAAACTGGTTCGGAAAGCCACGCACCACGTAGTAATCGACGGTGGTATCGAGCCCGCCGAATTGCTCGCCGATCACGCCGGGCGAGTAACGCAACGCCTGGCCGACGGTTTGCGCGGCTTGCGCCTGGATCTGGTCGGCGGTGATCACGGAGATCGACTGCGGTGTTTCGATGATCGGCGTGTCGGTCTTGGTGCCTGTCGCGCTGCGTTTCGCGACGTAGCCCTGCACGGGGCTGGTCGCCGTTTCGGCCTCGCGCTCGCCGGCTACCTGCACGGCGGGCAGCGTCTGCTGCGCGTTGGGATCCGTGGACGTGCTGCCCGACATGTTTCCCGATGTGCTGCCTGCCGTCTGCGCATGCGCCGCGCTGACCAGCAGACATGCCGTGGCGATGATCGAAAGCCTGAATGCGCGGCGGTTGCGCGAAGTCCTGCCAAGGCGTGTGCCCGTTTTTTGCGGGCAAGGTCGTGTGGTTTGCATCCCCGTTTAACTCGCTGTCATATCAAAAGTGGCCTGGCCCGCGCGCATCTCATCCCGCCGGAACGATGGTCGCGTCGGCAGAACGTGAGAGAATGAGAATCATTACTACCTGAAAACGGTATCACCTCAAGCGCGCGGTGATATGCAGCAAGGATACGATCGACCGGTTTGCCCTGTATTGCCAACCTATATCGCAAACCGGTCAACCTTTTGCCCAAATTCGATGAAACCAGCCGAAATCGAGAATGTGAATCCTGTCTGGCGGCGACGCTACACCGTCAATCAGGCTGCGCAAGGCTCGCCCGTGATCGCCAGCGCGTGGGAATACGAGAATGGTTTCCGCGAGGTCTGGCACGCGCACGAAGAGGCGCAGATGGTCTACGTGACGCGTGGCGTGCTGCGTGTGCTGACGCCCGCGGGCATGTGGACCTTGCCGCCGTATCACGGCATCTGGCTGCCGCCGGCCGTGCCGCACGAACTGCACGCGATTGGCGCGGTCGTCGTGCGGAGCGCGTGGGTCGCGCCGGGCGCGAACGCAACCGTCGCGCAATGGACGCAGTGCCGGGTGTTGAAGATCGGCCAGTTGCTCGATGCGCTGGTCACGGCGCTGGCCGGGCATATCGAAGCAGACGATCAGCGCTCGACGCTGGCGATGTCGCTGCTGCTGCTCGACCTGTCCCAAGCACCGACGCTGACGAGCGGCACGTTGCCGTTGCCGCAGGACCGGCGGCTGCGCGCGATTTGCGAAGAGTTGCTGTCGTATCCGCAGAACAACGACACCATCGAAGTCTGGAGCGAGCGCGTCGGTGCGAGCGTGCGCACGCTCGCGCGGCTTTTCAGGGAAGAGACGGGGCTGAGCTTTGGGCAATGGCGTCAGCAGCTTCGACTGGTCGAAGCGATGGCCAAGCTCGCGCTCGACGTGCCCGTTTCGACGATCGCCAGCGAACTCGGCTATCAGAGCGCGAGCGCGTTCATCTCGATGTTCAGGAAGACGCTGGGCGATACGCCGCAGCGTTATTTGCGGCGGCTGGAAGCTTCGTAGCAGCCGCGCCCGTGGTTCATGCCGCCGGCCGCGCGCCCGTCACGAAGTACGCATGGATGCCGTGCGCGAAGCGGTTGAGTTGCGTGGACAATGCCTTGTTGGCGCGCGTCAGCGCGTTGTAGCCGAGCACGGCAGGGATCGCGACGAACAGCCCGAAGGCCGTCATGATCAGCGATTCGCCGACAGGACCCGCCACCTGATCGATGCTCGCCTGACCCGTATAGCCGATCGCGATCAGCGCGTGATAAATGCCCCACACCGTGCCGAACAGCCCGACGAACGGCGCCGTGCTGCCGATCGAAGCGAGCACCGTCAGGCCCGTTTGCAAACGCGTGACGATATCGTCCATGGTGTCTTTCAGGCAGCGCGTGACCCACTCGGAGATATCCATCGAATGTTGCAGGTTCGGCTGCGTGTTCTGGTGATGCTCGACGGCTTCCTTGCCGGACAGTGCGAGCGCGAGCAGCACGTTGCCGGAATATTCCGAGTCGTCGCGGCCTAACTGATGCAGACCGGCGTCGAGATTGCCCGCGTGCCAGAACGAACGCTCCGTCGCGCGCGCGATACGCCGCAGCCGCATCACGTTCCATAGTTTCAGAACGATGACTGCCCACGAAAGCAGCGACATTAGCGTGAGCGCAATCAGAATGGCGCGAGTCACGAAATCGCCTTGCTGCCAGACGTTTGCGAAGCCATAGTGCTGCATGCCCGTTCTCCTCTTGCGCATCCGTCGCACGCGCTACTGTCGCATCGTAGCGCGAACCACGTGATGATTCAGCGCAAGGCGCGGTGCGTCTCCACAAGCGAAGGCATCGAGGGCGAACGTCAATGCATATAGGCGACCCGCCGCACGCGTGAACGCACCACGATGCCGGCATTCAGCAGATTCAGCGCAAACCAGCGCATCACCTTGAGCGTGTGGCCGACCGACGCGGAAGGAAGCCACTGATTTAGAAGATCGGTCGCGGCAGAAGAATCCGTCGATTGCAGATAGGCCAGCGTCTGCAGCAACGACGCCTCGTCGCTGGCGATATCGGATGCGCAACGGCAGCGCGTGTCCAGCGGACGATGCGATGCATGCAGCAGCGCGTGCATCATCATGTCGAAGCAGTCGAGGCCGGCGATGGCCAGACCCGCATCGGCGAGCACATCGCGCCAGTGCTGCCCCTGGCGCACGGAATCGCAGCGTGGCCGGAACCAGATGCGCACGGCGTTCAATACCAGTTGCTCGCTCGCATCCGGATAGTGGGCGAAGGCGTCTTCGCTGAGCGAAGCTTCACGCAGGGCAAAGGCCGGATAGTTGTTCATCGTGTCCTCGACGGAATCAGGGCCGCGCGGGTCAGGCCGGCGCGGCGGCGTGCTCGAAGGGTTGCCATTCACGCACGTAAGCATCGCTGGATGGACGTTGCGACGGCTGGTTTTCCTTGTCGTTCGCCGGCGTGCCGACGAACAGGAAACCGAGCAGGCGCTCGTTCGCATCCAGACCGAGCGCGCGATGCATGGCTGGCTCGTAGGTGTCGATACCCGTCGCCCAGAAGCCGCCGTAGCCGTACAGATGGATCACGTTGAGCATGTTCATGGCGGCAGCGCCCGCGCACAGCAACTGCTCCAGTTCCGGCACCGACGAGTTCCCATCGATGACAGCGGCAAGCGCGACGATCAGCGGCGCCGCCATGGCACGCTGGCGGCGATGCGCATGGGCACTGCGCGGATCGCCGGGATTGCGCGCCGCGGCCAGATCGACGAGCAGCTCGCCGAATGCGTGGCGCGCCTCGCCGCGAATCACGACAAAGCGCTGCGGACGCAGACGGCCATGATCTGGCGCGCGCATGGCTGCGTCGAAGATGCGTTCGAGGTGTTGCTGATCCGGTGCCGGTTCGGACAAGGGCCAGTGCGAGCGCCGCGACAGCAGAAGGTCGACGGCATGCTGCGCGTTGTCGGGCGTCGTGTGTTTGGCGTTGGCTGCAAGCGAAGCTGAGTTCATGGAGCGGGCTGGGTAGAGCATGGCTGCGGTGAAGCTATGATGCTACGAATTCCATCTAAATGCAAATGATTCGCATTTAGATGGAATGGGCATAGCGATCTTCACGCCCTCGACGCATCGCAGGAAATTGCCGACAATGCCGTCATCCAATGACGGCACCACGTCATAGAAGCGACGCTTGAATCAGGATCAGAACATGAGAGGACACTGGCTGGCCGCGCTCGCGGCGATCGCCTTTGCCGCTTGCGCGCACGCGCAAAGCAGCGCACCGGGGCCATTCACGACACCCGCGGGCACCTTGGCATTTACGCGTGCGAACGGCGAATTCGTCGCGACGCTCGACACGCAGGGCTTCGATCGCTTCGGCGCGAAGGCGCTGACGCATTTCGACGACGCAGGCGGCGCAGACGACTCGATTACGCGCATGCTGGTACAGACCGACCCCGGTCCTGTGCTGTACGACTTCCGGCGCCGTCCGCCGCTGGTGCAGCGCGCGGGCAGGCCAATGACGATCAGGCGCGTGTTCTGGCAAGGCGATGAAGTCGTCATGCAGGGCACGCAAGGCTGGTTCCGGTTCGAACGCGGCGTGCTGACGAAGCTTCAGTCGTCGAAGTCGATATACCACTGACGGCGCGTGCGCCGCACCGCTTCAGATTTTCTCCGGATGGCCCGCCGCGAGCACGGGCCCGGTGGGTTGTCCCGTCGGCGATCCACCGTGCGGTTCGAGCGATACCGCGAGCGTCGCCTGTGGGCCGAGTGCCTGAAGCTGCGCCTGCGCGACATGGACGACGGTGGCATGCTGCGCGTCGATCACACCGAGCGAGACAGGCTTCTCGCCTGCGGGAATCAGCCACATTTCGGTCGACTGATTCGCGGCCACGGTGAAGCCGGCAGGCGGCACGATCACGATCTGCGCGAGTTGTGCGTCCATGGTCGCTGTCCAGCCAGCGCCGCCGCCCTGGCGGGCGAGCGTCGCGACGAGATATTGCGTGCCGGCTGGCGGCGTTCCCGTGTTCTGCACCGACGCCGTACGCGTCAGCACGACGGCAAGCACGGCCACGGCCACCACCGATGTCAGCCCCGTCCAGCGCCAGAACGCAAGGCTGTTCCACAGCCCCGTGCGGCGCGCCGCCTGCGGCCAGCCTAGTTGGGATTGCAGACGTTCCCAGAGCCAGGACGGCGGAACCACCTCGCGGACGTCTTCGATCAGCGGCATCAGGCGCGCGTTCCAGCGCGCGAGCGAGGCGACCATATCCGGCTCCTGCTGCAGCGCAAGTTCGATCTCGCGGCGTTCGTCCTCACTGAGCACGCCCAGGATGTACTCCGCGCAGCGAAGGTCGTTGTCGTCGGGGGAGGCGGGCGTGTTCATCGTTCCAGACAGGTTTTCAACTGCATCAGGCTGCGCCGGATCCAGCTTTTCATGGTGCCTAGCGGAACGCTCATGCGCGCGGCGAGTTCGGCATACGACAAGCCTGTAAAGAACGCTTCACGCACAACGTTTCTCTGCGTGTCCGGTAACGCCTGAAGACACAATTCGAGCCGCTGCCGCTCTTCGCTGAGTTGCGCGAGAGCGGCGGGCGTGGGCGATTCGTCGACGATTTCTTCGGCGGAGGCTTCGTCCAGAGGCTGCGTGCGGCGGCGCCTGATGCGATCGATCGCGCGATTGCGGGCGATCGTGCCGAGCCACGTGAGCGCGCTGGCGAGTTGGGGATTGAAGCTGGCTGCCTGGTTCCAGGCCGTGACGTACACATCCTGAAGCGTGTCTTCGGCTTCGGAGCGGTCGCGCAGCACCTTGATGCAAATAGCAAAGATCTTCGGCGACGTGCGGCGATAGAGCGTTTCAAATGCAGCGCGGTCGCGCAACGCAACGGCCGACAGCAGACGGTCGAGCTCGTCGCGCCCGGCGGTATCCGAAGGCGTGAACGGACTCGATGCTTCGTGCAGATCCTTTGCTTGCCGTGACGACATGTTCCACCCGGGCTGGCCGTACGAGGTATGCCTTCGTGCGCATAGTGTAGCAGCGCAATGCGTTTCCAGTACCGTATTGCCAGCGGATAGTGGCGAGGCCATCGGGATCTCCTGGATCGCAGTCAAAGTCGAATCGCTTTCCTTTTTACGTTGTGACCGGTCTTGTGGATGCATTCAGCTTCACCATTACCGGATCTCACGCGTTGAACTGAACTGAAGATAGTCAGATTTGCAGGAGCGGCTTTGCGAGCAAGTGATTCTTTCTGCAGGTCGAATTAATAAAGTTGCAGCGCGCTGCATCCACGCAATCGTTTGCGTCGTAATGCAGATGAAGACGCGACCGTTGCCTGTCATGACCCGTCCGTGTCTCCCGTCCATGCAACGCTCGCACGCTGGCTTGCGGCCCGCAAGGCATGCTCACGCCCGTCGCTGCATGAGTTCATTCGAACCTCGCAAGGAGCAGGATCATGTCAGATGCGAAAGCACTCATCGAGACGTTCGACCGCCGCGCCGAGCGCCGCCGGAACCGGCGACAGTTCTTCAGAAACGCGGGTGGTCTGGGTCTCGGCCTGGTTGGCGGCACGTTGATCAGCGCATGCGGAGGAGGATCGGGCAACAACGCGGGCGCGGCATCCGCACCGACCGACGCGGAGATTCTCAACTTCGCGCTCAACCTCGAATACCTCGAATCGCAGTTCTATAGCTATGCGACGACGGGCGCGGGATTGCCTGCCTCGATGACCACGGGCGTCGGAACGATGGGCAGCGTGATTGCCGGACAGCAGGTGTCGTTTCAAGATCCGCTCGTCAAGGCTTACGCCAATGAGATCGCGAACGACGAGCGCGAGCACGTGACCTTTCTGCGCAGCGCGCTGGGTTCGGCGGCTGTCGCGCAGCCCGCGATCGATATCGGCGGCACGGATCCGAACGGGGCGTTCTCCAATGCGGCCCGCGCGGCGGGGCTGGTCGGTGCGGGCACCGCGTTCAATCCGTACGCAAGCGACAACAACTTTCTGCTGGGCGCATTCATCTTCGAAGACGTGGGCGTCACCGCCTACAAGGGCGCATCGCCGCTCATCACGAACAAGACGTTCCTGGAGGCGGCGGCGGGCATACTCGCGGCCGAGGCGTATCACGCCGGGCTGGTGCGCACGACGCTGTACGCGAAAGGCATCGACATGACGAGTCTGGTATCGGCGGCCAACGCCATTTCGGCCGCGCGCGACAGCATCGACAACAATGGCCACGACGATCAGGGCATATCAGGCACGACGGCAGGCACATCCAACATCGTTCCGCTCGATGGCAACGGGCTGGCGTTCAGCCGCAACTACGCCAACGTGCTGAACATCGTGTATCTGACCAGTTCCGCCGCGATGAAAGGCGGCTTCTTTCCAAACGGGGTGAACGGCACGCTCAACATGAGCGCCTGAATACAACGCGTGTGTGTGTGGCTTGTCCGCAGCGGGCGGCATGCAGTTTGCGCCCGCTGTCCTTTTGCGCGCTGTCTCGTGCCCGCGACGGCACACAGGAGCCGTGAATGAACAGAACCGCCGTTCAGACTGTCGTTTCACCTTCACCCTCACTCACCGAACGCTCGCGCACGACGATGCACGCGGCTCTCGCCGGCACGCAACGCGGACCGCGCGCGATGCTCGCTTTCGCCGGGCCGGCCATCGTCGCGTCGATTGCCTATATCGATCCCGGCAACTTCGCCACCAACATTCAGGCGGGCGCGCGCTACGGCTACGCGCTGCTTTGGGTGGTCGTGTTGTCGAATCTCATCGCGATGCTGTTTCAGTCGCTATCGGCGAAACTGGGGCTCGTCACCGGGCGCAACCTGGCGGAGTTGTGTCGCGACAGCCTGCCGCGGCGCTGGGTGATCGCGATGTGGATCATCAGCGAAATCGCGGCGATGGCGACGGATCTGGCCGAATTCACGGGCGGCTCGATTGGCGTCTCGCTGCTGTGCCATCTGCCGATGTTGCCTGCCATGTGCATCACCGCCGCCGTGACATACAGCCTGCTGCAGTTCGAGAAGCGCGGCTTTCGTCCGCTCGAACTGATGATTGCGGCGCTGGTCGGCGTGATCGGGCTGTCGTACGTCGCGGAACTGACGATGACACAGGTGAACTGGCCGGCGCTGGCTCACCATGCCGTCACGCCGGGCATTCCCGACAGCACCGCGTTGACGCTCGCCGTGGGCATCGTCGGCGCGACCGTGATGCCGCATGTGCTGTTTCTGCATTCGGGGCTGATGCAAAACCGCATCGCGGCGCGCAATGACCGCGAACGGACGGCCTTGCTGAAGTTCTCGAATATCGAAGTGGTCGTGGCGCTCGGCGCAGCAGGTCTCATCAACATGGCGATGGTCGTGATGGCGTCGGGCGCGTTTCATCAGGGTAGCCCGGACATCGCGAGCATCGAAACCGCGTGGCGCACGCTCACGCCGCTGCTCGGCACTGCCGCGGCCGGGTTCTTCCTCGCCGCGTTGATTGCGTCGGGTATCTCGAGTTCCGTGGTGGGCACGATGGCGGGGCAGATGATCATGCAGGGTTTTGTCGGGTTTCATATTCCGCTCTGGGTTCGACGGCTCGTGACGATGGTGCCTGCGTTTGCCGTGGTCGCGTCGGGTGTCGACGCGACGCGCGCGCTGGTGTTGAGCCAGGTCGCGTTGAGTGTCGCGTTGCCCGTGCCGATGATCGCACTGGTCTGGTTCACTTCGCGGACCACGCTGATGGGGCGTTACTGCAATAGCAGGATCACCAACGCGGGTGCGCTCATCTGCACGGCTATCGTGCTGAGCCTGAACATCGTGCTGATTGTCCAGGCGTCGGGTGGTTGATCGCGTGCGTCGTGCGCTTTCAAACGAGGCTCGAAACCAGTCGAACTGATTCAAATCCGCGACATATGCGTCGCAGGGCACGCCGTTTGCCCACTTGGAAGGCGCGATGCATCCGTTTGCGGTCGTCGCCCGTATAACCTGTGAACGGTGTGTCTGCCGAATTTGATTCATGTGACAAGGAGTTGTGATGTCGCCTGCAACCGCCGCGGCGATTGCGTTCTGCGCGCTGGTCGTCTTGTTCGCGGCCTTCTGGGCGTGGCAACTGAGAAGCGCGAACGCGGGCATGATCGACCCGATTTGGGCATTCTCGCTAGGCGCTATTGCCGTGTTCTACGGCGTGGTGAGCGAAGGCGATCCGCTTGCGCGCGTGCTGGTTGCAGCAGGCGGCGGGATCTGGGGCGCGCGGCTCGGCTGGCATCTGTGGCGCCGCAATGCGGGCAAGCCGGAAGATCCGCGTTATCACCGCTTTCGCGAGCAATGGGGCGCGCAGGCGGGGCGAAAGATGTTCTGGTTCCTGGAGTTTCAGACGTTCATATCGATGGTGCTGTCGCTCGCGTTCGCCGTGCCTGCATGGCGTGCAGAACGGCCGTCTGCCGCGTGGGCCTTGATGGCCGTGCTGATCTGGCTTGCGTCGATTGTCGGCGAGGCGGCAGCGGACAGCCAGTTGAGGCGCTTTATCGCCGATCCTGCGAACAAGGGTACTGTGTGCCGCGTTGGTTTGTGGCGCTATTCACGTCATCCGAATTATTTCTTCGAATGCCTGCACTGGGTCGCGTATATCGCACTCGCGATGGGTTCGCCGTGGGTCTGGCTCACGCTGCTTCCGCCAGTGCTGATGGCATGGCTGCTGTTGAAGCTCTCGGGCGTACCGATGCTCGAAGCGCATTTGATCCATTCGCGCCCCGGCTACGCCGACTATATGCGCGATACAAGTGCGTTGATACCGTGGCCGCCTCGGCGCGGCTAACCTCAATTATGTGCAGCACATCCGGACGATACCCGCCATGACCTACACGGCCACCCGATCTTCGATGCACAACACACTGGATGCCGACGATGGCTGGCTGATCCATGCATGCGAGCGCGGCTGGATACCCGACAGCGTGATCCGTCTCGGCATGCGTCGCCTGATGCGGCAGCGCCTGATCGAAGAAGGGGTATCCGACGAAGCACTTCGTTCGCAGCGTTTGCATACGCTGCTCGACGAGTTGCACGCCAGTCCCATTGCAATCGAGACGGACGCCGCCAACACGCAACACTATGAGTTGCCGCCTTCATTCTTCGAAGCGCATCTTGGTCCGCAACTGAAGTATTCGTGCTGCCTGTATCCACGCGGCGACGAGACGCTCGCGCAAGCGGAAGAGGCCATGCTCGCGCTCTGCGCGGAGCGGGCACAGATCGAAGACGGTCAACGCATACTCGATCTCGGTTGCGGATGGGGCGCGCTTGCGCTGTGGCTGGCAACGCACTATCCAAACGCGGAGATCGTGGCGCTGTCGAACTCGCGCAGCCAGCGCGAGTTCATCGAGGCGCGGGCGGCTTCTGCAGGCATCCGCAATCTGAAGGTCGAAACGGGCAATGTCGTTCAGTTCGAATTTGGCAATACGCTGCGCGGCGGTCAGTTCGATCGCGTGCTCTCGGTCGAGATGTTCGAGCATATGAAGAACTACGGCCTGCTGCTGGAACGCATCGCGCGCTGGATGCATGCCGACGGCAAGCTGTTCGTTCACGTCTTTGCGCATCGAACCCTCGCGTATCACTTTCAGGCGCGTGACGCGACGGACTGGATGTCGAAGTACTTCTTCACCGGCGGCACCATGCCGTCGGAAGCATTGTTGCAGCACTTTCAGAACGATCTGCGCATCGACGAGCAATGGTGGATAGGTGGCGAGCATTACGCACGCACGGCAAGGCAGTGGCTGACGAATCTCGATCAGGCGCGTGCGCGCGTGCTGCCGGAACTCGCGCTTGCATACGGCGTCGCAGACGCACAACTCTGGTTCCAGCGCTGGCGGATGTTCTATATGGCGGTGGCTGAACTCTTCGGCTACGCGCGTGGCAGCGAATGGGGCGTTGCACATTATCGGTTCGACAAACGATGAATGCCTCGACTTTACGTGCGCGATTTGCATGGGTGCTGGCCTTGACTGCTGCAGCGGTATTCATCGTGTCGGCGTGCTCGCAGTCGCCTGCCAGTTCGGCCAGTTCCAGTACACGCGCCGATGTGCCGCTTAAACCCGCAAGCATCGATCTGCCGCGCTACATGGGGCGCTGGTACGTGATCGCGATCATTCCGTATTTCCTCGAAAACAAGTACGTTGGCAGTTATACGGACTGGTCGCTGCGCGAAGACGGCAAGATCGACGACCGCTATACCGCGCATTCGAAGTCATTCGACGCATCGCCGTCGAAGTTTCATTTCGTCGATACTGTCGTGCCGGACAGCGGCAACGGCGAATGGAAAGTGCGCCTCTTCTGGCCGGTTCATGTGACGCAACTGACGCTGTATGTCGACGATCAATACCGTTACACGCTGCTCGGCGTGCCGGATAAAAGCCTCGGCTGGGTCTTCTCGCGCGAGCCGGATATGAGCGATGACGTGTACCGTTCGCTACTCGCGCGCTTCGATGCAATGGGCTTCGACGCATCACGTTTTCGCCGTGTACCGCAGCATCCGGAGCAGATCGGCAAGCCAGGTTTTCTGCAGCAACGCGATTGATCCCGATGCATTGCCCGCCTGTACGTCACGCCTTGGCGGTGAGAACGAACTGCCTCACATCCGTGCGCGCTTCGAGAAAGCCCGCTTCGCAAAACGCAAAATAGAGCCGCCACGTACGGATGAACAGATCATCGAAGCCGAGTGCGCGCACGGCATCGAGATTCGATTCGAAGCGCGCGTGCCAGCACTGCAACGTGCGCGCATAGTCCGGACCGAACGACAGCGATTCGGCGCACTCCATTCCCGCGCGTTTCGCTGCAGCCTGAAAGCGCTGCGGACTGGGCAGCATGCCGCCCGGAAAAATGTACTCGCGGATGAAATCGCTGGAAGACCTGTAAGCAGCAAAGCGTGTGTCGTCGATGGTGATCGACTGGATGAGCGCACGCGCGCCCGGCGTCAGCAAGCGGTTCAGTGTAGCGAAATAGGTGTGCCAGTAACGCGCGCCCACGGCTTCGAACATTTCAATCGATACGGCTGCATCGTAAATGCCGTGCAAATCGCGGTAGTCGCGCAGTTCGATCGTGACGAGATCGCCGAGTCCGGCGCTCGCGACGCGTTCGCGCGCCCATTCGTACTGGGCGGGAGAAACCGTCACGCCATGCACGCGGATACCGAGGCGCGCCGCATGCATCGCGAAGCCGCCCCAGCCGCAACCGATTTCCAGCACGCGCATGCCCGCGCGCAAGCGCAACTCATCGACGATACGCTGGTACTTCGCCGTCTGTGCTTCTTCAAGCGTAAGGGCAGCGTCGTTTTCGAACAGCGCGCTCGAATAGGTCATGCTCGCATCGAGCCAGAGTGAGTAAAACGGATTGCCGAGATCGTAATGCGCATGCACGTTACGCTGGCTGCCGCGTCGTGTATTGGGGCGCAGCCAGTGGCGCAGACCATAAAAGAGACGCGCCGGCGCACTCCCAACCACCGTGCGTCGTACAGCGGCTTCATTGCGCATGGCGAGCCGCAACAGCGCGGCGATGTCGGGCGTATAGAGCCACTCTGCGCGATACGCTTCCGCAAAGCCGATGTCGCCCGCCTGCAGGATCGCGCGGCACGCGCGCCAGTCGTACAGGATCAGTTGCGCGCCAGGCTGTGCATGCGGATCGCCGAACACCCGTTGCTGGCCATCCGGCGTCGTCAGCACGAGATGGCCCGTGCGCAGACGTCCCAGCATGGCGAGAAACAGGCGGGCGAAGGCGGGCGCACCGCCCGCAGCGTAAAAGGCGCGCAGAAACGTCATGGTTACGATTCCTCGTTGATTGTTGTTGGACGCGAGTGAGGCGAGGGTGGTTGGCTACCGTAGAAAGGCACTTTTCTGAGCCACAGGCGCAGCGCTTGCCAATGAATACGCACGATCACGCCGATAGTGAGCAGCGGTTGCCGCGCGAGTGCGCGCAACGCGCGCGTGCGAGTCAGCGGGCGCCTGTCGAGCGAAATGGCGGTGCGAATCAGAAGGCCCTGATGATCGTGATAATCGATCGATATCGCGGACCCGCTCGCGCTCTCACGGATGCAGAACGCGTAATGCCCTTCGACGCTGCAGAACGGCGATACATGCAGGCGCTTCGTGCAATCGAGTTCGGTGTTGGCATCGATGGGTCCGTTGTCGCGTGCTTTGAGCAGGTACGAATGGCGCTGCCCGAAGGTGTTGCGTACCTCGGCAAGCAACGCGCGCAGATTGCCGTCGCGGTCGTGACACAGCCAGAAACTGACGGGATTGAACGCGTAGCCGAACACGCGCGGAAAGGTCTGCAACCAGATGGTGCCGCCGTCGAGATCGATGCCCGCGTCGGCGAGCTGGGCGCGCATCCATGCGTGCAGCGGCGTGCCGTCGCATGCACCGTAATCGCGCGTCATCAGGCTCAACGGACGCAAGCGATCGATCCCGAACCACCAGCCACGCAACGCATCGAGCCGCGCGAGATCGACACGCACGCAGAACACGGGATACACAAAGCGGTGACGCACGGGACGCAGCCGCTCGTGCATCACATGCCCACACATCAGCCAGGCGGCGGGAGCGGACGAGGCGCGGTTCATCGCACGGACCATGCGGGTTCGACGCCGAAGTCGCGGGCCACGCGCAGCGCCGACTTCAGGCCGTCTTCGTGAAAGCCGTAACCTGTCCACGCGCCTGCAAACCAGCTGCGTTGCGCGCCCTGCAACGATGCGAGGCGACTTTGCGCTGCCACTGCGGGACCGTCGAGCAGAGGATGATCGTAGTCGAAGCGCTGCAATGCCGTGCCGGGCGCAGGCGGACGTGGCGGATTGAGCGTCACGATCACGGGCCGCCGGAAGGGCAACGGCTGCAGACGGTTGATCAGATAGCTCACGCACACCGGGCGCATGCTGTCTACACCCAGTGGCGACACGTAGTTCCACGCCGACCAGATGCGCTCGCGACGCGGCAGCAAGCCGATGTCGGTATGCAGCCACGCGACGTTGGGCTGGTAGCGAACCGCGCCGAGTACATCGCGTTCGTGCGGCGAAGCATCGTCGAGCAGGCGCAGCGTGTCGGGCGCGTGGGTAGCGAAGATCACCGCGTCGTAGCGTTCGCATCCCGATCCGCTCACGATCTGCACGCCGTCACTCTCCCGCCGCACCGCGAGCACGCGTGCGTTCGTGCGCACGTCGTCGAGCGTGGCGACGATCCGGCGCACATACTCGCGCGCGCCGCCTGCGACGGTTCGCCAGCAAGGCCGGCGATTCACCTGTAGCAGCGCATGATTCAGGCAGAAGCGCAAAAACGTCGCGGCGGGGAAGCGCAGCACATCGGAGGTCCCGCACGACCAGATCGCCGCGGCCATCGGCAGCAGGTAATGTTGTCGAAAGGGATCGCCGTACTGGCCCGCCGTGAGCAGTTCGCCGACCGAACAGCCGCTCGCGGACGCGGCTTCGAGATGCATTTCAGCCGCCGAATTGAAACGCAGGATGTCGCGCAACATCGAAAGGAAGCTGGGCGACATCACGTTGCGCCTTTGCGCGAATACGGTGTTCAGGCTCGTGCCTGCCCACTCCAGCCGCCCCTGGTCGAGCGAGACGGAAAAGGTCATCGCGCTTTCGTACGACGCGACGCCGAGCTCGTCGAACAGTGCGATCAGGTTGGGATAGGTGCGGTCGTTGAAGACGAGAAAGCCGGTATCGACGGGATGAGACAGGCCGTCCAGTTCGACGTCGACGGTATTGGTATGGCCGCCCACACGCGGGGCCGCTTCGTACAGGGTGACGCGATGACGGCGAGCCAGCAGATACGCGCTCGCCATCCCGGCGATGCCCGCGCCGATCACGGCGACGCGGCTGCCTGCGGGCATGGGACGCGTGGCATGGGTGGCCGTCTGCACATCCATTGGATGATCTCCATCAGCGACGCGCCGACAGAACAGGATAGGAACAGCGGCGCGTCAATTCCCCTTCTACGCACGTGAGCAGCAGACGGATGCAGCCGTGCGGGCGTTGTTCTCCCTGATGCGCTTTTACGCAGTGTGCATGGACACCCGCGTCGTCGCGCGGCGCCTCGCGAGCATGGCGTCGCGCTAACGCCCGGAGTGCCTGACCTGCAAAAAATATAACCGGATATGGCACGCGGAAATGGAACAGGAATGGGACGCTGCCATTTCCGTCGGCAGGTCGCGCCCGCGCTCGGCTCACCCTCAACTTTTTCCGTTCCGGGCCGATAACGCGACGTGACCCGTTGGATCTGCAAAACCATCAATGCGCATAATAAAAATTGGAGCCACCATCCTCGCGATGGCTGTGCTCGGCGGCTGCGCCAGCAAGACCGTCAAAACCGAGAGGGCCGAACCCGCTTACACCGGGCCTGCCGTGACGCTGCGCCACGCGCCGGGACCGTCGGCGGCTGTCAGGCTCGGCGCGATGACGGCCATCGACTACGTGAACGCGCGCCGCGAAGAGGTCGGCCTGCCCATCATCAGCGCCGACGAGAATCTGGCCGCTGCCGCGGCGGCTCACGCCCGCTATCTCGACGTGAACGGCGTGGGCACGCACGACGAGATCGAAGGCAAGCCCGGCTTCACGGGCAGCGACGTGATCACGCGCGTCAGGCTGCATACGCCCGCCTATGGCGCGAGCGAGGTGCTGGCGGTGTTCGGCGGCCCGAGGCCCGTCGATCTCCCCATCGAAGACATCTTCGCGTCGCCTTATCATCGCGGCGCGATCTTCTTCGACTGGGCGCGGGCGGGCGAAGCGTCGCTGGTCGGCCGCAGCGCCGTGACCGTGGTGGATTTCGCCGATATTGCGCCGAGCCTCGCGGACACGGAACTCGTCGCCTATCCCTACGACGGGCAACGGGACGCGCCCGTCGCCTGGATCAATGCCGAGCAGCCTGATCCAATGGGTCCGGACTCGCGCTATCGCGGGCAGACACTCGGCTATCCGATCACGCTGTCGGGCGGGCCGGGCGCCCATATCGAACTGTCTGCCGTCGAACTCAGAGACCGGCGCGACCGGAAAGTGGCCTGCCGGATCGCGCCGCTCACGCCTGCCGACCAGGCGCGCAACACGGGCATCTGCACGCCGCTGGAGCCGCTGCACCCCGACGAGGCTTACACCGTGCACGCCACGGGACGGCTCACGCAGCGCACGGGCACGGCGCCTTTCGATCTGCGTTGGGCATTTCGCACCCGGCCGAAACTCGACGGGCGTCTGTCCGTCGCGCAGGGTTCGAACTGAAACGAGCTGTCCGCCGCGCCGGATCAACGCCGGCAAGCCTCGAAAAAAAACGGATAGTAATCGCGCATTAGTCGGATAGCCGTGATTTTTCGGCGGGTATCCAATGGTCCTCAGTCAAACAACACCCCACTGAGGACTTGACATGCCTGCATCGGAAAGCATCGTGAGCGTGCATCGCAGCGCGGCTCAATGGCAAGCGTTCGTCGACGGTTGCATCGACTTTCGTCCCGCGGAGGGCGTCTACCGCATCGCCCGCGAGATGTTCACGGAACCGCAACTGTTCGAACTCGAGATGGAACTGATCTTCGAGAAGAACTGGATCTACGCGTGTCACGAAAGCGAGATCGCGAAGCCGCACGACTTCATCACGATCCGCGCGGGCCGTCAGCCGCTCATCGTGTCGCGCGACGGCAGCGGCGTGCTGCACGCGATGATCAACGCCTGCCAGCATCGCGGCGCGACGCTCACGCGTCTGAGCAAGGGCAATCAGTCCACCTTTACCTGCCCGTTCCACGCCTGGTGCTACAAGAACGACGGACGGCTCGTCAAGGTGAAAGCGCCGGCCGAATACTGCGAGGACTTCGACAAGTCGGCGCGCGGCCTGAAGAAGGCACGCATTGCCAGCTACAAGGGTTTCGTGTTCGTCAGCCTGGATGTGGAAGCGACCAATACGCTTGAAGATTACCTGGGCGATTCGCGCATCTTCTTCGACATGATGGTCGCGCAATCGCCGACGGGCGAACTCGAAGTGCTGCCGGGCAAATCCACCTACAGCTACGACGGCAACTGGAAGCTGCAGAACGAAAATGGCCTGGACGGGTATCACGTCAGCACGGTGCATTACAACTATGTCGCCACCGTGCAGCGCCGTCAGGATGAAAACGCGAAGAACGGCGTGGGCAACGACTCGACCCTCGACTACAGCAAGCTCGGCGCCGGCGATGCCGAAACCGACGACGGCTGGTTCGCGTTCAAAAACGGCCACACGGTCCTCTTCAGCGACATGCCCAATCCGGCCGTGCGCCCCGGCTATGCGAGCGTGATGCCGCGTCTCGTCGAAGCCTATGGCCAGCAGAAGGCCGAATGGATGATGCATCGGCTGCGCAATCTGAACATCTATCCGAGCCTGTTTTTCATGGATCAGATCAGTTCGCAACTTCGCATCGTGCGCCCCGTCGCATGGAACAAGACGGAAGTGATCAGCCAGTGCATCGGCGTAAAGGGCGAATCGGACCAGGACCGCGAGAGCCGCATCCGTCAGTTCGAAGACTTCTTCAATGTGTCCGGCATGGGCACGCCCGACGATCTCGTCGAGTTCCGCGAACAGCAGCGTGGTTTTCAGGCGCGGCTCGAACGCTGGAGCGACATCTCGCGCGGTCATCACAAGTGGGTGCAAGGCGAGACGGACAATGCGCGCCTGCTTGGCATCAACCCTGCATTGACGGGCGCCGAACTCACGCACGAAGGTCTGTACGTGAATCAGCATGGCGCATGGCGAGACTATCTGCTCAAGGGTCTCGCGAAACAGAACGGCAGCAGCGAGGAGGCTTGAATCATGGATGCACGTCAGCAATCGGTTGAACAGTTTCTGTATCGCAAGGCCGAGCTTTGCGATCTGCAGGACTGGGACGAATACCTCGCGCTATTCGACGAGGCCAGCGAATTTCACGTGCCGCAGTGGGACTCGGAACACGAATACACCACGGACCCGAAGCGCGGCATGTCGCTGATCTATTACACGAACCGCAGTGGTCTCGAAGACCGCGTGTTCCGTCTGCGCACGGGCAAATCGGCGGCGTCGACGCCGCTGCCGCGCACGATGCACCAGATCAGCAACGTGAAAATCGCAGCGTGCGATGACGCCACGCCCGGCGAGATCGAAGTCAAGGCGAACTGGACGACGTTCTATGCACGTCAGGGCGTTGCCGAGCACTTCTTTGGCCGCGCAACCTACCGGCTGCGCCCTGAAGGCGACAGCTGGAAGATCCGTCGCAAGCATGTGCTGCTGCTCAACGACAAGATCAACGCTGTGCTCGATTTTTATCATCTGTAAGCGGGAGGGACGAACCATGAACCACAAGGTCGCCTTTAACTTCGCCGACGGAAAGACTACGTTTTTCGAGGTTCGGCCCAATGAAATCCTGCTCGATGCAGCCTTGCGCAGCGGCATCAACATCCCGCTCGATTGCCGCGAAGGCGTATGCGGCACCTGCAAGGGACGCTGCGAGTCGGGCAGCTACACGCAGGACTATGTCGATGAAGAAACGCTCTCGGCAGAAGACCTGACACAGCGCGCGATGCTCTCATGCCAGACACGCGTGCAGTCGGATGCGTCGTTCTACTTCGACTTCGATTCGACGCTCTGCAGCGCGGGCGGCACGAGCGTCATGACGGGTATCGTCACGGGCGTGCAGCAGGTGTCGGAAACCACGGCGATCCTGCATATCGACGCCAGCGCGAACGCGCAGCGGCTCGATTTTCTGCCGGGCCAGTATGCGCGCCTGACGGTGCCCGGGACAGGCGAAGTGCGTTCGTATTCGTTCGCGAACAGGCCCAACGACGCCAACCAGCTGCAGTTCCTGATCCGTCTGCTGCCCGACGGTGCCATGAGCAACTATCTGCGCGATCGTTGTGAAGCCGGGCAGACGATCGAATTCGAGGCCCCGTTCGGCGCGTTCTATCTGCGTCAGGTGGAGCGGCCGCTTGTGATGGTGGCGGGCGGAACGGGACTTTCCGCCTTCCTCGGCATGCTCGATGAACTCGGCGAGCGTGGCGGTTGCGGGCAGCCGGTGCATCTGTACTACGGTGTCACGAATGCGCGCGATCTGTGCGAAGTGGCGCGTATAGAGGCTTACGCGCAGCGTATCGAAGGCTTTACGCATGAGATCGTCGTGATGAATCCGGCGCCGCAATGGCAAGGCAAGACGGGCCTGATTCCCGATCACCTGCCGCTGGCGTTTCTCGATGAGAACGCGTTCGACATGTACCTGTGCGGGCCGCCGCCGATGGTCGAAGCGATCCGCACGTGGCTCACGGACTCGCGCATCACGGATTACCAGCTGTACTTCGAAAAATTCGCCGACAGCAACAGTACGCAAAAGACGGCATGATGATGCGCCGCAGCGGCGCGTACCGAAGAATATTGTTCGCGCCCGGCTTCGATTACTATGGAAGCTTCACCCCACGGTAGTCGAAGCCATGTCCTCCCACAATGCGAGCGACGGTCGCGGCATTCAGGCTTTGCGTCATGATGTCGAGGGCGCGCTGGACTGGATGGCCACGATCTGCGGGCCGCACGGATTGCAGGTGCGCCGCCCGCGCGACGTGCAGTTCAATCATTCGGGCACCGTGCTGCGCTCGATGGCGAGCACGCTCGGCTTCGTCGAATACGGCACCGACGTGACCGTCTCCATCAACGACGCGGTGCCGCTCAACTGCTACAGCATCAGCCTGCCCGTGACGGGCCAGCAGGAACTCGCCGCGCGCGGGCGGCTCTGGCTATCGGATTGCGACAAAGGGCTGATCGTTTCGCCGCATGAAGTGCAAGACCTGTCGATTGCAGGCAATTGCCGCAAGCTGATTGTCTCGATTCCGCGTGCTGCATTGCGGCAGGTGCTCGAAGGACTGTTGCAGCGTCCCATCGACGAACCCATCGCGTTCCAGCCCGAAATGGATGCTGCGAATGGCGAGCAGTCGGCGTGGTGGAGGATGGTGAAGTTTCTCGTCAGCGAGATGGAGCGCACGGGCGGCTGGCTGAATCATCTGCAGATGGTGGGCGATCTCGAACAGGCCTTGCTCAAGGGGCTGCTGCTCGCACAACCGCACAATTACTCCGATGCGCTGACGGAAGCGCTGCGGCCCGCCTGTCCGCATTATCTGCTGCGGGCGCGCCAGTTCATTCACGACCACGCGCAGGATGACATCACGCTTGAAGATGTCGAGCGCGCAGCGGGCGTGGCCCGTCCGAAACTGTTCGCCGGGTTCAAGCAGCATTTCGGGCTGGCGCCCATCGCGTATCTGAAGCGTTTCCGGCTCGAAGCCGTGCGGCGCGAAATCCTTGCCGATCGCTCGGATCGCAACGTGTCGTCTATCGCGATGAGTTGGGGCTTCTCGCACCTTGGCCGCTTCTCGGTCGAATACAAGGCGATGTTTGGCGAAACGCCTTCGCAGACGCTCAAAAGAGCAATCCGGGCGTGATCGTCTGCGTGTGAAGCGTGCAACTCACCGCGCCTCGTGCAGCAGATCCGTCGACCATCCCCCACCCAGATCGCCAAATAGCGACGCCGCATCCAGCAGCCGCGATTCCTGCACGCTCAGCGCCGTCTGCTGCGTGTTGTACTGCGTGGCTTGCGCTGTTGCGACCGTGGTGTAGTCCACCGTACCCGCCTGATACTCGTTGAACGCAATCTCGACGCCGCGATTGGCGTCGCGCACCGCCGTGTCCAGCACGGTCGATTGCTCGGCCAGGATGCGCAGCCCCGACAGATCGTCCTCGACGTTCTGAAAGGCCTTCAGCACCGTGCCGCGATAGTTCGCGACGGCGGCATCGTAGGCGGATTTCGCGGCATCCACATTGGCACTGCGCAGCCCGCCGTCGAACAGCGTTTCCGTCGCGCTGCCACCCAGCGACCACACATAGTTCGACACGCGCAGCAAGCCCGACAGCGGCGATTGCGTGAAGCCCGCCAGCCCTGAAATAGAAATGTTCGGGTAATACGCGGCCACTTCCACTCCGATGGCTGCATTCTGCGCGGCCATCCTGCGCTCTGCGGCAGAGATGTCGGGACGCCGTTCGAGCAAAGTGGACGGCACACCGACAGGTACATCCGGCAGCACGGGCATCATCGTGCTGTGCCCGAACGACATCTCCTCCGGGTTCTTGCCGACAAGCACGGCGATGGCATGCGCATCCTGGGCGCGCGCCACGCCGAGCGCGATCAGGTTCGACTGCGCGGTTTCCAGCTGCGTGCGTGCGGTGATCAGATCGCTCGGCGGAATGGTGCCGGCCTTGTCCTGCTCGGCCACCACGTCGAGATACTGCTGATACTCCTTCACGGTTCGTTGCAGGATGTCGATATTGGCGTCGCTGGTGCGCAGTTCGATGATGGCAGTGGCGAGCGCGACCTGTTCGGTGAGCGTCGCAAAGGCCAGTGTGGCTTCGTCGGATTGCGCCGTCGCCTTGCTTTCCTCGACGGTGCGCCGCACCTGCCCCCAGATGTCGGGCGCCCAGTTCACGTCGCCTTCCAGCGTGCCGGCGTTCACGACGCGCGCCCCGTTGCCCACCGACGACCGTGAGCGCGTGCCGGAGCCGGTTGCGGTGACGGTCGGGAACAGGCTCGCATGCGCGGCCCGCACTTCGGCCAGCGCTTGCTGATAGTTGGCGTAATCCTCGCGAACCGTCTGGTTCGACACCGAGACGAGCGGCTCCAGTTCGTTCATCAGCGGATCGTTGAAGGCGGTCCACCAGTCGCCCTTCGGTCCCGCCGTGGTGGGCTGCGCCAGGGCCCAGCCCGGCAGTTCCGAATAGGTGGCGGGCACGTTGACCTGTGGCCGGTGATAGTCGGGGCCGACTGTGCAGGCGCTGGCGAGCAGCGCCAGCGCAGCGATGGCGAGCGGGCGCAGCGCAGCGAAGCGCAGGTGAGCGCCACGCATGCCGCGTCTGGCTGTCTGGCGGTGAGTCTTCATGGTCATGCCTTCGTTTCCGATTGTCCTGTCGGTGCCGGTGGTGCAGCGCCGCCCCCGTCGCGGTTCCACGGCAAATTCGCGGCCCATCTGACCAGCCTGGCGCGCAGCCGGTCGAGATAGAGATAGATCACAGGTGTGGTGTAGAGCGTGAACATCTGGCTGAGGATCAGGCCGCCCATCACGGTGATACCGAGCGGCTGGCGCAGCGACGCGCCCTGGCCGATGCCGATGGCGAGCGGCACGGCGCCGAGCACGGCGGCGAAGGTGGTCATCATGATCGGCCGCAAGCGGATCACGGCGGCATCGTGAATCGCGTCGCGCGCCGACTTGTTCTCCTGGCGCTGCAACTGGATCGCCACGTCCACCATCATGATGCCGTTCTTCTTCACGATACCGATCAGCAGGATGATGCCGATCATCGCGATCACCGAGAACGGCGTGCCGAAGATCAGCAGCGCGAGCGTCGCGCCGATGCCTGCCGAGGGCAGCGTCGAGAGAATCGTCAGCGGGTGGATCGAGCTTTCGTACAGCACGCCGAGCACGATATACACGACGAACAGTGCCGCGAGCACCAGCAGCGGCACCGTGCCCATCGATTGCGAATAGGCGGCCGCCGCGCCCGCGAACGAGCCGTGCACGGTGGCGGGCATGCCGATCTCGCGGCTCGTTTCGCTGATGGCGTCGGCGGCCTCGCTGAGCGAACCGCCTGCGGGCAGGTTGAACGATATCGTCGCGGCCACGAGGCCGCTCTGGTGGTTCACCTGCGTCGCGGTGTGGCTGTTGGTCCACGTGGCGAGCGCGCCGAGCGGCACCATCGTTTCCGCCGACGTGCTGTCCGCGCTGCCCGTCGAACTGCCGCCCTTGCTGTTGGCGATGCTGTTGGTGGTCGCATTGGCCTGCGCGTTCGAATTCAGAGCGTTGGTGCTGGAAGACGCCGATGATGTACTCGTGCTCTGCGCCGTAAAAGGCGTCACGCCCGAGACCGTGGCGCCCGGCATCTGCGTCTGATCCGTGCCCGTCGCGTTGCCTGCTGCCGTGCTGAGGTAAATCTGATTGAGCGTCTGCGGATATTGCCAGTACTCCGGCGCCACTTCCATCACGACGAAATACTGGTTGAGCGGGTTATAGATGGTGGACACCGTGCGCTGACCGAAGGCGTCGTACAGCACGTTGTCGATCTGGTTCGGCTGGAAGCCGTAGCGTGCCGCCGTCGAGCGGCTGATCGTCAGGTACGTCTGCAAGCCGTTTTGCTGCAGATCGGAGTTCACATCGAGCAGCCGGCCATGCTGTTTGGCAAGCGCGGCGACAAGTAATGGCGTCCACTTGAAGAGCGCGGCGGAATCGTCGCTGGTCAGCGTGTACTGGTATTCAGCCGCCGATTGCCGTCCACCGATGCGCAGATCCTGCTGCGCCTGAATAAAGAGCCGCGCACCCGACACCGCATTCAGCTTGGGCCGCAGCCGGTTCACCACCTGCGTCGCTGTAGCGTGACGTTGGGCGAGCGGCTTGAGTTCGATGAACACGTTGGCCGTATTCAACGCGCGGCCACCCGTGAATCCCGCCACTGACAGCACGGCAGGATCTTTCTGCACGATCGCCTGCAACTGCGCGAGCTTCTTCTGCATCGCCGTGAAGGAGATGCTCTGGTCGGCGATGATCTGGCCGATCAGAATGCCCGTGTCCTGCTCGGGGAAGAACGTGGTCGGCACCAGCTTGAAGAGGAACACGTTGCCGACCAGCAGCGCGAACAGCAGCAGGATCACGAGTAGCGAGTGATCGAGCACGGCTGCCAGCGAGCGCGAGTACATCGACTTGAAGCGCTCGAATTGCCGTTCGATCCACGCGGCCCAGCGCCAGTTTGCGTGGCCGGCATTCTCGCGGCTGAGCGCATACGCGCACATTGCGGGCGTGACCGTGAGCGAGATCACCAGCGAGATCAGGATCGCGATGGAAAGCGTGACCGCGAATTCATGGAACAGCAGGCCGACCACGCCCGGCATCAGCATGATGGGCAGGAACACGGCGATCAGCGAAATGCTCATCGAGATCACCGTGAAGCCGACTTCGCCGCTGCCCTTGAGCGCGGCTTCTTTCGGACTTAAGCCCAGTTCCATGTGCCGCACGATGTTTTCCAGCACGACGACGGCATCGTCCACCACGAAGCCGGTGCCGATGGTGAGTGCCATCAGCGACAGATTGTCGATGCTGTACCCAAGCAGGTACATCGGCCCGAACGTGCCGATGATCGACAGTGGCAGCGCCACCGCGGGCACCAGCACGGCGCGCGGCGACTGCAGGAAAATGAACACCACGCCCACCACCAGCAGCACGGCGATAAACAGCGTGCGCTCCGTGTCGCCCACTGACGATCGCACAGATTCCGAGCGGTCGATCGCCACATTCACGTGCACGCTGCTCGGCAACGTCGCCTCGATGGACGGCAGCACGCTGCGGATCTGCTGCACCGTGTTGACGACGTTGCTGCCCGGCATCGGATAGACGATCACGAGAATCGCCGATTGCCCGTTGAAAAGACCTGCGTTACGGATGTTTTCATTCGAGTCGCGCACTTCGGCGACGTCGCGCAGATGCACGGGCGAGCCATTGCGATACGCGACCACGAGATCGCGATAGGGCGCGGCGTGCGTGATCTGATCGTTCGATGTGACGACATAGCGCTGGTCGCCCGTGTCGAGATGACCTTTGGCGCTATCGGCGTTCGCTGCACTGATGGAAGCGCGCACGTCCTCGAGGCCGATGCCATAGCTGTTCAGCTTGCCCGGCTGCAACTCCACGCGCACGGATGGCAACGCGCCGCCGCCGACCGTGATCTGCCCGACACCGTTGATTTGCGACAGCTGCTGCTGGATCACGGAATCGGCGGAATCGTAGAGTTGCGCCTTGGTGAGCGTGTCGGAGGTGAGCGCGAGCACCATGATCGGCGCATCGGCGGGATTGAACTGACGGTAAGTCGGATTGCTGCGCAAGGTGGTCGGCAAGTCGGCGCGCGCGGCCTGGATGGCCGCTTCGACGTCGCGCGCCGCGCCGTTGATGTCGCGCTTCAGGCCGAACTCGATCACGATCTGCGACGAGCCCACATAGCTGATCGAGGTCAGTTCCTCCACATCGGCGATTGTGCCGAGCCTGCGTTCGAGCGGCTCGGCCACCGTCGACGCCATGATCTCGGGGCTCGCGCCCGCCATGTTCGCCTGCACGACGATCACGGGAAACGCGATATTCGGCAGCGGCGCGACAGGCAGCCGGAAATACGCGAGCACGCCTGAAATGAGGATCGCGAATGCCAGCAGCGTCGTCGCAACGGGGCGACGGATGAAGAGCGCCGAGATGTTCAACGCGTGCCCTCCGCTTCGTCGCCGGGCAGTGCGTCAGGCGTGTTGCGGTTGCGCCAGCGCCGCACGCGTGCCGCCATGCGGTCGAAGTACAGATAGATGACGGGCGTGGTGAACAGCGTCAGCATCTGGCTCAGTGTCAGCCCGCCGATGATCGCCAGACCCAGCGGGCGGCGCAGTTCCGAGCCGGTACCGGAGCCGAGCAGCATCGGCAGTGCGCCGAGCATGGCGGCGAGCGTGGTCATCAGGATCGGCCGGAAGCGCAGCAGCGACGCCTCGAAAATGGCCTCGCGCGGCGGCTTGCCATGCACGCGTTCGGCTTCGAGCGCGAAGTCCACCATCATGATCGCGTTCTTCTTGACGATGCCGATCAGCAGCACGATGCCGATAATGCCGATCACGTCGAGATCGCTGCCCGCGATCATCAGTGCGAGCAGTGCGCCGATGCCGGCGGACGGCAGCGTCGAGAGAATCGTCACCGGGTGAATGAAGCTCTCGTACAGCACGCCGAGCACGATATACACGGCGACCAGCGCGGCGATCAGCAGATACACCTCGCTCGACAGCGAATCCTCGAACGCCTGCGCCGCGCCTTGCAGCGACGACGTGATCGACGGCGGCAGACTGACCGCGCGCTCGGCTTCGTGGATGGCCGTCACAGCCGTGCTGAGCGACGCACCCGGCGCGAGGTTGAACGAGACAGTCACCGATGGGAACTGCGCAAGATGGCTGATCACGAGCGGCGACTTCGTGATGTTGATCTTCGCGATGCCCGATAGCGGCACCTGTCCCGAACTGCTGGTCTGGCTCGGCAGATAGATGTTGCCGATCGACTGCACATTGGGCAGCGTCTCGGGCTTCGCGACGAGAATCACGCGATACTGGTTCGACTGCTCGAAGATGGTCGAAACGATGCGCTGGCCGAGTGCATCGTAGAGCGCGTTGTCGATGGTCGCGGGCGTGATGCCGAAGCGCGCCGCAAGCTGCCGGTTCACTTCGACGTTCACGCTCAGGCCGTCCGTGTTCATGTCGCTTTGTACGTCGGCGAGCGACGGAATCTGCTTCATGCGCTCGATCAGTGCAGGCACGTACTTCTGGAACGCCTGCTGGCTTGGGCCGCGCAGCACGAAGCTGTACTGGTTCGGCGAGACGGTGGTGTCGAGCGTCAGATCCTGCTCGGGCTGCATGTAGAGCTTGACGCCTGGCACGTGCGCGACTTCCTGCTGCAGCCGCCGCGCCACTTCTTGCGCCGTGTCGGAGCGCTTGTCGCGGTCGCGCAGGTTGATCAGGAAGCGGCCATTGTTCAGCGTCGAATTGGTGCCGTCGATGCCCACATACGACGTGAGCGAGACCACGTCCTTGTCTTTCAGTATTTCATCGGCGAGTGCGGTCTGGCGGTTGACCATCGCGCTGTACGACACCGAGTTGTCGGCCACGCTGATCCCTTCGATCACGCCGACATCCTGCACCGGAAACAGTCCCTTCGGAATCACCACATAGAGAATGCCCGTCAGCACCACCGTCACCAGAAAGACGATCAACGTCAGCAACTGGTGATCGAGCACCCAGCGCAAGCCACGGTCATAGGCATGCAGTGTCTTGTCGAACAGGCCCTCGCTGATCCGCTCGAAGCGGCTCGGATGACGCTCGGCCTGCGCCCGCAGCATGCGCGCGCAGAGCATCGGCACGACGGTCAGCGAGACGACGGCGGAGATCACGATGGTCACGGCCAACGTCACCGCGAATTCGCTGAACAGCCGTCCGATCACGCCGCCCATGAACAGCAGCGGGATCAGCACGGCAATCAGCGAAATGGTCAGCGACAGAATCGTGAAGCCGATCTGGCCCGCGCCTTCCAGCGCGGCTTCGAGTGGCGTCTTGCCTTCCTCCAGATAGCGGACGATGTTCTCGATCATCACGATCGAATCGTCGACCACGAAACCCGTCGCGATGATCAGCGCCATCAGCGAGAGATTGTCGATCGAATAGTTCAGCTGATACATCACGGCCAGCGTGCCGATCAGCGAAACCGGCACCGATACGCTCGGAATCAGCGTGGCGGGCACGTTGCGCAGGAACACGAAGATCACGGCCACCACCAGCACGATGGCGAGAATCAGTTCGAACGCGGCATCGGACACGGACGAACGGATCACGCCCGTACTGTCTGACACCACCGTCACCTGCATGCCGGCGGGGAGCGTCGATTCGAGTTGCGGCAACACCTTCTTGATCTGGTTGACGGTGGCGATCACGTTCGCGCCCGGCTGCCGCTGCACGTTCAGCACGATGGCAGGCGAGCCGTTGTACCACGCGCCGCGCTCGACGTCCTGTGCGGCCTGGCTTACGCGCGCGACATCGCGCATGAACACGGGCGAGCCATTCTGATAGGCGATCACCGTGTTCAGGTAATCGTTCGGATCGGTGATCTGGTCGTTGCCGTTGATCGTGTAGTCGAGATCGGGGCCGTCGAAGTTGCCCTTCGGCTGGCTCACGTTGACGTAGCTCAGCAGCGTGCGCAGATCGTCGAGATTCAGGCCGTAGGCGGCGAGCTTGTGCGGGTCCGCTTCGACGCGGATCGCGGGCACGTTGCCGCCGCTCGTCGTCACCACGCCCACGCCCGACACTTCCGAGATCTTCGTGCCAAGCCGGTTGTTGGCGACGTCTTCGAGATGCGTGAGCGACATCGACTTCGACGTGACGGCGAGCGTCAGGATCGGCTGGTCGGCGGGGTTGACCTTCGCGTAGGTTGGCGGCGCGGGCAGGCCCGAAGGCAGCTAGCTGTTCGACGCATTGATAGCCTGCTGGACGTTCTGCTCGGCAATATCGAGGTTCAGCGAGAGATCGAACTGCAACGTGATGACGGAGGCGCCATCGGAGCTATACGACGTCATCTGCTGCAGGCCGGGTATTTCACCAAGCTGCACTTCGAGCGGCGCCGTGACCGTGGTCGCCATCACGCTCGGGCTCGCGCCAGGGTAGAAGGTCTGCACCTGAATGGTCGGATAGTCGACGTTCGGCAGCGACGACACGGGCAGCACCCGCATCGCGACAATGCCGACCAGCACGACGGCGATCATCAGCAGCAGCGTGGCGACCGGCCGGAGAATAAAAAGACGCGAGATGTTCATCGGCGCGTGTGCCTGCTATGACGAAGCGGCAGCGTCCGACGCTGCGCTTGCACCCGAAGCGGCACCTGCAGCGGCACCCGATGCTTCACCGCCAGCAGCACCCGACGCCGCCGCAGGCGCTTTCGATCCACCAGGCCGTCCGTGCGTCGGCTGGATCTTCGCGCCGTCGTTGAGCCGGTCGGTGCCGTCCGTCACCACGGTGTTACCCGCCGACAGACCCGCCGTGATCACGGTGTTCTTGCCGTCGCTCGGTCCGATCGTCACCTTGTGCACGGACACTGTGTTGTTCGCGTTGACGAGATACACGAAGTCGCCGGGCGCGCCCGTCTGCACGGCAGCCGTCGGCACGAGCACGGCGTCCTGCAACGTATCGACCAGCAGCTTCACGTTGACGAACTCATTGGGGAAAAGCGCTTCGTTATCGTTGGCGAAGGTCGCGCGCAAGGTGACCGTGCCCGTCGCGGTGGCCATCTGGTTGCTCACGGCGTACAGCGTGCCCGTGGCGATCTCGCGGGTGTTGTCGCTCGAATACGCGGTGACAGGCAGCTTCGCGCCCGTGTTGAGCCGCTGGACGATGTTCGCAAGCGAGTCTTGCGGCACGGTGAATTGAACCGTGGTCGGCTTGATCGTCGTGATGACGACGATGCCCGTGGACGAGGATGCCGTCACGTAGTTGCCCGGATCGACGAGGCGCAAGCCCCCTTTGCCGGATACGGGCGCGGTGATGTGGCAATAGGCGAGGTCGAGATCGATTTGGGCGATATTGGCGATATCCGATTTGACGGTCGCTTCGTCCTGCTGCACGAGAAACTGCTGGTCCTCGAAGGTCTGCTGCGCGATGGACTTGTGCTCGTTCAACTGCGTGAAGCGCGCCAGATCGGCGCGCGCCTGCGCCAGCGACGCGCGGTCTTTCGCGAGCGCGGCTTCCGCCTGCTGTTTGCTGATCTGATATTGACGCGGGTCGATCTGGGCGAGGAACTGGCCTTTCTGCACTTCATCGCCTTCGTGATAGCCGACTTCCGTCAGATAGCCGCTCAGTTGCGGCAGCACGGTGACCGTGGCCGTCGGCGTGACCGTGCCGAGTTCGCTGAGCGTGACGGGCATCGAGCCGGTCGTTGCATTCGACACCGTGACGACGATGGGCGGCGTCTCGCGCGACGGCTTCTTGCGTGTCAGCAGATGGACCACGACGATCGCGATGAGCACCAGCACGATCAGGACAAAGACAATCAGTCCGCGTCGCGAGCGCTTCGGCTGTTGTGTGAGGGCTTCGCTCATGACTTCCTCCCGCCTTGCATGAAAAAGGCGCTGAGCCTGTGCGGATTGTTATGCGTTATCACTCTCGTTCCTTTGGCGAATTGTTATCGAGCCGCAAGCAGATTGTGAGGCTGAGACCGCGCAACCGTTCGGGGTGCTTCGTTGCAAAGCAATCCGTAATGAGCGGTAATGCTGCATCAAGGATATGCCGTAAATCAACGCTCCCGGTGCATGGCGATTCATTCGAAGCATGTCGCGCGATGGGACGCAGGTGTCAGGCATCGTGCACAGAGGCTTGAGAATAAAGGGCTGCTTGCGTTGATCGAACATCGTGAGCATCAATGTACCTGTCAGTTGCAAGACTAGAGTTACATGGTTGCAACATATCGCGAGACACTGCGCGCAAGACTTCTCGATGTACGTTCAAAGCGGCAGGAATTGCCCGAAGGCACACGTCGATATCGGCCATTTATGCCGTGTTTAATAGTGTAAATTGAAAGGATGTTGAAATCAGGTGGCACGCGCCTGAAGCTGGGCACGGGTTCGGGCGTGGCGTCGCGGAGGCTCGAAGCGCGCCGGTAGCGCGTCCCGCCGGAACTTTCGGGCCCACAAGCGCTCTCGTAGAAGCGCACTGTGCGGTTGGCGAGCCTCGCGCATCGGCGGCCCGGTTCGACGCCGCGCGTGCAACGCAGCTATCCGCGAATTCATTTGACCTTCATTGTCAGGAGCAGCACATGCAACTTGGAATGATTGGACTGGGACGCATGGGCGCCGATATGGTGCGGCGTCTGACGGCAGGTGGTCAGCAGTGCATCGCGTTCGACGTGCAGCCCGCTGCGGTGCAGCGTTTGCAACAGGAGGGCGTGGCGGGTGCAACATCGCTCGAAGATTTCGTCGCCAAACTGGCAAAGCCGCGTGCCGTGTGGCTGATGGTGCCGGCTGCCGTGGTCGATGCAACACTCGACAAACTGGTGCCGCTGCTGGAACCCGGCGACATCGTGATCGACGGCGGCAACTCGCACTATCACGACGACATCCGGCGCGGCAAAGAACTCGGTGCGAAGGGTTTGCATTACGTCGATGTCGGCACGAGCGGTGGTGTTGCGGGCCGCGAGCGCGGCTATTGCCTGATGATCGGCGGCGAGAAGGACATCGTGAAGCATCTCGAACCGGTGTTTGCCGCGCTCGCGCCGGGCGCCGGCGCTGCGCCGCGCTCGGCGGAACGGCAGCAGGATGGCAGCACGGCCGAACAGGGCTTCCTGCATTGCGGGCCGCAAGGTGCGGGCCACTTCGTCAAGATGGTTCACAACGGCATCGAGTACGGCATGATGGCCGCGTACGCGGAAGGCTTGAACATCCTGCGCCACGCGAACGCCGGCATGCAGTCGCGCGAGATCGACGCGGAAACCTCGCCGCTGCGCGATCCGCAGTTCTATCAATACGATCTGAATCTCGGCGATATCGCCGAAGTGTGGCGGCGCGGCAGCGTGATCAGTTCGTGGCTGCTCGATCTGATCGCAGGCTCACTGTCGCGCGACGGCAATCTGCAGGACTTCGCGGGCCGCGTATCGGATTCAGGCGAAGGCCGCTGGACCATCGACGCCGCCATCGACGAAGGCGTGCCCGTGCCTGTTCTGAGCGCCGCGCTGTTCGCGCGGTTCTCGTCGCGCGGCGAAGCGGATTTTGCGAATCGCGTGCTGTCGGCGATGCGCAAGGACTTCGGCGGTCACGCGGAAAAGCCGGGTTCGAAAGGGTAGTCGAAGAAAGCGGCAGCGCACGCGCGACACGACCGTCGCGCGTGACGCGCCTGCGTGCCGTCGCCGGTTTTCCACACGTTCCGGATCGATCCCGGAACCCACCGTCAACATCGTTCCCCAGGGTTTACCGTAGCCTCATCGCGCTTGACGCGTCCTTTCGCACGTCCGATACTTTGTCCGTACAAAGTGACAATTAAGACAGGAGCAGGCAGATATGCATTCGGACAGAGTAGGCAAGCAGCGCTATCGGGCCAGCTATGGCCGGTATCTCGAAGACTTCACGGTAGGAGACATCTACGAACACCGGCCGGGCCGCACCATCACCGACGCCGACAACATCCAGTTCTCGCTGCTGACGATGAACTTCCATCCGATGCATTGCGATGCGCATCACGCGTCGAAGAGCGAGTTCGGCAAGCTGCTGGTGAGCAGCGGGCTGACGGTGGCGATCGTGCTCGGCATGTCGGTCAACGACGTCAGCGGCAAGGCCATTGCGAATCTCGGCTGGAAGGAAATCCGCCTGACGGGCCCTGTGTTTGCTGGCGATACGCTGTATGCCGAATCCGAAGTGCTCGAAGTGCGCGAGTCGAAGTCGCGCCCGACGCAAGGCATCGTCACGGTTCATACGCGCGCTTTCAATCAGGACGGCAAGCCGGTGCTCGACTACATCCGCTCGGCGCTGATCGCGAAGCGCGGTCACGGCACGGCTGAAGACTGAATTCCCGATGGCGGGCCATGCATGCCCGCCGTTCATACCGCATCGCCGACATAGCTGCCGCAGAGCGGCGTGAGGCGCGGTTCACCGTCACAGTACCGGAGACAACTGTGAGTCAATTCGTAAGCTCAGGCGCGCGGCTAGACCGCCTGCCGATGGCACGCTTTCACTGGAAGATACTCGGACTCATCAGCGCGGGCGCCTGCCTCGATGCGTTCGATATCTACCTTGCGGGCGGCGTGTCGGCGGCGATGCTCAAGGCGGGCTTTTCCACGTTGCAACTGAACGCGCTGTTCGTTTCGTCGGGCTTTCTCGGCATGGTGCTCGGCGCGGGTCTGTCCGGCTATCTGGGCGACCGCTTCGGCCGCCGTTCGTCGTATCAGTTCAATCTCGCGCTGTTCGGCGTGATGTCGTTCGTCGCGGCGTTTGCACCGAGCATCCAGTGGCTGATCGGCGCGCGCTTCATCATGGGGATCGGACTGGGCGCGGAACTGGTCGTCGCGGCGGGCACGCTGTGCGAGTTCATTCCGCCAGGTTATCGCGGCCGCTGGATTTCGCTGCTGGGACTGATCGTCAACTCGGGGCTGGTGGTCGCGACGAGCGTCGGCTATCTGGTGATTCCGCATCTCGGCTGGCGCTGGATGTTCGGCATTGCGGGCATCGGCGCGGTGATCGTGTGGGCGCTGCGTCATCGTATGCCGGAGTCGCCGCGCTGGCTCGAGTCGGTGGGACGCACGCAGGAAGCGGAGCAGACCGTCAGCGCAATCGAAGCTGAAGTGGCGCGCGAAAAAGGTCCGCTGCCCGAATGTGCCCGCACGCAAAACCTCGTCGTGCCGCGCGTGCCGCTGTCGGCGCTGTTCCGCCGCGGCATGCTGGCCCGCACGTTGACGGCGGCGTTGACGGCTGTCGCCGTGAACGTGTCGGTGTATGGCTTCGTCGCGTGGCTGCCCACGTTCTTCGTGCACGAAGGCCGCGACGTGGTGACCTCGCTGGGCTTTACCACGCTGATGTCGCTGGGCGCGCCGTTCGGCGCCGTGCTCGGCTATCTGACAGCTGACCGCCTGGGCCGTGCGAAAGGGCTGGTGATGTACTGCATCATCGCAATCGTGCTCGGCTTCATCTATCCGCAGATGACGGTGAATGCGGCCATTGCGATCGTGGGCTTCACGCTGGTGAGTTGCATCTTCGGCATCGTCACGCTGGGTCTGTTCGGTTATGTGCCGGAGCTGTTCCCGACTGCATTGCGTTTGCGAGGCACGGGCGTGGCAGGCGTGTGCGGACGGATCGCGTCGATGCTGACGTCATACGCTGCCGTGATCCTGTTTGCGCAGTGGGGCCTGTTTGGCGTGCTCGGCATGGTGGCGGGTGTGCTGCTTCTGCTCGTGATCGCCGTCGTGAGCCTGGGCGTGGATGCGAACCAGTTCTCGCTGGAAGACGTATCGCCCGATGAAGAAGGCACCGCCAATGAGTTATCGCTCAATCACCAGGGAGCCACGCGATGAACGCACGCAACGAGATGCAGCAGCAGGCACACACCATTTCACAACGGCTCGCAGCTTTCACGACCCGGTTGCAACTCAACGATGTCCCGCGCGACGTGCGCGAACGCGCGAAGCATCTGATGCTCGACAGCATCGGTCTCTCGTACGCGACGTTGGGCCTGCCGTACGCAACGTCGACGCTTGCAGCGATGCAGGAACTCGGCACGGGCGGAGCAACGGTCTTCGGCCATCGCGAACGGCTCGCGTTGCGCGACGCGATGCTGCTCAACGGTCTGCTGATCCACAGCCTCGATTTCGACGACACGCATGCACGCGGCGTGATTCATTCGACAGCGAGTGCGTTGCCATGCGCATTCAACCTCGCTGAACGCGAAAACGCGAGCGGCGCCGATCTGCTGCTGGCCTATCTGTGCGCAATGGAAGTGTCGACGCGCGTCGGTGCAGCGGCAAAGAGCGGCTTTCATCACGCCGGCTTTCATCCCACCGGACTGGCTGCGGTGTTCGGCTGCGCGCTGGGGGCTGCGCGTCTGCTCAATCTGAACGAGGAGGCGGCTCGACATGCACAAGGCATCGCACTCTCCATGGCATCGGGCAATCTCGAGTTCCTGCAGGACGGCGCGTGGACCAAGCGTCTTCATCCAGGCTGGGCCGCAGTCTCGGGCAGCACGGCGGCGACGCTCGCGAAGCATGGCTACGTCGGTCCGGGTGCGCCGTACGAAGGGCGTTTCGGCTTGTATGCGCTGTATCTGAAGGATTCATCCGAAGCGCCGGATCTCGCGCTCGCCACGCAAGGGCTGGGTGAAACGTGGGAAATCGACGATGTGTCGCTCAAGCCGATTCCCGCGTGTCACTTCACGCATGCATCGTCGGATGCGGCGATTGCGCTGTTCCGCGAGCACGGCTTGCGTGCGGATGAAATCGAACGCGTGGTCGCGCGTGTGCCGGAAGCGACGATCCCGATTGTCTGCGAACCGGTCGCGAACAAGCAGAAGCCTTCGAACAGCTATGACGCGCAGTTCAGCATTCCGTACATCGTCGCGACAGGTCTGCTGCATGGCCGCTTCACGCTCGACGATCTCGACCCTGCCGCACTCGCCGACGAAGCCACGCGCGCACTTGCAGCACGCGTGACGCACGAAGCGGATCCCGATACGACCTTCCCGCACCACTACACGGGCGAAGTGATTGTCTACACACGCGATGGCCGGCGTCTCGTGCATCGCGAGGCGATCAACCGCGGCTCGGCGGACCGGCCGCTGAGCAACGACGACATCGTCGCGAAGTTCTACGACAACGCGCTGCGCAGCGTATCGCGCGGCGAAGCGGATCGCATCTGCGAAGCCGTGCTGTCGCTCGACCAGCAACCGACGCGCGCGCTGGCCAGCGTGTTGCGCGCATCGTAACGAGTTCAATGAACAGGCAACACCAGGAGAAATGATGGCCACGATCGACATCGACCCGCAACAGGATGCGAACGAATACGCCGAGAACGAAACGCTGATTCTCGACATGCTCGACCGCTTCCTGAAGACGGAAGTCAAACCCTATGTGCACGACCTCGATGCAAAAGATGAATACCCGCACGAGATCGTCGAGAAGATGAAGGAGATGGGCCTGTTCGGCTGTCTGATCGCGACGGAGTACGGCGGCCTCGGGCTGTCGACGTCGACTTACGCGAAGATCGTCGACCGTATTTCTGCCGTGTGGATGTCGGTGAGCGGCATCATCAATTCGCATCTGATCATGGCGATGACGATCCAGCGTAACGGCACGGAAGCGCAGAAGCGTGAGTTCCTGCCGCGCATGGCGACGGGCGAACTGCGCGGCGGCATCGGGCTGACGGAGCCGGATTGCGGCACCGATCTGCAGGCGATCCGCACCGTCGCGAAGCGCGATGGCGACGAGTATGTGGTGAACGGCAGCAAGACGTGGATCACCAACAGCAAGTACGGCAACATTCTCGCGCTGCTGGTGAAGACCGATCCCGATGCGCAGCCGCGTCATAAAGGCATGAGCCTGCTGATCGTCGAGAAAGGGCCGGGTTACGAAGTGAGCCGTCAGTTGCAGAAGCTCGGCTATAAAGGCATCGATACGTGTGAACTGACCTTCACGGATTTCCGCGTGCCTGTTTCGCGTGTGATCGGCGGCGAAGAAGGCTTGGGACTCAAGCAGATTCTGAGCGGTCTGGAACTGGGCCGTATCAACGTGGCGGCGCGCGGTGTGGGCGTCGCACAGGCTGCGCTCGATGAAGCCGTGTCGTACTCGCAGCAACGCAAGACGTTCGGCAAGCCGATCTGCGAGCATCAGGCGATTGCGCTGAAGCTCGGCGAAATGGCTACGCGTGTCGAAGCCGCGCGTCTCCTGACCGATTCCGCCGCGCGTGCCTACGACAAGGGCCTGCGCTGCGACATGGAAGCGGGCATGGCCAAGTACTTCGCGACAGAAGCCGCCGTAGAAAACAGCATGGAAGCGATGCGCATTCACGGCGCGTACGGCTATTCGAAGGAATACAACGTCGAGCGGCTGTATCGCGATGCACCGCTGCTGACCATCGGCGAGGGCACCAATGAGATGCAGCGCCTGATCATCGCGAAGATGCTGATTGCGAGGAACCCTGCATGAGCCTGCCACTTTCCGGCGTGCGCATCGTCGCCGTCGAACAATACGGCGCGGGCCCGTTCGCCACGCAACATCTCGCCGATCTCGGCGCGGAAGTGATCAAGATCGAGAATTTCCGCGAAGGCGGCGACGTGGGCCGCAGTGTCGGGCCGCACTTTTTCGGTGAAGGCGATAGCCATTTCTTCGAGGCGTTCAACCGCAACAAATGCAGTCTGACGCTCGACCTGAAGAAACCGGAAGGGCGCGAAGTGCTGCTCGATCTGGTCAAGACGGCCGACGCCGTGTTCAACAATCTGCGCGGCGATCTGCCTGTGAAGCTGGGCGTGACGTACGACCAGTTGAAAGAGGCGAACCCGGCCATCGTGTGCGCGCATCTGTCCGCATATGGCCGCACAGGTAGCCGCGCGTCGTGGCCCGGTTACGACTATCTGATGCAGGCGGAAGCGGGCTATCTGTCGGTGACGGGCGAACCCGATGCGCCGCCCGCGCGCTTCGGCCTGTCGATCATCGATCTGATGACGGGCACGACCGCCGCAATGGCCTTGCTTGCAGGTCTCGTGCAGGCACGCGCGACGGGCATCGGGCGCGATCTCGACACCAGCCTGTTCGACGTGGCGCTGCATAACCTCGCTTATGTTGCGACGTGGTATCTGAACGGCGATGTGGTGACAGGCCGCGACCGGCGTTCCGCGCACCCGTCGCTGACGCCGAGCCAGTTGTATAAGACGAAAGACGGCTGGATTTTCCTGATGTGCAACAAGGAAAAGTTCTGGGGCGTGCTGGCCGAGATGCTCGACCGTCCGTCATGGGTCACCGACGAACGTTTCTCCAGCTTCAAGGCGCGTCTGGCGAACCGCGATCTGGTCGAGCGCGAACTCGATGCAGCGCTGTCGCGCGCCACCACGGCGGAGTGGATGGAACGGCTGGGTGGCCGCGTGCCCGCCGCGCCCGTCTACGACATCCGCGAGGCGCTCGAGAATCCGTTCGTCGCCGAACGTGAAAGCGTCGTCGATGCCGAGCATCCGCGCTTCGGAAAAATCCGTGGCGTGGCGGCGCCCGTGCGCGTCGACGAGCCGCTGCCGATGCGCGCCGCGCCCGAACTGGGGCAAGACAACGCCAGGCTTCTGGCCGAACTCGGTTACGATGCTGATCGGATCGCCGGGCTGCGCGAAGGCGGTGTCGTGCAATGACCATTCTGGCCACGCACGATGAGGCGCAGCGGGCGGATCCGTTCGTCAATCCTTCATCGTGCGTGCAAAAGATGGTTAACGTGCTCGGTCAGCAGCCTCGCTACATGCAACTGGCGCAGACGCTCATCAACGAAATTCAAAGCGGACGCTTTCCCGTCGGCTCGACCATTCCCACCGAGTTCGAACTGTGCGAGCAGTTCGGCGCGAGCCGCTCGACGGTCCGCGAGGCCGTCAAGCAACTCGTGCAACTGGGCATGGTGGTCCGTCAGGCAGGCGTCGGAACGACGGTCAAGGCGGTTAGCGCCGAAGGCAGCTATCGGCAGGTGATGCAGGAGTTGAGCGATCTGCATCGATACACGGCCGATACGGTGCTGCAGATACTGAAGAAAGAGACGGTGGAAGTCTCCGACGCATCGCTGTGCGCGATGCTGCAGGCGAAGCCGGGCGAAACATGGCTTCGGCTGGAAGGCATCCGCCGTTCGCCTGAAAGCGTCGATCCGATATGTCATACGGAGGTGTATATCCAGCCGGCGTTCCGCTCGCTGACGGGCATCGAGGATCAGCCGCATACGCCTATCTTCACGATGATCGAGCAGCAGTTCGGCGAGCAGATCACGCAGGTTCAGCAGGAAATCAAGGCGGTCGCGCTGACCGCCGACATCGCGCGTATCGTCAATGCGAAGGCGCGTGCGCCGGCGCTCTGGCTGTTGCGCCGCTATATCAACCGGCGGGGCGAAGTGGTCGAGGCATCGATCAGCATTCATCCCGCCGAGCGCTTCAGCTACTCCGAAACCTTCCAGCGTGGATGGACGGGCACCTGAAGCCTTCACGGGATCTTGCATGATTGCACGCAGCTATCTGTTCGTTCCGGGCGACCGTCCGGAGCGCTTTGCCAAGGCCGTTGCCACATCCGCGCATCAGGTCGTCATCGATCTCGAAGATGCCGTGGCCATCGATGCGAAAACGGATGCGCGCGATCAGATCGCCACGTGGCTGCGTGCCGGTCTCGCCGATGCCGACCGTGCGCGGATCGTCGTGCGCGTCAATGCATTCGGTACGCCGTGGCACGAGGACGATGTCGCGATGCTGCGTGCGGCAGGCGTGCAACGTGTGATGGTGCCGAAAGCAGAAGACGCGCTGCAACTCGCCGATGTCGCCGCACGCAGCGCGGACGGCGCGCAACTGATCGCGCTGGTGGAAAGCGTCGCTGGCGTCGTGCGGTTGCGCGAGGTGGCGCATTGCAAGGGCGTCGCGCGGCTGGCGTTTGGATCGTTCGATTTCGGCGTCGATGCGGGTATCGACGGAAGCGGGCGTGAACTGGATTACGTGCGTTCGCAGTTCGTGATCGAGTCGCGCTTTGCGGGACTGCCGGCGCCCATCGACGGCGTGACGCTCGCCACCGATGACGCGCAACTGCTCGCGGCCGATGTGCTCGATGCGCGCCGCTTCGGTTTCGGCGGCAAGCTATGCATTCATCCGAAGCAGGTCGATGCCGTGAATGGCGGCTTCGCGCCGAGCGAGGCCGAGCGCGCATGGGCGGCGCGCGTGCTGGCGGCGCTCGCGGAGAATCCGCGCGGCGCGATTTCGGTGGATGGAAAACTGGTCGACAAGCCGATCGTCGATCGTGCGAAGCGAATTCAGGCCGCGTGAGCGTTTAGAGACGCGTATCAACACGCGGCCATCGGAGAGAGAAAGGATGAAGGTTCTGGTTCCAGTGAAACGGGTAGTCGATTACAACGTGAAAGTCCGCGTGAAATCGGATGGCACGGGCGTCGACATTGCGAACGTGAAGATGTCGATGAATCCGTTCGACGAGATTGCGGTTGAAGAAGCCGTGCGCCTGAAGGAAGCGGGTGTTGCCAGCGAGGTTATCGCCGTGTCGTGCGGCGTTGCGCAGTGTCAGGAGACATTGCGCACGGCGCTGGCGATTGGCGCGGATCGGGCGGTGCTGGTCGAGTCGGCGGAAGATCTGCAGCCGTTGGCTGTGGCGAAGTTGCTGAAGGCGCTGGTCGATAAGGAGCAACCTTCGCTCGTCATTCTTGGCAAGCAGGCGATCGACGACGATTCGAACCAGACCGGCCAGATGCTGGCTGCGCTGGCGGATTTGCCGCAGGCTACTTTTGCATCGAAGGTTGTCGTGGCAGACGGCAAGGCGACGGTGTCGCGTGAAATCGATGGCGGCGCGGAGACGCTGTCGTTGACGCTGCCCGCCGTGGTCACGACCGATCTGCGCCTGAACGAGCCGCGCTACGTCACGCTGCCGAACATCATGAAGGCGAAAAAGAAGCCGCTCGAAATCGTGAAGCCGGAAGACCTGGGCGTCGACGTTACGCCGCGTCTCAAGACGCGGAAGGTCAGCGAGCCGCCGAAGCGCTCGGCTGGTGTGAAGGTGGCCGACGTGAAGACGCTGGTCGACAAGCTCAAGAACGAAGCCAAGGTTCTGTAAAGGGGATTCACGGTATGGCTATTCTCGTCATTGCTGAACATGACAACGCGGCGCTCAAGGCAGCGACGCTGAATACGGTTGCTGCCGCGCGGAAGATCGGTGGCGATGTGCACGTGCTGGTCGCTGGCCACAACGCACAAAGCGCGGCTGATGCGGCTGCGAAAGTTGCTGGCGTAGCGAAAGTGCTGCTGGCTGACGCGCCGCAACTCGCCGAAGGCCTCGCGGAAAACGTCGAAGCGACGGTGCTGAACATCGCGAAGGACTATTCGCACATCCTCGCGCCAGCAACGGCTTACGGCAAGAACATTGCGCCGCGTATCGCCGCGAAGCTCGACGTCGCGCAGATCAGCGAGATCACGGCGGTTGTGAGCGCCGATACGTTCGAGCGCCCGATCTACGCAGGCAACGCGATCGCAACCGTGCAATCGCAAGATTCGATCAAGGTCGTCACGGTGCGCGCTACGGGCTTCGATGCGGTTGCAGCGGAAGGTGGCAGCGCAGCGGTCGAAAAGGTCGAAGCAGCCGCTGACGCAGGCATCTCGCAGTTCGTGAGCCGCGAAGTGACGAAGCTGGATCGTCCGGAACTGACGTCGGCGAACATTATTGTTTCGGGTGGCCGCGGTCTGGGCAGCGGCGAGAACTACACGAAGGTGCTCGAACCGCTGGCAGACAAACTGCAAGCAGCACTGGGCGCATCGCGCGCAGCCGTCGATGCCGGCTACGTGCCGAACGATTATCAGGTCGGTCAAACTGGCAAGATCGTCGCGCCGCAACTGTATATTGCCGTCGGTATCTCGGGCGCGATCCAGCATCTGGCCGGCATGAAGGACTCGAAGGTGATCGTTGCCATCAACAAGGACGAAGAAGCGCCGATTTTCAGCGTCGCCGATTACGGTCTCGTGGGCGATCTGTTCGCTGTGGTGCCGGAATTCGTGAGCGAACTGTGAGCGAGGTGTCGCCTCCGGCGCTACAGGACGCCCGCGATCAGGACCGCATGCCGCTGCATACGCGGAACATCGCGTTGCAGGGTTATCGGCGCGCGGACGGCCTGTACGACATCGAAGGGCATCTGCGCGACACCAAATCCTATGATCGCGCGTCGCACGGCGTATTCGTGAAGGCAGGGCAGCCGATTCACGAGATGCTGCTGCGTATCACCATCGGCATCGACTTCGTCATACGGGACGTGCATGTAGAGTCGATGACCATTCCCTACGCCGGCTACTGTGATGCGATTGCAGTCAGCTATGGCAAGCTCAAAGGCATGAAACTCGGGGCGGGCTTCATGCGCGAGGCACGAAGCCTGTTCGGTGGCGTGAACGGCTGCACGCACATGACCGAACTGATCGGCGCAGTCGCCACGGCTGCGTTTCAGACCATGAGCGAAGAACTCAACGCCAGCGCGACCGAGCGGCCGTTTCAGCTTGACGGCTGCCACGCGCTCAGAACGGACGGTCCGATCGTCAAGGCGTTTCATCCGAAATGGTACAAGGCTGACAGCATCTGAAGCCGAACCGGCTACGCGACGCGGACGTGATCGACTATCCCGCGTCCGCTTCGCCGTCTTTTCCGCGCGGTGGTTTCCGCTTCCTTTGCAACGAAGGAGAACGCTCGGTCAGCCGGGCGGCAGCAGCCTGATCGGCTGATCCTGCGGCGAGGAACTGCTGACGATACTCGGCGGGCGTGGCTTGCCGCGCCGCCTTGAACTGCCGGTTGAAATTGGCCACGTTCGCAAACCCCGATCGCGCCGCGATAACGGCAACAGGCAAGGACGTATCGGCCAGCATCCGGCACGCATGCCCGATGCGCACGCGCGCAATGTAGCGCCCGACACTCTCGCCGATGTGCTGCACGAAATAGCGCGTGAGCGTGCGTTCCGACAGGCTGGCCGCCGCGCAAAGCTCCGACAGCTTCAGCGGTTCGGCAAAGCGCGCGTCGATGATCGACAGTACGCGATTGATCCGCTCGGGTTCATGGCCCGACGGGCCGGTGCTGGTCTGATTGAAGGCGCTCGGCGACGCAAGCGGGTGGCCCGGCGAGTCGGCGAGTGTGCAGAGAATATCGAGTGCCGTGCCGAGCCGTTCGCGCGGCACGTTCGACAACAACGTCTCCAGCCGGCCGCGCATCCATTCCCCTGCAGGCGGATCGAATGCGAGACCGCTCGCGGCTCTGCGCAACAGCTTGCGCAGCGGCTCGTATTCACGGCAGCAATCCGCCATGCGCCGCGCCCAGTCGCCGTCGAACCAGATCACGATAGCCACCTGCGGCGCCGACGCATCGACCGACCGGTTCGATGCCCACGTGTGCGGCAGATCGGGCGGCACCAGCACGAGATCTTCCGCTTCGTAGTCGCTGACCGAGTCGCCAATGTAGCGCTTGCCGTGGCTGTTCATGGTCAGAGTCAACTCGTACTCCGGGTGGTGATGCCACTCGAACGGAATGCGCGGCAGCCGCCGATGGTAAACCCGGACGGAACAGTCGTCGCCGAACTCGACATGTTCGTAGGCTGGTTTCATGGTCGCTGGTTTGTGGCTGAAAAAGCAAAGTAATTGCCCGAATAGTATCACTAAGGCCGACTCGCGCGGCATATGCTACCGGACACGAAATACATATGGAGACGATCATGGCGCTGGTAATCGACGACTTGCCGGGTGCGATCCGGCAGGCAAAAAAAGAGCTTCGCGCGGCGCTGCCGAACTATCGGGAAGTGTTCGCCGAAGTCGAAGCGGCCATCAGCGAAGAAGCGAAGCGCATTGCCGCGCAGCGCGACCGCGGCGAAAACGTGATCCCCGAAATTGCGTTCTCCGACATCGCCGAACAGCGTGTGAGCGCGGAGCAGATTGCGCTCGTCAAGGCACGCGGCGCGTGTGTGATCCGCAATGTGTTTCCGCGTGCGCTCGTGGAAGGCTGGGACGACGAGATCGCCAGCTACGTCGAGCGCAACAACCTCGACAAGCGCCTCGAAACCCGCGCGGAAGACAAATACTTCGGCCAGCTGGCGTCGAGCAAGCCGCAGATCTACGGCGTGTACTGGTCGAAGCCGCAGGTGCTGGCGCGCGAGTCGGTAGCGCTGACGACGGCGCGCGTGTTCCTCAACAAGCTCTGGCGCAACGAAAGCGACGGCCGCGTGCACTTCGATCCCGAGCATGTGCCTGTCTATGCCGACCGTCTGCGCCGCCGGCCGCCGGGTTCGGCATCGCTCGGCCTGTCCGCGCATTGCGATGGCGGCTCCGTCGAACGCTGGATCGAAAGCAATTTCCGCAAGGTGTATCGCCATGTGTTTGCGGGCAACTGGCGCGACTACGATGCGTTCGACGCCGCCTTCCGCACCGATGTCGAAGAGATTGCGTCGCCTGCTGTCTGCTCGATGTTCCGCACGTTCCAGGGCTGGACGGCGCTGACGCCGCAAGGTCCGGGCGACGGCACGCTGCAACTCGTGCCCATTGCCAATTCGATGGTGTATATCCTGCTGCGCGCGCTTCAGGACGATGTCGCCGACGACGACCTGTGCGGCGCGATGCCGGGACGCGCGCTGTCCATCAAGCCGGAATTTCATGCGCCGCTGTTCGAAGCCTTGTCGTCGATTCCGAAAATGGAAGCGGGCGACACGGTGTTCTGGCATAGCGACGTGATCCATGCCGTCGAAGACGAGCACAAGGGCGCGGGTTACAGCAATGTGATGTACATCGCCTCGGTGCCTGGCTGCGCAAAGAACGATGCCTATCTGAAGCGCCAGTTACCGAGCTTCCTGAAGGGCGAAAGCCCGCCCGATTTCCCCACCGATCATTTCGAAACCGATTTCACGGGCCGCGCGACAGCCGGCGATCTGACATCGCTTGGCAAGGCACAACTCGGTTTTGATCTGTAGTTGACGGTAGTTGAAACAGGCACGCATGCGCGGTCGCCATGACGGCGTGTGCGTTGCCGAATCCATAAAGAAAAATTCGGAGACTGCAATGAAACGATCACTGACATCGGTGGCGACGGCTGCCGCTTTGCTTATCGCCGGCATGCAGGGCGCCGTCGCCGCCGAGCAGCTTTCGGTGCTGCACTGGTGGACGTCGGGTGGCGAATCGAAGGCGATCCGCGTGCTCAAGGACGACATGAGCAAACAGGGCTACGAGTGGAAAGACTTCGCCATCGCAGGCGGCGCGGGCGCGGCGGCCATGACTGCCCTGAAGACCCAGGTGATCTCGGGTAACGCGCCTTCGGCTGCGCAGATCAAGGGGCCGCTGATTCAGGACTGGGCCGAGCAGGGCACCCTCGTCACCATCGACAAGTCCGCGACCGACTGGAAGGCCAATATCCCCGCGCAGATCGACACGGCGATGAAGGCAGGCGGCCACTATGTGGCGGCACCGTTCTCCGTGCATCGGATCAACTGGCTGTGGATCAACAAGTCCGATCTCGACAAGGTCGGCGGCAAACCGCCCACCACCTGGCCGGAGTTCTTCGCGCTCGCCGACAAGTTCCGCGCGGCAGGTATCACGCCCGTCGCGCATGGCGGTCAGCCTTGGCAGGATATGACGATCTGGGAAACGGTGGTGCTGTCGCAAGGCACGGACTTCTATCGCAAGGCACTGATCGATCTCGATCAGAAAACATTGACGTCACCGCAGATGGTGCAGGTGTTCGAGACGGTGCAGAAGATCCGCACGTATTTCGACAAGGGCTATCACGGCCGCGACTGGAATCTCGCGACGGCAATGGTGATTTCCGGGTCGGGCGGCATGCAGTTCATGGGCGACTGGGCCAAAGGCGAGTTCGCGAATGCGAACAAGAAGGCGGACGTCGATTATGTCTGCGCGGCCGCGCCCGGCACCGCGAATGCGTACACGTACACGGCGGACGCCTTCGTGTTCTTCCAGCAGCACGGCCAGAAAGACGCAACGCCGGGCCAGCTTGCGCTGGCGAAGACGATCATGTCGCCGGATTTTCAGGAGCAGTTCAGTCTCTATAAGGGTTCTATTCCCGTGAGGCTGGATGTGTCGATGGACAAGTTCGACAGCTGCGCCAAGAAATCGCGCGCCGATGAGCAGGCAACGATCAAGTCAGGCGGATTCCTGCCGTCGCTGGCGTTTGGTGAATTGCAGTCGCCTGTGACGGCGGGCGCGATTAGCGATGTCGTGACCAATTTCATGAACTCGAACGAAGACGCGAAAGAAGGCGTGCGCAAGCTGGCAGCTGCTGCGAAGGTCAAATGACGCCTTTTATCAGGCATCGAACGACGTGCAACGTCACGCATGAGGGAGGATAAGGATGGACCCGGTAGCAAAGCGGAAATGGCCGCGTTCAGGCATCGAGACGACGGTGATGGGCTTCGGCGCCGCGCCGATCGGCAACATCTTCAGACCGATCAGCGAAGAGGATTCGGCGGCGCTGATCAAGGCCGCGTGGGACGCAGGCGTGCGTTACTTCGATACGGCGCCGATGTACGGCCACGGCTTGAGCGAAGCGCGCTGCGGACAAGGCTTGCGGTGGTATCCGCGTGACGAATTCGTGCTGTCGACCAAGGTCGGGCGCATTCTGAAGCCGCGCAGGCGAGCGGAGATCGACTTTACGCCGTGGGTCGATGGCCTGCCGTTCGAACTCGCCTTCGACTATAGCTACGACGGCACCATGCGTTCGATCGAAGACAGTCTGCAGCGTCTCGGGCTGGAGCGGATCGACATCGCGCTGATTCACGACATCGACGTCTTTACGCATGGAGAGCGTCAGCCCGAGATGTTCGAGGCGGCGATGGCGGGTGCGTCGAAAGCCTTGCTGAAGCTGCGCGACGAAGGTGTGGTGAAGGCGGTGGGGCTCGGTGTCAACGAATGGCAGGTCGCGCACGAAGCGATCCGCCGGCAGGATTTCGACTGCCTGTTACTGGCGGGACGCTACACGCTGCTGGAGCAGGATGCGCTGGACGGTTTCCTGCCGCTGTGCGAAAAGCAGCAGGTGTCGGTCATTCTGGGTGGCGGTTACAACAGCGGTATTCTCGCGACGGGTGCCGTGCCTGGTGCGAAATACAACTATGCACCCGCGCCGGAAGCCATCATGGAACGCGTGCGCAAGATGGAGCAGGTCTGCCGGGATTTTTCGGTGCCGCTCAAGGCTGCCGCGCTGCAATTCGTGCTCGGCCATCCGGCGATTCCCACCAACATTCCCGGTGTGCGCACGGTGGCGCAACTCGACGACAACCTGCGAACCTTCCGCACTGACATACCCACGGCATTCTGGGCTGAATTGAAGCGCCGCGAGCTGATCAGGCAGGATGCGCCAACACCTGCATAGACCTGCACCGCGCCGGATGGGTGAGGTGCGATAACGACTCGTTGCCGCCTACGCGGCAACGAGCGGCACCAGCACAGGCCGCGAGTGCGCACGACGGTTGAGGATGTATTGACCGGGCGGCATGCCAAACGCCTTTTTAAACATGATGATGAATGCCGTGGTCGACTCGTAGCCGAGTGTCAGCGCCACGCGCTGCACGCTCACGCCCGCCGACAGATCGCGCAACGCGACAATCAGTTGCAACTGCTGCCGCCAGCGTCCAAAACTGAGTCCCGTTTCTTTCGTCACCAGACGATCGAAGGTGCGCTCGCTCATCGCCACTTCTTTCGCCCAGTCGGCGCGCGAACGCCGGTCGCCAGGATGATCGATCAACGCATTGCAGACGGGGCGCAGCTTCGGATGCACCGTCAGCGGCAGCGATAGCTGCTCGACCGGCGAGCGCGACAACTGATCGATCAGGACGGCACAGAACTGCGCATACGTATGCTCGTCCGGAAACGCGTCGCCGTGATCGGCGAGATGCACGACCATTTCGCGCACCAGCGGACTGATCGAGAGGATGCACGAATGCGACGGCAGCGTCAGCGCCGTCGGATCGACGAAAAGAAAAATGATCTGTGCATCGGGACTGGCCTTGTTGCTATGCGGCACGCTGCCCGGAATCCACACGCCCGACTCGGGCAACACCATCAATAGCGCATCGGCGACGCAGCTCATCACGCTGCCGCGCAGCGAGATGACGAGTTGCGCCTTGCGGTGCTGATGCACGGGCTGTTCGTCTTCCACTGCGGAAAGATCGACGCGCAGCGCGACAGCGGGTCTTGGCGTGACATCGGGATCGAACTGCGAGTACGACCCGTGCAGCGTCTTCGTATAGGACATGGCATCTGCCCGGCTGCGGGATCACGCCATGATTTACCCGTACAAAATCGCCTCTGACAACACGGAAAAAATTCCGCACGGCACCTGCACTGCGCCCGCACTGCACCAAAACGGAATGGCGAGATATGAAGATCGAATGACGGTCTATTAAAACGACAAGACAAAATTGTCCTCCAATACTTGTCCCATACCGACGATTCAGCGCGAAACACAGCGCGCAACTGCACCCCAACAGGAAGGACGAGATGAACGCGCCTGGCGAGATGAAAGTCATACCTATTACTGCCCTCGATGGATGTCAGGACCCGGTCCTGCTCAACGACTGGCATGTCGTCGGTTACGCCGACGAGTTTCAGGCGGGGACGATCTATCCCGCGCGTCTGCTCGAACGCGATCTGATCGTGTGGCGCGACGAATCCGGCCAGATCCACGTGTGGGAAGACCTGTGCATCCATCGCGGCGCGCGGCTCTCGAAGGGATGGATCAAGAACGATCACGTGGTATGCCCGTATCACGGCTGGGAATACGACTGCAGCGGAAAGTGCACGAGAATGCCCGCTGCCCCTGACGAAAAGCCCATGAAAAAGGCGGTGGCGTTTCCCTATCACGCAGAGGAACGCTTCGGCTTCGTGTGGGTGTGCCTCGGTGAGCCGCAAGCGGATATCCCCGCATTCCCCGATTGGGACAATTCCGACTTCATGAAAGTGCATAGCGGTCCGTATGTGTACAACGCGAACGGCTATCGCGCCATCGAGAACTTTATCGACGCGTCGCATTTCCCCTTCGTGCATGCGGGACTGAATGGCGTGAAAGACAATGCCGACCGGCTCGATCCTTACGGTGTCGAGGAAGTCGAAACGGGACTGAAGTCTTCCGAAGTGCGCGTGTTCCAGCCGGTGGGCGATGCGACGGGTCACCCGCTGGTGGCCTATTACACCTATCACGCGTTTCGACCGCTGGTGGCGTACTTCCGCAAGCGCACGCAACGCTCGGATGAAAACGGCCAGCCCATCACCGATCACTCGGACCTGTTCGGCACGTTCTTCACCGTGCAGATGATCGACGACAAACACTGCATCGTGCGGGTCTGCGCGGCGCTGAACGTGCAGCCCGCGCCGGACCCGCAAGCTGTGCGGGATCGCGCCGACATCATTTTCAACCAGGACAAGGATATCGTCGAAACGCAGCGCCCCGAACGCATCCCGACCGAGTTGCGCTATGAACTGCATCACCGCACGGATCTGATGGGGCAACGTTATCGGATGTGGCTTCGCAACAAGGGAATTTCGTATGGCGTCATCTGACACGCGCGATGATGAACTCACGCTGCGATTGAGCGACATCTCGTTTGGCGCGGACGGGATCAACCTGTACAGGTTCGCCGCAGTGGATGGACAGGCATTGCCCGATTTCGAGCCGGGTGCGCATATCGACGTGCAGACCTGTGCGGAGCATCGGCGGCAGTATTCGCTGTTGTGGCCGCCCGCCACGCCTTCGAGCTACAGCGTCGCGGTGCAGGTGGCGCAACAGGGAAGAGGCGGATCGCGGGCGCTGCATTACGACAGCGTGGTTGGGCAGACGTATCGCCTGTCGATGCCTCGCAATCATTTCCGGCTCGAACACGGTGCGAAGCGCTATGTGCTGTTTGCGGGCGGGATCGGCATTACGCCGATCGTGTCGATGTATCGAAACCTGAAACAGGCGGGCGCTTCGGTCGAACTGTATTACTGGACCGCGAATCGCAGCAGAACATTGTTCTTCGACGAACTGTGCACGGATGAACGCGTGCACCTGATGCACGACACGGCGCCCGGCCAGCCTTCGCTGCGTATCAGCGACGTGATCCGCGATCTGCCGATGGATACGCAACTGTATTGCTGCGGCCCGGAGCCGATGTTGCAGGAATTCGATGCGATATGCGCCAGCCGTCCTCAGGAAAGCGTGCATCGCGAGCGCTTCAGCGCGCCGGAAAGCCTGCCCGCCGACGCCTTCCAGGTGCGGCTCGTGCGTTCCAATCGCACGTTGACCGTCACGGCAGGCGAGACGCTCTTGCAGGCGTGTCTCGATGCCGGTGTCGACGTGTCGTATTCGTGCGAGGAAGGCGTGTGCGGAGCATGCGAAGTGAAGGTGCTGGCGGGCGAGGTAGACCATCGCGACGCGGTATTGACGCCCGCGCAGCGCAAGACGCATGGCTGCATGATGATCTGTTGCTCGCGAGGCGTGGGATCGTCTCTCGTACTCGACATCTGATGGCGCTTTAACGGGCAACACAACGGCAAGATCGAAGGATGAAAGCTGGATCGGTCCATGCCATAAACAAAGGATGACTAATGAAAATCGCAATCATCGGCGGTGGGATTGGCGGCGTGACGCTCGCCCTCGCGCTGCAGCAAAAAGGAATCGAAGCGCATGTGTTCGAACGCGCGCAGGCATTCGGCGAGATCGGCGCAGGCGTGCAGATGACGCCCAATGCCGTCAAGGTGCTGAAGGCACTGGGACTGGCAGAGAGCCTTGCCGCGGTCGGTTTCCTGCCTGAAGCGATGATGGGCCGCAACTGGGAAAGCGCGCGGCAACTCTTTCGCACGCCGCTCAAGGAAATCTGCCCACGCCTGTTCGGCGCCGATTTCTATCACGTGCACCGTGCCGATCTGCACGCCATTCTGTCGCGCGATCTGAAGCCGGAGAACGTCACGTTCAACGCGCAGTGCGAGCGCATCACGCAGAGCAACGGCAAGGCGACGGCTCACTTCGCAGATGGCACGTCGTACGAGGCGGATCTGATCGTCGGTGCGGACGGGATTCATTCCGTGGTGCGCGCTGCGCTGTGGGGCGAAGCGCCTGCGAGCTTCACGGGGCATATGTGCTGGCGTGCGCTCGTGCCGGTGGACCAGCATCCGTTGCCGTTCGTGAGTCCCGACGCGTCGTTCTGGATGGGACCAAAAGCGCACGTCGTCACGTATTACGTCAAGGGCGGCGCGGCCGTGAATATCGTCGCGGTGAACGAGAGCGCTGAATGGGGCGCCGAATCGTGGACGGAGCCGAGTTCGCGCGAAGAACTGCTCGATGCCTATGAAGGATGGCATCCCGATCTGGTCGATCTGTTCAAGCTCACGGATAGCTCCACCACCTTCAAATGGGGCTTGTTCGATCGCGATCCGATGACGCAATGGTCGAAGGGTGCCGCCACGCTGCTCGGCGACGCTGCGCATCCGATGCTGCCGTTCCTGTCGCAAGGCGCGGCGATGGCCATCGAAGACGCCTATGTGCTCGCCGAAGCGCTGGTGCATTTCGAACAGATAGACGATGCGCTGTCCGCCTATGAGGCCGAGCGGCGTCCGCGCACCGCGCGCGTGCAACTCGAAGCGCGTGAACGCGGGCGTACCTATCACCTTGCGTCGCCCGAAGAGCAGGAAAAGCGCGACCGCGAAATGGAATTGCAGCAGAAGAACAATCCGAACGCTGTCGGCATCAAGGCGGAATGGGTTTACGAGTACGACGCGGTTCGCTGCGCCGAGCGCTTTCATCAAACGGCATGAGCGCGTCCTTCACGGACTCGCAGCGAACCTCAGCCACATTCGGCGCATACACGAAATGGGACAGACGATGACGAAGCAATACCGGATCGGCCAGATCGTGCCGAGTTCGAATACGACGATGGAGACGGAGATTCCCGCCATGCTGCTGGCTCGCCAGACGATTCGCCCCGAGCGCTTCACGTTCCACTCCAGCCGCATGCGCATGAAGCGCGTCGTCAAGGAAGAACTGGCAGCGATGGATGTCGAATCGGACCGTTGCGCGACGGAATTGAGCGATGCACGCGTCGATGTGCTCGGCTATGCGTGCCTCGTGGCGATCATGGCAATGGGACATGGCTATCACCGCGTATCGCAGGCGCGTCTGACGGAGCGCACGGCGGAGAACGATGCACAGGCGCCCGTCATCACGAGTGCGGGCGCGCTGATCGATGCGCTGCGCGTGATCGGCGCGCGCAGGATCGTCGTGGTGGCGCCGTATCTCAGGCCGTTGACTGAGCTGGTGGTCGATTACATCCGTCATGAGGGCTATGAGGTGATCGACTACTGCGCGCTGGAGATTGCCGACAACCTCGCCGTCGGGCGACACGACCCGCAACGCTTGCCGGACATCGTCAAGACGCTGCGTTACGAAGATGCCGACGCCATCGTGCTGTCCGCCTGCGTGCAGATGCCGTCGCTGCCGGCCATCGCCAAAGTCGAGGCCATGACGGGCACGCCCGTCATCACCGCTGCCGTCGCGACGCCGTACGCAATGCTCAAGCAACTGGGACTCGAAGCGGTCGTGCCGGGTGCGGGCGCGCTGCTGTCGGGCGCGTACTGACCGACGGAGCGCGCGATGGACACACCTGACACCTTCGTTTGCGGCGCGAATGTGCACGCGAACGGCATCCGTCAACACTATCTTCGCTATGGCGGCCAGCGTGGATCATGCGCGATGCGGGACCCCGTCGTCATCGTGCCGGGCATCACGAGTCCGGCAGCGACGTGGGGCTTCGTCGGCGCGTGGTTCGGACAGGCTTTCGATACGTATGTGCTGGATGTGCGCGGACGCGGACTGTCGTCGGCGGGAGACACGCTCGACTATTCGCTCGACGCACAAGCCGACGATCTGATCGCGTTCGCCCAAGCACTGGGATTGACGCGTTACAGCGTAGTCGGCCATTCAATGGGCGCGCGCATCGGCGTGCGGGCCGCGCGCAGCCAACCCGTAGGCATGACACGCCTCGTGATGGTCGATCCGCCTGTGTCGGGCCCGAACCGGCGTGCGTATCCGGCCAGGCTGCCGTGGTATGTCGATTCAATGCGCCTCGCACGTGAAGGCATGACGGCAGACGCGATGCGCGAGTTTTGCCCGACATGGACCGATGCACAACTGCAATGCCGCGCCGAGTGGCTGCATACCTGCGACGAACGCGCCGTGCTGGCGAGCTTCGACGGCTTTCATACCGACGACGTTCACGCCGACATGCCGCACGTGTCGATTCCCGTTCTGCTGATGACAGCAGCACGCGGCGATGTGGTGCTGCCCGAAGACGTCGATGAAATCCGCGCGCTGATGCCGCAGTTGCAGCACCACCGCGTCGCCGATGCGGGCCACATGATCCCGTGGGATAACGAAGCAGGCTTCTACGACGCCTTTGGCGCCTTTCTCGGCGCAGCGTTGCCATCGATGAAAAAGGGAGAAAGCGATGCCGGTTAGCGACTATCAGATGATCGAGTCGTGGAAGCAGGTGCTGCGCCTGTCGCGTGTCGAAGCGGGACAGACCATCACCATTCTGACGAGCGCGACGACGCATCCTCAGACGCTCGCCACGGCATTGATCGCCGCACAGTCGATGGGTGCTGTGGTGAATCGTCTCGATCTGCCGCCCGTGAATGGCGAGAAGGCGCTTAGCCGCGATTCGCTGGCGTATCTCGGCACCACGCCGCTGACGGGGAATCGCGCTGCGATTGCCGCGCTGAAAGAAAGCGATCTCGTGCTCGATCTGATGACGCTGCTGTTCTCACCCGAGCAACTCGACATCCTTAAAACAGGCACGAAAATTCTGCTCGCCGTGGAGCCGCCCGAAGTGCTCGCGCGTCTGGTGCCCAACACGGCCGACCGTGAACGCGTGCTCAACGCCCAGGCGCGGATTGCCCGTGCAAAGACGATGCATGTGAGTTCGCGGGCGGGCACTGACCTGCATTGTCCCATCGGCGAATTCGAGCCGATTGCCGAGTACGGTTTCGTCGATGAGCCAGGCCGCTGGGACCACTGGCCAAGCGGGTTCGTGCTGACGTTTCCCGACGAGGGCCGCGCGCATGGCCGTATCGTGATCGATCGCGGCGACATCCTGTTGCCGCAAAAGCGCTACGTGCAGGACGCCATCGAACTGACGGTCGAAGACGGCTTCGCCACGCGTATCGAAGGCGATGTCGATGCGGCGCTGCTGCGCGATTACATGGAGTCGTTCCGCGACCCGGAAGCGTACGCGATCTCACACATCGGCTGGGGACTGCAGCCGCGCGCCCGCTGGTCGACGCTTGGACTGTACGACCGCGAAGCGACCATCGGCATGGATGCACGCGCCTATGAAGGCAATTTCCTCTTTTCGCTCGGGCCCAACAACGAAGCGGGCGGCGCGCGCACGACGGCCTGCCACATCGATATTCCGTTACGCGATTGCACCGTTTCGCTCGACGGCGAGGCCGTGGTGCGTCACGGCAAGGTAATCGATCACTGACCGCATTCATGGCATTTCAACATCCGACATCATGTCCACAGAACTCGACACCTACCGCCGCCAGGGCTTCGGCTCGACGCTCGAACCGCTCGCGCCAGTCGCGCTGCTGATCATCGATTTCGTGAACGGCTTCGCCGATCCCGAGGTGTTCGGTGGCGGCAACATTCCCGCCGCGATCGAACGCACGGTGCCGCTGCTGGCTCATGCGCGCGCACAGCGCTGGCCTGTTGCCCACACACGCATTGTCTACGCCGATGACGACGCGGATCACAACGTGTTCTCGCTCAAGGTGCCGGGCATGCTGACGCTGAAGGAACATGCGCACAACAGCGCGATCGTCCCCGAGCTCGCACCGCGTGACGGCGAACTGGTCGTACGCAAATCGGTGCCGTCGGCGTTCTTCGGTACGTCGCTCGCCGCATGGCTCGCGCATCGTGGCGTGCGCACGCTGGTCATCGCGGGCGCGGTGACGAGTGGCTGTGTGCGCGCGAGTGTCGTCGATGCGATGCAGTACGGCTTCCGGCCATTCGTGCTGTCCGATTGCGTGGGCGATCGCGCCATCGCGCCGCACGATGCGAATCTGTTCGACATGGCGCAGAAGTACGCCGCCGTGATGCCGCGCGACGACGCGCTGGCAATGTTCGGCGCTCTGCCGCCGCAACGTTGAGCGCGCACTAGAGAGGCCACGAGATACACAACCACAGACGAAGAAGAGCAGAAGAGGGGACGTGCTGGTCGCCGGATTCGGCGGTTTGCCGTGGCTTGCCACAGCGGGCCAACGATGGGGCAGTGTCAATGCGAGACGCAACGATCTTGAAGGGCGCTCGCCAGTAGGTGTCGGATCCTGCCACGCGGCGGATGGTCCGGATTTTCGCTTCGTTCATTCATTCTTTCTGGTAAGGATTCGAGATGAGTTCCAGTGCGTTCAAGCTTCGTCCTGTTGCATGTCTGATCGGCGTCGCGCTGTCGGTTTTCGCCGTCGGTGCGCAGGCACAGGACACGGTGGTGAAGATCGGCGTGGTTGCGCCGATGTCGGGTGGCAATGCCGCGTATGGCAAAGACATCGAAGCGGGTGTGAAGATGGCCGTGACGGAGGCCAACGCGAAGCACCCGACGATCGGCGGCACGCCTGTCCGCTTCGAAGTGATGTCGGGTGACGATCAGGCCGATCCGCGCATCGGCGTGCAGGTTGCGCAGCAGCTTGTCGACGGTGGCGCGACGGTGGTGGTGGGGCACTTCAATTCAGGTACGACATTGCCCGCGTCGCAGATCTACGCGAAGGCGGGTATCCCGATGCTCACGCCGTCGGCCACCAACCCGACCATCACGCAGGCTGGGTTGTCGACGGTGTACCGCGTGATCGCCAACGACGCGCAGAATGCAGGTGCGGCAGGCAACTACGCGATGCTCGTGACGAAAGCCAAGCGCATCGCCGTGCTCGACGACCGCACGGCATTCGGACAGGGCGAGACCGAGGAGTTCGAAAAGGCCGTAAAGGCGGCAGGCGGCACCATCGTCGACCGGCAGTTCACCAGCGACAAGGCCGTCGATTTCAGCGCGCAACTCACGCACATCAAGAGCATGAACGTCGATCTGCTGTATTGCGGCGTGCTCGACGCGCAAGCCGCGATGATCGTCAAACGCATGCGGCAGCTTGGCATGAAGACGCAATTCGTCGGCGGTGGCGGCGTGATGGACGCGGATTTCATCAGGCTCGCCGGTCCGGCCGCCGAGGGCGCGATGGCGTGGGAGTACGGGCATCCGCTCGAATCGACGTCGGCGGGCAAGCATTTCGCGAGCGACTTCAAGAAGACGTATGGCACCGACATGCTCGCCTACGCACCGTTCGCGTACGACGCAGCCGGTCTCGCGATCAAGGCGATGCTGCAGACGAACTCGGTGAAGCCGGAGGTGTTCAATGCAGCCATCAAGTCGAGCGACTATCAGGGATCGACGGGCAAGATCGTGTTCGAGGCGAACGGTGATCTGAAAGACGCTGCGTCGACGCTCTATCAGGTGAAGGATAACGCCTGGTCGCCCATCGTCACGAAGGCGGGCAGTTGATGCCTGGCGGACTATCGGCAGGGATGGTCCGCCGAATTTTGTATTGATAGCATGTGTTGACTTCATGACGAGACGGGCGAAAGACATTCAGGCCTGTTGTTGCGGGCCTGTCTGCGATCAACGCCGGCACTCACGATCTTTGTCCCACACGTAAAGCATCCATGTCTTCAACCAGCATCGCAATCCGGCAGCGGGAGTGGCCCATTTATGTCGTGCTCGCATTCGTGAGCATGAGCTTTTCGGCGACGGGCCCCGTTGCCATCATCATCGCCGCCGCACGCCAGGGCGGCCTGTCGATGCAGCAGACGTCCTCGTGGCTGTTTGCGGCACTCGCGATCAACGGTCTCGCGAGCATTGTCATCAGCTGGAAGACGAAGCAGCCGCTGCTGTTTCTGTGGACCATTCCCGGCGCTGTGCTAGTGGCGCCTGTGATCGCGCAATACGGATTCGCCACCGCCGTTGGGACGTATCTGGTCTGCGCGGTCACGCTGATTCTGCTCGGCATCACGAATGCCGTCGCCGTGCTCGACCGCTGGGTGCCGATGCCCGTCGTAATGGCGATGATCGCGGCGCTGTTCCTGCGCTACGTGCTCGCAATCGTCGACGCCACCGCGAGCGCACCGCTGGTGAGCGTGGCCATGCTCGGCGCGTTCTTCGTGCTCACGTGGATGGAACGTCGTGGTAAGCGGGCCATTCCGCCTATCATCGGCGCGGTTGTGGCGGGCGCGGTGATGCTGCCTGTCAGCGGCTTCCATTGGCCGCATGGCGGCAGCAACGCGTGGATCGCCACGCCCATGCTGACCAGTCCCGTGTTCAATCTGCATGCCATTTCGCAGTTGCTCATTCCTCTGCTCGTCACGGTGCTGTTCGTGCAGAACGCGCAGGGCATTGCAGTGATCCGCAATGCGGGTTATGCGACGTCGTCGAAGCTCGTCACGCTATGCAGCGGCGTGTTGACGGCATTGACGGGTGTGTTCGGTGGATGTCCGTCGGTGCTGGCAGGACCGTCGAATGCGATCCTTGTCTCGGGTGGCGCGTATGGCCGCCACTATGTGGCGGCACTGATCGCCTCCGCGATGTTCATCGCGATCGGATGCTGCGCGACGGGTTATGTGTGGCTGCTGACTACGCTGCCGGCTGCCTTCGTCGTGGTGCTGGCAGGACTGGCGATGCTCGGCGTGCTGGAGAAGGCGTTTGCTTCGGCCTTTTCATCGCCGTATCCGATGAGCGCGCTCGTCGTGTTCGTGGTGACGAGTGCCAATTTCAGTTTGCTCGGTATCGGTTCGCCGTTCTGGGGTGTGGTCGCGGGTTGCGCCGTGTGTCACATCATCGAGCGCGGATAGCGCTTTATCTACCTGAAAAACGAGGCCAACGATGGTGGCGCCGCAGCGCGAAACGCTTCTTTCAGCGATTTACTTTCTGTCGTTCCTAGTGGCCGTAGTCATGTGCGCGCTGCATTTCGATACGGGCGAATCGATGCTGCTGTGCGTGAGTGCCTTCGCACAGATACTGCATCACGCGTCGCGGGCTCGCGTATAAAAAATGCGCCCATGCTGCCGCATCTGCAGGCAAGGGCGCACTACGTCATGCGTCGATTGACGACGCCGTGCTGGCGTCAGATCTTCGGCGGCGACTCGACCTGCAGACCCGTGGTCGGATCGAGGAAGAGTTTGCGCTGATTGTGACCATCACCGCGCCGATTGAAGTCGAACATGCCCATGATGCTGCCGGCATGTGCATCGAACGATCCACCGCCGAGACGCTCGCCGTCGAGCCAGTTGTCTTCGATGAACCGCACCACCGACGACTGATCGATCAGCGTATGGTCGACGTGATTTTCCTTCGCCCACGGCGAGATCACGACGAACGGCGTGCGCGTGCCGGGACCGCAGCGGCCATTGACGGGTTTGCCCGCTACGCCATTGTGTGCCGAACCCGTGCCGCAGATACCCGGCGCATTCAGCTGGTCGGCGACCGAATCATACGAGGCGCTCGTCGGCATCGTGTACGCATGGTCGTACCAGCCATCCGAGTCGTCCCATGCAACGATGACGGCCGTGTCGTCCCATTCCTTCTGCTGCTGAAGGAAGTTGACCACCTTCGTGACGAAAGCCTGTTCGTCGAGCGGATCGGAATAGCCCGCGTGACCGTCCTGGTATGCCGGTGCCTTCAGGAAGCTCACTGCCGGGAAATTGCCGGCCTTCACGGCGTCGAAGAAGTCGTCCGTATCGTATTGATGGTTGGCGGGGTCAGGCGTTCTGCTGTCCTTTCCCTTGCTGTGGCCGATTGCACGGATCGAGCTCGGGCGCAGATGTTGCGGGTTCGCCGTCGAAGCGTAGTACTGGAACCAGTTGTGGTGCGGAATATAGTCGGCCGTCGCAGCGCCGACGACAGTGGACAGCGTGCTGCGCTTGCACCCCGTGGTGCCGTTGCTGTTCGTCGTGCCGAGGTTGAAGCCGCCCATGAAGCCGCCCCACGAAATGTCGCGTGCGTTCAGCAGGTCGCCGATATTCTTGCCGCTCATCAACGCGGTATCGGTGGTGCTGGAGCACATGTCGTTGGCCGGGTCGACGTCGTTGATCATCGTGAAGCCGCCTTGCCCGTCGTTCACATAGTACGAACCGGCGACGGAAGGCTGCTTGGTGGTCAGCACGACTTTCATGCCGTTGGTCTGGCCGGATACCACTTCGAGTGCGCCCGGCGTGGACGGACCATATGTCGATGTGTACGCGTTGTCGCTCATCGCAAAGCGCTGTGCGTAGTTCCACAACGCAGTGACCGTGTTGCCGTCGTAGTAGCCCATTACCTGGCCAGCCGTGCCGAACGCGCCTGCGCCGCCTGCCGTGCCTTTACCCGTGAATTTGGGGAAGAGATCGGCTGCGCCGTTGTCGTAGGCCTGCTGCTCGGCCGTGTACGCGTGGTTCTGGTCGGCGGTGGCGGCCTGCGTGCGGTCGAGGCGGAACGGATTGGCCGCGCTCGTCCCATTCGCCGCATTGGTCGCATTGGGATTGCTTGTGAGCAGGCTGCCTGACAGGCCGTTGACTTCAGGCGTGCCTGGCTGCGCGCGAAATGCCGGTTCGCCCGCGGGATTGCTCGCGTGCGGATAGGTCGCGAAGTAATGGTCGAACGAAATGTTCTCGCCATAGATCACAACGAGGTGCTTGATAGGTGTTGCCGTATGGGTTTCGTTCCGTCCGTCTCTGCCGTGCTCGTCGCTGCCGGCACTCCACGCGACTGTCGATGCAAATGCTGCGGCCGTGAGCGAACCCAGTGCTACCTGACGCCATTGCATATGTGGCTCCTTTTTTGGAATTCATCTTGCGGGGATGATCGCGGCGCGCAGAAAACAGGTGCTTCAGGTACTCGTCCTGTTGCTGGTGCCGTTCAGAGCTGGAGGCCTCGGGACAGTGGCTCCGCGAGTGCGAAGTCATTAAAGCATCGACGTATGAATGCTCAACGTCAGAGTCCTTACGAGATATTTTCGATTGCGAGGTTTTTGAAGGATTTCGGCGCGCTTGCAGACGAGTCGTCGTGACAGGTGGCCACGGGCGTTTCGTTCATGCCTTTGTAAATGGCGAGGGCCAATGTGCGTCGCACTGCAACGATCGACTGTTGCGCGAGCAGTGCAGCTTCACATCACGACTCTCTGCGTTGAATCGATGAAGAATACTGTAGGGTTGCTCGTCTACTCTTTTATCGGCTGACTATCAGAAGGGAGTGTTAGCCAGCCGTTGCAACCAGGAGATAGGCCATGATGAAGACGTTAGTCCAGGCAGTTTGCGCGGTCGCCGTCATTGCTGCGCCGATGGTATCGATGGCTCAGTCGGAAGGATCGCTGACCCGCGCGCAAGTGGAAGCCGAGCTTGCCCAGCTTCAACAGGCCGGCTTCAATCCGGCCAATGCGAATACTGTCGATTTTCCATCCAACCTGCCGACCGCCGATATGGGCGCGGGAGCGCAGAACAGCGGCTACGGCCCTGCCACCAACGGTTCGTCGCAAATGGGGCGTCCCGCCAGCACGAGTGGAATGAAGCCGGTGTTTTTCGGCGGGTCTTAAGCAGTTTTCGGCCGTCAGGCCACATATGCAGAACCTGCCGTCTTGATGCGAGACGGCGGGGGATGCTGTTCTGTTTTCTCTGAAGACACGGGTAGCACGCCCGTCCGTCCAAAACACGCATGTTTGCATCTGTTGCTGCGTTCGCGCGTCCCCGCACTGTAATCGCTTCTCCACGCCGCATCGTCATCGCCGAAACAGGAATCGGGCCATACTGGGAACCGACCCTGTGCGCGCACATCAAAGCGTTGAAAGAACTCGACGATCCACACAATGACGACAGAACAGGATATCTCCGGCCTCTTCGCAGGCCGCGGCTCACTGACAACGCGAATCAATCTCGGCAAGGCCGCACGCAAGAAGGTCTCGCGAGAAAAGCTTGCGGATTGCAAGCTTGAAAAGCGCGATCCGATCGTGTTGCTCGAAGCATCGAACGCGGGGCGCGTACCCGAACTGATACCGATTCGCTATGGCCGCATGCTCGCGAATCCGTTTGCGTTCTATCGCGGGTCTGCGCCAGTCATGGCATTCGATCTGGCCAGCTTGCCGCACTCGGATATCACCGTGCAACTCGGTGGCGATGCGCATCTGGCCAACTTCGGGCTGTTTGCGAGTCCCGAGCGGCGCATTCTGTTCGGGCCCAACGATTTCGATGAAACGCTGCCAGGACCGTTCGACTGGGACATGCGCAGGCTGGCGGCTTCATTCGTGATCGCGGCCCGAGAGCGCGGCTTCGTCACCCGCGATCAACGCGCGATCGTGCGGCGCCTGTGCGAGACGTTCCGGCAGCGCATTGCCGCGTTCGCCAAAATGGACACGCTCGATGTCTGGTACTACCAGTTCAGGGCCACGACGCTGCTCGAACTCGCCGATACCGCCGAAGAGCGGCAAAAGGAACTGGCTGTCATCGACAAAGCACGCCTGCAGTCATCGCGCTCCGTGATGAGTCACGCGACGGAGATGGTGAATGGCAAGCTGCAGATCCGCGAGGCGCGGCCGCTGGTGTACCACATCCCCGTAGAAGGCAAGCGGGAACGCAAGCAGTATGACGATATGGTCCGCCGTTTCTTTGCCGATTACCGGCTGACGCTGCCTGATGAGCGGCGCGCGCTCTTCGACCGTTACGAACTGGTCGATGTCGCGATCCGGGTAGTGGGCGTCGGGTCGGTGGGCACGCGCTGCTACGAGGCGCTGTTCATGGCAGATGGCGAGTGTCCGCTTTTCCTTCAGCTCAAGGAAGCGAGGGCGTCCGTGCTGGAAGGGTATCTGCCCGCCAGCCAGTATCGCAATCATGGCCAGCGCGTGGTGACGGGGCAGCGTCTGCTTCAATCGGCCAGCGACATCTTTCTCGGCTGGTCCAAGATGCAGCACACAGGCGGCGACTTCTACGTGCGCCAGCTACGCGACATGAAAGGCGCTTTCGACTTCGCCACCTTCGATGTAGAAGATCTCTCCGAGTATGCGGTGTCGTGCGGCACGGCACTGGCCCAGTCGATGGCGAAAGCAGGCGATCCCGCGTTGATCGCGGGCTATGTCGGCAAATCGTCAGCGTTCGATGAAGCGATCGAGCGATTCGCGCTGGCATATGCAGAGCAGAACGAGGCCGACTGGCGTGCATTGAAAGCCGCCGTTAAGGCGGGCCGCGTGCAGGCCATATTGAACGCGTAGCGGGCGATCTCTACGCATTTCCCGTTCTGTGTATCTGCGGAAGTCTTCTGTGTTTGAAGTAAGAGCATGCTGATTGTCGTCGATGAAAGCTATTTGTTCAGTCATGCAAATCGTCGAGTCACAAACAGTCTGCATCATAGCGAGGACGCTCGTGTTGACTCATTCCCGGGTGCGAATCGACTGAGAGTGAACACAATGGAAAATCTCCATGCCGTGAAGGCCGATGTACTCGAGTATGCGCCGCGCCTCGGCGACGAAGTGATGCACCTCGAGAACGTCATGCGCGGCTTCGACAAGGGGCAGGGCGAACTGCTCGTGCTCGACGGCGTGAACCTGTCGTTGCGCGAAGGTGAGATCGTCGGCCTGCTGGGCCGCTCCGGGTCGGGCAAATCGACGCTGTTGCGCATTATCGCCGGGCTGATCGAGCCGACGAGCGGCGACGTCACGTATATGAGCAAGCCGCTCAGAGGGCCAGCCGAAGGTGTCGCGATGGTGTTTCAAACCTTCGCGCTGTTTCCGTGGCTGACCGTGCAGCAGAACGTGGAAGCGGGGCTCGAAGCGCTCGGCGTTGGCGCGCGCGAGCGTCGCGAGCGCGCGCTGGCCGCCATCGATCTGATCGGTCTGGACGGTTTCGAGAATGCGTATCCGCGTGAGTTGTCGGGCGGTATGCGTCAGCGCGTCGGTTTTGCGCGTGCGCTGGTGGTCGATCCGACCTTGCTGCTGATGGACGAGCCATTCTCCGCGCTCGACGTGCTGACGGCGGAAACGCTGCGTACCGATCTGCTCGATCTGTGGACGCAAGGCCGCATGCC
>NZ_QBUY01000219.1 GCF_003121405.1 Paraburkholderia sp. C35 | reverse complement strand
ACTGCTTTATCGGCCTCGGACACCCCTTCGACATCGCACGCAGTCGGTCCACCAGGGCGAAGCAAGTCACCAGGATAATGCGGTGATCCCAAGCATAGGCTGTCATCGAGTTGGAAAGCCTTGACCGCCGCCACAGCTTCGACACACCAAAACCCAAAGTATGCACCGCCCTCAATGAATTCATCGAATCCGTACCAGTAGGGACGATCGAATATTGCAGTCACCCCCCCCTTTTTTGAGGGACGATCAAGTTCCGCATACCAGTTTTCGACAAACTTCCGAAGGATGTGCGGCTGGTCGGGCGGCCGTGCGTTGATCGCATCGAGCAATCGGGCGTATGGTTTCGGATGACATAACACAGTCCCGATACGCCGGCCATGATCGCGACTTGAGATGATACGGTCGAGCAGCACGTCTTCACCCTCATTGCCCATCAAGGCCGTCAAACGGTTCCATTGATCGTCAGGAATGTCGAGAGCAAGTGCTAAACCGGTCAGCCAGAAGCACACAATGTATTTGTCGAGGTTCTTGGTCCAACTGCGGCGCGAGACCTGTTGTTCCGATGAAAATACAGTTGTCCCCAGCCGCTCGGAATCCTCCCACGCGTCAAGAAGTCCCGGAAAATATTGAACCAACTCGCTAACTGAGTCACCACGTGAATACCGCTCGAACATCAATTGCCAATATTCTTTCGCAATCTCAAAGAGATACTGTGGTCGATAGCGTGGGTCACTGGACGGCTCCTTGGATTTTGCCCACATGGTCTCTATCCGCTTCTGCGAATGTTCGATCCATTGATCCCAATATGCGTGTGAGGCAAGCGCATCTCTCGTCATTTTGTCGCTCCGATTATCGCGGACGCAGGCTGAGGAATGAATTTTCCGTTACTGTCCAGCATGCCGACCGTTACATTTCCCAAAGGATCGGTATGCACCAGCCATTTCTCCACACGACCAGACATCATCGCGTCCTGAACTCCTTCTGCGGCAGCACGATTTCCACCAACTGACTGCAATATACGGTTAATCCCGGTGTTAGCGCCCGTGAGCCAATCGTCACTCATCTGCAACCCGTCAAGCGTCGATCCCAATCTGGATGTGCCGAACTTGTATTCGACCACCACATAATCGACGCCCGGTTTGCTGACCTTGTAAAGATCATCAATCCCGTTCTGCCCAACTGCCTGTGTACGACCGATCTTTTCGGCGTCGGGAGCGATATTATCGATTGTGGCGCTGCCAAGCAATTCACCGACCATCCCCTTTTGCGCGCTGGTAAGTGCGGTGAAATCCATTAGTGGCGCACCATTTGCACCAAAGATGCTAGCGAGATTCGTCAACTGACCGAACTCTCCGGATTTTCCGCTCGCCTTTACCAAAGCATCGATCCCAACGTCGATGCCCGCATTCGCCAAGGCAAGACCAGCCTTTGCTCCTCCGTAAACAACTGTCCCTGCGCTGGCGACCTGATAAATCAGATTGCCCAAGTCCTTGCCCAAGAGTTCCGCGTTCGCATCACCTCCAAC
>NZ_QBUY01000218.1 GCF_003121405.1 Paraburkholderia sp. C35 | reverse complement strand
GGCCGATTCTGTTGAAAAACTCCCCGCCAAATCGAATTTTGGCTATCCTGGAAGACATTGATCGACGGGGGTGAACGTCATGATGGGTCAACAAGGTGGTGGTCAGGACAAACTCTTCTACTCCTTCAACCTTGATGACCATGTTCCACGCACTCACCTGTTGCGGGGTATTGATCGCTATTTCGACCTCGATGGACTTCGCGAGCACCTCGCACCGCACTACAGCCACACCGGTCGGCCTTCTATTGATCCTGAGCTCATGATCCGCATGCTGATTGTGGGCTACTGTTTCGGCATTCGCTCCGAACGACGTCTGTGCGAAGAGGTACATCTCAACCTCGCCTACCGCTGGTTCTGTCGCCTTGGCCTGGAAGACGCAGTCCCCGATCACTCGACGTTCTCCAAGAATCGACACGGACGATTCCGCGACAGCGAAGCATTGCGACACGTCTTTGAATCTGTCCTGCGTCGTTGTATGAGCGAAGGACTTGTTGAAGGTGAAGGCTTCGCTGTCGATGCGAGTGTGGTCAAGGCAGATGCAAATCGTGCTCGCGGATTACCAGGAACGGAAGTCATCGACTGGCGTCAGGGCGACGGTCCGAGCCGGGCGGTGCAAGAGTATTTAAGTGCGCTGGAGAAAGCGAACCCGGCGCCATCTGATGACGTGGAGTCCGCCACACCACCAAAACGAATCTCGCTAACCGATCCGTCCGCACGCTACACCGCCGCGCCAGGTGGGCCAGCGTTCTTCGCATACTCAACAAACTATTTGATTGACCTGCACGCGGGGATCATCGTCGATGTTGAGGCCACACCTGCGCATAGAACGCAGGAGGTAGAGTCCACCAAGACGATGGTCGATAGGGTTGAACAACGCTTCGCAATCAAACCCAAACGTCTGGTCGGTGACACGGCCTACGGAACAGGGGCGATGCTTGGATGGATGGTTCAGGAGAAAGGCATCGATCCGCACGTACCTGTCTGGCAGCGCCCGCCTCGTAACGACGGCACGTTTCCAAATAGCGATTTCCACTGGATCGAGCGAAGCGACGAATATCGCTGCCCTGCAGGCCATGCTCTCCGCAAAGAGCGGCGACCGTTCAAAGCACAGCGCTCGCACATCACGAAGGCCGGCACAATCATCTATCGATCCAGTCAGACAGACTGCGCTTCATGCTCAATGAAGGACCAATGCTGCCCGAACACACCCATGCGAAAAATCGCACGCAGTGTCCATGAGGACGCACGAGAAGAAGCTAGAGCCATTGCAAATACCCCCGCATATAAGCGCTCACGTCGAGAGCGCAAAAAGGTCGAGATGCTGTTCGCTCATTTGAAGCGGATATTGAAGCTGGATCGCCTCCGATTGCGTGGGCCCAGTGGCGCACACGACGAATTCTTGTTGGCCGCGACTGCACAGAACTTACGGCGAATGGCGAAGTGGTTGGCGCCGGTCAGTCAACAAGCAGTGATGGCACCGACTTGAGGTACATCGAGGGCGTGACCTTCGCGCAAATCCCACCACCAACGCCGAGTCCGTGACGACGCGTCACTCAAACCACCTCAGTCCCGGCCTGCAAAG
>NZ_QBUY01000217.1 GCF_003121405.1 Paraburkholderia sp. C35 | reverse complement strand
CGAGCCTGTGTGAAAACGCATTGATCGCCTAGACTGAATCAACACACTGAGACCGGATGACTCATGAAGCGATTCGTTGAAGGCGATGACCGTAAGCAGGTCGCACTACTTCCCGAATGCGTCGATGACTATATCGGGCAGGACAATCCGATCAGGGTCATAGACGCTTTTGTCGACGAGTTAAACCTTGACGATCTCGGTTTCAACGGTACGACTCCCGCAATCACCGGACGCCCGTCCTACCATCCTGGCGTGCTGCTTAGGATCTACATCTACGGCTATCTGAACCGGATACCCTCCAGTCGCCGTCTTGAGCGCGAGTGCCAGCGCAACGTGGAGATGATGTGGCTGACGGAGCGACTGGCTCCCGACTTCAAGACGATCGCCGATTTTCGCCGCGACAACGGTCCAGCCATTCGTAACGTATGCCGTCGTTTCGTCGAACTGTGTCGCGGACTGAAGCTGCTCTCGAGTGACATGGTGGCCATCGACGGCAGCAAGTTCAAGGCTTCGAACAGCCGCGACAGAAACTATACGATGGGCAAGATCGACAAGCGCCAGCAGCAGATCGAGGAAAGCGTTCAGCGATATCTCGACCTGATCGAAAGCGCGGACAGGACAAGCCCGACCGGGTTCGATGTGAAGACCGTGCGCCTGTACGAGAAGATTGCCAGCTTGCGTCAGCAGATGCGCGAACTTGATCAGGTCAGGAAGCAGTTGAAGAAACAACCGGACAAACAGTTGTCCATGACGGATCCCGATGCACGGTCTATGGCAACAAGCGGACGGGGCTCCGGCATAGTGGGTTACAACGTTCAGACCGTCGTGGATACGAAGCATCATCTGATCGTTGCACACGAGGTGACGAACGTCGGAAACGATCACGGTCAACTCAGCAGGATGGCAACGTCTGCAAAGAACGCGATGGGCAAAGCGAGGCTGAAGGTGTTGGCTGACCGTGGCTACTACAGCGGCTCTGAGATACGAGCGTGCGATCTGGGCAACATCAGCGCGTACGTTCCCAAACCACTTACCTCGGCATCAAGGAAGAAAGGTCTGTTCACGAAGGCTGACTTTGTTTACGAGGCAAGAAGCGACGTATATCGATGCCCTGCCGGTGAGCGCGCCATTCATCGGTTCAACACCGTCGAGCATGACATGACCCTGCGGGCGTACTGGCCGAGTGCCTGCCCTCGTTGCCATCTCAAGAACCGATGTTCACCCGGCGACTATCGCCGCATCAAGCGATGGGAGCACGAAAACATACTGGAAACCATGCAACGCCGGCTCGACAGGAAGCCCGATGCAATGACGATCCGCCGAAGTACTGTTGAGCATGTCTTTGGTACGCTCAAACACTGGATGGGACCCGCGCATTTCCTGACCCGGACGCTTGGGCGGGTGAGTACGGAAATGAGCCTTCAGGTATTGGCCTACAATCTGAAGCGCGTCATCAACATACTCGGTGTTGCGAGAACGATGAGGGCCATGAAGATGGCTGAACGGTAAGGCCCAGAGGGGCTTCGCTACGCTCGCGAGATTCGATTAGCGTAAGCTGGACCTACCAAACTCGATCCAGCTGAACCGGGAATGCCCGTTCAGCGCCAAAAATTGAGTTCTCACACAAGCTCG
>NZ_QBUY01000216.1 GCF_003121405.1 Paraburkholderia sp. C35 | reverse complement strand
CGTGTGAAGGATAGGACCGGCGGGGGGCCCGCAGGCAAGTACAAGGGCTGGCGGTGTTCAGCGGCTTTCTTTTGCCTACTTTTCTTTGCCGCGGCAAAGAAAAGTAGGTGCTGCCCCGCACAGGGGCGACGCTAGCAAACCACTAACAAAAAGCGGATGCCAGCGAAAGCCCAAAACACCAGCGGCAACGCATGAAGCACCAATACCAAACCGCGCCGCCAGCAAAAATCCAAACCCCGTTGGGAACTTACTTAATCCGCTTAGCCAACTCAGCAGCCATACCCACATAAGAAGCGGGCGTCATCGCGAGAAGTCGCTCTTTGGCATCTGCAGGAATAGCGAGACCGCTAACAAAAGTCTGCAGCGCATCGCGAGTAATCCCCTTACCACGCGTGAGTTCCTTCAGCTGCTCATACGGATTCTCGATGCCATAACGACGCATCACAGTCTGCACCGGCTCAGCCAGCACTTCCCACGTCGCATCGAGATCATCGTTCAGACGTTGAGGATTCACCTCAAGCTTATCCAGCCCGCGATTCAGCGCGTCATACGCCAGCAACGAATACCCAAACGCCACACCAATATTGCGCAGCACCGTCGAGTCGGTCAGGTCACGCTGCCAGCGCGAAACGGGCAGCTTGTCTGCCAGATGCCGCAACGTCGCGTTAGCAAGCCCCAAGTTGCCTTCCGAGTTTTCGAAGTCGATCGGATTGACCTTGTGCGGCATCGTCGACGAACCGATCTCACCGGCCTTCGTCCGCTGCTTGAAGTAACCGATCGAGATATAACCCCAGACGTCGCGATCGAGGTCGAGCAGAATCGTGTTCGCACGCGCGACGGCGTCGAACAGTTCAGCCATGTAATCGTGCGGTTCGATCTGGATCGTGTACGGATTGAAGGTGAGCTTCAGACGCTTCTCGATCACTTCCTTCGATACCGCTACCCAGTCGAATTCCGGATACGCCGACAGATGCGCATTGAAGTTGCCGACCGCGCCATTCATCTTGCCGAGCAGTTCGACGTTCGCAATCCGATCGATCGCGCGCGACAGACGCGCCGCGACGTTGGCGATTTCCTTGCCCAGCGTCGTCGGGCTGGCGGGCTGGCCGTGCGTGCGCGACAGCATCGGCTGATCGGCCTGCGCATGCGCAAGCGCGACGAGACGCTGATGCACCGAGCGCAGCGCCGGCAGGATCACGTGTTCACGCGCGCCAGCCAGCATCAGGCCGTGCGACGTGTTGTTGATGTCTTCCGACGTGCACGCGAAGTGAATGAACTCGCTTGCGCGCTCCAGTTCCGGCTGGCCCTTCACCGATTCCTTCAGCCAGTATTCGACAGCCTTCACGTCGTGATTCGTCACGCGCTCGATGTCCTTGATGCGCGCGGCGTCGTGCGCCGTGAAGCGCTCGGCCAGTTGCAGCAGGAACTGCTCCGACGCTTCCGAGAAGCGCGGCACTTCGGCAAAACCGGTGTGGGACAGTGCGATCAGCCAGTGAATTTCCACCGTCACGCGATGACGCATGAACGCGGCTTCCGAAAGCCACTCGCGCAGGGCTTCGGTTTTCGATGCGTAACGGCCGTCGAGCGGGGAGAGGGCGGTCAGCGCGAAGAGGGTGTCGGGGCGGGTTTCGGACATGATGGG
>NZ_QBUY01000215.1 GCF_003121405.1 Paraburkholderia sp. C35 | reverse complement strand
CACCATTTGATGATCGCAAGCTGTTTGCTGCCGAAGTGCTCGGGACTGACGATATCGCGCAGATGCCACACCACCGGACGCCGCGCAAAGCGACCGGCAAGCGCACCAATCACCATCGCGCGCTGCGTGTTCGCATAGATCACGTCACTCTGCCGCGCGCGTGCTACCGTCGCGCGCACCAGTGATGCCACGCCCTTCACCGCCTTCAATACGGGCGGCGTGCCGCCCTGCTTGCGGATGTCGCGGGTCGCGCCCGGATCCAGCACCTCGACGGCCACGCCCTCGCGACGCAGCGCTGCGCGAAACGGGCCATCGTCGAACAGCACGACCTGCACGCGCGCCTTGAGCGCCTTCACGATTTCCAGTAGCGACAGTTCGGCACCGCCCATCACGCCGCTCTGATCGATAGCCAGCACGCGCAGCGCGCTCGTGGCAGGCTTCTGAGCGCCGCCATCGACGGGCGGCTCATCCACCGGCAGCGTCGCGCCCTGCAAGGCCGGCACCGACTCGCGCACGAAACCAAAGAAGCGCTCGCGGAAATGGCGAACCGAAAAGCGTTCGGCATTCGCACGGCAATCGACAGGCCGGAAGCGCGTGGCATCGCCGGCGAAATCTTCCACTGCGCCGATGATCGACTCGACCGTCTGCTCGTTAAAGAAAATGCCCGTCGGATGCGGTTCGAACTGGTCGCGCACGGTTTCGAGCGCCCCGCCCTTGCCGTACGCAATCACGGGCGTGCCGCACGCCTGCGCTTCCACCACGGAAATGCCGAAGTCTTCTTCTGCCGCGAATACGAATGCCTTCGCGCGGCGCATGTGATCGCGCAGCACCTTGAACGGCTGATAGCCCATGATCTGCACGTTCGGCGTGGCCTTTGCACGGATCTTCTGCATGTCGGGGCCATCGCCGATCACGACCAGCTTGCGCTCCGGCATCTGCGCAAAAGCTTCGACGATCAGATCGATCTTCTTGTACGGCACCATTCTTGACGCCGTCAGATAGAAGTCGTCTTTCTGCTCACATAGCGCGAACGATTCGACATCGACGGGCGGAAAGATCACTTCCGATTCACGCTGATACACCTTGTGGATACGCCTCGAAATGAACTCCGAATTCGCGACAAAGGCATCGACGGAATTCGACGTGCGGATGTCCCAGTTGCGCATGTAGTGCAGGATCAGCCGCGCAAACGCGGACTTCGGTCCGCTCGTGAGCTTCGACTGCTGCAGGTACTGGTGCTGCAGATCCCACGCATAGCGGATGGGCGAATGCACGTAGCTGATATGTATCTGGTCCGGGCCCGTGAGCACGCCCTTTGCCACGGCATGGCTGCTGGAGATCACGACGTCGTAGGCAGAGACGTCGAGTTGTTCGATCGCCAGCGGCATCAGCGGCAGATAGCTGCGGTACTTCGTGCGCGCCATCGGCAGGTTCTGGATGAACGAGGTCGTCACGGATTTGCCGCGCAGAAACGTGCGGTCGTCGAGAAAGTCGACGAGGCTGAACAGGTCCGCCTCCGGAAAGCACGCGACGATCTGTTCCAGCACGCGCTCGGCGCCCGCATACGTGACGAGCCAGTCGTGAATGATCGCGACCCGCACAGGGCCGGTGCTGCGCGCGCCACGCCTTTTGGCAGGCGGCTTCGCAACGGGCGTGGCCGCAAGGAGATCGTGGCCCGCATCGCGCGTCACGGTGGTGGGACGCAGCAGGTCTTCTTCAACGATATCTTGGTTCATGCGCTATTCCTCGGATTGAGTCGCAACTTCAGACGCACAAGCAGCGAACGCGCAAGATCGCGCAATGCAGGGGTCATCGTGAGCGACCACGCCACGTTCGCGCCGACGATGAGCGCGCCCGCGGCCATGGCCATCGGCAGGCTGGTGAGCAGGAAGGCGAGCCACAAGGCGCCCACCAGGAAGGCGAGATGCGCGAGCATGTCGAGCAGGATCGGACGCGCGTGGATACGCGACAGGCGCAACAGCGCGACGTAGTCGAACAGGCCGCGCGCCGCCACCACGACAGCGGCACCCGTGAGGCCGTAGTGCGCGATGCCGAACCACAGCGCGCC
>NZ_QBUY01000214.1 GCF_003121405.1 Paraburkholderia sp. C35 | reverse complement strand
AAAAAACCGAGGCCGGAATACCGGAACATCGGTATCGGGCAGATATTGACGGCGTACCGTCTTCCTTTGGCGGGTCGGGTGTCGATTCTCCACCGCGTGAGCGGCGGTCTGCTGTTCATCTTCCTTCCGTTCCTGCTGTTTCTCTTCGACCAGAGCCTGACCTCCGAGTTGAGCTTCGAGGTGTTCAAGGGTTTCCTGTCCAACATCATCGTCAAGCTGATCGTGCTGGTGCTGGCGTGGGCGTTCCTGTTCCACTTCTGCGCGGGCGTGCGCCATCTGACGATGGACCTGAACCACGATTCCGTCTCGAAGGAACGCGGCAAGAGCACGTCGGCCGTGGTGCTGGTGGTGTCGTCGCTGCTGACCATCGCCTTCGCGCTCAAACTGTTCGGAGCATTCTAAAAATATGTCAGCCAATAACCGTGTCGGTTCGAAGCGCCTGGTAGTCGGCGCGCACTACGGTCTGCGCGACTGGCTCGCGCAGCGCATCACGGCCGTGATCATGGCCGTGTACACCGTGATCCTGCTCGCGCTGTTCTTCGGCGCGCACGCATTCTCTTACGACGGCTGGGCCGGCATCTTCGCGATGCAGTGGATGAAGCTCGCCACGTTCGTGACGCTGCTCGCGCTGTTCTATCACGCGTGGGTCGGCATCCGCGACATCTGGATGGACTACATCAAACCGGTTGGCACGCGGCTTCTGCTGCAGGCGTTGACGATCGTCTGGCTGCTCGCGTGTGCGGGCTACGCTGCGCAGATTCTCTGGAGAGTGTAAAGAATGGCTGCAATCAAGAATTCCCTGCCGCGTCGCAAGTTTGATGTGGTGATCGTCGGCGCAGGCGGCTCCGGCATGCGCGCGTCGCTCCAGCTGGCACGTGCCGGCCTCTCCGTCTGCGTGCTCTCCAAAGTGTTCCCGACGCGCTCGCACACCGTCGCGGCGCAAGGTGGCATCGGCGCCTCGCTCGGCAACATGAGCGAAGACAACTGGCACTACCACTTCTACGACACGATCAAGGGCTCCGACTGGCTCGGCGACCAGGACGCGATCGAGTTCATGTGCCGTGAAGCGCCGAACGCCGTGTATGAGCTCGAACACTTCGGCATGCCGTTCGACCGTAACGCCGACGGCACGATCTACCAGCGCCCGTTCGGCGGCCACACGGCGAACTACGGCGAGAAGCCGGTGCAACGCGCATGCGCGGCTGCTGACCGTACCGGCCACGCACTGCTGCACACGCTGTACCAGCAGAACGTCGCGGCGAAGACCACGTTCTTCGTCGAATGGATGGCGCTGGATCTGATCCGCGACGCCGAAGGCGACGTGCTCGGCGTGACCGCGCTGGAAATGGAAACGGGCGACGTCTATATCCTCGAAGGCAAGACCACGCTGTTCGCCACGGGCGGCGCGGGCCGGATCTTCGCGGCATCGACGAATGCGTTCATCAACACGGGTGACGGCCTCGGAATGGCGGCACGCGCAGGCATCCCGCTCGAAGACATGGAATTCTGGCAATTCCACCCGACGGGCGTCGCGGGTGCCGGCGTGCTGATCACGGAAGGCGTGCGTGGCGAAGGCGGCATCCTGCGTAACTCGAACGGCGAGCGCTTCATGGAGCGCTACGCGCCGACGCTGAAGGATCTGGCGCCGCGCGACTTCGTCTCGCGCTCGATGGACCAGGAAATCAAGGAAGGCCGTGGCGTCGGTCCGAACAAGGACCACGTGCTGCTGGACCTGTCGCACATCGGCGCAGAAACGATCATGAAGCGTCTGCCGTCGATCCGCGAAATCGCGCTGAAGTTCGCGAACGTCGACTGCATCAAGGAGCCGATTCCCGTCGTGCCGACCATTCACTACCAGATGGGCGGCATTCCGACGAACATCCACGGTCAGGTTGTCGGTACGGCGAAGGGCCAGGAAGACCCGATCAACGGTTTCTACGCCGTGGGCGAATGCTCGTGCGTGTCGGTGCACGGCGCGAACCGCCTGGGCACGAACTCGCTGCTCGACCTGGTGGTGTTTGGCCGCGCAGCGGGCAACCACATCGTCAAGCACGTGAAGGAAATCAGGGATCACAAGCCGCTGCCGGCTGACGCTGCTGATTTCGCGCTGTCGCGTCTGGCGAAGCTGGACAAGTCGACCTCGGGCGAATACGCGCAGGACGTCGCCAACGATATCCGTTCGACGATGCAGAAGCACGCGGGCGTGTTCCGTACGTCGGCACTGCTGGCCGAAGGCGTCGAGCGCATCCGCGAAGTGGCGGCACGCGTTGGCGACATCCACCTGAAGGACAAGTCGAAGGTGTTCAACACGGCGCGCGTGGAAGCGCTCGAAGTGGAGAACCTGATCGAGGTGGCGCGCGCGACGATGGTGTCGGCCGAGGCGCGCAAGGAAAGCCGTGGCGCGCACGCGCAGAACGACTTCGAACATCGCGACGACGAGAACTGGCTGCGCCATACGCTGTGGTACAGCGAAGGCGACCGCCTCGACTACAAGCCGGTGCACATGAACCCGCTGACGGTCGAATCGGTGCCGCCCAAAGCGCGTACCTTCTAAAGCACAAGTCAAAGGACCCCACACAATGGCCAAGCGTACATTCGAAATCTACCGCTACGATCCGGACAAGGATGCCGCGCCGCGCATGCAGACGTACGAGATCGAGATCGACTCGCACGAGCGCATGCTGCTCGACGCGCTGGTGAAACTGAAGGCACTGGACGAGACGCTGTCGTTCCGCCGCTCGTGCCGTGAAGGCGTGTGCGGCTCGGACGCGATGAACATCAACGGCAAGAACGGTCTGGCGTGCCTGACGAACCTGAACGACCTGCCGCAGAAGATCGTGCTGCGTCCGCTGCCGGGGCTGCCCGTGATCCGCGACATGATCGTGGACATGACGCAGTTCTTCAACCAGTATCACTCGATCAAGCCGTACCTGATCAACGACACGCCGCCGCCGGAGAAGGAGCGTCTGCAGTCGCCGGAAGAGCGCGATGAGCTCGACGGCCTGTACGAGTGCATTCTGTGCGCGAGCTGCTCGACGTCGTGCCCGAGCTTCTGGTGGAATCCGGACAAGTTCGTGGGCCCGGCGGGCCTGCTGCAGGCCTATCGTTTCATCGCGGACAGCCGCGACGAGGCGACGGGTGAGCGGCTGGACAACCTGGAAGATCCGTACCGTCTGTTCCGTTGCCATACGATCATGAACTGCGTCGATGTGTGCCCGAAGGGCCTCAACCCGACGAAGGCGATCGGCAAGATCAAGGAATTGATGGTGCGCCGGACGGTCTGAGATGGAAACGTCTCACCAGTCCGACCCGTTGCGCCGCGCGCGTCTCCGCTGGCGCGCGCGGCGCGGTCTGCTGGAAAACGATCTGATCTTTGAACGTTTTTTCAGCCGATATGAGCATGATCTCAGTGATGCGGACGTGGGCGCGCTCACGCGCCTGCTCGAACTGAGCGATAACGACCTGATGGACTTGCTGCTCGCACGCAAGGAACCGGAAGGCGACCTCGCCGACGCCGATGTCGCGCGGGTGCTGGAGATGCTGCG
>NZ_QBUY01000213.1 GCF_003121405.1 Paraburkholderia sp. C35 | reverse complement strand
GTGTTAGCCCGCTTTCTTTTGCCTACTTTTCTTTGCGGCGGCAAAGAAAAGTAGGTGCCGCCCCGCACAGGGGCAACGCTAGCAGACCACTAACATCAAGCGGACGCCACCGCACAGCACCAGCACACCACCCCAACCCGCGCAGCCCCAAACCCTACTTCCATCGCCCGAATTGCCAGCGTTTCCCCTCCTTTATCCCCCGATAGGTATTAGACGTCTCCCGCAATAATTCATCTCATCGGGAAACGGTATGCCGCCGGTCCGCGTAGCTCATCGGAGAACCAGCTTGAACATTCGCAAATTTATCGGTGCAACGAGTCGTGACGCTCTGCGTCTCGTCCGTGAGGCATTGGGTCCCGATGCAGTCGTGCTGTCCAACCGTACCAACGACGATGGCAGCGTCGAAATCGTCGCGGTCACCGACAGCGATCTGAGCGCCATCGCCCCGCGCGGCCAGGAAGGCGCCGCGCCCAACGCGGCAGCTGGCGCCCCCCGCGCGCCGATGCTGCCCGCCGCAGCGCCCGCGATGCCCGTCAATCCCTACGCGAGCGGCATGCCCGATGTGTTCTCGTCGGTGTTCGGCGCAAGCCCCGAAGCCGGCACGGAACGCATGCCCGCAGCCAGCGAAGAAAAAGCCGAGCCGCAAGCAGCTGCAGCCGCCGCCGACAACGCCGCCCCCGAAAGCCCGGCCAGCGCGCCGCGCGCTAGCGACGACGTACGCGTCGATCTGCGCAGCGAAACGGCTGCCGCCCCGGTCAAGCCCGCGCTCAATGCGAAGCCCGAAGCACCCGCCCGTCAGCGCACGATGGCAGAAACGAATCCCTGGCTGATCGACCATGCGCGCCGCATCGCGGCCAAGGACGTGGTCCACGCAGCCAATCCGACGATGACGCCTGCCGCCGCGATGGCACGCGGCATGGGTGCGCCCGTCGATGCAAACGAAGAAGTGAAGCCCGAGTGGGCGCGCGAAGCAGCACAACTCGCCGCCCGCCGCGCCTCGCAAAAAGGTAACGCCGTGCCGACGGTGGCCGAAGGCGCCGGCGACATCAACACGGCCCGCGACGCGCGCAAGGGCGCAGCCGCTGCCGACATGACGCCGAAGCAGGCCGCAGCACTCACGGAATCGATCAAGTCGCGTATCGAGCAGATGGTCAACGAGACCGTGATGAGCGAGCTCACGTCGATGCGCGGCATGATGGAAGAGCAGTTCGCCGGTCTGCTGTGGGCCGACCGCCAGCGCCGCAGCCCGGTGCACGCGACGCTGACCAAGCATCTGTTTGCCGCCGGCTTCTCCGCGCAACTGGTGAAGATGGTGGTCGACAACCTGCCCGCCGTCGACAACATGGACGAAGGCATGGAGTGGGTCCGGACGGTGCTCGAATCGAACGTGCCCGTGATGGAAAACGAAGACGCGCTGATGGACCGCGGCGGCGTGTTCGCGCTGATGGGCCCGACGGGCGTCGGCAAGACCACGACCACCGCCAAGCTCGCCGCGCGCTGCGTGATGCGCTTCGGCGCCAGCAAGGTCGCGCTGCTCACCACCGACAGCTACCGGATCGGCGGTCACGAACAGCTGCGCATCTTCGGCAAGATTCTCGGCGTGTCGGTGCATGCCGTGAAGGACGGCGCCGACCTGACGCTCGCGCTCTCGGAACTGCGCAACAAACATATCGTGCTGATCGACACGATCGGCATGAGCCAGCGCGATCGTCTGCTGTCCGACCAGATCGCGATGCTGTGCCGCGCCGGTCAGCCCGTGCAGCGCCTGCTGCTGCTGAACGCGACGAGCCACGGCGACACGTTGAACGAAGTCGTGCAGGCATACCAGAACGCGCCGGACCAGCAACCGCTCGCCGGCTGCATCCTGACCAAACTCGATGAAGCGACCAACCTGGGCTGCGTGATCGATACGGTGATCCGCTACAAGCTGCCCGTGCACTACGTGTCGACGGGACAGAAGGTGCCGGAGAACCTGTATGTCGCAACCAAGAAATTCCTGATCAAGAGCGCCTTCTGCATACCGCGCGATCACTCGCCATTCGTTCCGCAGGACGAGGACGTGCCAGCGCTGCTGTCGGCCTTGTCGGCCCGTTCGACCGCCGATCTGCACGAGGTTCGCTTTGGATAAATTCGTGCTGGACCAGGCAGAAGGACTGCGGCGTCTGCTCGCGCGCTCCGGCTCGCGGGTCGTGGCGGTGGCAGGCGGCTCGCACGGCGTCGGCGTGACGACGACGGTGGTGAACCTCGCCGCCGCGCTCGCCGAACAGGGCAAGGACGTGCTTGTCATCGACGAAAGCCTCGGCGAGCGATCGGTGAGCGCAATGCTGGGCGGCGTGCGCGGCGCGGGCAACTTCTCGGCCGTGATGCGCGGCGAGATGACGCTCGACGAAGCCGTAGGCCGTCATGCATTGGGCTTCAAGGTGCTCGCGGCTTCGCGCGGCAACCGCGAGAGCGCCACGCGTGAGCAGATGGGCGTGGTGTTGAGCGGACCGGCCGATGTGGTGCTGATCGATGCACAGCTGGACCGCGAAGGCTCGCTGTCGGCACTCGCGATGCAGTCGCACGACGTGCTGGTGGTGACGCGCGTCGCGGCGCAGGCGATCACCGATGCGTACGCGTGCATGAAGCGCCTGCACTTCGCCCATGCGATTGCGCAGTTCCGGGTGCTCGTCAATCACGTGCTGAGCGTGACCGATGCGCATACCGCGTATGAAAACCTGGCGGGTGTGGCGGGACGTTATCTCGCTGTATCGCTTGAAGATGCCGGCTGCGTTGCAGCCGATCCTTTGATGGCGCGAGCCATGGAGTTGTCGCGTTGTGTCGTCGATGCTTTCCCATCGGCACCTGCTGCGCGCGATTTCCGTCATATCGCTGCCGAACTGCAGTACTGGCCGATGCGGCCAGCGATTTCGTCACGGACGCATGGCGTGCCGCCGACGACCGTAACAGCGGCGCAATACGCCGATCAACCGTCTGCGCAGCATGCCTGAAGGCAAGGAAAAGGGGAGCACGATGTACAACGCTCAAGGAAAAATTTCGCAAGCCGAGGTTCTGACGAAGTACGCACCGCTGGTGCGCCGTCTTGGCTTGCAGCTCGTCGCGAAGATGCCGGCGAGCGTCGATCTCGACGATCTGATTCAGGCAGGCATGATTGGTCTGCTGGATGCGGCGAGCCGCTACAAGGAAGACCAGGGCGCGCAGTTCGAGACGTACGCGAGCCAGCGGATTCGCGGCGCGATGCTGGATGAGTTGCGCAGCAACGACTGGCTGCCGCGTAGCTTGCGACGGACGTCGCGCGAGGTCGAGACGGCGGTGCATCAGGTCGAGCAGACGCTGGGGCGGTCGGCCAGCGAGGCGGAGATTGCCGAGCATCTGAAGATGCCGCTCGACGAGTATCAGTCGATGCTGCAGGATCTGCACGGCAGTCAGCTGATCTATTACGAAGACTTCGATCGTTCCGCCGATGATGAGCCATTTCTCGATCGGTATTGCGTTGATCATTCGGATCCGCTGTCGGCGTTGCTGGATGATTCGCTGCGCGGGGCGCTGGTTGAGGCGATTGATCGGCTGCCTGAGCGGGAGAAGCTGCTTATGTCTCTCTATTACGAGCGTGGCCTGAATTTGCGCGAGATCGGCGCGGTGATGGAAGTGAGTGAGTCTCGAGTTTGTCAGTTGCATTCGCAGGCTGTTGCGCGGTTGAGGACTCGGCTGCGCGAGCAGGCTTGGGCTTCGGCTGAGACTAGTTGATTGGGGTTTGCCCGTTTGGGCGGGTTTGTTGTTGTTGCTGTTGTTGTTCTTCTTCGGGAAAGGGCTGATCTTTTTTTAGGTCGGCCTTTTTTTTCGCTGGCATCCGCGGTTTGGTATCGGTACTTCACGCGTCGCCCCTGTGCGGGGCAGCACCTACTTTTCTTTGCCGCGGCAAAGAAAAGTAGGCAAAAGAAAGCCGCTGAAC
>NZ_QBUY01000212.1 GCF_003121405.1 Paraburkholderia sp. C35 | reverse complement strand
CGGCCGGCGCGTGGGCTCGGAGATGCGGATCAGAGACAGGCGTCGGACTCGGCGTCGGCGTCGGCGTCGGCGTAGGTGTAGGTGTCGGCGTCGGAGTAGGCGTCGGCGTCGGAGTAGGCGTCGGCGAAGGCGTGTTGCTCGGCGTACCGCTGGTCGCTGCCGCGCGAACCCAGCAGGCCTTTCCGTAACCATATGCAGGATCCGTATTCGACACTGCGCCCACATAACAGCCCACGCCGTTCGTGAACGTACGCGGCGCGGTGAGCATCACAGACGGTGCGTTCGGCGGCACAGCGCCAAAAACGACCGAGCCCGTTCCGAGGAACGAGCAGGTGCCGTTTTCCTTGCCGCACAGCGTGTACTGCTGGCCTGAGACGGTAATCGTCGATGCCTGGGCGTATGCCTCCTGTGCACCGAACGAGGCCAGCACGGTTGCCGACGCAACCCCCAATACTTTCCAATAACTCATCATTGTTCGTTGATCCCGCTGAAATCAGTTATCCCCGAAGGCCCAGCAGGATCGTTTTTACGAATCGTCCCGCTGTGACGTCATTGAATGAAAAATGAACCGGCATCGGCTTTTTATTACGGATTGCTTACTATCGTGCTCGCGTACGGGCAGGACAGACTTTCATGCAATCGCGCATGCGATTACCGGGAACGTGCAGAGACTCCGCGCTCTCGCGGACAGGAGATCCCCGTACGCATCTGATGTGAGATCAGATGGGTGGCCGATCGGGTCGAACCGGATTCATCAATAGGAATCCTGAATGCATACCGATGCACGCTCCGCGTTTTGGACGACCGCATGCCGTCACGAACCCTGTCGGTTCGACGACATTGAAGCACCTCAACGTGAATCAGCCGCGATCACAGCCCCGCCTTCCCGCGGTTGAACGTCAACGCAGGAACGACGGGCACACGCCTGAATGAGACGAAACGGCTGCTTGCGTCACGCAAGCATTATCGGTAGCAATTACTTCTATTCGACCCCGACCAAGTATTAATTACAGAAACTTTCAAGGCAGACGAATTATAAACGTTTCATTCGTGTAACGTTGTCCGCCAAAAAGCGAAAAGGTGATGTCGTCGGTAATTGTGTAGCTATTTCGAGATATGTTTTCGTCGAGGCGGATCGATTGGGGAAGTTTCACCCGCGACGGCCCGGAAAAAGTAAATTCATGATTGATATGGTTATTTTTTTGGCTTTTTCGTATTACAAATAACCGATTTATGCCTTTTGATTTTCAGGTGCACGATAATAGGGAAAATCGCTAATTCGGGTTAGCACCAATATTGGTCGATTTTATGAAAATGCGCCGGTTTGATTGGCGCGATATGTATTCGGTGCGACACCAAATTCTTTCCGAAATTCGCGTCCGAGATGAGAGGCATCTGAGAAACCGCAGGTCGCTGCAATTTCAGCGACTGTCCTTTCCGAACTCGTCAAAAACCACGCCGCCGTCTTGAGCCGCAAGCGGCGTGCATAAGCCAGAGGGGACTCACCCGTCTGCGATTTGAATAGCCGTTGCAGATGACGCACGGACATATCGACACGCCCGGCAAGCTGATCGAGGCTCAAAGGCCGCCCGATGTGCTGCTGCATCAGATGGACGGCACGTTTGAGGCGTGGATGCGTGAACGGCTCTGTGCCAGGTGGATGCGGTTGCGGGGCGCTCGCGCGTTGCGCATCCTCCACCAGCAGAATGCGCAATGCTTTCTGGACGATCGCGACATCGATATGACGCTGAAGGATGGCAGCCGCCACATCGATCGAAGCCCGTCCACCCGAGCATGTGATACGTCGACCGTCTGTCACGTAGAGCCGGTCGGCCACGAGCAGCGATTCATCGACATACGGAAACCGGCCGACATAGTCCCAGTAGTGAAACCAGCTGACACACACGCGGTAGCCATTCATCACGCCCGCGCGTGAGAGCGCGAAAGCGCCCGTGCAAATGCCGACGAGCGTCGCCGACGTAGCAGCGGCATCCCTGATGAAGCGCAACGTTGCATCGCTGACGGACGGCCCCGAATGCAGCAGGCCGCCTATCACGACGACGTAATCGAATCCCTTTGCTTCATCGAAGGTCTGCCACGGCTGCACCTGAATGCCGCAACTGGCACGGACAGGCGTGAGCGTCTCGCCCACGATCGTCCATGCGCAGCGCACGGGCTTGCTGAAGTCGTCGTCGTCGCTTGCGAGTCTCAACAGATCGACGAAGCCGGAGAACGCCGTCAGCGTAAAGTTGGGCAACAGCACGATGCCGAAGCGCACGGGAGGCGTGTTGCGTGTGCTGGCGGTATCTTCCGGAAGCTCGCGCATATCATGTGCAGTGCGCATGTCGATTACTCATCGGCAAGAGGCGCGCGCGACGTTTCGCGACTGCCGAGCATCGCCAGCAGTGCGACGCCTGCTGCACCGACGAGATACCACGCCGGCGCGAGCTTGCTGCCAGTCACACCGATCAGCCATGTTGCGACCAGCGGCGCCGTGCCGCCAAAGATCGCATTCGCCGCGTTGAAGCAGAACGCAAAACCGCTGTAGCGCACGCGTGTCGGAAAGATCTCGGCGAGAAAGCACGGCAATGTCCCATCGTTCATGGTCAGCAATGCGCCAAACGCAATCTGGATCACGACGATCATCATGAAGCCGGCGCCTGCCAGCCCTTTGAAAAGCGGTACCGTCAGCACGGCGAACAGGATCGACGCGCCGATCAGCATCGACTTGCGGCCGATCCGGTCGGACAGCGTGCCCATGACGAAGATCAGCGCGATATAGGCAGTGAGGGAAATCGTCGCGGCGATGAACGACGCCGTTTCGTCCATGCCCAATTCTGTCGACAGATAAGTCGGCATATAGCTCAGCACCAGATAGAACGCGACGGCATTGAGACAGGTCACACCGAACGCGATCACCATCTTCATGCGATGCTTGCCCAGCAGTTCGGCAATCGGTGCACGCGCAACGTGTTGATCGTGCTCGAGCGCCTTGAAACGCGGGGTATCTTCGAGCTTCAACCGGATATACCGTCCGATCAGGCCAAAAGGTGCGGCGAGCAGAAACGGCAGGCGCCAGCCGAACGCATGCAGTTGTTCGCTGCTCAGCAGCGCGTGCAGTGCCGCGATGAGCAGCGAGCCGAACAGCAAACCTGCCGCCGTGCTGGCGGGCACGATGCTCGTGTAGAAGCCACGCCGGTTAGACGGTGCGTATTCCGCAAGAAAGGCGGACGCACCCGCATATTCGCCGGAGGCCGAAAATCCCTGCACGACGCGCACCAGCAGGAGCAGCACGGGCGCGAGCATGCCGACTTGTGCGTAAGTCGGTAACAGTGCGATCAGGAATGTCGAGCACGACATGATGAGACTCGACAGCGACAGCGAGGTGCGACGGCCGATCTTGTCACCGAAATGTCCCCACACGATTCCGCCGACGGGCCGCACGATGAACGAAATGGCGAACACGCCGTAGGCGGCGAGCAGTCCTGTCGTGGTGTCGGTTTTAGGGAAGAAAACGACGGCGATGATGGTGGCGAGATAGCCGTTTGACGCGTAGTCGAACCATTCAACGAAGTTGCCGATGAAGCTTGCGAATGCGGCGCGTTTGAGGAGTTTGGGGTCGACGGTGGTGTGAGTTGGGTTGTTGCCTGCGGCAGCTGTAGATGTGGTGATGCTTGAGACTGATTCATCTGCCAGGGTTCTTCTCGTGCTCATGAGTTTTCTCCAGACCTGTTAATGCAAAGGTGATTCGCGTTTCGCGAGATGTTTAGCGTTTGAATGCATGGTAGGAGTTCATAAACGTTGAAGATTTTTGATCACGTCATGGGGGTTTCTGTTTTCGACATTGAGGGTTAACGTTTGGTTTTGGTTTTGGTTTTGTTGTTGTTGTTGTTGTTGTTGGCATCCGCGAATTGGTGTTTGTACTTCATGCGTCGCCCCTGTGCGGGGCGGCACTTACTTTCTTTGCCGCCGCAAAGAAAGTAAGCAAAGAAAGCGG
>NZ_QBUY01000211.1 GCF_003121405.1 Paraburkholderia sp. C35 | reverse complement strand
CCCGCAGGCAAGTACAAGGGCTGGCGGTGTTCAGCGGCTTTCTTTTGCCTACTTTTCTTTGCCGCGGCAAAGAAAAGTAGGTGCCGCCCCGCACAGGGGCAACCCTGGCAGACCACTAACAAACCGCGGATGCAACCACCAAAACAAAACCACAACCACAACGACCAGCCCCCCACCTTCCAAAAGCAAAAAACAGAAAGCAAAAAACAAAAAACAAAAAACCAAATCATATTGCTGCGGTATGCTGGCGGCTTTCCGCCAATCCCCACCTCGATGTCAGACGAATACGAAGTACACGGCCCACACGATCACGCGATCGAACACGCAGGCGCCCACGGCAACGACAACAGTGCTTCACGCCTCGCCGTAATGACGGCCATCCTAGCGAGTGTCGGCGCGATTGCCGCCTACCAGAGCGGTGCGAATGAAAATCAGGCGCTCTTCTTCAAGAACGAAGCCGCGATACTCAAGACGGAAGCCGCCAACCAGTGGGCCTACTATCAGGCCAAAGGTGAAAAGCAGAACCTCGCCGAACTCGGCGCAGCACTAAGCGACCCGGCATCGGCAGCACACGCGAAATTCATCGCCGATACCGAGCGGTACAAGACCGAGAAAGAACCGATTCGCCAGAAAGCCGAGTCGCTCGAAGAGCAGGTCAAGAAAGACAATGAAGTCAGTGAATCACTTCAGCACCAGCATCATCGCTGGGCTCAGGCGACCACTCTGGTTCAGATATCCATCGCGCTCGCCGCGATCACGCTGCTTACCAAAAAGCGCTGGCTGCAAAAGCTCACGATCGGCGCGGCCGTCGTCTCTATCGGACTGTTCGTGACGGCACTGATCGGCGTCTAAAGGCGTCTGTCATTGCGTGGCGTTGAGCTTGCGCCATAGCGTCGTCTTGCTGATGCCGAGCGCCTTGCACGCGGCATCGCGGTCGCCGCCGCACGCGGCGAGCATCGCGCGTATTTCGTCGGCCTCGATATGGCGGCTGCGCTCGCGCAGCGTCAATGCGTCTTTCTTCTGCGATGCCGATGCCGATGCCGTCAGCAGTTCGGGCGCAACGACGTCGAGCATCTCGGGCGTGAACACGTCGACGGTGCCCGCCTCCGTATCGGCAAGCTCGACGGCAATCCGTTCGATCACGTTCTGCAGTTCACGCACGTTGCCGGGCCACGCGTAGCGTTGCAACGGCTCGCCAAGCTGCGCGAGCACACGCATCGCAGCGGGCAAATCCAGGATCCGCGCAGCCAGCCTCGGCTCGCGCGCGGCAGACTGCAACAGCAGTTCAGCAGCAAGCGGCAGCACGTCAGCCGTGCGTTCGCGCAACGGCGGCAAGCCGATACTCAGAATATTCAACCGGTAGTACAGATCCGCGCGAAACGTCCCTGCCTCGATGCCTTCCGTCAGCGCACGGTGCGTCGCCGCGACCACACGAATATCCACGCGCGTCGGTTCCGTCGATCCCAGCCGCACCACCTCGCGCTCCTGCAACACGCGCAGCAGCCGGCTTTGCAAAGGCAAAGGCATCTCGGCGATCTCGTCGAGAAACAGCGTGCCGCGATGCGCGGCTTCGATCAGGCCCGCCTTGCCACCCTTGCGCGCGCCCGTAAAAGCGCCTTCTTCATAGCCGAACAGTTCGCTTTCCAGCAAGGCCTCGGGAAACGCGCCGCAATTGATGGCGACGAAGGCAAAGTCGCGGCGCGCGCTCAGCCGATGCATGCTCTGCGCGACCATCTCCTTGCCCGTACCGCTTTCGCCGAGTATCAGCACGGTCGCATCGGACTTTGCGTAACGCCGCACCAGCGTGCGCACACGTTCGATCGACGGACAGGCGCCGACCAGATCGTCGAGTTTATAGCGCGCGGTGAACTGCTGTGCGCGCGGACGTGAACGCAGCGTGCGATCGAGCCGTTCGACAGCACGCGATTCCTGGAACGTCAGCACTGTGCCCGCCGCGTGGCCCGCGCCTGCCAGCGGCCCACGATGCACGAGATAACTGGTGCCGCGTACCGAGACCAGCGTGTCGCCGTCGGCATCGGGCAGCGCGCCCGCTATGTCCGGTGCAAGCTGCTGCAAGGGCACGCCGGCGGCGCTCGCGGCATCGATGCCCAGCACGTCCGCGAGACGCTGGTTGATCGCTTCGACGCGGCCTTGCGCGTCGAGTGCCACGACGCCGTCGCGCAAGTGCTGCAACAGGTTGTCGAGGCGCTGACGCCGCACGCCTTCGGCGCGCGTGGCCTGCGCGACATCGAGTGCGGTATCGAATGCGCTGCGCACCGATGTGCGTGAATACAGAAATACCGCCCCCATGCCCGCGCGTTCAGCAAGATCCGTCACATGGCCCGGCCCGACCACGGCTTCGATGCCGCGCTCGCGCAACTCGCGTACGCAGCTTTCGGCATCGGCTGTCGAACGATACGAGGCGAACATCACGTCGATACCGTATGCAGCCGTGAAGCGCTTCACCTCATCCGGCGTCTCGCCGTGCGTGACGAGCGCCACCGAAGCGCCGTCGCGACGCGCGCGGGCAAGCGCCTGCATCACGTCGAAGCCCGTCGGCGTGATCGCGACCACCGGCACGCCAACGCGCGCTTTCAGATACGCCGCGTTCGAACCGCCCGCGACGATCACGTCGGGACGCTCGATGCTCGCGGCTTCGATTTCCTGCACGGCGTCGTCGAAGCCCCGCGCCACCACGCGGAGTTCGGCGCGGCCCGCGTACTCGCTGGCAATGTCCACGAACAGATCGCGCAGACGGCTAATGCCCATCGCCCAGATACGTGGGCGGGTGTTCGAAACGACGGAAGGCGTGCTCATGGAAGCGAGTCCAGTCTGGGAAGCGTAGCCTTCGATTATGCGCGTCTCATTTCATAATGGAAACCGCATATTCCATTTTTGAAATCCGAGCAAAAATGTCAGCACGCGCGCACCTCGAAAAATCAGAGACTTAGCTGTGAAACGCCGCATGGCACACCACTTGCAGATATAGGCCCGCAAAACAACGGAGCCTCACAGTGAACGCAACCAAACAACCCACCAGCGCCGGCGCGGCATTCCGCCAGGCAGTTGCAGAAGGCCAACCGCTGCAGGTCGTCGGCGCGATCAACGCGTATGTCGCGAAGATGGCGGAAGCCGTCGGCTTCAAGGCGCTGTATCTGTCGGGCGGCGGCGTGGCCGCGAACTCGCTCGGCATGCCCGACCTCGGCATCAGTACGATGGACGACGTGCTGACCGACGCGCGCCGCATCACCGACGCAACCAACCTGCCGCTGCTCGTCGATATCGACACGGGCTGGGGCGGCGCCTTCAACATCGGGCGCACCGTGCGCTCGTTCATCAAGGCGGGCGTGGCCGCCGTTCACCTCGAAGACCAGGTGGGCCAGAAGCGCTGCGGGCATCGTCCGAACAAGGAAGTGGTCGCGAAGGAAGAGATGGTGGACCGCGTGAAGGCCGCCGTCGATGCCCGCACCGACGACCAGTTCGTCATCATGGCGCGCACCGATGCAGCCGCCGCCGAGGGCATCGACTCCGCGATCGAGCGCGCCGTGGCGTATGTGGAAGCGGGCGCCGACATGATCTTCCCCGAAGCGATGAAGACGCTCGACGACTATCGCCGCTTCAAGGCCGCCGTGAAGGTGCCGATCCTCGCGAACCTGACCGAGTTCGGCTCGACGCCCTTCTTCACCACGACGGAACTGCGCGAAGCGAATGTCGATATCGCGCTGTACTGCTGCGGCGCCTATCGCGCGATGAACGCAGCGGCGCTGAATTTCTACGAGACGGTGCTGCGCGACGGCACACAAAAGGCCGCCGTGCCGACCATGCAGACGCGCGAAGACCTGTACAAGTACCTTGGCTATCACGCGTACGAGGACAAACTCGACGCGCTGTTCGCATCACACAAGTAATGGCATCTGGAGGAAGACACATGAGCGAAGCAGATAACGGCACGCCGAACGCAGGCGCATTCAAGCCGAAGAAATCCGTCGCGCTGTCGGGCGTGACGGCGGGTAACACCGCGCTGTGCACGGTCGGCAAGACGGGCAACGATCTGCATTACCGTGGCTACGACATTCTCGATATCGCGGGCGCCTG
>NZ_QBUY01000210.1 GCF_003121405.1 Paraburkholderia sp. C35 | reverse complement strand
GCCAACGAAGTCGCCTTCGAGATCCAGTCGCGCTACCAGACGCCGGACGAAGCAGAAGCCGATATCCGCCGCCGCGTCGAGAACAAGGAAGTCGTGATCGGATTCGGCCACCCTGTCTATACGATCTCCGATCCGCGCAACAAGGTCATCAAGGACGTCGCGAAGAAGCTCTCGAAAGAAGCGTCGAACACAAAGATGTTCGATATCGCCGAGCGGCTCGAAAGCGTGATGTGGGATGCAAAGAAGATGTTCCCGAATCTCGACTGGTTCAGCGCCGTGTCGTATCACATGATGGGCGTGCCGACGGCAATGTTCACGCCGCTGTTCGTGATCTCGCGCACCTCGGGTTGGGCCGCGCACATCATCGAGCAACGCATCGACAACAAGATCATTCGTCCGAGCGCGAATTACACGGGTCCGGACGACCTGACCTTCGTGCCGCTCGCAAAACGCGCCTGATCGAGACCACTGTTGCTGTCGCGGAAGTGAGAGCCGCGATGCAGTTCAGCCCTGGCTCGTCGATACCCGCGAGCCAGGGCTGCTTTTTTCTCGAAGGTCCATTGCTGCACTGCGCGACTGTCGACGCGCTACACTTCGCAAGAAGAACGTGGACGCGAGCCGGCGCTTTCCGCGCAAGGCCGCTCCCGATTATTACCGTCTGTGTCCCTACGCCATGAATACTGCTCACCGCAAACCGCTGCCCGGCACGTCGCTGGATTACTTCGACACGCGCGCCGCCATCGACGCCATCCAGCCTGGCGCTTACGACAAGCTGCCGTACACATCGCGCGTGCACGCCGAAAACCTCGTGCGCCGCTGCGATCCCGCCACGCTGACCGATTCGCTGCGGCAGAGCATCGAACGCAAGCGCGAGCTGGATTTTCCGTGGTTCCCGGCGCGCGTCGTGTGCCATGACATTCTCGGGCAAACGGCACTCGTCGATCTCGCCGGCTTGCGCGATGCGATTGCCGATCAGGGCGGCGACCCGGCCAAGGTGAACCCCGTCGTACCGGTGCAACTGATCGTCGATCACTCGCTCGCAGTCGAATGCGGCGGCTTCGATCCCGATGCCTTCGCGAAGAACCGCGCGATCGAAGACCGGCGCAACGAAGACCGCTTCGACTTCATCAACTGGACCAAGAAGGCCTTCAAGAACGTCGAGGTGATTCCGCCTGGCAACGGCATCATGCATCAGATCAATCTGGAACGGATGTCGCCTGTCATCCACGCGGCAGATGGCGTCGCGTATCCCGATACGCTGGTGGGCACGGATAGCCATACGCCGCATGTCGATGCGCTTGGCGTGATCGCTGTCGGCGTCGGCGGGCTGGAGGCGGAGAACGTGATGCTCGGCCGCGCATCGTGGATGCGGCTGCCGGATATCGTCGGCGTGGAGTTGTCGGGCAAGCGTCAGCCCGGCATCACCGCTACCGATATCGTGCTTGCGTTGACGGAGTTCCTGCGCAAAGAGAAAGTGGTCGGCGCGTATCTGGAGTTTCGCGGTGAAGGTGCATCGAGCCTCACGCTCGGCGACCGCGCGACGATCTCCAACATGGCGCCCGAATACGGCGCAACGGCTGCGATGTTCTTCATCGACGAACAGACCATCGAGTATCTTCGTCTCACGGGCCGCGACGATGCGCAAGTGAAACTGGTCGAGACGTATGCAAAAGAAGCAGGTTTGTGGGCCGACACGCTGAAGCACGCCGAATATGAGCGCGTGCTCAGGTTCGATCTGTCGACGGTCGTGCGCAATATGGCGGGTCCGTCGAATCCGCACAAGCGCCTGCCGACTTCCGATCTCGCCGAGCGCGGCATCGCAGGCAGATGGGAGGACGTGCCGGGGCAAATGCCCGATGGCGCCGTGATCATCGCGGCCATCACGAGTTGCACGAACACCAGCAATCCGCGCAACGTCATCGCTGCCGCGCTGCTCGCGCGCAATGCGAATGCACGCGGCCTGACGCGCAAGCCGTGGGTGAAGTCATCGCTTGCGCCGGGATCGAAAGCCGTCGAACTGTACTTGCAGGAAGCGGATCTGCTGCCCGATCTGGAGAAGCTCGGTTTTGGCATCGTCGCGTTTGCGTGTACGACGTGCAACGGAATGTCGGGCGCGCTCGACCCTGTGATCCAGCAGGAGATCATCGATCGCGATCTGTACGCAACGGCGGTGCTGTCGGGCAACCGTAACTTCGATGGCCGTATCCATCCGTATGCAAAGCAGGCGTTTCTCGCCTCGCCGCCGCTGGTGGTTGCGTATGCGATTGCGGGCACGATCCGTTTCGACATCGAACGCGATGTGCTGGGTCATGACAAGGACGGCAAGCCCGTTTATCTGAAAGATATCTGGCCGAGCGATGAAGAGATTGATGCAATCGTCGCGCAAAGCGTGAAGCCCGAGCAGTTCCGCAAGGTGTATGAGCCGATGTTCGCCGTCACAGCGGCCAGCGGCGAAGCGATCAGCCCGCTGTATGACTGGCGCGCGCAAAGCACCTACATTCGCCGTCCGCCGTACTGGGAAGGCGCGCTGGCGGGTGAGCGCACGCTCAAGAGCATGCGTCCGCTTGCCGTGCTCGGCGACAACATCACGACCGACCACCTGTCGCCGTCGAATGCGATTCTTGCGAACAGCGCAGCGGGCGAATACCTCACGAAAATGGGCCTGCCCGAAGAGGATTTCAACTCGTACGCGACGCATCGCGGTGATCACCTCACGGCCCAACGCGCCACGTTTGCGACCCCGACGCTGATCAACGAAATGGCCGTGGTCGACGGTCAGCAGAAGAAGGGATCGCTTGCGCGCGTCGAGCCGGAGGGCAAGGTCACGCGCATGTGGGAAGCGATCGAAACCTACATGGAGCGCAAGCAGCCGCTGATCATCATCGCGGGCGCGGACTACGGCCAGGGTTCGTCGCGCGACTGGGCAGCCAAGGGTGTGCGGCTTGCGGGCGTCGAGGCGATCGTGGCGGAAGGCTTCGAGCGCATTCACCGCACGAACCTGATCGGCATGGGCGTGCTGCCGCTGGAGTTCAAGGCGGGCGTGAACCGCCTGACGCTGGGCATCGACGGCACCGAGACGTATGACGTGATCGGCGAGCGCAAGCCGCGTGCCGATCTGACGCTGGTGATCCAGCGCGCGAACGGCGAACGTGTCGAAGTCGCGGTGACGTGCCGGCTCGACACGGCGGAAGAAGTATCGATCTACGAAGCGGGCGGCGTGCTGCAACGCTTCGCGCAGGATTTCCTGGAATCGTCGAAGGCCGCAGCCTGAGACGCACCGACAGTTCATATCAGGATTCAGACCTATGGCACACGCACCTCAGATCAAGATTCCCGCCACGTACATGCGCGGCGGCACCAGCAAAGGCGTGTTCTTTCGCCTGAAGGACTTGCCCGAAGCCGCACAGACGCCCGGCGCCGCGCGCGATGCGTTACTGCTGCGCGTGATCGGCAGCCCGGACCCGTATGGCAAGCAGATCGACGGCATGGGCGGCGCGACGTCGAGCACGAGCAAGACGGTGATCGTCGCGAAGAGCAGTCGGCCGGATCATGATGTCGATTATCTGTTTGGTCAGGTATCGATTGACAGGCCGTTTGTCGATTGGAGCGGCAATTGCGGGAATCTCTCTGCGGCCGTGGGACCGTTTGCGATCAGTGGTGGACTGATCGACCCTGAGCGCGTGCCCGATAACGGTGTTGCAGTGGTGCGTATCTGGCAGGCCAATATCGGCAAGACAATTATTGCGCACGTGCCGATGAGCAATGGTTCCGTGCAGGAAACAGGAGACTTTGAACTCGATGGCGGGACGTTTCCTGCTGCAGAAGTTCAGCTTGAGTTTATGGACCCGGCTGCGGAAGAAGAAGGCGCTGGGGGTTCGATGTTCCCGACCGGTAATCTCGTCGATGATCTCGACGTGCCTGGTGTCGGCACGCTGAAGGCGACGATGATCAACGCGGGGATTCCGACGATCTTCGTCAATGCTGACGCGATTGGATATACAGGCACCGAGTTGCAGGATGCAATCAATAGCGATGATGCGGCGCTGAAGAAGTTCGAGACGATTCGTGCGCATGGCGCGCTACGGATGGGGTTGATCAAGAGTCTCGATGAGATTGCTACGCGGCAGCATACGCCCAAGGTTGCGTTTGTTTCTGGGCCTGCGGCGTATGTTGCTTCGAGTGGCAAGTCCGTCGGTGCTGGCGATGTCGATCTGCTTGTGCGGGCAATGTCGATGGGGAAACTGCATCACGCGATGATGGGGACGGCTGCTGTTGCTATTGGCACTGCTGCTGCTATTCCTGGTACTTTGGTTAATCTTGCTGCAGGTGGCGGGGAACGCGAGGCTGTGAGGTTTGGGCATCCTTCTGGCACTTTGCGGGTCGGTGCGCTTGCTTCTCTCGAGGATGGAGAGTGGGTTGTCAAGAAGGCTGTGATGAGTCGTAGTGCCAGGGTGTTGATGGAAGGGTGGGTTCGGGTGCCGGGTTAAGGTTTTTTTGTTGTCTTGCGACGGTCTGGCTTTTTTCGTTGGCATCCGCGATTCGATGTCAGTACTTCATGCGTCGCCCCTGTGCGGGGCAGCACCTACTTTTCTTTGCCGCGGCAAAGAAAAGTAGGCAAAAGAAAGCCGCTAAAC
>NZ_QBUY01000020.1 GCF_003121405.1 Paraburkholderia sp. C35 | reverse complement strand
AGGTAGCCGCGTCATGCCAGTGCCCAGCAGCGCGAACTCCCGGTACAGCGGTATGTCGTGCAACGCCTCCTCCATCGCCGGGTCCGAGAGGCTGAACCACTGTTGCATAAAGTGAATGCGCAACATCGTTGCGACTGGAAACGGAGGGCGGCCGGTCTTGCCTTTGGGGTAGTGCGGCTCGATGAGTGCGATCAATTCTTGCCACGGCACAACGCGGTTCATCTCATCGAGAAATTCACGCTTTCGCGTGCGCTTCGTTGACAGATCCAGACCAAGACCGAGTTGTGTCATCGTGCCACTCCTTGAATTCGCCTCATCCCAGGATAGTGCACGCTCGCGTCAATGCCAGGACTTTTGCAGAGATTCCCTTACTTTCTTTGCGGCGGCAAAGAAAGTAAGTGCCGCCCCGCACAGGGGCAACACTAGCAAACCACTAACAAATCGCGGACGCCAGCCAAAGCAAAACCAAAACCAAAAAATCACCTAGCGGTATACCCACCATCAACCGGCAAAGCCACACCAGAAATCATCGAAGCTGCATCACTGAGCAAAAACAGAATCGGCTCAGCCACTTCCCGCGGTTCAGCGAACCGCTTAAGCGGAATAGCCTGCAAGGCAGGATCACGCTTGGAAGGCTCGCTCCAAGCCTTCACAGCCATAGGCGTCAGAGTCACAGTCGGATTCACACTATTCACCCGAATCCCATAAGCCCCCAACTCAACACATAAAACCCGCGTAATAGCATCCATAGCCGCCTTGGACGCGCAATAACTCAAATGATCATCGAGTCCGACTAGCGACGCCTGGCTAGACACATTCACGATGCTCCCCGCGCGCTTCGCGTCGATCATCGCCCGCGCAACGTGCCGCGCCACCAGCGCCGCACCGCGAGCATTCACATTCATCACGCTATCGAAGCTCGCCGCTGTCGTATCGATCGCCCGCTCGAGCACGGTAGTCCCAGCACAATTCACAAGCCCATCGCACACACCGAGCGACCCAACCGCCTCATCGATCGCCGCTTCATCACCAACATCGAGCACGAGCGGCTCACAGCCCGTCTCCTCAGCAAGGCGAGCCAGTTCACCAACATTCCGCGCCGCCGCTACAACCTGCGCGCCACTCGCGCACAACATCTCCACCGTGACACGGCCAATCCCGCTCGATGCACCCGTCACCAGCACCGAGCGTCCGGAAAAATCAAAGGTTGTCTTCATTTCGCTTGCAACCGATGCATGACCGGCTTCAACGCCGGATAAAGATCCGTATAGATGCCAAAACGCTCCGCATACAACGCCTGCCTCTCAGCATCCGGCTTCGCGCGCTCGATCAGCGTCACCCAGCCGCCGCGCGCCGCTTCCTGCGAAATCAGCTTCGTGCCATAAGCAGCAAGCAACGCTGCACCCATCGCCGCTTCCACATCCTGTTCGATCGTGTAGACAGGAAAGCCGGTAATGTCCGCAATGATCGACATCCACAGGTCCGAATGCGCTGCGCCACCCACTACGATCAGCTTGTCGTCGAGCGATTTCGCACCCTTGCGCCCCGCCACGATGTTGTGCTGCAACGCATACGCCACACCCTCCAGCACCGCGCGATACAGATGCGCCCGCGTGTGATACAGGTTCAGGCCCACGAATGCGCCGCTCGCCTTCGCATCCCACACAGGGCTACGCTCGCCCATCAGATACGGCAGGAACATCACGCCGTCCGAACCGGCCGGAATCTGTGCAGCGTCTTCTTCGAGCAGTTGATGCGGATCGCCGCCCTCGATCGCCTTCGCCGCTTCGATCTCGGCATGACAGAACTGCTCGCGATACCACGTCACCGACGCGCCCGCCGTAATCGCACCGCCGAACACATAAATATCCTTCAACCCGTTGAACACATGCGGCATGCTGATCAAGCCATGATGTGCATCCACGCTCTGGTTGATGTATCCCCAGCACATGCTCGTGCCGATCATCGCGACGTGCTGGCCCGCGCGCGTGACGCCCGCCGCATATGTCGCCATCGCCGCATCCACGCCGCCTGCCACGATCGCCGTGCCCGCGTCGAGTCCGAGTTGCTCCGTCCATTGCGACAGCAACCCGCCCACTACATCCGATGATTCGACCAGATGCTCCGGCATCATCGTTGCGGGAATGCCGAGCATGTCGAGCGCTTCGTCCGACCAGTCGCGCTTCGCAATGTCGTACACGCCGCCGATGTTGCCCGCCGAACTGTGATCGACGGCTACTTCGCCCGTCAGCAGATAGATCACATACGCGTTCGGCGGCAGGAAATAGCGCGTATTGGCCCACACGTTCGGCTCGTTGTCGCGCAGCCATAGCATCTTCGTGTAGCCGTAGTAGCTGTCAACGCCATTGCCCGTGATCGCATAGAGCCGTTCGAGATCGACGTTCGCGCGCACAGCGTCGACCTGCGCCGTCGCGCGCCGGTCCATCCAGATCAGGCACGGATACAGCGGCTTCATGTCGCTATCGACAGGAATGCCCGAGCCGCCATACAGGCTGCTCACGCACACCGATCTGATCGCATTCGACGCGACGCCCGCTTCACGTGCCTTCGCCACGCAGCGCGATATGCATTCGATCACTGCCTTCATCCACACGGTCGGCCATTGTTCGGCCCACAAGGGCTTCGGTGTATCCGGGTGGTAGCTGCTCGAATGCTGCGCGACGATTGCGCCGTTCTGGTCGACGAGCACGGCCTTCGTGCTCTGCGTGCCGATATCGACGCCGATGACGTAATTCATAGTGTCTCCGTGTGCGCGTCTCCACGACGCGCACTGTTCGTTTTGTCAGGCTACCTGGCCGGCTTCATCAACACCTTGATCGAATCGAGCGAGTTCGCGACCTTGATCGCCTCGTCCCACTCTTCGAGAGAAAAGCCGTGCGTGACGATGCCTTTCGATGTGACGAGTCCGCGTGCCAGCAGGTCGATTGCAACGGGATAACAGTAAGGGCCAAGGTGCGCGCCGCGCACGTCGAGTTCCTTGCGGTCGCCGATGATCGACCAGTCCATTGTAGTCTCCGCGCCGAACACCGAAAACTCGACAAAACGCCCGAGCTTGCGAATCAGGTCCATGCCCTGATTCACGCCGGCAGGCACGCCCGTCGTTTCGATGTAGACGTCGCAGCCGTAGTTGTCCGTCAATGACTTGATGATGGCAAGCGCATCTTCCTTCTTCGGATTGATGGTGACGTCGGCGCCGTATTCGCGCGCCAGTTCGAGCCGCTCGTCGACCAGATCGATCACTACCAGCTTCTTCGGTGTCTTCAGGTGCGCGACCTGCGTCATCATCAGGCCGAGCGGTCCCGCGCCCGCGATCACGACCACATCGTCGAGTTGTACGTCGCCGCGATTGACGGTGTGAATCGCGCATGAGAGCGGCTCGATGATGGCGGCATCTTCCAGCGAAATGCCATCGGGAATCCTGTGAACGATGGCTGTCGGCGGAATGCGCATGTATTCGGCCATGCCGCCGTCCGCGACTTCGCGCTGGAAGCCGAAGATGTTGTGCACTTCACACATCCAGTATTGCCCCGATTTGCAATAGCGGCATTTGCCGCAAGGCACGATCTGTTCAGCGATCACGCGATCGCCCTTCTCCACGCCGAAATGTTCTGCGGCGCCTTCGCCGACTTCTTCGACATAGCCAAAGAACTCGTGGCCCGGAATCACGGGTGCCTTGACCCAGGGGCTCGGTCCGCCCCAGAACATCTTCGCGCCGGAATGGCATTTGCAGTCGCTTGCGCAGATGCCGCACGCGGCGATGCGAATCACGAGTTCATGCGCGCGTGCCTGCGGCTTCGTCACGCGTTCGACACGATAGTCTTCCGGCGCGTGACACACGATCGCCGTCATGTTTGTGCTGTTGTCCTGAGTGGTCATTGCATTGCCTGCCTGAAAAGGTCAAAGAAGTGAGCTGCGTTATTTCTTGCGGTCGCGGCTGATATAGATCGCGAGCAAAATGATTCCGCCCTTGATCACGTTCTGCACATACGGATTCACGCCGACCATGTTGAGGCCGTTGTTCAGCACGCCGAGCAGCAGCGCGCCAATCAACGTGCCGACAATCGAACCGCGCCCGCCTGAGATCGACGTGCCGCCCATCACCACGGCGGCGATGGCATCGAGTTCGAAGCCGACGCCCGCGTTCGGCTGGCCGCTCATCAGGCGCGACGTCAGCACGAGGGCCGCGAACGACGACGTCAAACCCGCCAGCGTGTAGACGATCAGCTTGACGCGCGCGACGCGCACGCCGGACAGACGCGTGGCCTGCTCGTTGCCGCCGATCGCATACACGTAGCGTCCGAACGGCATGCGCTCCAGCAGCAGCCACGCGATGGCATAAATCACCAGCATGATCAGCACGGGCGCCTGAATACCGAACACCTTGCCGCTGCCGAAGAAACTGACCCAGTCGGGCAAGCCATCGATCGGATAGCCGCCCGTGTAGATCAGCGCGAGGCCGCGTGCGATGCCCATCGTCGCCAGCGTGACGATGATGGGCGGCATGCCCGCGAACGCCACGAAGAAGCCATTCGCAATGCCGAAACCGAGTCCAACGGCAATACCGATTACGATCGCCGCGACGCCATTTAGGCCGGCGACCATCAAGCCCGCCGACAGCGTGCCCGACAGCGCCATCACCGAACCAACGGAAAGATCGATGCCGCCCGTCAGGATCACAGCCGTCATGCCGACGGCGATGATCGCGTTGATCGACACCTGCCGCAGCACGTTTTCCAGATTCGCCGCCGACAGAAAACTGTCGCTCGCGAACACCATCACGATGCATACGACCAGCAGACCGATAAACGGATAGAACAAGGTCGAGCGTTTGATGCTTGCCCAGTTCATGCGAAAGGGTGCACCCGGCGTATCGGAAGCCACGGTCGAGGTCTTGGGAGAAGTATTAGGCGTGTTCATGCTGGGTTGCTCCACGAGTTGCAGCCGATGCACCAGCCGTTGCATAGGTCATCACGGCATTCGATTCGATCTGATCGCCTTCGAGCATCGCTTCGATGCGTCCCTGCCGGAATACTGCAACGCGATCGCACATGCCGACGATCTCCGGCAGTTCCGACGAAATCATGATGATCGAGTAGCCACGCGCCGTGAGTTCGCGCATCAGCAGATAGATTTCCGCTTTTGCGCCCACGTCGATGCCGCGCGTCGGTTCATCGAAGATGAGGATGTTGGTGTGATGGTTCAGCCAGCGCGCAATCACCACCTTCTGCTGATTGCCGCCTGAGAGCGTCGCGACTTCCGTGTGCATCGTCGGCGCCTTCACGCCGACGCGCTTCATGATGTCGGCCGTCGCCTTCGCCTCGCTGCGGTGATCGATGAAGAAGCGGCCGGTGCGGTACTTGCCGAGGTTGTTGATCGAAATGTTCTGCTTGATCGAGAACGAGGTGATCAGCCCTTCCGTCTTGCGGCTCTCGGGCAGAATGCCGATGCCGGATTTCAATGCGTCGGCGGGATCGGACAGATTTGCCACGGCGCCGTTAATGCGAATGTCCTTCACATGCGCAGTATCCGCGCCGATCACTGCGAGCGCTGTTTCCGTGCGGCCCGAGCCGACCAGTCCCGCGAAGCCGAGAATCTCGCCTTCGCGCAACGTGAATCGATTGGTCGGTCCGTCCTTGTGAAGCTGCAAGGCGTTCACTTCGAGCACGGCCTTCGCATCGGCGGGCAATGCGGGCTTCGGCGGAAAGCTGTTTTCGATCTTGCGCCCGACCATCATCTCGACAAGACGGCTCACGTCCGTCGTCTCGACATCCGTCATGCCGACATACTGGCCGTCGCGCAGCACGGTAATGCGGTCGCACACTTCGAAAATTTCTTCGAGGTGATGCGAGATAAAGATCATCGCGACGCCTTGCTGCTTGAGCTCGCGCATGATCGTGAACAGATGCTCGGCTTCGGCGGGCGTGAGCGTCGCCGTAGGTTCATCGAGAATGAGAATGCGCGCGTTCAGCGACAACGCCTTGCCGATTTCGACGAACTGCTGCTGCGCCACCGACAGTTCGCGAATCGGCACAGCAAGATCGATCGCCACGCCGAGCCGTTTGAAAATTTCCGCCGCCGCGCGCCGCATCGTCGCGCGATCGAGCATGCCGAAGCGGCTGCGCAATTCGCGTCCGAGAAACATGTTCTCGACGGCGTTCAGATACGGAATCAGGCTGAATTCCTGAAACACGATGCCAACGCCCGCCGCCACTGCGTCGTGATAGTTCGTGAAGTGCCGCGCTTCGCCGTCGATCACGATCGTGCCGTCGTCGGGCTGATAGATGCCGCACAGGATCTTCATCAACGTCGATTTGCCCGCGCCGTTCTCGCCGAGCAGTGCATGGATCTCGCCGCGCGCGATCTCGAGATGAATACCCTGCAGCGCCTTCACGCCGGGAAAGCTCTTCGTGATGTGGTCGAGTTTGAGAATCGTGTCCATCGCGTTTCCTTTGCGCTTCCTGCTCGCTTCATGCAATGACGCAGCGCGTCGTCTGCGTCATCGCATACGCAACGCTTACCAGCTGAAGCCCTTGGCGTTGTCCTTGTCGACCAGTTTCACGTCGACGGGAATCGTCTTCGGCACATTGGCGCCCCACTTCTTCGCGAGCGCCACACCGATGGCAAGGCGAATCTGGTCGCGCGGGAATTGCGCGGACGTTTCGATGAACTTCGAATTCGGCTTCTGGATCGCCGTGATCGCTTCCGGTGCGCCATCGACGCTCGTCAGCTTGATATCCTTGCCCGACGATTCGATCGCCGACAACGCGCCCATCGAGCCGCCGTCGTTCACGCTGAAGATGCCCTTCAGGTTCGGATGCGCCTGAATCATGTTCTCGGTGACGGACAGCGCCGTCGCGCGTGCCTGCTTGCCGTTCTGCGTATCGACGATCTTCACGTTCGGGAACTTCGCGCGCGCCGCCTTGCAGCCGCGCACGCGCTCGAGAATCGGCACGACAGGAATGCCGTCGAGAATCGCCTCTTCGCCGCTGCCGCCAATCGCTTTGGCGAGGTACTCGCACGACATCTGGCCGGCGTCGAAATTCTTCGAGCCGACGAACGAATCGACAGGACCGTTCGCGTTCGCATCCACGGCAACGACCACGGCGCCCGCCTTCTTCGCCGATGCCACGGCCGACTGGATGCCCGTCGAATCCGTCGGATTCACGAGCAGGATGTCGATCTTCTTCTGCAGCATGTCTTCGACGTCGCTCACCTGCTTGCTTACATCGTGATGCGCGTCGGTGATGACGACGGTCGCACCGATCGACGCAGCCGCGTCGTTCAGCGCCTGTTGCATCGTCACGAAGTACGGATTGTTCAGTTCCTGGAAAGTCATGCCGATCTTCAACGGCGCGGCTTGCGCGGCGGGCGCAACGAGTGCCGTGCCGAGCATCAGCGCGGTGAAGGTCAGCGTGGCACCCAGGCGCGACGTGAGTGAAGTGGTGTGCGTCATGGCTTGTCTCCGTTTATGAGGATGAGTGCTTCCCTCGCGCACTGTTGAGGCGCGATGAGCAGGTGAAACGTCAGGACTTGCTGGTGTGCTCTAGGTCGTCGCGAGCGGCGAACCCAAAGGCGGATACGCCGCGGGCGCGGCGCGAGGCTGGGAATCCGGATGACCGCGCGGATGTTGGCGGGCCTGCTCGGCAGGCACGATGGAAGGCGCGTTGGCAATGCCCCTGCCGAGCGCCGCCGCAGCTTCCGATGCGACGCGGCTCGCGTCGTTCAGTTGCTGGAAGCGGCGGAACTTCGACGGCGCCATGCCCTTCGCGGTGAGGAACTGCCGGTTGAAGTTCGACAGGTTGTTGAAGCCGACCTTGTAGCAGATGTCGGTGACGCTCAGGTCATCGTCCATCAGCAACTGGCACGCGAGATTGATGCGCATGCGGTTCACGTACTGCACGAAGGTCAGACCCGTATGCCGGCGGAAGTAGCGCGAAAATGCGCTCACGCTTTGTCCCGCGAGTTGCGCGAGATCCGATTCGCGCAACTCCGACGACAGGTTCTTACCGATGTACGACAGCACGTGATTGATGCGCGTCGATGCATAGCTGGTCGGATCGATCTGATACGCGGGGCTGGCGAGCAGTGCGCGGTCGCTGGCATTCAGCAGGATTCCCATCATCGACAGGAACAGCACGATGCGGCGCAGGCCGCGCGCGTCGAGCAACTCCATGAAGAGCGGCGTGATCAGGGCGCTGGTTTGCGGGCCGAACGACACGCCGCGCCGGGAATCGGCGAGCAGCGCTTCGAGCGTGCGCCATTCCGGAAAGCTCTCCGTGCAATGCGCGACGAAGTCCTGGCCGAACTGCACGACGAGGTTCCGCTGCGCGATCGTCACGCCGTCGGGCACTTCGCTGACCCAGTTATGCGGCAGGTTCGGACCCATCAGCACGAGATTGCCCGGCGCAAAACTGCCGATGTAATCGCCGACGAACATCTTGCCCGTCGTCGCGACAATCAGATGGATTTCGAATTCAGGGTGAAAGTGCCAGCGCACCGTACGGTACGGAAAGCCGTGATACCACGCCTTGAACGACTCGTCGCGGCGCACGGTGACCAGTTCGAGATCGGGTTGCACGTCAGTCTCCTGAAACGGCGGCCTGAACAGATGAATGCGCACGGTCTGCACGACGCCCATGCCCAACCGCATGTCGATGCGCGTGCAACCAGCCTGTCGATGTGACGATGCCCTTCATCTGTCTGCCTCCTGTCTCTTTGCTCATGCGCGGCACTGCGGCTCGCGAGCGGACATGCTCATTTGCTCTTGTTGTGTGTACCGAAAGTTAGACCCACCGCGCAATGACGGCCACTAGAAATGAGACCGCCGACCGATACTTTTTTGCATTCGGGTTAGTCCTGGCCTCTGCGCTGTCAAATTTGATGCAATGCAACAGTCCTGCGACGTCCCGTCCTGCATCGCTTCGCGCGCGGCTTGCGTGCCGCACAGCGCCGTCCCACCGCGCTGCGCCACGAAAAAGCCGTGTGCTCCGCCTTGACTTTCGATCAGTCGAATACGATCATTAGTTCATATTGAGAGCAAATGCTCCAAATTTCTTCGAACGTCGGCGAGACACCTTCTAGACTTATCCCAAGGAACGCACGCGAAAAACCGTGCGCATAAAGGAGACACACATGAACAGCGGCCCCAGCAAGCAGGTGATCCTGCATATCGGCGCAGGCTCATTTCATCGTGCGCATCAAGCCTGGTATCTGCACCGGCTCAACGAAGCGCGCCAGCCCGACGATCCGCACTGGTCGCTCACCGTGGGCAATATCCGCAGCGACATGAATGCCGTCGCCGAAGCGCTTGCCGCGCAGAACGGCGTCTACACGCTCGAAACCGTCACGCCGCAAGGCGAGCGCGCCTACGAAACGATCCGCTCGATCGAACGCGTGGTGCCGTGGTCGGCGAACCTCGATGCACTCGTCGAAGCGGGCGCCGATCCTGCGTGCAAGATCATCGCGTTCACGGTCACGGAAGGCGGCTATTACCTCGACGAACACGACAGGCTCGATGCCTCCAACCCCGATCTCGCCGCCGATCTGAACGGCGCGCGCACCACGATCTACGGCGCGCTCGCCGCCATTCTGGAAGCGCGCATGCAGCGCAATTCAGGACCCGTCACGCTGCAGACCTGCGACAACCTGCGCAGCAACGGCGACCGCTTCCGGGCAGGCATGACGCAGTTCCTGGACAAACGTGGCGCGAGCGAACTGCGCGCATGGTTCGATGCGAACACGGCATGTCCGAACTCGATGGTCGATCGCATCACGCCGCGTCCCACACCCGATGTGCGCGAGCGTGTGAAGGCCGCGACCGGCTTCGACGATGCCTGCCCTGTGATGGGCGAATCGTTCATCCAGTGGGTGATCGAGGATCACTTCATCGCCGGGCGTCCTGGGTGGGAAAAGGTCGGCGCGGAGATGGTCGAATCGGTGCTGCCGTATGAAGAGGCGAAGATCCGCATTCTCAACGCGACGCATAGCTGTATCGCGTGGGCGGGGACGCTGGTCGGCCTGACCTACATTCACGAAGGCACGCACGACGCCGAGATCCGCCAGTACGCGTACGACTACGTGACGCAAGACGTGATTCCGTGCCTCACGCCCAGCCCGCTCGATCTCGCGAAGTATCGCGATGTCGTGCTCGAACGCTTTGGCAATCCGTATATCCAGGACACCAACCAGCGCGTCGCCGCCGACGGTTTCTCGAAGATTCCCGGCTTCATCGCACCCACGCTGTCCGAGTGCTTTGCGCGTAACGTCGAGCCGGACGCGACGGCGATGCTGCCCGCGCTGTTCTTCCGCTTTCTCGACCGCTGGCAGCAGGGCAAGCTGCCGTACACGTATCAGGATGGCGTGATGGATGAAGGCGTCGCGCGCGGCTTCTTCAGCGCGGCTGACCCGGTGCAGGCGTTCTGCGCCGACAAGCTGCTGTGGGGCAGCATGGCAGGCACGGCATCGCTCGACAAGGTCGTGCGCGCGGCGCTTGGCCGCGTCGATGCGTGGCTCGCCAAACGCAACGCGTAGGCGCGCAGACACGCTGTCTTCTGCGTTTTATCGAGGCCGCGCATGGCGACGAACCACGCGCGGCCTTTCCCTTGATCGTCGTATCCGGTGCATGTCTTGCGTCAGGTCTTTTGCGCATGGCATCGCAAGCGGCATGCGGCTAAAGTAGCGCATCTCCTACCGGTGAAGGTTTCGCGCCCATGTATCTCGGCATCGACCTCGGCACGTCCGAAGTAAAAGTTCTGCTGCTCGCGTCCGACGGACGCGTGATCGGCACGGCAGGTTCTCCGTTCACAGTTTCGCGGCCGCATCAGCGCTGGTCGGAACAGAATCCGTCCGACTGGTGGGAAGGCACGCGCACCGCCCTGTTCGCGCTGCGCAGCCGTTTCCCGGAGCAGTTCGCGCAGATTCGCGGCATCGGCCTGTCGGGACAGATGCACGGCGCCGTGCTGCTGGACAAGGAAGACCGCGTGCTGCGTCCCGCCATTCTGTGGAACGACATGCGCTCGGTCGAGGAATGCGAAGAGCTGTATCGCCGCGCGCCCGACCTGCACAAGATCGCCGGCAATCTCGCCATGCCCGGTTTCACTGCGCCCAAACTGCGGTGGGTCGCGCGCCACGAGCCGGAGATTTTTGCGCAGACGGCCTGCGTGCTGCTGCCGAAAGATTATTTGCGCCTGCAACTGACGGGCGACAAGGTATCCGATCCATCCGATGCAGCCGGCACGCTCTGGCTCGACGTCGCGCAGCGCGACTGGTCGGACACGCTGCTGGCCGCCTGCGATCTGAACCGCTCGCATATGCCGCGTCTTGCTGAAGGCAGCGCGCCGTCCGGCACGCTGAAGCCGGAACTCGCGCGCGAACTCGGCCTGCGTGAACCGGTGGTGGTCGCAGCGGGCGGCGGCGACAACGCGACGAGCGCGATCGGCATCGGCGCGACGCAACCGGGCGATGGCTTCGTGTCACTCGGCACGTCGGGCGTGTTGTGCGTGATCGGCAACAGCTTCCGGCCGAATCCGGAATCGGCGGTGCACGCGTTCTGCCACGCGATTCCCGACCGCTGGCATCAGATGAGCGGGGTGTTGTCGGCGGCGAGCTGCCTGCGCTGGGTCTGCAAGCTCACCTCCACCGACGAGCCCACGCTGCTTGCCGAAGTCGAAAAGCTCTCCGACGATGCGCTGGTCACTGCGCCGCTGTTCCTGCCGTATCTGTCGGGAGAACGCACGCCGCACAACGATCCGTATTCGCAAGGTGTGTTCTTCGGCATGACGCACGCGACCGACCGCGCGCTGCTCGGATACGCCGTGCTCGAAGGCGTGACGCTCGCGCTGACGGACGGCCTCGACGCACTGCGCGCAGCGGGCACGGAAGTGAGCGCGCTGTCGCTGCTGGGCGGCGGCGCGCGCAGCAACTACTGGGCGCAACTGCTCGCCGATTCGCTGAACACCACCACGCGCAAGCATGGCGGCGGCGAGACGGGCGCAGCGCTGGGCGCAGCGCGTCTGGGCTGGCTCGCAGCGGGCGGCGATCCGGAAAAGGTGCTGACCAAGCCGCCCGTCGAAAAAGAATTTACGCCGAACGCGCAGCGTCATGCCGTGCTGCGCGAGCGGCTCGCGAGTTATCGTGCGCTGTATCGCCACGTCAAGCCGATGTTCGCGCCCACGCATGACGCGAACGCGGCGTGAACGCGGCCTGCGTGCATTGAACAGCCCGTGCAGCCTGCGATGAACGTCCACGGCATGCAGCGCGCCAGAACGCCCTACGCGAATGCTACGGGCTTCCTGACGACACATTGACGTTGTGCGCCCCGGCGCCATCAAGACCGACAACATCGTGCCCAAGTCCACTGAAAAGCTCGATCTCGCAACGCGCGCCGCCTGGCTCTACTACGTCGCGGGCAACACGCAGAACGAGATCGCGGAAAAACTGCAGGTGTCGCGGCCCGTTGCGCAGCGGCTGGTCGCGTTCGCCGTCGAGAAGAACCTGATTCGCGTGCGTGTCGATCATCGGCTGGCGGATTGCCTGTCGCTCGCCGATCAGCTGTCGAAGCGTTACGGCCTCTCAATGTGCGAAGTCGTCCCCGTCGATAACGACAAGCCAGAAGAAATCGATCGCAAACTTGCCGTCGCGGGCGCGCAGGTGATGGAGCGTTACCTCGGCGAAGAGAAACCGATGGTCGTCGCCGTGAGCAGCGGCCGGACGCTGAAAGCGGTCGTCGATCAGGTCGGGCAACTGGAGCGGCCGCAGCATCGGCTGGTGTCGATGGTCGGCGCGATTGCGCAGGACGGCTCGTCGAACCGCTACGACGTCGCGCTGCACATCTCCGAGAAGACGGGCGGCAAGCACTTCCTGCTGCCCGCGCCGCTGATCGCAGACAGCGAGGCCGAACGCGCGCAGTGGTGCAATCACCGGCTGTACCGGATCGTCGAGTCGCTGTCGGGTGAAGCGGACGTGGCGTTCGTCGGGATCGGCAATATCGGGCTGCATTGTCCGCTGCATGAAGACGGCTTCATCACGTCGGATGAAGTGGAAGAACTGGTGTCGCGCGGCGCGGGCGCGGAACTGCTCGGCTTGCCCATCAGTGCAAGCGGCGAGCGGGTCGAATCGCCGACCGGCCGCCGCGTGACGAGCGTGCGGCTCGATTCGCCGCCGACGCGCCCCGTGATCGGTTTCGCGGGCGGCGAGCGCAAACGCAATGCCGTCATTGCCGCGCTCAAGGGCGGCTGGCTGTCGGGTATCGTCACCGACGAGTTGTGCGCGCGTGCTGCGCTGAGCCACGACGCCGGTTAGTTCGTGACGCGCGGCGAATCAGGGCGCTTCGAGCGCGCCGCGCACCGCTTCCACGACGGGCGCCCAGTCGCCTAGATCCAGTTGCCGGAAAACACGAGCGCTCGGATACCACGGGTTCGTGTCGCCAGACATTCCCCAGCGCCAGTCGGCCTGCTTCGGCAGCATCACCCAGACGGGTATGCCTAGCGCGCCCGCCAGATGCGCGACGGATGTATCGACAGTAATCACGAGATCGAGCGACTCGATCACGGCTGCCGTCGCTTCGAAACTGTCGAGCAACTCGCCGAGCGCGCAAATCGGCCAGCGATGGGCGAGACCGTCGAGTTGCGCTTCGCCTGCGCCCTTCTGCAACGCAAACCACGCGAGACCCGGCACCGATGCCAGCGGCTCCAGCGCGGCAAGCGGCGCTGAACGGTAGATATCGAGGTAATGATCGGGATTGCCGGCCCACACCAGCCCGACTTTTCTGTGCGATCCCGATGCCTGCGCGAGCCGCCCGCGCCACGTGGCACACTGCGAGTCGTCCACCGACAGATACGGCACTGCGTTCGGAATGGTGTCGTCAGGCAGCCAGGCGGGCACGCTCATCATCGGACAGTGATAGTCGTATGCGTCATCTTTCGGGCGCGCCGCAAACACGCTGCTCACACCACGCACGCGCGCGAAAAGCGGCGCGAGTTCGGGACTGGTCCACACGTCGACGGTTGCGCCCATGTCATGCAGCACGCTCGCGTAACGCACGAACTGCACCTGGTCGCCTGCACCCTGTTCGCGCTCGAGCAGAATGCGCTTGCCCTCGAGCGGTTCGCCGCGCCATTCGGGCACGTCGTGTTTCGGGTAATCGCGCAGTCCGCTTGGCGTCGTCTTGCGATGCTCGTAGTACGCCCAACCCTGGCGATAGTGTCCGCGCCGCAACGCGGACATGCCCAGCAGCTTGTACGCATTCGACAGATCCGGCGTGAGCTCGATGGCACGCCGCAAATGGGCATCCGCTTCGTCGTAGCGCGACATGCAGGTGAGCGTGAACGCGACGTTGTTGTGCAGTGTCGGCGAGTCCGGCATGGTCTCCAGCGCACGTCGATAGCGAACCAGCGCATCCTCGAACTTCAACAGTCCGTCCGTCGCAAATGCGATCCCGAACAACGCGTGCACGTTGTCCGGCTCCTTCTGCAACGCGCGCTCGAAGCAGATCGCCGCTTCCGGGTAGCGACGCGTAGCGTTCAGCGTCAGGCCGAGACCCAGCAGCACGCGCAGATCGTCGGGCGCATAGCGCGACGCGTAGGCGTACGCGGTCACGGCTTCGTGCGGACGGGAAAGGACGTCGAGCATATCGGCGCTGCCGAGCGCCGCTTCGAAGAAATCGTGGTCGAGCGCGAGAGCGCGCTGGAAGCTGGCCAGCGCGTCCTCCGGTTTCGACAGGTGCCGTAATGCCTTGCCCAGGTTGCAGTGCGCGAGCGCATCGTCGGGTGCGCAATCGACTGCTCGGCGAAAGAAGTTTGCCGCACCTTCGTTGTCGCCGCGCGCAAGCGCGGCAATACCGCGATCGTTCAGACAGTCGGCGTCGTTCGGCCGCAACGCGAGCGACGCATCGAAACACGTTATCGCGCGTTCGACATCCTGGCGCTGCAAGTACAGCACGCCGAGCAGATAGTGCGTGCCGGCATCGTCGGGTTGTGCAGCGAGAATCGCACGATAGGCCTGCTCGGCGCGATCGAGTTCGCCTGCGCTGTGCAACGTTAGCGCATGCGCGACGGGCGGCAGGGAGACACTGTGTTGAGGTGTGGGGACGGAAGCGTTGTGCATGGCGTCTTGAGTCGGCCGTACACGCATGCTCACGTGACCGGAAAACCCATCACGCGATGATGCGTTCGGCGAAGTGGACGGAGAATCGACAGAACCCACGGAAAGAACCGCTCAGGTGCGCCCTGTCAAACGAAGCACAATTTTGATATGGGATATACGTCCGATAAATCGGATAAGTCTTAGTCTGCCGCGCAAGACAGAGACCCAAAAGAAAAAGCGCCGTTGCGTGGACCGCAACGGCGCCTCACTGACAGCCAGATCAGCAATCAGGCCGCGAGCACTTCGACGATCTTGCGATGGAACGCCAGCCCGTCGCTGTCGAACAGATGGCAATGGTCGGGCGTCGCGCCGACGCGGATCGTTGCGCCCTTCTCATGCCGTTCGAGCGGCGGAATGCGGGCGATCAGGCCATCCGGCGCGACGCTGCTTTCCGCGTACAGATACGCGGCATCGCCCAGCGATTCGATCGCCATGATGCGCGCCGACACGCCATAGTCGGGCATGTCGAGATGGAGATTCTCGGGGCGAATGCCGACCGTCACCTTATCGCCTTCCTTCGCGCGGCCCGGGTCGACCAGCACGAGTTGCGTCTCGCCCGTTTCGTACTTCACGAGCACGCCGTTCGCCGACACCGATTGCACGACGCCTTCGAGGAAGTTCATCTTCGGCGAGCCGATGAAGCCCGCGACGAAGCGGTTGGCCGGCGCGTGATACAGCGTGTTCGGGCTGCCCACCTGCTCCAGATTGCCCGCCGACAGCACCACGATCTTGTCCGCCAGCGTCATGGCTTCGACCTGATCGTGCGTCACGTAGATCATGGTCGTCTTCAGTTCGTCGTGCAGGCGCGCGAATTCGAGACGCATCTTCACGCGCAGCGCGGCGTCGAGGTTCGACAGCGGTTCGTCGAACAGGAACACCTTGGGCTTGCGCGTGATCGCGCGGCCGATCGCCACGCGCTGACGCTGGCCGCCCGACAGCTGCTTCGGCTTGCGTTCGAGCAGATGGTCGATGTGCAGGATCTTCGCGGCGTTGCGCACGGCGGCGTCGATCTCCGGCTTCTTGGTGCCCGCGAGCTTGAGACCGAACGCCATGTTGTCGTACAGCGTCATATGCGGATACAGCGCGTACGACTGGAACACCATCGCGATGCCGCGCTTGGCGGGCGGCACGTCGTTCATGCGCGTTCCGTCGATGTTCAGGTCGCCGCCCGAGATGTCCTCGAGGCCGGCAATCATCCGCATCAGCGTGGACTTGCCGCAGCCGCTTGGGCCGACGAACACGACGAACTCGCCGTCCTGAATGTCGAGGTTGATGTTGCGCATCACCTCGTTGTCGTCGTAGGCCTTTCTGATGTTGCGCAGCGTTACGCTTGCCATGATGTCTCTCCAGGTATCTCTACTGCGTTTAATCCGTTTAATCGTTCACCGCTGGCTTTACGCCATCGTCACGCGATGCAGCCATTGCGCGACGAGATCCGGCAGTTGCTTCATGTCATCGAATACATGCTGTGCGCCCACACGGCGCAGCGCTTCCATCTGATCGTCGCTCGCGTGGCCGCCACCGATAAATCCATACACCGTCATGCCCGCAGCCGTTGCCGCCGTCACGCCCGTCACGCTGTCCTCGATCACGAGGCAGCCTTCCGGGTTCACGCCTAGGCCACGCGCCGCAGCGAGATAGACATCGGGCGCGGGCTTCGGATGCGCGACGGAATCCGCGCAGAAGAGCCGGTCGCCGAAATACTTCACCAGCCCCGTGCGTGCCAGCGCCGCTTCCACATACGCACGGAAGCTGTTGCTCGCACACGCCTTCGTCAACGGAATCGCGGCGAGCGCGGCCTCGATGCCATCCACCATCGGCGCCTTGACGGCTGCCCGCTCGACGGCGCTTCGAATCGCTTCGACATCGACTTCGCTGAGCGTCTTGCCAAGCGCCGATGCCGTACCTGCCAGCACGCGCTCCGTGCGCAGGCCGAGCAGCGGCATCACGACGGGCGCGACGTCCGTGCCGGGCCAGCGCGCTTGCAGCTCCTCGACGAGCACCGCGGCAGCGACGGCTTCGCTGTCGATCAGCACGCCGTCGCAATCGCAGATGAGCGCAACGCCGGGGACAACTGCGGCTTCCGTTCTGTTCTCCGTCACTTGACCGCCCCGAACGTAAGACCACGCACCAGCTGTTTCTGCGATACCCAGCCGACGATCAGGATTGGTGCCACAGCCAGCAGGGACGCCGCCGACAGCTTCGCCCAGAACAGGCCTTCAGGACTCGAGTACGACGCGATGAACACCGTCAGCGGCGCGGCATTCGAACTGGACAGGTTGATGCTCCAGAACGCTTCGTTCCACGACAGGATCACCAGCAGCAGCGCCGTCGATGCAAGCCCCGGCAGCGACATCGGCATCAGCAGGTAGACGATTTCCTGCCATGTCGCCGCGCCGTCGATACGCCCGGCTTCGAGAATGTCGCGCGGAATTTCCGCGAAATACGTGAACGACATCCATACCGCGATAGGCAGATTGATCAGCGTGTAGACGATCACCAGACCGCTGACGGTATCGAGCAGGCCGCTGTTCTTCCACAGCAGATAGATCGGCACCAGCACGCCGACGGACGGCATCATCTTCGTCGACAGCATCCACAGCAGGACTTTCTGCGTGCGTCGGGTCGGGAAGAACGCCATTGCGTATGCGCACGGCACGGCGAGAATCAGGCACAGCAACGTGACGCCGACCGAGATCAGGATCGAGTTCCACGCGAAGCCGAAGTAATTGCTGCGCGCGAATACTTCGCGGAAGCTCTCCAGCGTCGGCATGAAGAACAGCGACGACGCGTAAGCCTGCTGCTCCGTCTTGAATGCCGTGATGGTCATCCAGAAGATCGGGAAGAACAGCAGCAGCGCGATGATCCACGCGAGGATGCCTGGAATCGCGCGCCGCACGATGGCGAACGGCGAATCGGCTTTCGCGACGTTGGTCGTAACAGGTGTAGCGGCAACCTGGCTCATTTTTCGTACTCCCCTTTCAGGTTCTTCGCGAGCATGCGCACGAGGAAGAACGACACGATATTCGCGAGCACCACAGCGAGAATCCCGCCCGCCGATGCCAGACCGACGTCGAACTGTTGCAGGCCGAGCGCGTAGATCAGGTACGACAGGTTGGTGGTCGCGTTGCCCGGACCGCCGCCCGTCGTCGTGTAGATTTCAGCGAAGATCGACAGCAGGAAAATGGTTTCCATCATCACCACCACGGCAATCGCGCGCTTCAGGTGCGGCAGCGTGATGAAGAAGAACATCGCAAACGGACCGGCACCGTCTATCTTCGCGGCTTCTTTCTGTTCCTGGTCGAGCGACTGGATCGCTGTGAACAGAATGAGGAACGCGAACGGCAACCACTGCCACGACACGATGATGATCACCGCTATCAACGGATAGTCCGCGAACCAGTCGATCGGCGTCATGCCCATCGCGCGCATGCCCTGCGCGATCAGCCCGTACACCGGATGCAGGATCATGTTCTTCCAGATCAGCGCGCTGACTGTCGGCATCACGAAGAACGGTGCGATGGCAAGCAATCGTGCGATGCCCTGCCCGTAGAACTTGCGGTCGAACAGCACCGACAGCAGCACGCCACCGACCACCGTGATCACCAGCACCGAGATGATCAGCTGCAACGTGTGCAGGATCGACGGGCCGAAGGACGGGTCGCTGGCGAGGAATTTGTAGTTATCGATACCCGCGAATCCCTTGACGTCCGGATTCAGCAGGTTGTAGCGCGAGAACGAAAACCAGATCGTCATCGCAAGCGGTATCGCCATCCATAAGACGAGAATGCCTACGGACGGCATGGCGAGCCAGCGCGCGTGCGCGGCCTTGCGCTCTTCGCGCTCGTGGTCGGTTTGGGGATGGGCGTGCATGAGGGGTAGACGCAAGTGTTGACGCATGATGGACCACCTCTTCGGTAGTGCGCACGACGCCGGGGGTGCGACGCGCTGTGCTGCCAGGATCCGGCTGACGATGCGCTGTCAGCCGGCGTTTTCCATCTGGTTCCGGCTTACTTCGAGGCTACGGTATCGACCTTGGCGGTCCTGGACACGCTGCCCGCGAGAGGATCAAGCAGACGGCGTGCCCATCTCGGCTTCAGGCCTTACTTCTGATAACCAGCCTGTTTGACGGCGCGATCCGCCGTCGCATTGCCCGCTGCCAGCGCCTGATCGACCGTCATCTGGCCTGCCACTGCGCCAGAAATACTTTGACCGACCACCGTGCCGAACGACTGGAACTCGGGGATGCCGACAAACTGCACGCCCGTGTACGGCACCGGCTTGAGCGGCGGATGATCGGGATCAGCCGTTTCGATGGCCTTCAGCACGAAGTCGCCAAACGGTGCGGCCTGCTTGTACTCGGGGCGTGCGTAGGTCGACTGACGCGTGCCCGGCGGCACCGACGCCCAGCCTTCATCCTTGGCGACGAGTTCGATGTACTGCTTCGAGGTTGCCCACGTGATGAACTTCTTGGCGGCGTCCGTCTGCTTCGACGACTTCGGAATCGCCAGTGCCCACGCCCACAGCCAGTGCGAACCCTTCGGCGTGACGGCCGTCGGCGCGGCAGCAAAACCGACCTTGTCGGCGATCTGCGATTGCTGCTTGTTGTAAAGCATGCCGGCTGCAACCGTTGCGTCGATCCACATGCCGCACTTGCCCGACGACATCAGCGTCAGGTTTTCATTGAAGCCGTTCGAGCTGGCTCCCGGAGGGCCGTCCTTCTTCAGCAGATCGACGTAGAACGTGATCGCCTTCTTCCATTCCGGCGTGGTCAGCTGCGCGTTCCACTTTTCGTCGAACCAGCGGCCGCCGAACGTGTTCACCACCGTCGTCGCGTAGGCCATGTTCTCGCCCCAGCCCGCCTTGCCGCGCAGACAGATGCCGTAGACGCCGTTGGCCTTGTCCGTCAGCTTGTCGGCGAATTGCGCGATCTGGTCGTAGGTCGGGTTATCGGGCATCTTCAGGCCCTTGGCCGCGAACAGATCCTTGCGGTAATACGTCATCGAGCTTTCGACGTAGAACGGCAGCGCGTACAGCGAGCCGTTGTACGACAGACCATCACGCGCCGTCTTCACGACGTCGTTCAGGTCGTAATCGGCGGGCAGGCCCGTGAGCGGCGTGAGCCAGCCGCGCTTGCCCCATTGCGGCGTTTCATAGGCGCCGATCGTCATCACGTCGAACTGGCCGCTGCCTGTCGTGATGTCCGTCGTCGCGCGCTGACGCAGCACGTTTTCTTCGAGAATCACCCAGTTGAGCTTGATGTCGGGATTCGCTTTCTCGAACTCCGGCGACAGCTTCTTCAGCTCGATCATGTCCGGGTTGTTCAATGTCGCGATCGTCACGGTGGCCGCGTGTGCGCTGAATGCAGCGAACGCGAGCGCCGCCGCGCCGAAAACGTTGAGAACGGGTTTGCAGGTGGGCTTCATCGTTTGTCTCCTTTATTCGTACTTGCGTGTCGTTACGTGAGCGGCGCTTGCGTTTGTGTGGCGCCGTAGTGCGGATGCCGGTGAAGGAATGACGGTCAGCTCATCCAGTTGCCGCCGTCGACGTTCAGGGTTTGCGCGGTGATGTAATCCGCATCCGATGACGCGAGGAACAGCGCCGCCCCCGTCAGATCCGCGGGCAGCCCCATCCTGCCCAGCGGCACCGCTTCACCGACGAGACGCTTCTTCTCGCCCAGCGGCCGGTTTTCGTAACGTGCGAAGAGCGCATCGACCTGCTCCCACATCGGCGTATCGACGACGCCCGGTGCGATGCCATTCACGTTGATCTGGTGCGGCGCGAGCGCGAGCGCAGCCGATTGCGTATAGCTCAGCACGGCCGCCTTGGTCGCGCAGTAGTGCGACACGAGCGCCTCGCCGCGGCGGCCTGCCTGCGACGACATATTGATGATCTTGCCGCCGTGGCCCTGCTCGACCATCTGTTTGGCCACGGCCTGCATCAGGAAGAACATGCCCTTCACGTTGACCGCGAAAAGCTTGTCGAAGATGTCCCAGGATTCGTCGAGGATCGGGCGCATGTCGAACAGCGCCGCGTTGTTGAAGAGAATGTCGACCTGACCAAAACGCTGCAGCGTTTCATCGACGATGCGCGTGATGTCGTCACGCTTCGTGACATCGGCGCTGATGGTCAGCACCCGGTCGGCGTCCGTTTCGCGCAGCGCGTGCGCGAATTCGTTGGCCGGCTTCACGTCGACCAGTACACAGCGCGCGCCCTCTTCGAGATACCGGCGGGCCACTGCTTCGCCGATACCGCTTGCCGCGCCCGTGAGAATCGCAACCTTGCCTTGCAGTCGGGCTGTCACAACCTGTCTCCGGTTCGTTTGATTCTTCGATTCTGCCTGAGCTAACGCTCGGTGATCGAGCAATTGCTCTCGTTGTGATCGAATGATCGGATACGCGTCCGGTCATGTCAAGGCGCGCCGCGCAATTTCGATGGTGCAGCGCGGCAGCGTCGGCAGGCTCGCCGACGGTTGTTCTTCCTAAGAATCGGCGATGACTTTGCAACGGGCAATGACAATTTTTCGAGATACGTTATATCATTGCGCCTTCGTTGATTCCGCCGTTGTCCGGAGATTGCGCCCATGGCTCGCTCATCCGATGTCCACACGCATCACGCTGTTCATGCCGATCAGGCCGCCCGCGTGGCGCACAAGCTCGCGCGTGCCGACGCACTCGCCGCCGAGCGCGGCCTCGCGCTGACCACGCTGCGCCGCCAGATCTACACGCTGATCGCGCAGAGCGAGCGCCCGGTCGGCGCCTACGATCTGCTCGCCGCGCTGGAACCGCAGCGTGGCCGCGTGCCGCCGACCACCGTGTATCGCGTGCTCGACTTTCTCGTCGAGCATGGCTTCGTGCATCGGATCGAATCGAAGAATGCGTTTTTCGCGTGCTGCCAGATGGGCGAACCGCATCAGAGCCAGTTTCTGATGTGCGACGCATGCGGCGAAACCGTCGAGATTCCCGGCGACGGCCTCGCCGCGCAGTTGTCGCGCAGTGCGCCCGCGCACGGATTCGAAGTGCATCACCAGGTGGTCGAACTGAGCGGACTGTGTGCCGCCTGCAAGCACGACCGCTCCTGAGTCTTTCCATTCAACCCAGACGCCTCTCAGTCAACAGGTCATTCCGATGAAGAAGAACAATTCGATGTGGAAGTTTCTGACGCGCGCCGCCGCTTCGACGGTATTCGCCCTGACATGCGCTCAAGCCACGCACGCGCAGGAGGCGAAAATTCCCGTGGTCGCCGCGGAGAATTTTTACGGCGATGTCGTGCAGCAACTGGGCGGCGATCGCGTCGATGTGACGAGCATTCTCAGCAATCCGGATCAGGATCCGCATCTGTTCGAAGCCAGCCCGAAGACGGCACGCGCGCTGCAGCACGCGAGCCTTGTCGTCTACAACGGCGCCGACTACGATCCGTGGATGGCGAAGCTGCTGAACGCGTCGAAGAACGACAAACGCAAGACGATCGTCGCGGCGGAACTGGTCGGCAAGAAGAGTGGCGACAATCCGCACCTCTGGTACGACCCGGCGACGATGCCTGCCGTCGCGCGTGCGGTGAGCGCGGCGCTGAGCTCGGCTGATCCGGTGCACAAGGCGGCGTATGATGCGAACCTCGCGAAGTTTCTCGACTCGCTCAAGCCGGTCGCCGACAAGGTCGCGGCGCTGCGCAGCCAGTACGCGCATGTCAGCGTGACGGCGACGGAGCCGGTGTTCGGTTATATGTCCGATGCGATCGGCCTCGACATGCGCAACCAGCGCTTCCAGCTGGCGGCGATGAACGATACGGAAGCGAGCGCGTCGGATATCGCTGCGTTCGAGCGCGACCTTCGCGAGCGGCGCGTACGCGTGCTGATCTATAACAGCCAGGCAACCGAGGCGCTCACCAAACGCATGCTGAAACTCGCGCAGCAATCGCATGTGCCGACAGTGAGCGTCACGGAGACGCAGCCGGCTGGAAAGCACTACCAGCAATGGATGCTGGCGCAACTCGACGCGCTCGGCAACGCGCTCGCCGCGGGTAATGTGGGTAGTGCGGGCGGGGCGAACAAGGGAACCACTCAATGAACATGTCGACGGGCAACGCGCCCGTGCTCGAACTGGATCGCGTGACGCTGGAACTCGGCGATCGCACGATCCTGCGCGACACCAGTTTTACGATTCGCCAGGGCGAATTTATCGGCGTGCTTGGGCCGAATGGCGCAGGCAAAACCACGTTGATGCGCTCGGTGCTCGGCCTCGTGCCTGCGTCGGGCGGCGCGGTGCGCGTGCTCGGCGAGCCGGTGATGCGCGGCAATCCGTCGATCGGCTACATGCCGCAGACACGCAGCGCCCTAGCCGGCCGACGCGTGCGCGGACGCGATTTCGTCGCGATGGCGGCAGACGGTCATCGCTGGGGACTGCCGCATGCCGATGCAAAAACCCGCGCCGATGTCGATCGCGTGCTGGCACTGGTCGGCGGCACGGCGCTCGCCGCTCGTCCACTTTCAGAGCTGTCGGGCGGCGAACGGCAACGCCTGCTGCTCGCGCAATGTCTGCTCGGCAATCCACGTCTGCTGCTGCTCGATGAACCGCTGATCAGTCTCGATCCGCATCATCAGAAGACGGTGGTCGAACTGGTGAAGCGCGTGCAGCAGGAACTCGGCATCGCCGTGCTGTTCTCGGCGCACGAACTCAATCCGCTGCTGCACGCACTCGATCGCGTGCTGTATCTCGGAAATGGCGTCGCGGCGCTCGGCACAGTCGATGAAGTGATCACGAAGCCCGTGCTCTCGCGGCTGTACGGCTCGACCATCGATGTGATGCGCGTGAATGGCCGAATCTTCGTGATGTCGGGCGACTTCGATGTCGAGAAGCACGATCACGAGCACGAAGACGACGATCATCAGCACGGCGAGCCGCATGGTCACGCGCATGGCCACAAGCACGCGCACCATCACGCCTCAAGCGACGGACACACGCACGATGTTTGAATACGATTTCATGGTGAACGCCTTCGCGGCGTCGGGGATTGTCGCGGTGCTGTCGGGCATCGTCGGCTACTTCCTCGTGATGCGCGGGCAGACGTTCGCGGGACACGCGTTGTCGCACGTCGGCTTCACGGGCGCGACGGGCGCGGTGCTGATCGGCATTTCGCCTATCTGGGGGATGATCGGCTTCACGCTCGCGGCGGGCGTCGGCATGGGCGCGCTGGGCGAGAAGCTGGCGGGCCGCGATGTGGCGATCGGGGTGATTCTGTCGCTGGCGCTCGGCTGTGGCCTGCTCTTCCTGCATTTCTTCACAGCGTATGCAACGCAGGTAACGGCGCTGCTGTTTGGTAACGTGCTCGGTGTCAGTTCATCGACGCTCGCCGTGCTGGCTGCTTTGGGCGTGGTCAGTCTGGTTGCGCTGGCTGCGATCATGCGGCCGCTGCTGTTTGCGTCGTTGCAGCCTGAACTGGCCGAAGCGAAAGGCGTGTCGCTGCGTCTCGTGTCGGTGCTGTTTCTGGCGATTGCGGCGCTTGCCGTGGCTGCGTGCACGCAAATTGTCGGCGTGCTGCTCGTTTTCACCCTGATGGTTGGACCGGCCGCCGCCGCGCAAAACCTGTCGACGCGGCTTTCCATCGGACTCGTACTCGCGGCGCTGCTGGCGCTGGCGCAAGCCTGGGCCGGCGTGACGCGCGCTTTTTATCCCGCCTGGCCGACGAGCTTCTGGATTACCTTGCTTGCGGCGCTGGTGTATGGGGTGAGTCTGCTGGTGCAGCACGCGCGGCGGTAAGCGAACAACCACCGCGCGGCACTACATCTCGCAATCTCGCTAATCACCCCACCAACACGCGCGCGTGATGCGCGAGATGATCTTCGACAAACGTCGAGATAAAGAAATACCCGTGATCGTAGCCGTCGTGCCGCCGCAACGTCAGCGGCTGCCCGGCGGCCTTGCACGCAGCTTCGAACACATCCGGATTCAACTGCTGCGCAAGAAACTGATCAGCCATGCCCTGATCGACGAGTATGCCTTCCGCGAACTTGCGCGTGGCCTTGCCGACGAGTTCGCTCGCGTCATACTGCTTCCACGCTTCGCGATCCGCGCCGAGATAACCACCGAACGCCTTCTCACCCCACGGACACCGCATCGGCGCAGCAATCGGCGCAAATGCCGACACCGACCGATAAATATCCGGATTGCGCAGCGCAAGCATCAACGCCCCATGCCCGCCCATTGAGTGCCCGAAAATGCCGAGCCGCGTGCCGTCGATGGCCAACTCGCTTACGACGGTCTCGCGTAGCTCGTCCCGCACGTACGAATACATCCGATAGTGCTTCGACCAGGGCGACTGCGTGGCATCGACATAAAAGCCCGCGCCAACGCCGAAGTCCCAGGCATCCGTTTCACCCGGCACACCCGCACCGCGCGGACTCGTGTCCGGCGAGATCAGCGCGATGCCATGCTGCGCAGCGAAGCGCTGCGCGCCTGACTTGATCGGAAACGTTTCTTCGGTGCAAGTCAGCCCGGCGAGATAGAACAGCGCCGGCACCCTTTGCTGCGACGCCTCTTTCGGCAGGAAGACCGAAAAGCGCATCGGCAGACCGATCGCCTTCGACTCATGCCGATAGATACGCTGCGTGCCGCCGAACGACGCATGCGATTCGATCAGTTCAAGCATCGCGCGGCTCCTTTAGTAGATGACAACCGAGCGGATCGACTCGCCCTTCTTCATCAGATCGAAGCCTTCGTTGATCTGATCGAGCTTGAGGTGATGCGTGATCAGATCGTCGATATTGATCTTGCCTTCCATATACCAGTCGACGATCTTCGGCACGTCGGTGCGGCCGCGCGCGCCGCCGAACGCCGAGCCCTTCCATTGACGGCCCGTGACCAGCTGGAACGGCCGCGTGCTGATTTCCTCGCCCGCCGCCGCCACGCCGATGATGAACGACTGGCCCCAGCCCTTGTGCGTGCACTCCAGCGCCTGACGCATCAGCGTCGTATTGCCGACGCACTCGAACGAATAATCCGCGCCGCCATCCGTCAGCTGCACGATGTGATCGACGACGTTTTCGACTTCCTTCGGGTTGATGAAGTGCGTCATGCCGAACTTCTTCGCGAGTTCGACGCGGCCCGGATTGATGTCGACACCGATAATCTTGTCCGCACCGACCATCTTCGCGCCCTGGATAACGTTCAGCCCGATGCCGCCGAGACCGAACACGACGACATTTGCGCCCGCTTCCACCTTCGCCGAATAGACGACAGCGCCCACGCCCGTCGTCACGCCGCAGCCGATGTAGCAGACCTTGTCGAACGGTGCGTCTTCGCGGATCTTCGCGACAGCGATTTCCGGCACGACGATGTAGTTCGAGAACGTGGACGTGCCCATGTAGTGAAACAGCGGCTTGCCGTCGAGCGAGAAGCGCGACGTCGCGTCCGGCATCAGGCCCTTGCCTTGCGTCGAACGGATGGCCTGACACAGGTTGGTCTTGCGCGACAGGCAGAACTTGCACTGACGACACTCGGGCGTGTAGAGCGGAATGACGTGATCGCCCTTCTTCAGCGTGCCGACGCCCGGCCCCGTATCCACGACGATGCCCGCGCCTTCGTGGCCAAGAATGGCCGGGAAGATGCCTTCCGGATCGGCGCCCGACAGCGTGTAGTAGTCGGTGTGGCAAATACCTGTTGCCTTCACTTCGATCAGCACTTCACCCGCGCGCGGCCCTTCGAGATCGACTTCTTCGATCGTCAACGGTGCGCCTGCCTTCCATGCGATTGCTGCTTTCGTCTTCATCGTGAATGCTCCTGTCGTTCTTTAAACCTGTTACCCAAAGCTGAGCCGAGAATCGGTACACGACTGCCGTGAATCTTTGCGGCCCGGATTGTCGCCGATGTTCGCGCGTCGCGCTCCGAACATCATCGCCCAGATGCAAGGCGCGCGAATGGCACGCCGCGCCGCGCGATTGTTCTCATGCGACGGCAAGGCGCGCGGCGCGTCATGCCGAAGACGCCGAAAACCACGGCTCGACGCGGCCATACAAATCGATAAAGCGCGCATAACGCGCGCTGAGTTCCGTCGTGTCGCGTGGACCGGCGACGCGCGTAGCGGCGGGCGCGAGCGCGGCAAGATCGCGCGTGCTCCAGTGTCCCAACGCCATCGCACCAAGCATGGCCGCGCCGCGCGCCGCTGCGTTCGGGCAATCGACGGCATGCAATTCCACCTGCAACGCGTCGGCGAGCAACTGCCGCCAGCGGGCATCGACCGAGCCGCCGCCAGCCAGACGCAACGCCGGCACACTTGCGCCGCTTTGCCGGATTGCGTCGAGCCCCGCGCGCAACGAAAACGCAACGCCTTCGAACGCCGCCCTCATCATCGCGCCGCGCGACGCGCCGAGCGCGAGACCAAGCCAGCCGCCGCGCGCGGCGGGATTAAGCCAGGGCGTGCGTTCGCCTGTCAGATACGGCAGGAAGGTGATCCCGTGCGCTGCATCGGTGTCGAACGCGTCGCGATACGCATCGTTCCATTCATAGGATAACCAGCCGCGCACGGCCTCCAGCGCGACGCCCACGTTCTGCATCGCCGCCATCCGATACCAGTGACTGGTCGCAGCGCGATAGCGATGCAGTCCCGGCGCAGCCTCAGGTTCCTCCGTTGCCAGCACGAAAATCTGGCCACCCGTGCCCGTGGTGAGCAGCGCATCGCCGTCGCTTGTGAGGCCGCTGCCGAGCGCGGCGCACGGCGTATCTCCAGCACCCGTGGCGAGCACGATGCCGGCACGCAAGCCGAGCGCACTCGCCGCTTCAGCGGACAACGTGCCACACGGCGCATACGATGCTTCGAGCGGCGCGAACCAGTCGCGCGGCAGTCCGAGGCGTTCTAGCAGCGCGCTGTCCCACGCGCCGGATGGATCGGCAAGGGCCGTCGCGCAGGCATCGGAAGCGTCGGTCGCGATCTCGCCACCCAGCTTCAGACGCAGCCAGTCTTTCGGCTGCAACGCCCAGCGGGCGGCTTGTACGGTTTGCGGCTCATGCAGCGCGACCCACCTGAGCAGCGGGCCAGCCATGCCCGGCGCGACCGGATTGGGTTGCGGCGCGGGCCACGCGTCGAGCAGAGACAATGCGCGCGTGTCGGGCCAAAGCATGGCCGGACGCACGGCATTGCCGCGCGCGTCACTCAACACGACGCCATGCATCTGCCCCGAAAAACCGATAGCGCGCACGGCGTCGCGCTGTGCGTCGGGAAAGCGCGATGCTGCTTCGCACAGCGCGCGCCACCAGATCTGCGGATCGATTTCCGCCCATCCGGCTTGCGGTGTATCGATTGCATACGCGACACTCGTCGAGCATTGCTCGCGACCTTCGACGTCGATGATCGCGAGTTTCAGCGAGCCTGTACCAAGATCGATGCCAAGAAAAGACATGAATGCGATGCGTTGATTAGGTGGTTGCGGTGGATCGTCGAGGCGCGCCTTCGGCTAACTTAGGTCCCTCATGCGTGAACCGACGTGTGCAATCATTTTCACACGTCATGACACGCTGACGCGGGTTAACCCACCCCCAAAGCGATGCGCCCCAAAAACGCATTATGTGCGAACAGGAATACACATCATACGGGCACGCTTACGTCGCGACGGGAGGCCGTGTTGATGAAATCCCCGCAAGCCACCATGGCATAAGGGCTACAGGCGGATTTGCGCGATTTCGCACGATGTAGCCGTTCCAAATCTGGTTCATCCATATTGTCGTGGCAAAGGTTGAAATAGAAACCCGCAGTCTTGTCGCGGTTTTTAGTCCCGCATACCTTGGAGTCATCCCAAAACCAGATGTGGAGAGAGACAACATGCACTCGAACACGGTTCATCCGTGCGACGAGCGACTGCCCTTCGGCCAGTTGCTGACGCTCGGCATTCAGCACGTACTCGTGATGTATGCAGGGGCCGTTGCCGTGCCACTGATCATCGGGAGTGCGCTCAAGCTGCCCAAAGAGCAGATCGCCTTTCTCATCAGCGCCGACCTGTTTTCCTGCGGCATCGCAACGCTGATCCAGACGCTTGGCCTGTGGATCTTCGGGATCCGCCTGCCAGTGATCATGGGCTGCACGTTCGCTGCCGTCGGTCCGATGATCGCGATCGGCACGAATCCCAGTCTCGGCATACTCGACATTTTCGGCTCGACCATCGCGGCGGGCGTCATCGGCATCATTGCCGCACCGATGATCGGCAAGATGCTGCGCTTCTTCCCGCCAGTCGTGGTGGGCGTGGTGATCTCCGTGATCGGACTTTCGCTGATGGAAGTCGGCATCAACTGGGCGGCGGGTGGCGTCGGCAATCCGGATTACGGTAACCCCGTCTACCTCGGTCTCTCGCTTGTGGTTCTCACGCTGATTCTGCTGATCAACAAGTTCGGCAAAGGCTTTATCGCGAATATTTCGGTGCTGCTCGGCATTGTGGCTGGGTTCGTGATTGCCGCATTGCTGGGACGCGTCAACATGGACGGCGTGACGCATGCGCCGTGGGTCGGATTCGTGATGCCCTTTCACTTTGGGCTGCCGCACTTCGATCCGCTCTCGATCGCCACGATGGTCACCGTGATGTTCGTGACGTTTATCGAATCGACGGGCATGTTTCTGGCCGTCGGCGACATGGTGGACCGTCCCGTCGATCAGAAGACACTCGTGCGAGGCCTGCGTGTGGATGGTCTGGGCACGCTGATTGGCGGCCTCTTCAACTCGTTCCCGCATACGTCGTTCTCACAAAACGTCGGTCTGATCGGCGTGACAGGCGTCAAGAGCCGGTTTGTCTGCGCGACGGGCGGCGTGATTCTGGTGCTGCTCGGCCTGTTCCCGAAGATGGCGCAGGTGGTCGCATCGGTGCCCGCGTTCGTGCTGGGCGGTGCAGGCATCGTGATGTTCGGCATGGTTGCCGCGAACGGTATCAAGGTGCTCTCGAAAGTCGATTTCGTGAAGAACCATCACAACCTCTTTATCGTCGCTGTCAGCATCGGTTTCGGCCTTGTGCCCGTGGTCTCGCCGCACTTCTTCGCGAAACTGCCGCCGGCACTGTCGCCGCTTCTGCATAGCGGCATTCTGCTGGCGTCGGTTTCCGCTGTGGTGCTGAACCTGATCTTCAACGGCGTGAAGGGCGAACGCGCCGCGACCCGCGACATTCGCCGCGCCGGCCACGACTTCGACGGTCGTGGCGGCAAGGACGATTCCATTGCCGGCGACGAAATGCTGCGCGCCGCAGACCTTCACTAACCAACAGCCGTATTACGCCTCACCCGCGTGCGCATGACCCAGGTTGTGCGCACGCTGTCACATTCCACAGGCACATCAGGCGACCAGGTTGTTGAAGTGCCGCGTCACCTTGGGCTGCAGATCACGCGCCTCCTTCATCAGATTGAGCTGTTTCGCCGACTGCGCGACTTCGAACACTTCGGGTGCGATGTCGTAGCCGCCACGGCCATGCATCCATTCGAGCACATCTGACAGATGCCACAGCGACGTGCTGCCTTCGTGAACGGGCGAGGGAAATTCCGTCGCGTGTGACTGCATCAGCTTGCGCATATTCTGGCGCGATACGCCCGTCACTTCCGCGACGTCCGTCAGCCCGACGAAGTCTGGCGCGGCCTCGACCAGTTGCGCGCCCGGCACCGCGCGACGCACGTCTTTCAGCGCGCTGACGAGCGCATGTGTCGCGCTCTTCGACTCGCGCGCGAATGCGAGCGCCAGCCGCCCCGGCTGCCCGACACCCACGGTGGCATCGTCGCAGCCTTCGGCCGCGAGACGCTCGATGATCTCGTCGTGATCGCGGTCATCCGCGCTCAGACGGTACTTCAGCGTGAAGGTGTATTCCATGCTCGCTCCTTTTCCTTCCCTTGTTCCTGTTGCTGTTCCTGTCCGTCTGCATCGCGCACGCGGGCGCTCTGTTTCGCGTCCGACATGACGCGTAACGGAATGACCTTTCGCCGATGCGGCGCGCAGTTCTCAACGATCCTGCGCAGCGTTCTGGCATGGCCTTCGACATTGCGCGGCGTGCACCAGATGCTTGAAATGCAAAACTCTCCGCATCTGCATTCGGTGTCGTTGTAAGGGCAATACATGCGCCCCCAAGCGTGCCCAGTACCCGTTGCAGGTACGACGCGCCAACCGTTTGCTTCCGCATAGTCAAGTGCCGACTCTACTTCCTTCTTTGAATGCGTTCGCCGATTCATGAATGACTCCAGTCTATAGCGCCTCCACACGGTTGTCAATTGACAACCATTCCGTGGATCATCAGGCTTGATTGATCCGCACTCCATGCTAGCGGTTCGCGACGCTATAAAACGATCTGGATACCTTAACTATCCATCCGGACAAGATTTGTAGGAGCGAAAAAAAACGCCACGGCTTGCCGTGGCGTTTTCTTGTGAACTACGAGAGAAACAACGAAACTGTCGTCCTGATCCGGCCTGACTATCCAGCCTTCGCTGCGGACGCGGCAACCGGTGCGCTCGCCGCACCGTAGTCGACAGGTGCATCGGCAGGGCGAGGCTGCTCGCCCGCGCGCTCGATCCAGCCGCCGCCGAGTGCCTTGTACAGATCGACGAGATTCGTCAGGCGCTGCATGCGTGCCGTGATCAACGACTGCTGCGACGAATACAGATCGGTTTGCGCCGTCAGCACGGACAGATAGCTGTCCACGCCGTTGCGGTAACGCAGATCCGACAGATCGAGTCGACGCTGTTCCGCGAACGTGTTGCGTTCGAGCGCCTGGATCTGCTGGTCGTACGTGCCGCGCGCAGCCAGACCGTCGGCCACTTCACGGAACGCCGTCTGGATCGCCTTCTCGTACTGCGCGACCTGGATGTTCTTCTGCACGGTCGCGAGATCGAGGTTCGCCTTGTTCTCGCCGCCTTCGAAAATCGGCAGCGGGATTTGCGGCGCGAAACTCCACGCCGCCGAACCCGGCGTGAACAGCCCGCCGAGCGTCGGACTCAGCGTGCCGAAGCTACCCGTCAGCGAAACACGCGGGAAGAACGCTGCGCGCGCTGCGCCGATATTCGCGTTGGCGGCCTGCAGGTTCTGCTCAGCTTCCATGATGTCGGGACGGCGCGTGAGCAGATCGGACGGCAGACCGGCAGGAATATCGGTCAGCAGATCCTGGCCGTTCAGCGCGAGACCAGGTGCGAGATCAGACGGCAACGGCTCGCCGACCAACAAGACGAGCGCATTCTCAGCCTGCGCCCGCAAACGCGCCTGCGCCTGCAGATTCGCTTGCGCCTGTTCGACAACTGTCTCAGCCTGACGCAGATCCAGTTCAGAACCCGTGCCCGTGTCGTATTGCAGCTTGGTGATGCGATACGACTCTTGCGCGGTCTTGAGCGTGTCCTGCGTGACCTTCAGCAGATCGTCATAGGCCAGCAGCGTCAGATACTGATCCGCCACCGACGCAACGAGCGCGATCTCCGCCGCCTTGCGTGCCTGCGCCGTCGACAGATATTGCGCGAGCGCCTGATCCTTCAGGCTGCGAATGCGGCCGAAGAAGTCGATTTCCCACGAGGCATTCAGACCGACCGAATACTGGTTGGAGATCGTATTGCCGAAGAACGACAGATCCTTCGGCGTGCGCTGCTTCGTCTGCGACGCGGACGCGTCGAGTGTCGGCATCAACGCTGCGCGCGCGATCTGATACTGTGCGCGCGAAGCCTCGATATTCAGCACCGACACGCGCAGATCGCGATTGTTCTTCAGCGCGATCTCGATCAGTTGCTGAAGCCGCTGATCGACGAAGAAGTCACGCCAGCCGATATCCACGGCCGCCTGACCGTTCGCCGAACGCGCACCCGCGCCTGGCACGGGCTGCGTCGCGTACACGCCGTCGCTCGGGAACGCGCCCGAGACGGGCGCGGCCGGCTGGTGATACTTCGGTTCCATCGTGCAGCCCGCGGCGACCACCGCGACAGCCACTGCCATCAAAGAATATTTAAGCATCTCAATGTCCTCAGCTGGCGTTGCCCGGGCCGCTGCCACCCTGCGGGTCGTGCGGATGGTGCTCGTTATAGTGCTTCATCGCTTCGTCCGGGTCTTCCTTGTCGCCGGTGAACTTCGCGCGGATCACGACGAAGAACATCGGGATCATGAAAATCGCGAGGAAGGTCGCCGTGATCATGCCGCCGATCACGCCCGTACCGATTGCGTGCTGGCTTGCCGAACCCGCGCCGTTACTGATCGCGAGCGGCATCACGCCGAGAATGAACGCGAGCGACGTCATCAGAATAGGACGCAGCCGCAGACGCGCCGCTTCGAGCGCGGCTTCCACCGGCCCCATGCCTTGCCCCTGCTGCAGTTCACGCGCGAACTCGACAATCAGAATCGCGTTCTTCGCGGACAGACCCACGGTGGTCAGCAGACCGACCTGGAAGAACACGTCGTTCTCCAGCCCGCGCAGCGTTGCTGCGAGCAGTGCGCCCAGCACGCCGAGCGGCACCACCATGATCACCGAGAACGGAATCGACCAGCTTTCATACAGCGCGGCCAGACACAGGAACACGACGAGGATCGAGATGCCGTAGAGAATCGGCGCCTGCGAACCCGACTGGCGTTCCTGGAACGACAGACCCGTCCATTCGTAGCCGATACCCGCCGGCAGCTTCGCCGCGAGCGCTTCCATTGCCGTCATCGCCTGACCCGTCGACTTGCCCGGCGACGCCTGACCCTGGATTTCGACAGCCGAAATACCGTTGTAGCGCTCGAGCTTCGGCGAACCGTAGGTCCACTGGCCGCTGGCGAACGACGAGAACGGCACCATCGCACCCGCCGAATTGCGCACGTACCAGTCGTTCAGGTTTTCCGGTGTCATCCGGAAACGCGGCTCGGACTGCACGTACACCTTCTTGATCCGGCTATCCGTATCGAGGAAGTTGTTCACGTACTGCGAAGCCCACGCGATCGAAAACGTCTGGTCGATGGTCGACAGGCTCACGCCTTGCGCCGCCGCCTTCTCGTGATCGATCGACACCTTGAACTGCGGCGTGTCGTTCAGCCCGTTCGGACGCACCTGTGCAAGCATCGGGTCTTTCGACGCCATGCCGAGCAGCTGGTTACGCGCCGCCATCAACGCTTCGTGACCCAGACCTGCGCGATCCTGCAGTTCGAAGTCGAAGCCCGACGCCGTACCCAGTTCAGGAATGGACGGCGGATTGACCGGGAACACGGTCGCATTCTTGTAGCCGACGAAGTGCATGAACATTCGGCCGACCAGCGCCTGCACCTTCTGGTTCGCATGCTGACGTTCCGCGTAGTCCTTCATCCGCACGAACACGAGACCGGCGTTCTGGCCACGGCCCGCGAAGCTGAAGCCGTTCACGGTAAAGGTCGATTCGACGATCGACTTTTCGTCGTTCAGCAGGTAGTCGGACACGTCCTTCAGCGCGCGCGCCGTGGTTTCCTGCGTCGAGCCCGACGGCGTCTGCACCAGCACGAACATCGTGCCCTGGTCTTCATCCGGCAGGAACGACTTCGGCAGACGCACGAACAACATGCCCACCGCGACGATCACGCCCAGATAGATGATCAGCCAACGGCCCGAGCGCTTGATCACGTGGTGCACGCCCGCGTGATACGTGTCGCGGCTCTTGTCGAAGGTGCGATTGAACCAGCCGAAGAAGCCCTTCTTCACTTCGTGATGGCCCTGCGGAATCGGCTTGAGAATCGTCGCGCACAGTGCGGGCGTCAGAATCAGCGCGACCAGCACGGACAGCACCATCGCCGCCACGATCGTCAGCGAGAACTGACGGTAAATCGCGCCGACCGAACCGCCCGAAAACGCCACCGGCACGAACACCGCGGAGAGCACCAGCGCCACGCCGATCAGCGCGCCCGTGATCTGGTCCATCGCCTTGCGGGTTGCCTCGCGTGGCGACAAACCTTCTTCGGACATCCCCCGCTCGACGTTCTCCACCACCACGATCGCATCGTCCACCAGCAGGCCGATAGCGATCACGAGACCGAACATCGACAGCACGTTGATCGAGAAGCCCACCGCGCTCATGATCGCGAACGTGCCCAGCAGCACCACCGGCACGGCGATCGTCGGGATCAGCGTGGCGCGCAGGTTCTGCAGGAACAGGTACATGACCAGGAACACCAGCACGATACCTTCGAGCAGCGTCTTGACCACTTCTTCGATAGACAGGCGCACGAACGGCGTCGTGTCATACGGGTACTTCACGACCAGACCGTGCGGGAAATACTTCGACAACTGGTCGATCTTGTCGCGCACGGCCTTCGCCGTCGCCAGCGCGTTCGCGCCCGTCGCCAGCTGGATACCGAAGCCCGCCGTCGGCTGACCGTTGTACTTGGTGTCGAAGTTGTAGTTTTCGCCGCCCAGCTCGATGCGCGAGACGTCCCTCAGACGCACCTGCGAACCGTCCTGGTTGACCTTGAGCAGGATGTTGCCGAACTGTTCCGGCGTAGACAGCAGCGTTGCCTCGCTGATCGTCGCCTGCAGCAACTGGCCCGGCACCGACGGCGTGCCACCCAGCGAGCCGCCCGCCACCTGAACGTTCTGCGCCTGCAGCGCGGTCTGGACATCCACCGGCGTCAGACCGAAATTGGTCAACTTGTTGGCGTCCAGCCAGATGCGCATTGCGTACTGCGTACCGAACAGCGTCACCGTACCCACGCCGTCGATCCGGCTGACGGGATCCTGAACGTTCGACGCGACGTAGTTCGCCAGGTCGTACTTGTTCATGCTGCCGTCGGTCGACACGAACGCCATCACCAGCAGGAAGCTGCTGCTCGATTTGGTCACTTTCGTGCCGAGCTGCTGCACCGCTTGCGGCAGCAGCGGCGTCGCCAGCTGCAGCTTGTTCTGCACCTGCACCTGCGCGATGTCAGGGTTGGTGCCTGCAGCGAACGTCAGCGTGATGGTGGCCGTGCCCGAGTCGTCAGACGTGGACGACAGGTACAGCAAGTGGTCGAGGCCGCTCATCTGCTGCTCGATCACCTGCGTGACGGTGTTTTCCACCGTCTTCGCCGATGCACCCGGATACGTCGCGCTGATCTGCACGGCCGGCGGCGCAATCGTCGGATATTGCGCGACCGGCAACGTGAAGATCGACGCCAGACCCGCCAGCATCAGAATGATGGCGATCACCCACGCGAAGATCGGGCGATCGATAAAAAACTTTGCCATGAAGCAGGCTCCCTTTGATTACGCGCCCGATGCAGCGGAGGCCGCGGCTGCGCCGCTGGCTGGCTGTGCGCCCGATGCCGGTGCGGCTACAGCGGCGGCGTCCGAAGCAGGCGACGGCGGCAGTTGCGCGGGGACGGCCTTGGCCGTTGCGCCCGGACGCACCTTGTCGACGCCGTTCACGATCACGCGGTCGCCGGCATTCAGGCCGCCTTCGACCACCCAGTACTGGCCGTAAGTCGCCGTAGCCTGCAGCTGGTGCAGTTCGACCTTGTCGTCCTTGTTGAGGACGAGTGCCGTCGGCTGGCCCTTCTGGTCATGCGTGACGCCGATCTGCGGCACCAGCAGCGCGTTTTCGTTGACGCCTTCCTCGATGCGCGCGCGCACGAACATGCCCGGCAGCAGCACGTGGTCCTTGTTCTGGAAGATCGCGCGAATGGGCACCGAGCCCGTGGTCTGATCGACCGTGACGTCGGTGAACTGCAGCCTGCCCTTCTCCGAATAGACGCGGCCGTCTTCCAGCACCAGCTCGACCTGGGCGGCGTTCGGGCCGTTCGTCTTCAGACGGCCCGCCTGGATTTCGCGGCGCAGCTTGAGGCCCGCGAGGCTCGACTGCGTGACGTCGACATAGACGGGATCGAGCTGCTGCACGGTCGACATCAGCGTGGCCTGGCTGGCCTGCACGTAAGCGCCCGGCGTGACCTGCGAAATGCCGACCTGACCCGTTACGGGCGACACGACGTCCGTATAGCCGAGGTTGATCTGCGCGGTATCGACGGCGGCCTTGCCGGCTGCGACGTCGGCGGCGGCCTGGCCTTCAGATGCGACCGCGTTGTCGTAATCCTGTTTCGAGACCGCGTTGGCCGCGACCAGCACCTTGTAGCGGTTGGCCTGCGCGGTGGTCGAGACCAGGTTCGCCTGCGCCTTGGCCAACGATGCCTTCGCGTTGTTCAGCGTGGCGATGTACGGCGCCGGATCGATCTTGTACAGACGCTGGCCGGCCTTGACCTGCGCGCCTTCCGTGAATTCGCGGCGCAGCACGATGCCGTCGACCCGCGCGCGCACCTGCGCGACGAGGAACGCGCTGGTGCGGCCCGGCAGTTCGGTCACGACGGGCACGGCCTGCGGCTGGACCGTCACGACGCCGACTTCGGGAGCTTGAGGCGGAGGTGCTGATTGTTTTTGTCCGCATGCTGCCAGCATTACGGCAGCCGTCGCGGCAGTGAGTAAGCGGAATGGAACCCGTTCGACGCGCATGGAGCAACCTCTGTCAAAGACTGAGAAGGAAAAAGTGCGTGCATCCCTCTCCGGAGAGGCTGCGCACCTTGGCGTCTTGACGACGCCATGACCGGATGCCCACGCATGCTTTTCCTGCGGGGCACCCATTGGGAAATGCGCCAAACCGGGAAATGCCGCACCACACTGCCTGGTTGTTGAGGCAGTGCAAGGTATTTGAAAAGACAACAGTGACGGATATTAACCGTTCACCGAGACATGAGTCATCCGATCGATGGGGTGCTATTATATATACATTCATGAATGCACGTAAAAGTGCGTCCATCCAGAGAAAAGGGTTTCCACCGAAAGATCTGCCAGGCATTAACGTGCGCTCGAAATGATCTTTATCAGGCGCGTTTAAAAACGTCAGGGGAAACCCCGTATTTACCGCAGGTCACACGAATGGTCCGTAGAACCAAGGAAGAAGCGCAAGAGACGCGCACCCGCATCCTCGATGCAGCAGAGCAGGTGTTTTCAGAGAAAGGCGTGTCGCGCACTTCGCTGGCGGAGATCGCGCAGACGGCAGGCGTCACGCGTGGCGCGATCTACTGGCACTTCGCCAACAAGGGCGAGCTCTTCACGGAAATGTTCGACCGCGTGCTGCTGCCGCTCGACGAGCTGAAAGCCGCGTCCGTCGATCCCAACGAGGCTGATCCGCTCGGCCGTCTGGTCGATATCTGCACCGTATGTCTGCGCGACACCGCCAACGACCCGCATCGCCGCCGGGTGTTCGACATCCTGTTTCACAAGTGCGAGTTCGTCGAAGAGATGGGGCCTGTGATGGCGCGCTATCAGAACACCATGCGCGAAAGCCTCGCGAGCATCCAGGCGGGCATGCGCAACGCGATCTCCAAGGGGCAGCTGCCTGCAGACATGAATGTGTCGGTGGCGGCATCGATGGTGCATGCGTTCATCAGCGGATCGCTGAAGGACATGCTGTTCGTGCCGGACGTGCTGGACTTCGGCCGGCACGCGCGGCAGATGGTCGAAAGCATGATCGACGCGCTGCGCAGCCCGGCGCTGCGCATGGGCGTCTGACGTTTTTTGCGTGCGTTGACGGTGAGCAAGCGCTGAAGCACCGTCCGGACGCCGCGCGCAGCGGCGCCCTTTCATCCTTAGCTCCTTACCTCCTGATTCAGGCCGTCGCCTTCGCGCGCGCTTTCTGGTTCGACGAGTAGATTCCCCCGCGCTCCAGTTCACCGCCGGATTGCACGGCGGCAATCCACTGCTGCGTGCTCGCGACCGCCGCAAAGCGCGACTGCAACACCACGCAGAACACGCGATGAATCTCCTCGGCGCTCGCAAAGCCTGCGCTGTTCTCGTAAGGCACGGAGCCCGTCGCGTCGTGCAGATATTCGACGGCAAGCCCCATATGCAGTGCGTGCACGACCGTCGATGCGTTGCAGTTGTGCGTCATGTAACCGACCACCGTGAGCGTGTCGATTTCGCGTGAGGCGAGCCAGTCGGCCAGATCGGTATCGGTGAATGCGCTCGGCAGCGCTTTTTCGATAAGGTGATCGTGCTGGCGCGATGCCACGACCTCGTGCAACGCCGCACCCTCGCTGCCGCGCGCGAAGATCGGCGCGCCGGGCGGCGTGAAGTTCTGCACGACGACGACGGGAATCTGCGCGGCATGCGCGGCGTCGATGGCGCGGCCGATGTTCGCAAGCGACGTCTGCACGTCCGGATATTCGATCGGCAGGTCGCCCGTCACGTATTCGTTCTGGACATCGATGACGATCAGGGCGCGGCGTGGCGTCGGCATGGCAACTCTCCTTGATGGCTGGAAACGGCGGCTGCCCGATGCAGCCGCGATGTCCGCATTGTTCGCGTTCCAGCCCGGGCCCGACAGTGACCCGAACGACAATTTTCGCTAGGATCGGGCCATTCGTATTCTCGTACTCTCGAACAGGAGGTCACGATGGCCCGCCCGGCTATCCGCGCCCGTACGAAGCCAATCGCGAAGCACGCTGTGAAGTCCTCGCCAAACCCGATGAACAAACCCTTGCCCGAAACGACACCGCACACGCGCACCGACCGCGCCGAAGACGCGACCTGCCGCACCGTGCCGAAAACACCGCACGTCGTGGCGGCCGTCGCCTTCGACGGCATCAGCCCGTTCCATCTGTCCGTACCGTGCGTCGTGTTTGCCGAAGACCGCAGCGATGGCGGCGTGCTCGGCTTCGAGTTCCGCGTCTGCTCGATCGACGCGGGCCCGCTGTCGACCACCGCCGGTTTCTCGATCGCCGCGCCGCACGGACTGGACGCGCTCGCCGATGCCGACACCATCATCGTGCCCACCTGGCGCGATCCCGACGAAGCGCCGCCCGCCGCGCTGCTCGACGCCTTGCGCGCGGCACACGCCCGTGGCGCGCAACTGGTCGGCTTGTGTCTCGGCGCATACGTGCTCGCCGCGGCAGGACTGCTCGACGGACGTCCCGCCACCACGCACTGGGCGTGGGCCGCCGATTTCGCGCAGCGCTTTCCCCACGTGAAGGTCGATCCGCAGGTGCTGTATGTCGACGACGGCGACATCCTGACTTCGGCGGGCACGGCGGCGGGACTCGATTGCTGCCTGCACGTCGTGCGCAAGCTGTGCGGTGCGGAGAGCGCGAACTACATCGCGCGGCGCCTGGTCGTGTCGCCGCACCGCCAGGGCGGTCAGGCGCAATTCGTCCAGCAGCCGATACCGCCCGACATGCGCGGCAATCGCCTCTCCGCGCTGCTCGACTGGGTGAACGGTTCGCTCGACGCGCCGCATACGCTCGACTCGCTGGCCGCGCGCGCAGCGATGAGCCGCCGCACTTTCACGCGGCATTTCAAGGCGGCGACGGGGACGACGGTGAGCGCATGGCTGCTGGCGCAACGGCTCGCGCGGGCGCAGCAACTGCTAGAAAGCAGCGACGAATCGATCGAGACGATTGCGGCGATGGCGGGATTCGGTTCGACGGCATCGCTTCGCCAGCATTTCACCGATGCGTTCAGAACGTCACCGTCCGCGTGGCGGCGCGATTTTCGCGGCGTGTGAAGCAGCCGCCTGAAACGGGCACGTTTCCCGGCGGCTAGCCTTGTGTGAAATAGTGAGCGACGTACAGCAGCAGCGCGACGAAGAAAATCATCGCGGCCCACGCCCAGTGCGGCAGCACATGCGGATCGTGCTCGTGATGCAAGCCATGCAGCAGCGAATGCGCGGCGCGGCCCGTCAGCGTGCCGCCGTGCTGCTGTTCGTGCAGCCGCGCGCGGCGCGCGACGCCGGACAAACTGATTGGCCGCAGAAACACATGCTGACGCCTGCCCTGCACGCCCTTCGCACGGTTCGGCCCCGTGCCGTGCTTCGCCTGCACGACGGCGCAGAATTCCGTAAAGAAATCGTCGGCGAGTTCGTGCAGCGCGTTTTCGATCTGCCGCGCAGGCAGTTCGGACAGCGGCCCCGTCGAGGTCGCCCACACCGAATAGTCGATACGCGTGCTCGGCCCGCGTCCGGGCAAGTGGAGATGATCGTCGGTGCGCAGCGACACATCGATCTGTCCACGCAGCGAACCGACGCCCTCGGCGCGCGCCTTGAAGTTCAGCGTGCGATGCGGCTTGGCGCTATGCGCGCCGTCCTCGCTCGCGACGAGTGCGCGGATGTGATAGTGCGCACGCAACGGCCCGAGCGGGACCGTCATGGTCAGCAGATATTCGCCGCCCTGGAAACGGCGCAAGGACTCGCAATTGTCGAGACTCGCGCGCAGCAACGCGAGATCCTGCAGCGCGTCCCAGACCTCGGACGGCGACAGCGGCACTCTCAACGCGTCGTTTAATTCCATGGCAGCCTCCCCGATTGCCGTGCGACTGCGGGATCAGGATGTCTGATCGATGCGGTCGACACGCGATGCGTAAAACGCCAGATACCCCGCGATCTGCTTCACCCGCTCCAGCGGTTTTTCATAAGTCCAGACTGCATTCTCGATCTTCTCGTCTTCCGTGCGCAGATGGAAGTACGTCGCGTCCCCCTTGTGCGGGCATTGCGACGTATGAGTCGAACGTTCGAGCCGCGCCATGTTGACATCGGCGCGGGGAAAATAAAACACGTCGGGACAGTCCGTTTCGCTCAGCGTGAAACCGGCCTGCGTGTCCGCAAACGTCACGCCCTGATGGATCACGCGCACCCGATGCCGGTTGGCCGTGATGGTAATCGTATGGCCGGCGTCTGACGCGCCGCCGTGCGCTGGCACACCAGCGGACACATTGCCGCCATGCCCGGCCCTGCCGCTGTCAGCGTCTTCGGCGCTCGCGCCGGATGAGGCAACGTTCATGTGTGATCCACTCCGCTGCTGGCACGTGCGCGCCGCTCCGATCAGCCACCCGGCTGGACCGCCAGCCCGGCATCCGTGTCGCGCGCCGACCCGTCATGCCCGTGCGGTGCGCGTCCCCCGGGCACCCAGCGCTGGCTTCAGAAACGCGAAAGCCACGGAGCGTGTCCGTGGCTTCATTATTGATCAAACCCGACGCGACTGCGCGACCTTCGTTAAGGCATCGTGTCGGCATCGGGTCTGTACCGATTGTGTAGCGGTTGCCACATCTCAAATGTTGCGCCGGCGCGTCGGTTGCGCGCTTTTCAGTCGTCCATGTGGGATGCGGCGGCGGAACGACACAGCCCTTCCCCCTTCGATTCCGCCGTCTGTGTGCCTGCCGCGATGCGCGGGTTTACTGGGTCTTCCAGTAGAACGCGGCCTTCGCCGTGCCCTTTGCCGGAATGGTGACGGGTTTCGTCTGGTCGTCCTGCTTGTAGGCTGCGTGCACCGTGTAGCGGCCAGGACGCAGTTTGACCAACATATAAGGTCCGCGCGACGTGGTGTCGAGCACGCTGCCGCCGTGCGCATCGACGATCTTCACTTTCACGTCGGCGAGAAAATCGGAACCGGGACCCGTGAAGCGCAGCGACAACGGCCACTGGCTCTGCGCGGCCTGCAGCGCCTTCGATTCGTCGAGGCCGACGCCGCCCGACGTGTAAGACACGTCGCCCTGCTGCTGCACTTGTGGCAGACCGCCGCCATTGGTGTTGCCGGCGCTGGTGTCATCGGACGTGCTGCCGCCCGTGGTTCCGCTGGCCTGCTGCGCGTACGCGCCGCCCGCGAGGCCGAGCGTAAGAACAGTCGCAGCCGCAGCCGAAACGGCGCGGGCGACGATGCGACGATGGATCATTGCGTGGCTCCTTTTTGGGCAATCCCAAACAGTCTGGACGCGTATCCGCACGCAATCTGCATGCCCATGCCGCGAAACGTTGTCCACCAAAAGGAACAGGCCCGAAAATCGGGCCTGTTCCTTTCATTGCGCGCTGCGCCTGATAACGGCGAAGCTGGCAATTTTTCCTACGCACGGCAGCTTTTACCGGCGGATGCTGCCGTGCCGGCCAGCCCCTCCGCCTGTTTCGCCATCAGCCCAGATCGACAGGCACGAAGATCTGCGAGTTATCGCGCTGGATCAGCAGCGCAATGCTATTGCCCGCCGCCGACACGGCCTGCTTCAACTGATCGATGCTCGACACCGACCGGCCGTTGACGGCCAGAATCACGTCGCCCGGCTGGATGCCTGCGCTGGCTGCCGCGCCGCTCGCATCCTGCACCAGCAGACCGTGCGATACCGACGCGCCGCTCTTTTCCTGCGGCGTGAGCGGACGCACGGCGACGCCGAGGCGGCCTTGCATCTGCGCCGGGCCGCTATCGTCGTTGGACGCGGTTTTCACGTCCGACAGCGAACCGATCGTCACCTTCAGGTCTTTCGTCGACTTGTCGCGCCACACTTGGACGTTGGCCTGCGTGCCCGGCGCGATACCCGCGATCTGCGACGGCAGCGACGACGAATCCGCCACGTCGACGCCATTCACCGACAGGATCACGTCACCCGGCTGCAAGCCTGCCTTCGCAGCGGGGCCGCCCGGATCGACGGAACTCACCAGCGCGCCTTGCGGCTTCTTCATGCCGAACGAATCCGCCAGCGTCTGGTTCACGCTCTGCACAGCGACACCGAGTCGCCCACGGCTTACGTGACCCGTCTTGACGAGATCGTCCTTGACCTTCATCGCCTCATTGATCGGGATGGCGAACGAAAGGCCCTGGAAGCCGCCCGTCTGCGAATAGATCATCGAGTTGATGCCGATCACTTCGCCTTGCAGATTGAACAGCGGACCACCCGAGTTACCCGGATTCACGGGCACGTCGGTCTGGATGAACGGCGTGTAGTTCTCGTCCGGCAGCGAGCGCGACTTCGCGCTGATGATGCCCGACGTCACCGTATTGTCGAAACCGTAAGGCGAGCCGATCGCGACGACCCACTGACCGACCTTGCTCGCACGCGGATCGCCGATCTTCACGGTCGGCAGATCCTTCGCGTCGATCTTCAGCACGGCGACGTCCGACTGCTTGTCCGCACCGACCACCTTGGCCTTGTACTCGCGCTTGTCGGTGAGCTTCACCGTCACGACGTTCGCGCCATCGACTACGTGCGCGTTAGTCAGCACATAACCGTCGCTGCTGATGATGAAGCCCGAGCCGAGGCTCGCGCTCGGACGGTCGCCGTCATCGCCGCCGCCATTCGGGCCTTGTCCGCCCGGCATCTGGCCGCCGAAGAAGTGCTTGTAGAACTGGTAGAACGGATCGCTCGGGTCGATGGGCAGCTGACCGGCGTTACCGCCGTTGCCGCCATTGCCGCCGCGATAAGCCGTCTGCTTCACGACGTGCTTCGCGCTGATGTTGACGACAGCAGGCCCATACGTTTCGACCAGGCCCGAGAAATCGGGAATGCCCGTCTTTGCCGCAGCTTCCGCAGGCATCATCGCGGCGGCCGCGGGCGAAATCACTTCGGGCGCGGGCACGTTGCGATGGCCGGCCACATAGCCCGCCGACAATGCGATAACGACTGCCGCTGCAACGGCGCTACGGGTCAGCATTTTTGCGTTCATCGTGTACTCCTGATTGGGAGAGTTGATTCTTCGATGAAGCAAAGAGTACGTGGCGTCGCTTAAATCAATCTTAAACAACGCCTACGCGATGTAAGCCTTCGGGAAGGCTCGCCTGACAGGCGATTCAGAAGCGCACGCTGACCCGCAGACCGCCCGACGCGGAGTCGTCGAGCGTGACTTGCGCGTGGTGCTGGAGCGCGATCCTGCGCACGATCGCAAGACCAAGGCCGCTGCCCGCGACATCGGTGCGCGCGCGATTCGCGCCTGCGCCGACACGGTAGAAACGGTCGAATACGCGGTTGCGTTCGTCGGCGGGAATGCCGGGTCCGCTATCGGCAATCTGCACGACGGGCCGGCCGTTTTCGACGCGCACGCATACATCGACGCGGCCGCCGTCGGGCGTGTACTTGGTTGCGTTGTCGATCAGATTGTTGAGCATCACGCGCAGCGCTTCTGTGTCGCCGGTGACGGTCGCAGGCTCGCTCGCGTCGATGCCGAGATCGACGCCGCGTTTCTGCGCGAGCGGCAGATACGCCGTCACGCATTCATGCACGAGCGCGTCGAGATCGACGCTGCCCGTTGCCGCGTGTCCGTCCGGTTCGGAGCGTGCGAGCGCGAGCAGTTGCTCGGCAAGACGCGTCGCGCGCGTGACGCCCGCCTGCAGGTCGCTGAGCGCCTCGCGGCGTTCGGCATCGTCGTGGGCGCGCGCCACCAGTTGTGACTGGATCTGCACGGCGGCGAGCGGCGTGCGCAGTTCGTGGGCGGCATCGGCGACGAAAGCTTTCTGCGTATCGAGCGCAACCGCGAGCCGTTCGAGCAGGCCGTTCAGCGCCCGCACCAGCGGCTGCACTTCGAGCGGCAGACGCGAATCGGGCAACGGATCGAGCGCTTCGGGGTGACGCGTGTCGAGCGCGCCCGGCACGCGCCGCAACGGCGCAAGCCCGCGCCCGACCACGCCCCACACGGCCACGCCCATCAGCGGCAGCAGCACAATCAGCGGCCATAGCGTGCGCAAGGCGACGTTTGCCGCGAGCCGGTTGCGCACCGACACGGGCTGCGCCAGCTGCACCACGTTATCGCCGACGATCGCGCCATACACGCGCCAGTCGCCGCGCTCGGTGCGCTCCGTCGAAAAGCCCAGTTCGGCGCGCGGCGCGAGCGGCGCGCGCGGATGCGAGTAGTACATCAGCACGCCGTTGCGATTCCAGATTTGCAGCACGATGCCTTCGTCGCCCGTGTCACGCGAACTGAGCACCTGTGAAAACGGCTCGGCGGGCAACGCGGCGGCGATTTCCTGCAACTGGTAATCGAACAGTTCGTTGGCTTCGGCGAGCGCCTGGCGATAAATCAGCCAGCCCGCAATGCCGACGCCGAGCAACACGATAGCGAGCAGCCAGAACAGCAGTTGACGGCGAATCGAACGCATCAGGTCAGGCTTCCTTTGCAATCATGTAGCCGAGACCGCGCACGTTGCGGATCAGTTCCGCGCCGAGCTTCTTGCGCAACGCGTGGATGTAGACCTCGACGGTATTGCTGCCGATTTCCTCGCCCCAGCCGTACATCTTCTCTTCGAGCTGGGTCTTCGACAGCACGGCGCCCGGCCGCGCGAGCAGCGCGGCGAGCAGCGCGAATTCACGCGCCGACAGCGCGACGGGCGCGCCGTCGAGCGTTACCTGATGCGAGGCGGGGTCGAGCGTGAGGTTGCCGTGACGGATCGTCGATTCGCTGCGGCCCGACTGGCGGCGGATCAGCGCGCGCATGCGCGCGCCGAGTTCGTCGAGATCGAAAGGTTTGACGAGATAGTCGTCGGCGCCGGCGTCGAGTCCTTTGACGCGATCGGCGACGGCGTCGCGCGCGGTGACGATCAGCACGGGCAACTGATGGCCGCGAGCGCGCAGGGTGCGCAACACATCGAGGCCGTCGCGCTTCGGCAGGCCGAGATCGAGCAGCACGACGTCGTAGGGTTGGCCGGCAACGGCGTTCAATGCGGATTCGCCGTCCTGCACCCAGTCGACTGCCAGGCCTTCGCCGCGCAGCGCCTTGCGCACGCCTTCGGCGATCATTCTGTCGTCTTCAACGAGGAGTATGCGCATCGCTATGGTCCGTTCCGCTCGTGCCCGTACTTGCGTTCCGGGTATGGGTTTTCGATGCAGCATTCTAGCGCCCGGGGGTTTATTGCTGCGCAAGGGGTGGATCAGGCTCGGGTTCCGGCTGTTCAGCGAAGCCCGGACCTCTACCACGCCGACGCCGGCACGAACGCCAGAAATGCCCACCGCATATCCGCTTCCCACGTTGCGACGCGCGAACGTGACGCGCAAGAAACACCCGCGATCATTTTTTTCGCGACGTCACGGCAACTCTCTACAATGAGCGCTTTTGCACGACGCGACGGGTTTTGCCCGCGTCCCATCGTGCTTGCATTTGCCTTTCCTCGCCGCGATTTCACCGCCGACTCTGCCCGTACATGCCGCTCGCTTTCGTTTCACTCGCCTCGTCGTATGCCTGCTCGCTCGGGCGCCGTTTCAAACCGCTGACCTCGGCCCGAGCAGAACCGGCGGCTGGGCTGAGCGCTAAAGCGCGTGCCGCTGCCGTGCTGTTCGCCTGCGCCGCACTTGCCGTCGCCATGCCTGCCGAAGCGCGCAAAAAAACCCAGCAGCCCGCCGTCAACGTAAGCACGGTGTTGCCGCCTGCCGTGATGGCCGGCTTGCAGCGCGCACATGTGCCGCTGTCGTCGATCAGCGTGGTGGTCGAAAAGGTCGGCGACCGTACGCCCGTGCTCGCACTGAACGCCGGCAAGCCGATGATGCCCGCCTCGACGATGAAGCTCGTCACGACCTACTCCGGTCTGTCGCTGCTCGGCCCCGACTACCGGTGGAAGACCACGGCGTGGGCGCAGGACAATATCGACGGCAACGGCGTGCTGCACGGCAATCTGTACATCCAGGGCACGGGCGATCCGAAGCTCGTACCCGAAGAGCTGATCGATCTCGTCCAGAAGATTCACAAGGCGGGCATCACAGGCATCGATGGCGCACTGGTGCTCGACAAGCGCTTCTTCGATCCGTCCACGCGCGATCTGCCCGCGTTCGACAGCGACGTCAATTCGCCCTATAACGTCGGCCCCGACCCGCTGCTGTATGCGTTCAAGTCGCTGTCGTTCACGATGTCGCCATCCGAGGACGGCAAGGTGCAGATCGACGTGCTGCCCGCACTCGCGCAACTGCAGATCGACAACGAACTGCGCGCGACGCGCGGACCGTGCCGCGGCGAACTCGTGACGCCCGCTGTCACACCAGCGGCGAACGGCGTGGTCAATGCATCGTTTATCGGCGACTATCCGCTTCGCTGCGGCGAGCGCACCGTCAACGTGGCCGTGCTCGATCACACGCAATTCTTCGCGGGCGGCTTCCTCGCGCTGTGGCAGCAGACAGGCGGCACGTTCAACGGCACGACGCGCGAAGGCGCCGTGCCCGTCGACGCGAAACTCGTCGCGACCCATCAAGGCCCGATGCTCGCGGACATCGTTCACGACATCAACAAGTTCAGCAACAACACCATGGCGCGCAATCTGTTCCTGACGATCGGCGCAGCCATGACGAAGCCGCCCGCGACACCCGCGAAGTCGGCTGACGTGATCGAATCGTTCCTGCATCGCAGCGCGATGCCCATGGAATATCTCAGCCTCGACAACGGCTCGGGCCTTTCTCGCGACGAGCACATCACTGCGCTCTCGCTTGCCGATCTCTTGCAGGCCGCGAACGCCAGCCCGGTCGCGCAGGTGTTCGTCGATTCGCTGCCCGTGGTCGGCGTGGACGGCACGATGCGCAACCGGCTGACGTCGAAGCCCGTCAACGGCAACGCACACATCAAGACGGGCACGCTGCGCGACGTGCGCGCGATCGCGGGCTATGTCGCATCGGCCGATGGACAGAGCTATGTGGTCGTCAGCCTGATCAACGATCCGCATGCGGAAGCCGCGCGCGCCGCGCATGACGAACTGCTCGAATGGGTCTACCAGGGACCGTCGGCGATGCTTGCCAGCACGGCCGTTCCTGCCGCCGCAGAAGCATCCGATGAACCGCGCCGCAAAATCAGGAAAAACCCTCAGCGCCGCGGCGCGCACTGAGGATTCCTTCTATCGAAGCGGTGCGCGGCGCGCCGCGAGGCGTTGTACGCTATCGGGCAGTATGAAAAAGGTGCAGACAAACATGCGTGACGGTGCGCGAGACGCGCACCGCATGCACGACAGCGCCGCATTCAAACAATAACGACAATGCCGGCTTCCCTCGAGGAAGCCGCAGGGACCCTCGGAGGGAGACGTCAATGCAATTCGATGCCGAATTGCTCCTGCTCGCCATGGCGCCGGTCTTTCTCGCGTGCATCGGCTGGGAAGCGTGGCACGCGCGGCGCACGCAACCCGAAGCGCGCATGTACAGCTGGCGCGACACGTTGTGCAATACGGCACTCGCGCTGATGCATCAGGGCGCCGACAAGCTCGCGTGGCTGTTCGTCATTCCCGTCTATGCGTATTGCTACGAGCACTACCGGCTGCTCGATTGGCATGCTGGATGGCTTTCGTTCGCCGTGCTGTTCGTCGCGCAGGATCTGCTCTACTACGTTTTTCACCGTTGCAGCCATCGCGTGCGCTGGTTGTGGGCTGCGCATGTCGTGCATCACTCGTCGGAACGGATGAACTTCTCGACGGCATTCCGGCAGAGCCTGATGTACCCCGTCGCGGGCATGTGGGTGTTCTGGATTCCGCTCGCGTTTCTGGGCTTTCCGCCGAAGCAGATTGTCGGCGTGGTGCTGATCAATCTGGGCTTTCAGTTCTTCGTGCATACGCAGTCCATCGGCAAGCTCGGCTGGCTCGAATACGTGCTGAACACGCCGTCGATTCACCGTGTACATCACGCGCGCAACGACCGTTATATCGACCGCAACTATGCCGGCGTGCTGGTGATCTGGGACCGGCTGTTCGGCAGCTATGTCGATGAAGACGCGAACGAGCCGCCCGTGTATGGCATCGTCGAGCCGCTTCATACGTATAACCCGCTGAAGGCGACGTTTCACGAATGGGCGTCGATGGCACAGGACTTCGGTCGGGTGCGTGGCTTGCGCAACCGGCTGAGCGCTCTGTTCGCGCCGCCCGCATGGGCCGCGCAGTATCACGCGAGCTTGCGCGACGCTCAGGCTGCACACGACACCGTCGAAAGCGCGCAACAGAACAACAACGCGGCTGCATAGAAGCGGCCGCAGGCAGGGAAGGCTTTGCAAGCTGTCGCCACGTTGGTGCGGGGGCGCGGTCTGCAACACATGGCTCACGCGACACATCGCACAAGGCCGAGTACATACGAGGAGATAAGGACCTTATGAAGCAAGCATCGAACAATACTGGCGTCGTGCGTTTTGCGCGCATTGCAGTCGCGTGCGCGGCCTTCGCCGCACTCGTCGCGTGCGGGGGCGGCGGCAGCAGCAACAATAACAGCGCCAGCAACACGCCGGCGGGCGGCGTCAACCTGCAGGTGGTGTCGTTCGGGGACAGCCTGTCGGATGCCGGCACGTATTCGCCTGTGATCACATCGAGCTTCGGCGGTGGCCGCTTCACGACGAACCCCGGTGAGGTGTGGACGCAGAAGATCGCCGAATACTACGGCGGCACGCTGACGCCGGCGTTCGTGGGCGGCTTCGGCAAGCCGCTCGCGGCGAACGGTGGCTTTGGCTATGCGCAGGGCGGCTCGGATGTGTCGCGCGTCGACGGCAACGGCTATGCGCCGAATAGCCAGGCGGCAACCACGTGGCCCGTTACGCAGCAGATCCAGCAATACCTGACCGATCACGGCAGCTTCAATTCGAATCAGCTGGTCCTGATCAACGGCGGCGCCAACGACATCATCCAGAACCTGTCGACGATGCTGGCGACGATCTCTGCCGACGTCGCGGCCGATCCGGCACACGCTTCCCAGTACGTGCAGTCGGTCGCACTCACGACGGTCGGCCCGATGGCGCAGACGCTCGCGCAACAGATCGGCACGATCCTCGCAAAGGGTGCGACGCACGTGGTCGTGATGGACGTGCCCGATATCGGCAAGACACCGCTGGCTGCGCAGCTTGTCGCGCAGACGGGTTCGGCGCAGGTGCCTACGATCATTTCGGGCATCGTCGCGACCTATAACGGCGTGCTGCAACAGGCGCTGGCAGCAGGCGGACTGACGAGCAAGGTGATCTACGTCTCGACGTCCGACTGGCTCACGCCGCTGCTCGCTAATCCGTCGGCGCAAGGCTTCAGCAACACGACGGGCACGGCCTGCAACATCACGCAGATGGCCGCGAATGCAACGGCTTACGCGACGGCGAATCCCGCCGTGCTGACGAACGGTTTGACCGCTGCGCAGTACGGCCAGCAATTCGCGTCGTCGCTGTTCTGCTCGCCGAACACGCTGACGGTTGCGGGCGCAGACCAGTCGTATGTGTTCGCCGACACGATCCACCCGACGACGCACGCACACGCTGCGTTCGCAACGTTCGTCGAAGGCAAGATTGCGGCGACGGGTCTGGGCAAGTAATTCGCCTTTCCCTCGCGTCGCCCGATGCGAAAAAGCCCGGCTCTGACGAGCCGGGCTTTTTGTTTTGATGCGTCTGCGTTGCGACTGCGCGCGGTGTGAGGTGCGCGTCAGGCGTCCTGTGCTTCGAACGCCGCCGCCGCGCGGCCTAACCGGTCATTGACGGCGATCCATTCGATCGTATCCGGCAACTTTTCGATCAGGATCCGCGAGACGTTCGCGCGATCCAGCGCGCGCAGCAAACCGTACAGATCGCGCGCATACGCATGCGGATCTTCGGGCGCGGCGACGAAATGGACGCCTTCCGCCTCCGCCCAACGCCCTGCACGCGAGACACGCGCCACCAGCGCAACTCGTTCGCCAGGCGCTCGCGCGGCCAGCAGCGGTTCGAGCACATCGAACGGCTGCAACGCGAGCGGCGTGCGCGGCGCGTAGTGCGCCTTCAGCGTGCCGGAAGCGCGCGGTGCGCTCGCATCCGAACCATCGGGCAGACGCGGCATTTCGCCGAGCACATCGGCGATGTCCTGCGGCGTCACGTGGCCGGGCCTCAGCAGCGCCGGAAACCCACGCGACAGATCGACGATGGTCGATTCGATACCCACATCCGACGATCCGCCGTCGAGCACATGAATCGCGTCGCCGAATTCGTCGCGCACGTGTTGTGCGGTGGTGGGGCTGACGTGACCGAAGCGGTTCGCCGAAGGCGCCGCAACACCGCCATGTCCATTGCGCAACGCGCTGAACGCGGTCAGCAATGCCTGCGCGACGGGATGCGACGGACACCGCAGTCCCACGGAATCCTGACCACCGCTCACGGCTGCAGGGATATGTGCGGCGCGTTTGAGAATCAACGTGAGCGGACCCGGCCAGAACGCATCGATCAGCCGCTGTGCGTCCGACGGCAATTGCTCGACCCAATACTTCGGATCGCCGCCGGGCGCCAGATGCACGATCACGGGATGATTCGCCGGCCTGCCCTTCGCCGCATAAATGCGCGCGACGGCGTCAGGGCTTTCGGCGTCGCCGCCCAGCCCATAGACCGTCTCAGTAGGAAACGCGACGAGTTGCCCTGCGTCGAGCAACGCCGCAGCGCGCGCGATCTCGTCAGCACCGACGCCCGACACCATGTCGGCAGGTTTCGTTTGATCCGGCATACGGGTCGCGCTCAGCTCGTCGGAATATGCAGCAGACGGGCGCAGTCGCGTGCGGCCATGCGGGCCTGCTCGAGCGTCGCGGCCGTGAAGTTGACGTGCCCCATCTTGCGGCCGGCACGCGCATCTTCCTTGCCATACAGATGCAGACGCGCTTCGGGCATCGCCGCGACTTCGTGCCACGGCGGCGTGATAGCGGCCGTTGGCTTGTCGCCCTTCGCGTTCACCGGGAACCACACGTCGCCGAGGATGTTCAGCATCACGGCGGGCGAATGCTGGCGCGTGTCGCCGAGCGGCATGCCCGTCATTGCGCGCACCTGCTGTTCGAACTGGCTCGTCGCGCACGCATCCACGGTGTAGTGGCCGGAGTTGTGCGGGCGCGGCGCCATTTCGTTCGCGACCAGCGAGCCGTCTTCGAGAATGAAGAACTCGACGCACAGCACGCCGACATACCCCAGCTTGTCCGCGATCTGCAGCGCGGCCTGCTGCGCCTGCTCGACGAGCGTCGCGCTCGCGTCGGGCGCGGGCACGATGGTATGCGACAGCACGCCGTTGCGGTGCGTGTTCTGCGCCAGCGGATACACGGCCGAGCAGCCCGTCGCGCCGCGCGCGATCAGCGCCGATACTTCGAACTTGAGCGGCAGGCGCTTCTCCAGCACACATGCAACGCCGCCCAGCGACGCATGCGCCGCGCGCACTTCGGTCGCGTTACCCACTCGCACCTGGCCCTTACCGTCGTAGCCCATGCGCGCCGTCTTCAGGATGCCGGGCAGCACGGCTTCGAGCGCGCTATCGCTGATGGTGGCGAGCGCATCCGACGATTCGATCACGACATGCGGCGCGACCGGTACACCCGACGACGCGATAAACCGCTTCTCTGCAATGCGGTCCTGCGCCACAGCGACGCAACGTCCAGCCGGGCTGACGAAGGTCGTGCGCGCCAGAAAATCGAGGCTCGCAGCCGGCACGTTCTCGAACTCGGTCGACACCGCCGCGCACAACCGCGCGAGTTCGGTGAGGGCCGCTTCGTCGTCGTAGGCAGCGCGCAGATGGCGGTCCGCGACGGCGCCCGCCGGACTGGTTTCGTCCGGATCAAGCACGGCGACGCGATAGCCCATCGCCTGCGCGGCGAAGCAGAACATGCGGCCGAGCTGGCCGCCACCAACCATGCCGAGCCATGCGCCGGGCAAAATCGGTGATACCGGAGTGTTGTCTGGATTCATCTTGGTGGTCGGTCGCGGCCGATGTGGGGATCGGCCGGGTAATACATTGAACTGCGGAGTTGGACTTCTGCGCTTTACAGCGGCGGCAGCGTCATGGCGTGTGCCGCCTGATTCTGGCGCACGCGGAACGCGGCGAGCTTCTCCGCATATTCCGGCGACGTGCCGCTCAACAGCGAGACTGCAAACAGCGCTGCGTTCGCCGCGCCCGCTTCGCCAATCGCAAATGTCGCGACGGGCACGCCCTTGGGCATCTGCACGATCGAATGCAGCGAATCGACACCCTTCAGATACTTGCTGGCGACAGGCACGCCCAGCACGGGCACCGTCGTCTTCGCGGCGAGCATGCCCGGCAGATGCGCCGCACCGCCCGCGCCCGCGATGATCGCGCGGATGCCGCGCTCGCGCGCACTCTCAGCATAGGCGAACATTTCGTCCGGCATGCGGTGAGCGGACACGACCTTCGCTTCGTACGGCACGCCGAATTCCTGCAGGATCGCGACCGCGTTCTTCATCACGTCCCAGTCGGAGCTGGAACCCATCAGCACGCCGACGACGGGCGCGTTATGCGTATGTGCTTGAACTTCACTCATCTTGCTTGTTCCGTATGCGCCGCGCTTAAGCCAGCTTCTGACCCGTCAGGCGCTCCAGCGCTTCCTGATACTTTTCAGCCGTCTTCGTGACGACTTCGTCCGGCAGCTTCGGCGCGGGCGGTTCTTTCTTCCACGGCTGGGTTTCGAGCCAGTCGCGCACGAACTGCTTGTCAAACGACGGCGGGTTGGTGCCGACCTGATACTGATCCGCCGGCCAGAAACGCGACGAATCGGCCGTCAGCGCTTCGTCCATCAGATACAGCTGGCCCTTGTCGTCCAGACCGAACTCGAACTTCGTGTCAGCGATGATGATGCCGCGCGTGGCTGCGTAATCGGCCGCTTCCTTGTACAGACGGATGGAGATGTCGCGGATCGTCGCCGACAGTTCGGTGCCGATGCGGCGTTCCATCTCATCAAACGTGATGTTTTCGTCGTGATGACCCATCTCGGCCTTGGCTGCCGGCGTGAAGATCGGCTCGGGCAGCTTCTGCGCGTTCTGCAGGCCTTCGGGCAGTTGCACACCGCACACGGCGCCCGTTGCCTGATAGTCCTTCCAGCCGCTACCGGCCAGATAGCCGCGCACCACGGCTTCGACGAGAATCGGTTCGAGGCGCTTGACCACGACCGCGCGGCCCTTCACCTGCTCGACTTCGTCAGGCGCGACAACCGTTTCCGGCGCGACGCCCGTCAGATGGTTCGGCACGACGTGCTTGAGCTTGTCGAACCAGAAATTCGCCATCTGGTTCAGCACGCGCCCTTTACTCGGAATCGGCTCGCCCATGATGACGTCGAACGCGGACAAGCGGTCCGTCGTGACGATCAGCAGCTGGTCGTTGCCCACCGCGTAGTTGTCGCGGACCTTGCCGCGGCCGAGCAGCGGCAGCGAGCGGAGCGTGGATTCGTAGAGGGTAGACATCGTCGTGATTCACAAAAATGGGGCAAAAAAACTGCCCGGAAGAAAAGGGAAACGCCGTTCCCCCGATATTGCGGGAACGGCGATCTGACGACAACCTGGCCGGATAGCCAGGTGCGTACTACGCGAACAGCGTGCAAACGGGCGCCGGATGGCACCCGGCGCCGCTTAGCGAACGACTTGTGCGAGCTCGCCCGACTTGTACTTCTCAGCGATCTTGTCCAGCGAGACCGGCTTGATCTTCGACGCCTGGCCTTCGCAGCCGAACGCCAGGTAACGGTCCACGCAGACCTTCTTCGCGGCTTCGCGAGCCGGCTTCAGGTAGTCGCGCGGATCGAACTTCGACGGATTTTGCGCCATGTAGCGGCGGATCGCGCCCGTGATGGCCAGACGCAGATCGGTGTCGATGTTGATCTTGCGCACGCCGAACTTGATGCCCGTCTGGATTTCCTCGACGGGCACGCCGTACGTTTCCTTCATGTCGCCGCCGAACTCGCGGATCTCGGCCAGCAGTTCCTGCGGCACCGACGACGAACCGTGCATCACCAGGTGCGTGTTCGGAATGCGTTCGTGGATCTCGCGAATGCGTTGAATCGACAGGATATCGCCCGTCGGCTTCTTCGAAAACTTGTACGCGCCGTGCGACGTGCCGATGGCGATCGCCAGTGCGTCGCATTGCGTCAGCTTGACGAAGTCTGCTGCCTGCTCGACGTCGGTCAGCAGTTGCTCGCGCGTCATCGTACCTTCCGCGCCGTGGCCGTCTTCCTTGTCGCCCATCAGCGTTTCGAGCGAACCGAGCACGCCCAGTTCCGCTTCAACCGTCACGCCGATCGAGTGCGCTGCTTCCACGACCTTGCGCGACACATCGACGTTGTATTCGTACGACGCCACCGTCTTGCCGTCGGCTTCGAGCGAACCGTCCATCATCACGCTCGTGAAACCGCTGCGGATCGCGGCCATACAGACTGCCGGCGACTGGCCGTGATCCTGGTGCATCACCACGGGGATGTGCGGATACGACTCGACTGCCGCTTCGATCAGATGGCGCAGGAACGGCTCGCCCGCGTACTTACGCGCGCCTGCCGACGCCTGCATGATCACCGGGGCATTGACCTGATCGGCCGCTGCCATGATGGCCTGCACCTGCTCCAGATTGTTTACGTTGAATGCCGGAAGGCCATAACCGTGTTCAGCGGCATGGTCCAGCAGTTGACGCATTGATACGAGAGGCATTGATTACTCCATAGATTGAAACGAAATCTGTGCCGACGGCATCTATTTGTGCACTTTTGTGCAATTTTACCGTGAAGCAGACCGTGTCCCGAGCGCACTCTCCCAAACTCGGTGCGCCGCCTCTCTTGGCGGGACACGGCACTCTGCTTCACGCGTGCCGTTGCGGTTCGCCGTTTCCGGCTTGCTATGACACGCTGCTTCAGCGGGTCATGGCTGGCTCATCTTGTTGCTGCGCCCAGACTCAGACCGGCTCTCCAACACGCACGATCTTCAGCGTGTTCGTGCCGCCTGCCTGGCCCATCGGCTCGCCGACCGTCAGCACGACCATGTCGCCGCGCGCCGCGTAACCCTTGCCGACCACCACTTCGAGCGCCTGCGCCAGCGCGACATCGCGGTCACTGCTGGTGTCGAGATGCAGCGACGTGACGTTGCGGTAGATCGCCATCGCGCGCTCGCTGCCTGTACGCGGCGTGAGCGCGAAGATGGGCACGTGCGTCCAGTGACGCGACATCCACAGCGCCGTCGAGCCCGATTCCGTCAGCGCGACGATCGCCTTGGCGCCCAGATGGTAAGCGGTGAACAGCGCGCCCATCGCGATCGACTGGTCGATGCGCGTGAACGTGCGGTCGAGGAAATCGCGGTCCAGTTCGACGTGCTCGGACTTTTCGGCTTCGATACAGATGGCAGCCATCGTTTCGATGGTCTGCACCGGGTACTTGCCCGCTGCCGATTCCGCCGACAACATCACGGCATCCGTGCCGTCCAGCACCGCGTTCGCGACGTCCGACACTTCCGCGCGCGTCGGCACGGGCGCGTGGATCATCGATTCCATCATCTGCGTGGCCGTGATGACGAACTTGTTCGCATCGCGCGCCATCTTGATCATGCGCTTTTGCAGCGCGGGCACCGCCGCATTGCCGACTTCGACGGCGAGGTCGCCGCGCGCGACCATGATGCCGTCCGATGCGTCGAGAATGCCTTGCAGCGCCGGAATCGCTTCAGCGCGCTCGATCTTCGCGATCATCTTCGGCTTGATGCCGAACGGCGCGCCCGCGATATTCGCGAGCTGGCGCGCCATTTCCATGTCCGTCGCGTTCTTCGGGAACGACACGGCCACGTAATCCGCGCCCAGCGACATCGCCGTGCGGATATCTTCCATGTCCTTCGCGGTCAGCGCCGGCGCCGTCAGACCGCCGCCCTGGCGGTTGATGCCCTTGTTGTTCGACAGGTCGCCACCGATCTTCACAACGGTGTGAATCTCGCTGCCGATCACGCGCGCGACGTTCAGCACGATCAGGCCGTCGTTGAGCAGCAGCGTGTCGCCCGGTTTCAGGTCGCGCGGCAGATCCTTGTAGTCGAGACCGACGCGGTCGTCGTTGCCGAGTTCGCATTCGGCGTCGAGGATAAAGGTGTTGCCGGGAACGAGCGTGGTCTTGCCGTTTTCAAATTTACCGACACGAATCTTCGGGCCTTGCAGGTCGGCCATGATGCCAACCTCGCGGCCTGCCTGCCGGGCCGCTTCACGCACGAACTCCGCGCGCTGACGATGATCGTCGGCGGTGCCGTGCGAGAAGTTGAGACGCACCACGTCGGCGCCTGCCTGAATCATCTGCAGCAGGATTTCCTGCGTGCTGGAGGCGGGTCCGATGGTTGCGACAATCTTGGTGGCGCGATGCATGAGTCTCCTCGTCTGGATGAGATCGCTGGGATGAACGTTGGGAGTCGGATGCGGAGGCTGCGCAACGACAGATGCTACATGGGGTGGTGCGCCGTTCGTTCCCTTCGAACCCTGAAGGCCCGGCGTCGAATCGTGGGGGACTGCTGCGATATCTGCCGCCCGCGGCGCTTCTTGCGCCGTGAGTCCAGATGCATCGGCTTCGGTGTTTGAGGCGAGAGACACCGTCGCGGTTGAACCTTCTGCCGTATCAGCCGCGTCTTGTTGCGCGACATCGAGTACAGCCAGTTCGGTATTCATGTCGTCGGTAACGGCTGCGGTCTGTGCCACTGGCGCGTTAGCGGAAATTTGCGAGGCCGCCTGTGCTGCGGCCTCGGGTTGCAGCGCTTGCGCGGAGCGCGCTGCGCGCTCCCCTGTCGCTGCCGTGCGCGACGCGTTGCGCGTCTTCTGAGGCTTGTTCGGGGAGCGCGTCGCCATTATCAGGCCCGCGATTCCAGCACTGCGACTGCCGGGAGCTTCTTCCCTTCGAGGAACTCGAGGAATGCCCCGCCGCCCGTCGAGATATAGCTCACCTTGTCGTGGATGCCGTACTTGGCGATGGCCGCAAGCGTGTCGCCGCCGCCTGCAATCGAGTACGCCGACGACTTGGCGATCGCTTCAGCGAGCGTCTTCGTGCCGTTTCCGAACTGGTCGAATTCGAACACGCCGACCGGGCCGTTCCAGACCACCGTGCCGGCCTTTTCCAGCTGGCCGGCCAGGGCCTTGGCCGTATCCGGGCCGATATCGAGGATCATGTCGTCGTCTTCGACGTCCGCGACTTTCTTGACGGTGGCTTCTGCCGTCGGCGAGAACGCCTTGGCCGTCACGACATCCGACGGAATCGGCACCGATGCACCGCGCGCCTTCGCCGATTCGATGATCGCCTTCGCTTCTTCGACGAGATCCGCTTCGGCCAGCGACTTGCCGATCTTCAGGCCCGCAGCCAGCATGAACGTATTCGCAATGCCGCCACCGACGATCAGCTGATCGACCTTGTCGGCCAGCGACTTGAGAATGGTCAGCTTGGTCGACACCTTCGAACCCGCGACGATCGCCACCAGCGGGCGCTTCGGTGCGCCGAGCGCCTTGCCGAGCGCTTCCAGTTCAGCCGCGAGCAGCGGGCCCGCGCACGCGACCGGCGCGTACTTCGCGATGCCGTGCGTGGTGGCTTCCGCGCGGTGCGCGGTGCCGAACGCGTCGTTCACGTAGACGTCGCAGAGCTTCGCCATTTTCTGCGCGAGCTCGTCGGAATCCTTCTTTTCGCCCTTGTTCACGCGGCAGTTTTCGAGCAGCACGACCTGGCCCGGCGCGACGTTCACGCCGTTTTCAACCCAGTTCTGCACCAGCGGCACATCGCGGCCGAGCAGTTCGGCCAGACGCTTCGCGACGGGCGCGAGCGAGTCTTCGGGCTTGAAGTCGCCTTCCGTCGGGCGACCCAGGTGCGACGTGACCATGACGGCCGCGCCCGCGTCCAGCGCGGACTTGATGGCGGGCACGGAGGCACGGATGCGGGTGTCTTCGGTGATGTTGCCGGCGTCGTCCTGCGGCACGTTCAGGTCGGCGCGGATGAACACGCGTTTGCCGGATAGCTTGCCTTCGGCGATCAGATCGGAGAGACGCAATACCTGTTTCATGATTGATATGCGGTTGATTGGAAGGCGGTGCGGACGCTGCGCGAACGGCCTCTCACGAACGGTGCCGGCGGCTTCGCGCAAATTCCGGGAGACGACTATTTTAACCGATCGTCACCCCGATCTAAGCCTGTCCGAGCGAATCCCAGTATTTGCCGGTCACAGCGGGCGTTGCGCGATATTGCAGCGCAACATACGCACGCGCGTTCGCCTGCACCCTGACAAGACCCTCAGAAAATCAGCCTCAGCGCGGTGAACACCAGCATCCCGACGACGATCGTGCCGAGCATCGTGCGCCGCCACAGAAACCACGCGACGCCCGCAAGCGTGCCGTACAGCTCGTGATTCGACAGCGCGACCGACACACCGCTGTCCGTCATCAGCACGTCCGGCACGACGACAGCCGCGAGCGCCGCAGCGGGCGCATAGCGCAGCATCCGTTGCGCGCGCTCCGGCAGCACCGAGCGCTCACCCCCGATCAGAAACAGTGCGCGTGTCAGCGCTGTGACAAACGTCATGCCGATGATCGCAAGCCAGATCTGCAGCGTAGTCATCGCGGGTTCTCCGTGCGGTTGCGGATGCGTCGCAGGTCGGCCCGCTCGACCATCGCGTCGGCGGCGGTGCCGGCGACAATGGCCGTGATGACGGCGAGCGGCAGCGCCAGCCGGTACGGCAGATCGAACGCAATAAGAGAAACGACGCCCGCGACGCTGACAGCCGCCAAGGTGGAGCGCGACGAAATCGCCGACACCATTACCGGGATCAGCGCGAGCGTGCCGGCAAGCGACAAGCCCCAGTTATCGGGAAACAGGCTGGCGAGCAGGATGCCGATGATCGACGAGACCTGCCACGACAGCCAGCTGGAGACAGCCATGCCCCAGAAATACGCTTCCTTGCCGGGCACGTAGCCGGGCTGGAAGCCTTTCTTCTGGAACAGCAGATAGATGACGTCGCCGTTGAAATAGCCGACCAGCAGGCGCCGGTGCAACGGCAGATAGGAAAAGTGCGGTGCGAGCCCGACGCTGAAGATCACGAAGCGCGTGTTGACCATCGCGGCCGTGAGCAGAATGGTCCAGACGGGCAGCTTGGCGAGCATCAGCGGCAGCACGGCCAGTTGCGACGAACCGGCGTAGACCAGCAGCGACATCGCGAGCGATTGCGGCACGGTCATCACCGATTTGCTCATCGCGATGCCCGTCACGAGGCCCCAGGAGAAGATCGCCATCAGGGTTGGCGAGTACGCGCGCGCGCCATCACGAAAGGCGCGGCGGTCGAGATCGGACAAGCGAGCGAGCATGAGGCGAATGCAGCGCGGCGCGACGGACGCCACGATGGCAGGAGGTCAGCGCCAGATCGTGAAGCAGCCGCTGGCGCATCCGGTTAGTTTTCAGCGACCGCCGGATTATAGCGTCCGGGGTGCCCGCGAATGCCCGTCGATTGTGCAAATGACGCTAAAATAACGCTTTTCGCCGCGTGGCCCGCGCGCATCTGTCGTGGTCGCGCCACGCTCCGAATACCCGAACACGGCGCCAAGTCCGAACGTCGCAACGCGATGTCACGGCGAGACGTCAGAATCGAAACCCGCGAACCCGCACTGCCTGGAGAAATCGTATGTCAATGGCCGACCGCGACGGCAAGATCTGGATGGATGGCAAGCTCATCGATTGGCGTGACGCCAGGATCCACGTCCTCACCCATACGCTGCACTACGGCATGGGCGTCTTCGAAGGCGTGCGCGCCTACAAGACGGCTGACGGCGGCACGTCGATTTTCCGTCTTCAGGAACACACCAAGCGCCTCTTGAACTCGGCCAAGATCTTCCAGATGGATGTTCCGTTCGACCACGAAACGCTCGCCGCCGCGCAGCGCGAAGTCGTGCGCGAGAACAAGCTGGAGTCGTGCTACCTGCGCCCGATCATCTGGGTCGGTTCGGAAAAGCTGGGCGTGTCGGCCAAGGGCAACACCATCCATGTGGCTATCGCTGCATGGCCGTGGGGCGCGTATCTCGGCGAAGACGGCATCAAGAAGGGTATCCGCGTGAAGACGTCGTCGTTCACGCGCCATCACGTGAACGTGTCGATGGTCCGCGCCAAGGCGTCGGGCTGGTACGTGAACTCGATCCTCGCGAACCAGGAAGCCACCGCCGACGGTTACGACGAAGCGCTGCTGCTCGACGTCGACGGCTACGTGTCGGAAGGCTCGGGCGAAAACTTCTTCCTCGTGAACAACGGCAAGCTGTACACGCCTGACCTGTCGTCGTGCCTTGACGGCATCACGCGCGATACGGTGATCACGCTGGCGAAGGACGCGGGCATCGAAGTGATCGAAAAGCGCATCACGCGCGACGAAGTCTATACGTGCGACGAAGCGTTCTTCACCGGCACGGCCGCTGAAGTCACGCCCATCCGCGAACTCGACAACCGCACCATCGGCTCGGGCACGCGCGGCCCGATCACGGAGAAGCTGCAATCGGGCTTCTTCGACATCGTCAACGGCAAGAGCGCGAAGTACGCGCACTGGCTGACCAAGGTCTGAATCTGAACGGGCGCGTCGCTGGCAATCAGCCGGACGCGCCCGCTTTCTGTACACAACGAGAAAGTCCCTATGAGCGAAATCAAGGAAATGCCGCTGGTCGAGCTGTCGGCGAAAGACCTGCCGGCGTATTGCCCGAACCCGTCGATGCCGCGCTGGAGCAACCATCCGCGCGTCTTTATCGACGTGACGCACGGCGAAGCGCGCTGCCCGTACTGCAGCACGCGCTACAAGCTGCGCGACGGCGAAGTGGTCAAGGGTCACTGAGCCACCGCATCGCTTTGTCTGCCGTACGGGCTGCGGTGCCGCGTGTCGCCCAGACGGGCGAACGGGAAGCTGAACTTCCCGCCGCGCGTGCCGATATAGCCTGAGCTGCAGCCCCTGTTCCTGACAACCCGGCACCGCGCGCCTCGAGCGCGCGGCGTCTTATTTTCGACATCGGAAACTCACCCTGATGCGTCGCGCGTTGGTTATCGCACCGAACTGGATCGGTGACGCATTGATGGCGCAGCCTCTGTTTGCGCGCCTCGTGAAATTGCATCCGCGCATCGCGATCGATGCCGTCGCGCCCAGTTGGGTCGCGCCCGTGCTCGAACGCATGCCTGAAATCCGCGATGTCTACGCCACTGACCTCGCGCACGGCAAGCTGCAGATGCTGCGCCGCTGGCAATTGTCGAGCGACCTGCGCGACGTCGGTTACGACGCCGCGTACGTGCTGCCCAATTCGCTGAAGTCGGCGCTGATTCCGTGGATGGCGGGTATTCCGCTGCGCATCGGCTATACGGGCGAGAGCCGCTACGGTCTGTTGAACGTACGGCACGCGAATCCGCGCAAGGACGAGCGTCCGCCGATGGTCGGCCATTACGCCGCGCTCGCCTACGCGCCCGGCGCCAAGCTGCCCGACGATCTTCCCGTGCCCCGGCTCGATGCCGACCTGAACGAGGCGTCACGCGTATCGGCACGCTTCAATCTGGACACGCGCGTGCCGCTGCTGGTGTTCTGCCCCGGCGCCGAGTACGGCCCGGCCAAGCGCTGGCCGCCCGAGCACTTCGCGGCGCTCGCGCAAATGGTCGGCCAGTCGTTCCCGTACACGAAGATCATCGCGCTCGGCTCGCCGAAAGACGCGCCCATCGCCCAGGCCATCGCCGACCGCGCGCCGAACGTGCGCAACCTGTGCGGCCAGACGGCGTTGGGCGAAGCCTGCGCGCTGATCTCGCGGGCCAGCGCCGTGGTCACCAACGATTCCGGCCTGATGCACGTCGCAGCCGCGCTGCGCCGGCCGCTGGTCGCCGTGTACGGATCGACCGATCCGCGCCACACACCGCCCTTGTCGGACCTCGCAAAGGTACAATGGCTGCAACTCGAGTGCAGTCCGTGCTTTCAGCGCGAATGTCCGCTGGGCCATCTGAACTGCCTGCGGCAACTGAGCGCCGAACAGGTATTCGACGATCTGCGCGGTATGTTGCTCGCGCAACGCTGACCGCTGCGGACGGCTCGCGCCATCGGTTGAGCTTCATGCGGGGCGCTGTCCCGCGCCCATCTGCTGCGTCACGCTCGCGTCTTGCGGCGCGGGCATGCTGGCGGATGGCCTGCTGCATAACACTGACCCGCAACCGCGCGCCCGTGCGCGCAAGAGACTGACGAGCCATGCCACGTTTTGCCCACATCTTCGAAGCCGCTGCGGACACGTTGAACGCTTATTACCAGGCGGTCGCGGAGGTCAATATCGACAGTTTGATGGGCCTGTGGATCGACGAGGAATTCGTCAGCTGTATCTGCGCAGATGGCTCGCATCTACATGGTCTCGACGCGATCCGCGCCGGTTTGAGCATCCAGCTCGAAGCTCAGCCCGTTTCGATCGAGCCGCTCGACATCCGCGTTTACGACAGTCTCGGCACCGTTGTCTACGCCATTGCCGAAGCACACCGCCCTGCCGACCCGGCTGCCATTCCGTCGATGGTCTTCACGACCTACGTGATGGTCCACGAACGCGGCGAATGGAAGATCGCACATATCCACGCGAGTGCGATGCCGAACGAAACGGCCTCGCAGTTTGCTGCCAAAATGAGACATGGTCAGGGTGCGCTCCACTGAAGCGCCTCGCGAGACCAGCTTGACGGAAGCCACGGCGCAAAGAATGGCTCGGGGCTTCGACTGAATACCGGTGTTGGCATGAGCACGACCCACGACAATAAAGCTTCTTCCAGACCGGCCCTCGATGCGGCGGCGGCTGCGGTCGGGGGTGCAGTTGAAGCTGCTGTGGGCGCGTCGGTCGAAGCGCCCGTCGACGTTATCTACCGCGCTCCCCTCTGGCTGCCCAATAGCCACATTCAAACGATCGTCCCTGCGCTGTTCGGCCGCCGTCCCGCCGTGGCTTATCGGCGCGAGCGCTGGAACACGCCGGACGGCGATTTCATCGATCTCGACTGGCTCGTGCGCGATCCGCTCACGGCCTCCGGCGCCGATTCAAACGCACCGCTCTTCGTGCTGTTTCACGGACTCGAAGGCAGCTCGGACTCTCACTACGCGCGCACGTTGATGGCAGCCGCACAGATGCGCGGCTGGCACGGCGTCGTACCGCATTTCCGTAGCTGCAGTGGTCCGATGAACCTGCTGCCGCGCTTTTATCATCTCGCCGACAGCAATGAAGTCGACTGGGTGCTGCGGCGTCTGCGTGAGCGGCATGACGGGCCGATCGTGGCAGCGGGTGTGTCGCTGGGCGGCAACGTGCTGCTGCGCTGGCTCGGCGAGCGCCGCGAGGACGCTTCGATCATCTCGGCAGCGGCCGCCATTTCCGCGCCGCTCGACGTGCACGCGGGCGGACGCGCGCTGTCCCAGGGTTTTGGGATGATCTACACGCGCAGCTTCCTGAAGACGCTCAAGCTAAAGGCGCAGCAAAAGCTCGCGCAGTATCCCGGCCTGTTCGATATGAACGATGTGCTCGCCAGCCGCACGATGCATGAATTCGACAATGTCGTCACCGCGCCGCTGCACGGCTTCCGTAACGCCGACGACTACTGGACACGCGCCACCACGCGCCCGCTGCTGCCCGAGATCGCCGTGCCGACGCTCGTGCTCAACGCGCGTAACGACCCGTTCCTGCCGGGCGCGGTGCTGCCGTCGCGCAGCGAGGTATCATCGATGGTGGAACTCGATCAACCGGAGCATGGCGGACACGTCGGCTTCATGACGGGCCCCTTCCCCGGCCGGATCGACTGGCTTTCGCGCCGGGTCTTCGGCTACCTCGACCCGTTCACGCAACATGGATGACATCGTCAAGCAGGCGCTCGCCAAATGGCCGAACGTACCGCATTGCACCGGCTGGCTGATGCTGGACCGGCGCGGCAACTGGCGCATGCGCGACGAAGCAGCACAGGCAGCAGGCGCGCCCGGAGAACCGATCCGGCATACCGCGCTGCTCGGCTTCATCAACCGCAACTACGAAGCCGATGGCGAAGGCCAATGGTTTTTTCAGAACGGGCCGCAGCGCGTGTACGTCGAACTGGGCTACACGCCGTTTGTGGTGCGGCTGGGTGTGGATGACGCGTCGGGCAAGCTGACGCTGACCGATCAGGGCGGCGAACCGTTCGATCCTGCCGCCGTCTGGCTCGACGACGAAGGCGGCATTCTCTTCAGCAACCGCTCAACGCCCGCGCGCGTTGCGGTGCTGCACGATCATGATCTCGATCTGTTCTCCGAACATGCGGATCTCGCCAGCGACGGCCAAAGTGGTCAGTTCCGCTGGCGCGACGGCGTCACTCTGAAGCTCGAACCGGTTAGCAAAGCCGAAGTTCAGAAGCGCTTCGGATTCGTCGCAAGTCCCGCCGAGCGCGTCGCCGCTTCCTCTTAAGCCAGAGCGCTAGCTACTGTTCTTCTCGTCCTCGCGCTCTTCCTTATAGCGCGCCTCGAACTCGTGCAGGCGCGCGTCGATGGTCGCGAGGTCGTAATAGCCGACCGATTTGATGTCGCGCGCTTCTTTCAGTTGCCGGATCGCCGACGGCCACGCGCCTTCCAGCGCAAACTTTTCCGCCAGCGCGCGATGCTGCGTCAGCGAGTCGCCCGTGCCGACGCTCGCTTGCGCCAGATAGCGCCACCAGACGGGCTGCTGCGGATCGGCGCGCGTCTCGCGCAGCGCCTGCTCCTGCGCTTCGCCGAAACGGCGCGCCGTCAGCAGCGTCTGCAAGCGGATCTCGATGGCAGCGTGCGACTGCGGCCAGCGCTTTTGCGCGATTTCCGCCAGACGGACGGCTTCGTCGTTATTGCCCGAGCGCCGGGCGATGTCGGCGGCGAGCACGTCGAGACTCGGTGAACTGCGCGTCGGATCGCCCTCGGCGCGCTCGCTGGCGTCGAACGCGGCGCGTGCGTTGGCCAATGACTGCGCCGCGTCGTCGTAGCGTTCGAGCAGCATCTGCGCGAACGCGATGCCGTACCAGTCGCCCGCCACGTTCAGCGCAGTGCGATCTTCGATTTCGGAGCGCATCCGGGAGATCTCGTCCGCGTATTCGCTGCGCGAGCGGTCCTGAAGTACGCGTGCCCGCGCGCGCACGAACGCATATTCCGACGACTGGCGCGGCTGCCGGTACGGCGAACGGCGTGCGCGATCGGCCATGTCGGCGATCCGCTCGCCCGTTAGCGGGTGCGTGCGTGCATAGGCGGGCGCGCCCGCGTCGCTCATCGACGCGCGATCGAGACGCTCGAAAAACGACACCATGCCGTACGGGTCGTAGCCCGCCGCCGCCAGCAACTGAAAGCCGACGCGGTCCGCTTCATGTTCCGCCGCGCGCGAAAAGCGCAACTGGTTGTCGACGGCATACGCCTGCCCGCCGATCGCGATCGCGCTGCCCAGATCGCCGCTATGCGCGAGCACGCCGGCCAGCACGCCGAGCAGCATGCCGGCGAGCGCCGCGTAGCCGCTGTGTTCGCCCGCCGTGATCATCCGCGCGATGTGCCGTTGCAGTACGTGGCCCATCTCGTGGCCGATGACCGAGGCAAGCTCGGACTCCGTCTGCGTCGAGACGATCAGCCCCGTGTTCACGCCGATAAAGCCGCCCGGCAAGGAGAACGCGTTGATCTGCGGGTCGCGCATAGCGAACAGATCGAAGTCCGGACGATATCCACCGATGAACTGCGCGCTGGCGGCCGCTTCGAGCTTGCCGGCGATCGAGTTCAGATAGTCGCGCACCAGCCAGTCGTCGAGATAGTCGGGATCGCAGCGGACTTCGCGCATCACGCGCTCGCCGAGCTTGCGTTCGGCTTGTGGCGTGAGACTGCCGCCCGAGCCGTCGCCGAGATCGGGCAATTGTTGCGTGGACATCGGTGCGCGCAAGCTGGCATTGCCGCCGGGGTTGCCCGAGAAACGCGACTGCGCGCCGCCATACATGCCGAATACGCCTTGCGCGATCTCAGGCGGCACGGTCGAAGCCCCGTACGTATCGAGCGGCCCGGTGACGAGCGGCAGTTCCGACAGGTTCGACGGCTGCGCGATGATCGCGGGCGGGACGGCGAGCGTGACGGACAAGACTGCAGCGAGAAACCGTTTCAGACGCATTGCGGGCAATGAGCGAAAATCGAAAGCGGCGTAAGGAGCCGGAAGGAATCAGCCTTGCTTTCGATTGTAACGGCTGGCAACAGCGTCGCGACTTGCTATATGTCCTGGAGTGCGGCCTGTCCTGGCTTTTGCCGGACACGCGCGTTGCCGTTATCGTGATTGCTCGCCGGGCCGCGCCCTACTGTCGCGCGCCGCTCGCACTGCTAAGATAGGCGCCCTCTGAAGGAGCCAACCATGCCTGAACTCACACATTTCGATGCAGCCGGCCAGGCGCATATGGTCGATGTCGGCGGCAAAGCGGAAACGAAGCGCATCGCGGTGGCGTGCGGCACGATCCGCATGTTGCCGGCCACGTTCGAGTTGATCCGCAAAGGCGAAGCGAAGAAAGGCGACGTGATCGGCATTGCGCGCATCGCCGCGATCCAGGGCGCGAAGCGCACCGCCGATCTGATTCCACTGTGTCATCCGCTCGCGCTGACGCGCGTCGCGGTGGAGTTCAAACTCGACGAGGCGGCGTCTGCGGTGCATTGCCGCGTGCAGGTCGAGACGTTGGGGAGAACAGGCGTGGAGATGGAAGCGCTGACGGCCGTGCAGGTCGGACTGCTGACGGTCTACGACATGTGCAAGGCCGTCGATCGCGGGATGACGATCACCGATGTACGCGTGCTCGAAAAGCACGGCGGGAAGTCGGGCGACTGGGTGGCGGAGTGAGGTTATGCGGCGCGTTCGACGCGCCGCCTGGTCGATCGACGATGCCAATACCTCAATCGTCGTCATCACCCTCATCGTCATCGTTATTGTTGATGCCCTTCGGCGGCGTGCCGTATTTCTTCATCAACTCGGCCTTGAACGCACCCAGCGTCTTCTGCTGATCGCACAAATCGTACAGATACGAAAGCTGCGACGGCCAGTCGTGCAGTTCCTCGGCAAAAATCTTCAGGCGCTCGACGGTATCGAATGCACCGTCTGTGTCGCCCTTCAACGCCTGCAACACGGCATAACGGCGCAGCACGGTTTCGCCAGGCAGCAAGGCCAACGCCTGACGATGCATCGCCAGCTTATGCTCGAGATCCTGCGAGTTCATCGGCAACAGCGTCGCCATGCCGTACTCGCCCCACGCGCCAAACAGGAACGACGGATCTTCGCGATACTGATCGAACGGACGCGAGCCGTAATACAGCACTTCGGAACGCGCATAGTCGCGATAGATCGGATACAGCGCAGCCAGCCCGCCGAACACGATCACGGCAAACGCACCAAACGACACGCCGCGCGGAATCAGACGCAACGGCTTCGTATCGAGCAGACCGATCACGAACATCGCCGGCAGCAGGAAGAACATGTACTGCTGCGGATACTCGACGAGCGCATGCATCACCAGCACGCCGATCAGCGCAAGTCCGAACACGCGCGCAGCCGTGTGCGGCGCGCGCACGACGCGCACGAACCACGCACCCAGCCCGAGCAGCACGATACCTAGCCCGATCAAACCCGTCTTCGCGAGCAGATCGATGAAGATATCGTGCGAGTTGTTGGCGATCTCGACGCCGCCCAGCGATCTCACCAGATCGAACTGATAACGCGGAAATTCGCCCCAGCCCACGCCCAGCAACGGATGCGTGCGAAACATCGTCCAGCCGTACTTCCACAGCGCGAGACGCGGCGCGATCTGGCTCGCGTCCTTCATGCGCTCGGCAGCCGACTGCGCGAGACCCAGGTTGTAGTGCACGTTGGCCCAGCGGATCGCTGCATTCACCGCGAAGAACAGCACGGCAAGCACGATGGGAATCAGCCACTCGCGATTGCTGCGGCGGCGCGACGGATCGCGGCGCTGCTCGGCAAACGCCATCCAGAAACCCGCGACGACGATCACGCACATCTGCAGCCACGGCCCGCGCGACACTGTCACGGCCAGACCTGCCGAAAAGATCGCCGACACGACGAGCCAGATAAACACGTTGATACGCCGCGTCTGCACCAGATACATCGCGCCTGCTGTCGCGAACGCGATGTAGGTCGCGAGGTGGTTGGCCTGCGCCATGTTGCCGAACGGACGACGGTCGGTCATCACGCTGTAGGCGACCACCAGCGGCGTCACCTTCACTTCCAGGTGGAACAGCTGGATGGTCTGGCAGAACACCGCAAAAAGGCCGCCCACGACCAGCGCAAACGCCGCGACCGTGAAGACGTTTTCCGTCAGATTCGCCCTACTGAAACCGAAACCGGCATGCACCGCCATGAACGCAGCGAGCAGGAAGCCGGCACCGAGCCAGTTCATCGAAGGCTGCGCGACGGGCAGCACGATCGACTGAGCGATCAGCACGAGCCCGAAACCCAGCGGCACCAGCGCGACCACGGGCGACGCGAACGCAACGCGTGGCCGTGCCGTAGACCCGAGCAACGCCACGCCTGCGCCGAGCAGCAGGTACAGTGACAGCGCCGTAAACTCGGCGTAGAAAGTCGGAATCGGATACGTGTGGTTGACGACTGCATACGGCAGGATCAACGCACAAGCCAATAAGAACAGTGAAAGATAGCGCGCGAAAGGGTTGGGCATGAGTAGGCGGGGACGTCAGCAACCGGCGCACTATACAAAAAAATCTTTGCGCTGTGCGCCGGTGCGACGGAAATAACCCGGAATCCCGCCGCGGCACGGGAAGTTTTGCCGCGGCATTTGATGCGGGTTCGCTTTATACCGGGCTCATGCCCGGCTCACGCAGCCCTCTCGTCCGATCATCCACGGCACTCGGGCGGTGCGAGATTGGACGGCAGCGTCGGCGCGTCGGCGGGCAACGGACCTGCGCCCGGCGCCGGCAGCGACGAGGCCGCCTTGCCACCCGCAAAACATTCCCACGTTATCGTCCCCTTCTGCACGGCGCCCTTCGCCAGCGCGACGCGGGCCGTCGGCGTGTCGGCGCTGTCAGGTGCGGACGGCACGAAGACGATCGTGTTCGACCCGTCGTCGGCCACGCGGGCCGTAAAGGCAACGGTAATCTGGCCGGTGTCGTCGTCGATATGGATGGACTGGACGTTACGCGTGGCGGGCGGCGATGCGTAGCCACTGCCGAAGGCATTGCCGCTGCCGGCGTTCTCGCCAACAGCCAGCTGCGCCGCCGACGCGAGCGACAAGCCCTCCCCGACTCGGCTGCGGGCCAGATAGTCCTGGTAAGCAGGAATGGCATACGCCGCAATCACACCGACGATCGCCAGCACGATCATCAATTCGATCAATGTGAAGCCCCACGAACGCCGGACACGGGCGAGCGGGACAGGCCATGGGCGCGGCAGGCGGGCGCGCAGCCAGGGCGCGTAAAGCGTGGACAGTGAAGCAAGGGCAACGGTTGCGATCATCGGCAGACTCCTCAAAACGAAAGCGCCTGCCCCGGGAATCAGGACAGGCGCTTCGATCGTAGCGAGCCGTGCATGGCGCCGGCAGTCGGCCGAATGGCTAATGGTGGCCGCTCAAAGGCGTCGGTAAAGTGAACGCAGTCAGTGCGCGCCGGGTGGCGTATCGCCGGCGATCCGGTGTGCATTGCGCCGTTTCATCGCGTATCCGACGATCACGACGAACAGCGCACAGGCGATGCTCATGCCGTACTCGGCCACAGGCGTATCGAGCACCGGCCAGCGGTCGCCTGCCGGGTCGTTGATGATCAGGCCGCCCGCGATCCAGCCGAGCAGCGCACCGCCGAACGTGACGACGACGGGATAACGGTCCAGCAACTTCAGCACCAGCTGGCTGCCCCAGACGATCAGCGGAATGCTGACGATCAGCCCGAACACGACGAGCGCGATGCGGTGATGCGGCTCGGCAGCTTCGGCAGCGCCGGCAATCGCGATCACGTTGTCGAGGCTCATCACGGCGTCGGCGACGATGATGGTTTTGACGGCGGTGAGCAGCTTGTCGGCGGGTTTGACGTTCGCGTGCGCGTCGGGCGCGGGCGCCAGCAGGCGCACGCCGATCCACAGCAGCAGCACGCCGCCCGCGAACTTGAGCAGCGGCACGTCGAGCAGCACGACGGCAAACGCGATCAGCGCCACCCGCAGCACGATCGCGCCGAGCGTTCCCCACAGCACGCCCTTGGTGCGCTGCGCGGGCGGCAGGTTGCGGCAGGCGAGCGCGATCACGACCGCGTTATCGCCACCCAGCAGGATGTCGATGACGATGATCTGGAAGACGGCGCCCCAATGGAGCGTGGTGAGGAATTCGAGCATGGAAAGCAGGATAGAAGGTAGCGAAAGCAAACGGCAACAAAAAAGCGAGGGAGCAATTGCTCGCTCCCTCGCTTCTCATTGCGTCTTACGAAAGGACTTCGTAAGCGTATCAAAAAACGTCAACGGCAGCCGACGTTTCTTGAGCTCATCGCAACACTTCTTACAGCATCGCCTTCAGAAGACGCGCCATTTCCGACGGGTTCTTCGTGACCTTGATACCGCAGGCGTCCATGATTTCCAGCTTGGCATCAGCCGTGTCCGCACCGCCCGAGATCAGCGCGCCGGCGTGGCCCATGCGCTTGCCCGGAGGCGCCGTGACGCCAGCGATGAAGCCAACCACCGGCTTCTTCATGTTGTCCTTGATCCAGTACGCAGCGTTCGCTTCGTCCGGGCCGCCGATTTCACCGATCATGATCACGGCGTCCGTTTCGGGATCGTCGTTGAACATCTTCATGACGTCGATGTGCTTCAGACCGTTGATCGGGTCGCCGCCGATACCGACTGCCGACGCCTGGCCGAGGCCGATCGCCGTCAGCTGGCCGACTGCTTCATACGTCAGCGTGCCCGAACGCGACACGACGCCGATGCGGCCCTTGCGGTGGATGTGACCCGGCATGATGCCGATCTTCAGTTCGTCCGGTGTGATCGTGCCCGGGCAGTTCGGTCCGAGGAGCAGCGTCTTGCGGCCTTCGCGGCGCATACGGTCCTTGACTTCGATCATGTCGCGAACGGGGATGCCTTCCGTGATGCAGATCGCGAGATCGAGATCGGCTTCGACGGCTTCCCAGATTGCAGCAGCGGCGCCTGCGGGCGGCACGTAGATGACCGAGACGGTCGCGCCCGTTTCTTCCTTGGCTTCCTTCACGCTAGCGTAGATAGGAATGCCTTCGAAGTCTTCGCCAGCCTTCTTGGGGTTCACGCCCGCGACGAATGCTTCGCGGCCGTTTGCGTATTCACGGCATGCGCGCGTGTGGAACTGACCGGTCTTGCCGGTGATGCCCTGCGTGATGACCTTGGTGTCTTTGTTGATCAGAATCGACATGTATTGACCTCTGTTCGTTTGGTGGCGCGCTCAACGCGTCCCGCGCGGCAAATAGCGTTTGCCCGCGACGCTCGCGCGCCGCCATTCGTAATCCGGTGATATGCGCCGGGGCGATCAGGCCTTGCCTGCGGCAGCCGCGACGACCTTCTGCGCAGCTTCTTCCATGCTGTCTGCCGAGATGATCGGCAGGCCGGAATCGGCCAGCATCTTCTTGCCGAGGTCTTCGTTCGTGCCCTTCATGCGCACGACGAGCGGCACTTGCAGATCGACCGCCTTCGAAGCTGCGATCACGCCTTCCGCGATCACGTCGCAACGCATGATGCCGCCGAAGATGTTGACGAGAATCGCCGTCAGGTTCGGGTTCTTCAGCATCAGCTTGAACGCTTCCGTGACCTTCTCGGTCGTCGCGCCACCGCCGACGTCCAGGAAGTTCGCCGGTTCGCCGCCGAACAGCTTGATGGTGTCCATCGTCGCCATCGCCAGACCAGCGCCGTTCACCAGACAGCCGATGTTGCCGTCGAGCGAGATGTACGCGAGGTCGAACTTCGACGCTTCGACTTCAGCCGGATCTTCTTCGTCCAGATCGCGATACGCGACGATTTCCGGATGACGGAACAGTGCGTTCGAATCGACGTTGAACTTGGCGTCCAGTGCGATGACCTTGCCGTCGCCCGTCAGGATCAGCGGGTTGATTTCGGCCAGCGATGCGTCCGTTTCCCAGAATGCCTTGTACAGGCCTTGCAGGATCGCGCGCGCTTGCGGCAGCGAAGCAGCGGGAACGCCGATCTTCGTTGCGAGTTCGTCGGCTTCAGCGTCCTTCAGACCCGTCGACGGATCGACAGCGATCTTGTGGATCAGCTCAGGCGTCTTTTCCGCGACTTCTTCGACGTCCATGCCGCCTTCGCTCGACGCCATCACGACGATCTTCTGCGAAACGCGATCGATCACCAGACCGACATACAGTTCCTTCTTGATGTCAGCGCCTTCTTCGATCAGCAGGCGATTCACCTTCTGGCCTTCCGGGCCAGTCTGGTGCGTGACGAGCTGCATGCCGAGGATCTGGTTCGAGTATTCACGAACCTGTTCCAGCGACTTCGCGACCTTCACGCCGCCACCCTTACCACGGCCACCCGCGTGGATCTGAGCCTTGACGACCCACACCGGGCCGCCGAGCTCTTCAGCGGCCTTGACCGCATCATCCACCGAGAAGACCGGCTTGCCGCGCGGTACCGCGACTCCGAATTTCCGCAGGATTTCCTTACCCTGGTACTCGTGAATCTTCATGCGTGATTCCCTTCAGTCTGAGAGTTGGATTGAACTTCGCTTCCGGCTGGGCCGCTTACTCGGGACGCGCCGCTTTCACGGACGTGCCTTCGGGTGCGGCATCCGCGCGATCCGCTGAACGCGGCGCGTGGCCGTACCAGCGCGGATAAAACTGTCGCACCGCCTCGCCATCGAACCGCAGCGCGTGGCAGCGGCCCAACTGGAATGGCGGTTTGTCGTTTGGTTGCTCGCTTGCGTGTTGGGTTGCTTGCTCGCTCGAAGCGTTGTCTTTGGCGTCTTGTCCGGTGCTGCCTTGCGTGCCGTGGGCTGAGCCGTCTGCTGATCCACTGGGCGAACTCGCGGGCCCCTCGCTTCCTGGCCTGCCTTTATCCGTGTTCCATACGTCGCCAGCAAACGCCTGGATGGCGGCAGTAGGCAAGATTGCGCACAACTCGGTGAGATGCGTGCAGCCAGCCGTGCCGGCCAGCAAACGGGCAGCATCGCGACGGAAGTTATGGAAGAGATTGAGCCCGATGAGGGCACGATAGGCGGGATTGGAGGCTTCACACAGACCGGGATACGGAACCCAGTCGGACGACGCTTCGGCGTCGACGACATTGAGCTTGCGATCGATCGTGATGCGGAGCCAGAGTTCATGGATCGGCGAACCGTTCGGCCGGACACCCGACGCAAGCGTCACATCACGTGGCTTTTCGTCGGTGAGGCATGCCTCGATATCCCACAAACCATCTTCGCGCTCAAATGCCTCCGCTCTGATTGCGCGGCGATGGCGCAACTGTCGGGACACGGGCGGGGAGAGCGGCATGCGAGAACAAAGGCCGGATTGAAGAACCAATGAATTTTAGCATACTGGGTATTTGAGACTGGACGAAGCTGGCAAACCCTTGCTGGGATTGGGTTTGAGCGGCTCGATAGACGTGCGGTACGGCTTTGCGTATCGTGCAGTGCAGCAGGCGCCTAAGTGGCTTATTCCGACGCCCAGTCTTCGTCGATACCCTTGAGAATTTTCCCGATGATTCCCTGCGAAAAGCCGCGCGTCGCAAGAAAGCGGGCTTGCTTTGCACGTTCGTTAGGTGTTTCGGGCAGCGCGCCGAATTTTTTGCGCCAGACAGCCTGAGCGCGCGCCAGCTCGGTTTCCTTCAATTGCGCGCTGACTTCTTCGACCAGCGTCTGGTCGACGGCATGACGCTTCAGTTCGTTAACGATGCGGCCCGCGCCCATGCGCGACGCACGCCGATGAAGCAGGCTTTCGGCAAAACGGGAATCCGACAGCCAGCCTTCGCTCTCGAGCGAATCCAGCAGCGTTTCAATTGAGTCGCCCTCTTCCACGTATGGCGCGAGCTTGCGCGACAACTCCGCGCGGCTGTACTCACGACGCGAGAGATAGCCGAGCGCGCGGCCTTTGAGCGAGCGTGCGGGACGTTGTGAAGCGCGTTTCGCGGCATCGGCGGGTTTGCTTTCGCCGGGTTGGCGATGCGAGCGCGTGTAGGTGACTTCTTCGCTGGCGGCGTTTGGGCCGTTGTTTGAGCGGTCGCCCGAAGTGGGACCNACACCAGCGGCACGATCATGTGCATCGAACGATTCGAATGGGTCGAAGTCGTCGGATGACGAGTCGTTTGAGAATGATGCTGCAGCAGAAGCAGATGAACGTGAGGACACGCGTGACGACGATTCGAATGGATCGTCGTCACGCGGGCCGCCCGCGTTGCGTCCTGCGCCCGAAGTCGAGGAAGCGGAACGGCCCTTACGCATCACGCGACGATTACTCCTCTTCGCCCACTTCCTCGTCGGCGCTGACGGCCGCGCCCGCCGGCATTGCATTCACGCCAAGCGATTCGCGGATACGGTTTTCGATTTCGCGTGCGATGTCCGGATTTTCGCGCAGGAATTCACGCGCGTTGTCCTTGCCCTGGCCGATACGTTCGCCGCTGTAGCTGTACCATGCGCCCGCCTTGTCGACGATCTTCGCCTGCACGCCGAGGTCGATGATTTCGCCCTGACGCGAGATGCCTTCGCCATACAGGATGTCGAAGATCGCTTCTCGGAACGGTGGCGACACCTTGTTCTTCACGACCTTCACGCGCGTTTCGTTGCCGATCACTTCGTCGTTCTTCTTGATCGAACCGATACGGCGAATGTCCAGACGCACGGATGCGTAGAACTTCAGCGCGTTACCACCCGTGGTGGTTTCCGGGTTGCCGAACATCACACCGATCTTCATACGGATCTGGTTGATGAAGATCACGAGGCAGTTCGTGCGCTTGATCGTGCCCGTCAGCTTGCGCAGTGCCTGCGACATCAGACGTGCCTGCAGACCCGGCAGCGAGTCGCCCATTTCGCCTTCGATTTCAGCCTTCGGCACCAGGGCCGCGACCGAGGCGATGACGATCATGTCGATCGAACCCGAACGCACCAGCGCGTCCGCGATTTCGAGCGCCTGTTCGCCCGTGTCCGGCTGCGAGACCAGCAGTTCGCTGACGTCGACGCCGAGCTTTTGCGCGTATTGAATGTCGAGCGCGTGTTCCGCGTCGATAAACGCCGCCGTGCCGCCGAGCTTCTGCATTTCAGCGACGACCTGCAGCGTCAGCGTGGTCTTACCCGACGATTCCGGCCCGTAGATTTCCACCACACGGCCACGCGGCAAACCACCAACGCCCAGCGCGATGTCGAGACCCAGCGAACCGGTGGAAACCACCTGGATATCTTCGACTGCCTCACCCTGGCCGAGCCGCATGACCGACCCTTTGCCGAACTGCTTTTCGATCTGCGCCAGCGCGGCAGCAAGTGCCTTGCTCTTTTCCGCAGTCAGTCCAGCCGAGCCTTTCTTGCTTTCTTCCATGAATCGTCCTTTGCTATGATGAACGGCGTCTGAGGCAGGTGTGCCGGTAGTTGCGAACGCGTTTTGAACGCAGTTCTTCCAATCAGCACGCTAAACGCAGACACTGTATAAAAAAACAGTAGTTTTGGCAAGCCTGTTTGCAAATGTGGACGTCCATATTTGCAATCGGACAACACCGACTACCGACAAATTTTTTCGGAGACGCTGCGCGCCGGGCGCCCCGGTGCCGGCCGGGCAGGGCGCATCATGCGAATTCTCATTGCCGAAGACGACAGCATACTCGCGGACGGTCTGGTCCGATCACTCCGCCAATCGGCATACGCCGTCGACCATGTGAAGACGGGCGCGGAAGCCGATACTGCCCTGTCCATGCAGACTTTCGACCTGCTCATCCTCGATCTCGGCCTGCCGAAAATGTCGGGCCTCGAAGTGCTGCGCCGTCTGCGCGCACGCAATTCGAACGTGCCCGTGCTGATCCTGACGGCCGCCGACAGCGTCGATGAACGCGTGAAGGGCCTCGATCTCGGCGCCGACGACTACATGGCCAAGCCCTTCGCGCTCAACGAACTCGAAGCACGCGTGCGCGCGTTGACGCGACGCGGCGCGGGCGGCGGCCCGACTGTCGTCCGGCATGGCTCGCTTTCGTTCGATCAGGTTGGTCGAATTGCCTATGCCAATGAGCAGGTTATCGATCTGTCCGCGCGTGAGCTAGGATTGCTCGAAGTCCTGTTGCAGCGGATCGGGCGGCTGGTGTCGAAGGAACAGCTGGTCGATCATCTGTGCGAATGGGGCGAAGAGGTCAGCAACAACGCGATCGAGGTCTACGTGCACCGGCTGCGCAAGAAGATCGAACCGAGCGGCGTGCGCATCATGACTGTACGCGGCCTCGGTTACTGTCTCGAGAAGGCCGCGCCACCGGCGCAAGCCCCAGCCCAGCAAGCCGGCCCGTCGGACGCGTCCGCTGCCATGCCCGCAAGCCACTACTTCAAGTAAAGGCGCTCCATGTCCGTCCGCGCACCGCGCGCCACGGCGCACGCGGCGGATATCGACCAGGTCCGCGACGCGCGCTACGCGAATCCCTTCGCACCGCCCGACGAAACCGAGGCGGCGGCGGAGACGCGTCCGCGCTCGCTGTTCGGCGAGATCCTGGACTGGATGCTCGCGCCGTTGCTGCTGTTGTGGCCGATGAGCCTCGCCGTCACCTATCTGGTCGCCAAGTCGATTGCGAACGGCCCGTTCGATCGTGCGCTCGAAACTGATGCCTACGTGCTCGCGCGGCAGATACATCCCGTCAATGGCGTTGCGGAGCTGACGCTGCCCGACTCCACGCGCGACTTTCTGCGTGCCGACAATATAGATAGCGTGTTCTATCAGGTACTCGGCACGCGTGGCGAGCTGGTCGCGGGCGACCGTGACATGCCATTGCCGCGTGAGGAAGACCGGCCGCAACCGGGCATCGTCGAGTTTCGCGATGACATGCTGCGCGGCAATGACATTCGCGTCGCGTACACGACCGTCGAGTTTCCCCAGACGCCGGGCGCGCAGCCCGTGCTCGTGCAAGTGGCCGAGACGCTCGACAAGCGCAGCGCGCTCGCCAACGACATCATCAAGGGCGTGATCCTGCCGCAGTTCGTGATCCTGCCGCTCGCGATCCTGCTCGTGTGGTTCGGGCTGTCGCGCGGTCTCGCGCCGCTGCACGCGCTGCAGGCACACATCCGCGCGCGTCGCCCGGACGACCTGTCGCCACTGGAAGCACGCCGCGCGCCGCCCGAAATCGAGCCGCTCGTCACTTCGTTCAACGATCTGCTGACGCGCCTCGAACAGAATATGGAACTGCAAAAACGCTTCATCGCCGATGCCGCGCATCAGATGAAGACGCCGCTCGCGGGCCTGCGAACCCAGGCCGAACTGGCGCTGCGGCAGGACGTATCGGCGGAAGTGCATCGCTCACTCGAACAGATCGCGACGAGTTCGGAACATGCCGCGCGGCTCGTCACACAGTTGCTCGCGCTCGCTCGCGCAGAGAACCGTATGTCCGGGCAGATCTTCACGCCCGTCGATATCGGCGACGTCGCGCGCAGCGCCGTGCGCGACTGGATTCAGCCTGCCCTCGCGAAACAGATGGATCTCGGCTACGAAGGACCGGAGTCGTCGGAACAGGCCATCGAAGTGGAAGGCAACCCGGGGATGTTGCGCGAGATGCTGTCGACCCTGATCGACAACGCGATCCGATACACGCCCGCGGGCGGACGCATCACCGTGCGGTTGCTGCGCGACGATGCCGCGGGCATCGCGCATCTGGAAGTGGATGACACGGGCACGGGCATCCCGGCCGCCGAGCGCGAACGGGTGGTCGAGCGCTTCTACCGCATTCTCGGGCGCGAAGGCGACGGCAGCGGACTGGGCCTCGCAATCGTCCGTGAAATCGCGACGATGCATGGCGGCACGCTCGCCATCGAAGATAACGTCTATCAGGCGTCGCCGCGTCTGGCCGGGACGCTCGTACGTGTCAGCTTGAGCACGATGGATCGTGCACGGGACTTACCCTAATCCGTCAGTTTCGCGCATTTTTGTCAGCAATCATCCGAGGGGGTATTCACGGAAGTAATCTGGTAGATCCACGATTTTGAAAGCACAAAGCCAGATCATCCACGATTCTCAACATTCTCAGAGCAGCGTCGCGCGAGTCAGAACGCCGTAAGTTTCCACTCCAATAATCGCTACACGGACGCGCCCGACCAGGCGCGCCGCGACTCATATCAATACTGGAGACGACATATGGCTACCGTAAGCGGGCAAATCTCGCACGCGCCGATGACGAAAGAAGAGAAACGGGTAATCTTCGCGTCATCGTTGGGCACGGTTTTCGAGTGGTACGACTTTTATCTGGCCGGCTCCCTCGCGGCTTTCATCAGCAAGAGCTTTTTCTCAGGCGTCAATCCGACGGCCGCTTTCATCTTTACCCTGCTCGGCTTCGCGGCCGGCTTCGCGGTGCGTCCGTTCGGCGCGCTGGTGTTCGGGCGGCTCGGCGACATGGTCGGCCGCAAGTACACCTTCCTGATCACGATCGTCATCATGGGTCTGTCGACCTGCGTCGTCGGCTTCCTGCCGGGTTACGCGGCAATCGGGATTGCATCGCCGGTGATCTTTATCGCGATGCGACTGCTGCAAGGTCTCGCGCTCGGCGGCGAGTACGGCGGCGCTGCGACCTACGTCGCGGAACACGCGCCCGCCAACCGTCGCGGCTTCTACACCGCGTGGATCCAGACGACGGCCACGCTCGGCCTGTTCCTGTCGCTGCTGGTGATTCTCGGCGTGCGCACGGCCATGGGCGAAGATGCGTTCGGCACGTGGGGCTGGCGTATTCCGTTCGTCGCCTCGCTGGTGCTGCTCGGCATCTCGGTGTGGATCCGGATGCAACTGCACGAGTCGCCGGCTTTCGAGCGCATCAAGGCTGAAGGCAAGACGTCGAAGGCTCCGTTGTCGGAAGCGTTCGGTCAGTGGAAGAATCTGAAGATCGTCATTCTGGCTCTGATCGGCATCACGGCCGGCCAGGCAGTTGTCTGGTACACGGGCCAGTTCTATGCGCTCTTCTTCCTGACACAGACGCTGAAGGTCGATGGCGCCAGCGCGAACATCCTGATCGCGATTGCCCTCCTGATCGGCACGCCGTTCTTCCTGTTTTTCGGTTCGCTGTCGGATCGCATCGGCCGCAAGCCGATCATCATGGCCGGCTGCCTGATCGCGGCACTGACGTACTTCCCGCTGTTCAAGGCGCTGACGCACTATGCGAACCCGGCGCTCGAAGCGGCGACGGCCAAGGCGCCCATCGTCGTGATCGCGAATCCGGACGAGTGCTCGTTCCAGTTCAACCCGGTCGGCACTTCGAAGTTCACGTCGTCATGCGACATTGCGAAGGGTGCGCTGTCGAAGGCAGGCCTGAACTACGACAACGTCGCGGCACCGGCAGGCACGCTCGCGCAGATCAAGGTTGGCGACACAACCATCGACACGTTCGACGGCAAGGCCGCCGACGCCAAGGAAGCGGGCAAGACCTTCGACAAGAATCTCGGCACCGCGCTGAAGGCGGCGGGCTACCCGCCCAAGGCCGATCCAGCGCAGATCAACTGGCCGATGACGGTGGTGATCCTGACCATCCTCGTGATCTACGTGACGATGGTGTACGGGCCGATTGCGGCGATGCTGGTCGAGATGTTCCCGACACGCATACGTTACACGTCGATGTCGCTGCCCTACCACATCGGCAATGGCTGGTTCGGCGGCTTCCTGCCGGCGACGGCGTTCGCGATCGTCGCGGCGAAGGGCAATATCTACTCGGGGCTGTGGTATCCGATCATCATCGCGCTGGCCACTTTCGTGATCGGCATGCTTTTCGTGCGGGAGACCAAGGACTCGAACATCTACGCGCAGGACTGAGCGCGACGTAGAGAATCGGGAGCCTCGCAAAAAGTTGTCGCGCGGGGGTTGACAGCCCCCGCCGGCATCTCCATAATCTCGCTTCTGTCGGCGAATTAGCTCAGTCGGTTAGAGCGACGGAATCATAATCCGCAGGTCCGGGGTTCGAATCCCTGATTCGCCACCAAATGCAAAAAGCCGCTGTTTCTCACGAAACAGCGGCTTTTTCATTTCCAGCGCTGCCGATCCACCGTGAGCCGGGTTCTTTTGCGATCCTCAAGCTCTCGACGAAACAGCGCCGAGGCTGTGCCAGCAAACGCATGCCCAGACAGCCGCATCTGCGCGCGGCGTCTCTACGAAGGCGCCGATAACCGCGCGCTTAAGATGGTAAACTTCAACAAAAAGGGCATCTACGTCGGTCAGGCGCTAGGTTTCGTTTGCCAAGGCCAGCATTAGCGTCCACGCCTTCCTCTCGCGGGCTTGCCTGACAACGACAGATGTACGTCCGAGATGCCCACGTGGCGAACAACGCCGCCCACGGCACGCCAGCCTCCCCAGTTTCAACACCGCCACGGTTCCGTGGTGACTGCACCCCAGTACTCATGTTACGTCTAAGCGAAGTCAAACTGCCCCTCGACCATGCCGAAAGCGATCTCGAAGCTGCGATACATGCGCGCCTCGCAGAACTCGGCGTGCCGAAAGACGGCCTCCTCCGTTACACGGTGTTCCGCCGTGCGCACGATGCACGCAAGCGCTCGGACATCAAGCTGACGTATATCGTCGATGTCGAAGTGAAGGACGAAGCGGCTGCCCGCAAGCGGCTCGCCGAGGTGCCGCATTGCGGCGTCACGCCGGACATGGCGTACCGCTTTGTCACGAAGGCTCCCGAGCACACGACTTCGCTGCGCCCGGTCGTCATCGGTATGGGACCGTGCGGTCTGTTCGCCGGACTCATCCTGGCGCAGATGGGATTCCGCCCGATCATTCTCGAACGCGGCAAGGCCGTGCGCGAACGCACCAAGGACACCTTCGGTCTGTGGCGCAAGAGCGTCCTCAATCCGGAATCGAATGTGCAGTTTGGCGAAGGCGGGGCCGGCACGTTTTCAGACGGCAAGCTGTATAGCCAGATCAAGGATCCGAACCACTACGGTCGCAAGGTGCTGGACGAATTCGTCAAGGCTGGCGCTCCGGAAGACATCCTCTATCTGAGCCGTCCGCACATCGGCACGTTCCGCCTCGTCAGCATGGTGGAAAAGATGCGCGCGAATATCGAAGAGCTGGGTGGCGAGATCCGCTTCGAGACCCGCGTCGACGATATCGAAATCGATCAGGGCAAGGTGCGCGCGCTCAAGCTTTCGAACGGAGAAACGCTGCGCGCCGATCATGTCGTGCTGGCCGTCGGCCATAGCGCGCGCGACACGTTCCAGATGCTGCATGATCGCGGCGTCTATATCGAAGCCAAGCCGTTTTCGCTGGGTTTTCGCATCGAACACCCGCAAGGGCTGATCGATCGCGCACGCTTCGGCAAGTTTGCGGGCCACAAGGAACTCGGCGCGGCCGACTACAAGGTGGTCCATCACTGCAGCAATGGCCGCGCGGTCTACAGCTTTTGCATGTGTCCCGGCGGCACGGTGGTCGCGGCGACCTCCGAACCTGGCCGCGTCGTCACCAATGGCATGAGCCAGTATTCGCGAGCCGAGCGCAACGCGAACGCGGGCATTGTCGTCGGCATCACGCCGGAAGATTATCCCGGCGGTCCGATGGCGGGCATCGCGTTCCAGCGCAAGTGGGAAGAGCGTGCGTTCGAACTCGGCGGCGGCGATTACCACGCGCCGGGTCAGCTGGTCGGCGATTTCATCGCCGGCCGCCCGTCGACGTCGCTTGGCTCGGTCGTGCCGTCCTACAAGCCGGGCGTGCGCCCAACCGATCTCAGCACCGCGCTGCCAGACTATGTGATCGAAGCGATCCGCGAAGCGCTTCCGCAGATCGACAAAAAAATCTCGGGCTTCGCGATGCATGATGCCGTGCTCACCGGCGTCGAAACGCGCACTTCGTCGCCAATCCGCGTTCGACGCAAGGACGATTACCAGAGCATGAACGTCGAAGGCCTGTATCCGGCGGGCGAAGGCGCGGGGTATGCGGGCGGTATTTACTCCGCAGCCATCGACGGCATCGAAGTCGCGCAGGCGTTGGCGCTCAACATGACTTCAACGCACGCGTCCTGACCGGCTTGGCCAAATCCGCTCTGGCAAAAGCTTCCAGAAAAAAGCCGCTGTTTCTCACGAAACAGCGGCTTTTTCACGACAGCCCGTTTTCCGCACCGCCGCCCAGCGCCGAAGCGCGCACAAGCGATGCGCGCGCGGCTCACTTGTCGACGATCCGCGTCAGATTCCCGCGCACCTTCTGCAGCAGCGCAATCAGCTGCTTCGTCTCATCTTCCGTCAGCCCGCTCAAGCCCTCGGCTGCAACCTGATCGCCGACCCGCTTCGCGTCGTCGAGTGTCCGCTCGGCCTTCTCCGTGATCCGGATCTGCTTCTCGCGCCGATCGCGCGGATTGCCGATCCGCTCGATCCAGCCGCCCTCTTCCATCCGGTCCAGCAACCGGCCGGCCGAAATCGGCGCGACTTCCAGCAGATCGGCGAGCCGCGCCTGGTTGATATCGCCGTAAAACGACAAATACGCGAGCGCGCGGCATTGCGCGCGCGTCAGATCGATCGATAGCCGCGCCAGGTCGTCGAACCGCTTGCCGACCAGCCGGCCGACATCGGAAATGAGAAAGCCGAAGCGCTCGTCAAAATGGGTTTTCATCGCGCGATTATACGAACACGCGCGCCGCACCAATTATCTGCCTCGTGGCATACAACACTCCGGGTAACTCAGCGTATGCATAAGAATTTTCCATCGATACAATAAGCATGCTTACTATTTCCCAGACTTCGCCTCATGTCCTCCGATTCGCCGGCAGCAAAGCCCGCCGTCGAGCTGAACCGTCCGATGATCACGATCGCGATCATGCTCGCGACGTTGATGCAGACACTCGACAGCACCATCGCCAACGTCGCGCTGCCGCACATGCAGGGCAGCCTGTCGGCATCGCAGGATGAGATCACGTGGGTGCTCACGTCGTACATCGTGGCCGCCGCGATCGCGACGCCGCTCACCGGCTGGCTGTCCGACCGGCTGAGCGTCAAACGGCTGCTGATGTTCGCGATCGGCGGCTTCACGCTCGCGTCGGCCTTGTGCGGACTGTCCGAGACGCTCACGCAGATCGTCGCGTCGCGGCTGCTGCAGGGCATCTTCGGCGCATCGCTGGTGCCGCTGTCGCAGTCGATCCTGCTCGACATCAATCCGCGCGACAAGCAAGGTCAGGCGATGGCCGTGTGGGGCATGGGCGTGATGGTCGGCCCGATTCTCGGACCGACGCTCGGCGGCTGGCTCACCGACAGCTACAACTGGCGCTGGGTGTTCTTCATCAACGTGCCGATCGGTGCGTTCGCGCTGTTTGGCGTGCTGACCTTCCTGCCGTCGCGCGAACCGAAGCACGACGCGAAATTCGACGCCTTCGGCTTCGCGACGCTCGGCCTCGCCATTGGCGCGTTGCAGGCGATGCTCGATCGTGGCGAACAGCTCGACTGGTTCGGCTCGAATGAAATCGTCATCGAGGCGCTGATCGCGTCGATCAGCTTCGCGTTCTTCCTCGCGCACACGGCGACGGTTGGCAAGACGTCGTTCTTCAAGTACGAACTGCTGAAGGACCGCAATTTCGCGACGGGCACGTTCTTCATCTTCATCATCGGCGCAGTGATGTACGCGACGCGCGCGCTGCTGCCGCCGATGCTGCAGAACCTGATGAACTATCCCGTCGCGACGACAGGCCTCGTGACGGCGCCAAGCGGCGCGGGAACCATGATCGCGATGCTGTTCGCGGGCCGCCTGCTCAAGCACATCGACGCTCGCCTGATGCTGCTCGCGGGCTTCGTCGTGTCGGCGTTCGCGCTCTGGCAGATGATGCAGTACACGATGGTGCTGTCGGCATCGGATATCGTGTGGCCGGGCGTGATTCAGGGCTTCGGTCTGGGTCTCGTGTTCGTGCCGCTGAGCGCGCTGACCTTCTCGACGCTCACGCCCGCGTTACGCGCCGACGGCACGGCAACCTACAGCCTGATGCGCAATATCGGCAGCAGTATCGGCATTTCGATCGTGCAGACGCTGCTCACGCGCAACACGCAGGTCTCGCATTCGGATCTCGCCGCGAACGTGACGATGTTCAACCCCATGATTCAGCCGATGCTCTCGACGGGTTCGCGCATGGACATGGCCGTGCTCGACGTATCGATCACGCAGCAGGCCGCGATGATCGCGTATCTGAACGACTTCAAGCTGATGTTCGTCGCGACCTTGCTGGTGATCCCGCTGGTGCTGCTGATCCGGCCGTCGCGCAAGGCGCCCGATGAATCGGTCGCGCACGCGGCGATGGATTGAGCCACCCGCGTCTTATGCTTCGATCCGCCCGCGCGTTACGCCGAGCAGCGAAGCCATCGCGTGACGCGCACGCGACGCGTCGCGATCGCGGATCGCTTCGAACACCGCCGTGTGTTCGGCCAGCGACGCATTGAACACATCGGCGCGCTTCGCGTTCAGACGCAACTGCGCCTCGAGCGTGCGTTCGATCAGCGTGCCGAGCGGTATCAGCAGTTCGTTACTGCAAGCGGCCAGCACGCTCAGATGGAATTGCAGATCAGCGCGCACCCATTCGTCGACGTTGCGTGCCGCGACCATCGCCGAATGCGCGGCGTCGAGCGCACCGAAGGTTGCATCGCTGTATGAGCCAGCCGCGAGCGCGGCCGCATACGGCTCGATCATCTCGCGCATTTCCTGCAGCTTGAGCGCAAAGTCCATGGCGGGCGCCACGCGCGAATACCAGTCGAGCACGTCCACATCCAGCAGATTCCACGCGGGCTTCGGACGCACGCGCGTACCCACGCGGGGCCGCGATTCGATCAGCCCTTTCGATGTCAACGTACGCAGCGCCTCACGCAACACGGTGCGGCTGACGCCGAACGTCTCCATCAACTCCGCTTCGCGCGGCAGGATGGATTCGGGCGCGTAATCGCCACGCAGGATGGCGGTGCCGAGCAGATAGGCGACGCGGCCGTGCAGATCTCGCTGAATATCGTGTCTCCCGATGTGATTCGACCGTTGATGGAGGCCGGCGCGTCGTGAGCGAGCGCTAACCGCCCGCGATTATCGGCGATCGCGCCCGTTAAACCCAACCGCTGCCCGCCAAAACCTTTCGCCAAATAATACTATTAATAGTACTTTAAAGCGATTTTGTTGTACGATGTGGCTCCTCAACTGCCGCGCTGCGTGCGTCCAATTAGCGGGACGCGTGCACGTCGCAACTATCAACGGCAATCGGTCTGGCAAGCAAAGGAGACGTCCCCATGAAGATCACCAAAATCGAAACATTCATCGTTCCGCCGCGCTGGTGTTTCGTGAAGATCGAGACCGACGAAGGCATCGTCGGCTGGGGCGAGCCGGTGGTCGAGGGACGCGCGCACACGGTTGCTGCCGCCGTCGACGAACTCTCGGATTACCTGATCGGCAAAGACCCGCGCAATATCGAAGACCATTGGCAGGTCATGTATCGCGCCGGTTTCTATCGCGGCGGCCCGATCTCGATGAGCGCGATCGCCGGTGTCGATCAGGCGCTGTGGGACATCAAGGGCAAATTCCACGGCGTGCCCGTGCACACGCTGCTCGGCGGTCAGGTGCGCGACCGCATCAAGGTGTATTCGTGGATCGGCGGCGACCGCCCGAGCGACGTGGCGAACAACGCGCGTGCCGTGGTCGAACGCGGCTTCAAGGCCGTGAAGATGAACGGCTCGGAAGAGTTGCAGATCATCGACACTTTCGACAAGGTGCAAGGCGTCATCAACAACGTCGCGGCCGTGCGTGAAGCGGTCGGCCCGAACGTCGGCATCGGCGTGGACTTCCACGGCCGCGTGCACAAGCCGATGGCCAAGGTGCTCGCGAAGGAACTCGATCCGTTCAAGCTGATGTTCATCGAAGAACCGGTGCTGTCGGAGAACGTCGAAGCGCTGCGCGATATCGTCAACCAGACCAGCACGCCGATCGCGCTCGGGGAGCGTCTGTACTCGCGCTGGGACTTCAAGCACATTCTGGCAGGCGGCTACGTCGACATCATCCAGCCGGACGCGTCGCACGCGGGCGGTATCACGGAATGCCGCAAGATCGCGTCGATGGCGGAAGCCTACGATGTCGCGCTCGCGCTGCACTGCCCGCTCGGCCCGATCGCGCTGGCGACCTGCCTGCAGATCGACGCCGTCAGCTACAACGCGTTCATCCAGGAACAGAGCCTGGGCATCCACTACAACCAGGGCAACGACCTGCTCGACTACATCAAGAACCCGGAAGTCTTCAAGTACGAAGACGGCTTCGTGTCGATCCCGCAAGGCCCGGGTCTCGGCATCGAAGTGAACGAGGAGAAGGTGCGTGAGATGGCGAAGGTCGGCCACCGCTGGCGCAACCCGGTGTGGCGCCATGCGGACGGCAGCGTCGCCGAGTGGTAAGCAGCCCGGACACGCATACGACGCGATACCGCGAATGAAACGCAAACGCCGCCCTCGGGCGGCGTTTGTCATTTGACAACCGTTATCTCGATCACGATGTGACGGCGACGACGTTACGGCCGCATGCCACGCGCATCGCGTATCAGTAACGTTACACAGTTGGCGCGCGGCGCTTTGCGCGCGCTCCCCGGCTGACTGACCTCAACGCTGAAACCCTTGCCAGACAAGCGTTTCAGCCCGACACACAGGCGCCGGAAGCCACATGGCCCACTCCTTGCTCAATGGTAGGCAAAACAACCATTCCATGCGGGGCTATCATGGGCGAATACCTTCCTGACTATCTGATCCGCGAACAGGCCGCCATCGGCGCGATGGTCGTGTTCGGCGTACTGCGCGTGATCGGCGCAATGCTGGCATTTCAACGCGGCTGGCGCATCTCGCTGGTCGAACAGTGTTTCGTTACTGCAGCAGTAATCTACTGTCTGCCTCAACTGTTCGACCTGCTCACGCACATGACGAGTTCGCACGTCGCTGCGGCCGAACTCGAAGGCAAGGTGGCAGGCTGCGCGATCGGCCTGTTCTTTGCGCCTGTCGTCGGCCACAAGCTGGGTTACGAATGACCGCTTGCCGCCGTCAGCAGGCGCCGTCGCGCTCAGCCGAGCGCCGCGAAACCCGGCACGCTGTGCGAGAGCACGGCGGCCGCGGCGAAGATGCCGAGCATCGCGAGCGCCTCGAGATACAGCAGGTTGGAAAACGTATGCGCATCCATCGTCGAGGCCGTTCGACGCAAACGCGGCAGCGCTGAGAAGCGGTTCAACCCGCCGAGCACCAGCGCCAGCGCGACGAGCGCCAGCTTGAGCACCAGCACGTGACCCCACGTGCTTAACTCGATGGCCGCGAGCGAATTGCCCGACCCGCGCGCGGCGTTGAACACGCCCGACAGCAGCACGAACACGACCGCAACCAGCGACACATTCGACAACTGCGTCGCCGTACGAATCAGCACACCGCGCGCGATCGACGTACCGAGCGCGGGCAGCACCGAAAAGCCAGCCGCGAGCACGAGACCACCCCATACCGATGTCGTCAGCACATGAACCGTGTGCATGCCGATCGCAGCAGACGCCACACCCGCATCGGCAGCATGACCCAGCGACGCCTTGCCGCCCGCAACGGCGATCACGGCCAGCCACAGCAGCGCGTTACGCAACACACTGGTCTGCCGTGCGAACGACACGAGCGCCAGCACCAGCGCGCCCACAAATGCGACACTCCAGCCGAAGCCGACGTGCGTTTGCGACAGCATCGTCGGCACCACGCCGAACGCTTCCGGCAACGGCACGCCTGCCATCTCCGCGGCCTGATACAGCAGCCAGCCGAGATCGGCCAGCACCAGCACGATCGCAGACGCCTGCATCGAGCGCTGCGCCCTCAGCCAGGCGGGGCGCGCGGGCGCGATCTTGGCCTGCGCGTCGTTGGCGAGCCACGCGCCGAGCAACGCCGAACCGATGGCGAACGCAAACGCGATATTCATGAGCGCGGCCATCGCGACCTGCCCGATCCACAATCCGTCGACTCTCATTTGACGTTGAAGGCATAGCTGCCTTTCGTCCGATGCCCGTCTTCGGCAACTGCCGTCCATTGCACCGTGTAGCGTCCCGGCGCGAGCGGCTGCAACGCGAGCTGCATGGTCTTCTTGTCCTGCGCATCGACTTGCGAGGCGACCGATGCAGCCGGCTTGCCAGCGGCATCGACGAGCGCGAGCTTGCTGAACGCCGGTTCGAGCGGCTCGATGAACTGGATCGTCACGGCCGACGGCGCGGCGACTTCCGCATCCGGCGCGGGATCGCGCGAAACGGGTTTGGCGTGAGCAAAAGCATTCGACGCGAGCGCGAGCGACACGCCACACGCCACGAGCCAGCGAAGTGGCGGGCGAAAGGACAAGGAGAAAGTCATAGGCTGGCTTGCAAAGGGAACAGGAGAAAACGCCGGACGGACGGGATAGTACGCTTCGATGGTTCGCGACGCGCTCAGTTCAACGGCGACACGATCGTCGTTGCCGTCGAAGCGAAGCGCCCTACACGAATTCGCTCAAAACTGGAACATCGGGATACAACAAAGCGACAGCGGCCATCCATGCAAAACGCGCAATCTTAAAATAACTGGAAGCGCTACCGCCAGGCCAAGCCGCCATCCAGCGCGTAAAAGGATGGCAGAAGTTGACGGCAAATTGCGTCAACTTGTCGCAATGAGGGTGTCGCCGGGGCGCGTCAGGCGGGATGTTCGTCGCGTGTGGCAAATAGTCACCATTACCAGTCGATGATAGAATGCGGGGTCGCTGCGCACCGTCCGCCGCATTCATCGCGCTGCACACACCGATCCGTTCGAAGTTCGGCCAGGCCCCCGATAATGATGGAGTCACGCGTGTCTTCAAGACGCATTTTCCGCCCGTTGCTCGCCCTGCTGTTGATCGGGTGTGCAGGCGTATCTGGCGCTGCGAAAGCGCAAACCCAGCCCAAAGCTCCGGACACAATGGAAGCGCGCGTGCAAGGCTGCACGGCGTGTCACGGATCGAAAGGCCAGGGCACGGACAACGACTACTTTCCGCGTCTCGCCGGCAAACCTGCCGAGTACCTGTACAACCAGCTATCGAACTTCCGTGAAGGCCGTCGGCGCTATCCGCCGATGAACTACCTCGTCACGTATCTTTCCGACGACTACCTTCACGACATCGCCACGTACTTCTCGCAGCAGCGTCCGCCGTATCCGACGCCGTCGAAGCCGACGGTCGGCGACGCCACGCTCGCAGCGGGCAAGAACCTCGTGCTGAACGGCGATCCGTCGCGGCAGATTCCCGCTTGCGCCGCCTGTCACGGCAAGGTGCTGACGGGCATGGAACCGGCCATTCCCGGCCTGGTGGGTCTGCACATGGACTACATCAGCGCGCAGCTGGGCGCATGGCGTTCGGGTTCGCGCCACGCGATCGAGCCTGACTGCATGCACACGATCGCCACGCGTCTGACGGACGCCGACGTGAACGCAGTCGCCGCGTGGCTGTCGACGCAGCAAGCACCGCAGAATCCGGTGCCGGCACCCGCCAAATCGTTGAAGACTCCGCTTGCCTGCGGCAGCGAACCGCAATAAGGCACCGGGAGAGACAAACAATGAAACGCAAGTCTTTGTTCGCGCTTTCGGCTGTCGTCCTGGTAGCGGCTGCCGCCCTCGTCCCCGTCCTGTGGACGGGTGGTGACTATCTGCATAACGGCACCGCCGTCGCAGCGACGCCGGCAGACCAGGCTGCACTGATCAAGAAGGGCGAGTATCTCGCCCGTGCAGGCGACTGTATCGCATGCCACACGGTCCGCGGCGGGAAGATATTCGCTGGCGGCCTGCCCATGCTGACGCCGTTCGGCACGCTGTTCACGCCGAACATCACCCCCGACGACCAGTACGGTATCGGCAAGTGGTCGCAGGACGACTTCTATCGCGCGATGCATACGGGCCGCTCGAAGGACGGCAGCCTGCTGTACCCGGCCTTCCCGTTCACGAGCTACACGAAGGTTTCACGCGCCGATGCGGACGCGATCTACGCGTATCTGCGCTCGGTTCCTCCCGTCGCCGTGCCGAGCCGTCCGCATGAACTGAAGTTCCCGTTCAACAACCGTAACCTGCTGATCGGCTGGCGCACGCTGTTCTTCCGTGAAGGCGAATACAAGCCCGATCCGACCAAGTCGGTAGAATGGAACCGTGGCGCGTATCTGATCGAAGGTCTTGGCCACTGCGGCATGTGCCACACGTCGATCAACGCGATGGGCGGCCCGGTGAATTCGGCCGCCTTCGCTGGCGGTCTGATCCCGTTGCAGAACTGGTATGCGCCTTCGCTGACGTCAAACAAGGAAGCAGGTCTCGGCGACTGGGAAATCAAGGACATTTCCGATCTGCTGAAGACGGGCGTGTCGCAGCGTGGCGCAGTGTTCGGTCCGATGGCTGAAGTGGTTCACAACAGCCTGCAGTACATGTCGGACGACGACATCCATGCGATGTCGACGTACCTGAAGACGATTCCGCAGAAGGACGAAGCGCCTGAGCATCTGCAGCTGGAAACGTCGCAACAGTTCGGCGGCGAACTGTTGAAGCAAGGTCAGAAGATCTACGCTGACAACTGCGCGAAGTGTCATGCAGAGAACGGTCTCGGCATGCCGCCGTCGTTCCCGCCGCTGGCGAACAACCCGTCGATCCAGATGCCGTCGGCCGTGAACCCGATCCGTATGGTGCTGAACGGCGGTTATCCGCCGAGCACGGGTGGCAATCCGAAGCCGTATGGCATGCCGCCGTTTGCCCAGGCGCTGTCGAATCAGGAGGTGGCGGCAGTGGTGACGTACATCCGTCAGTCGTGGGGCAACCACGGCACGGCTGTGTCGCCGCAACAGGTGTCCGATCTGCGTTCGGCGCCGCTCGATTAAGCGTTGTCTGTAGCCTCAGGGCGCGGCCTGCGATAATCGCGGCCGCGCCCTTCGCTTTTTTCGCGGGGCAATGTGTCAAAGTTGATTGAGGTCGCAGCATCCGGCATATCGGGCGTATAACGTGCTTCCCGTGTGGATAGTCGGATGAGATGGCATCATGCAGGAGGAAGTGAAGTGCATATCGGGGAGCGTTTGAACAGCATCACCCACCTCGTCGGCGCCGTGCTGTCGGTGGCGGGGCTGGCGACGCTCGTGACGATGGGCGCGCTCGACGGCGATGCGTACAAGGTCGTGAGCTTCAGCGTCTACGGCGCGATGCTGTGCGTGCTGTACGGCATCTCGACCATGTATCACAGCGTACGTCAGCCGCGTCTGAAGGCAATTTTGCAGAAGTGCGATCATTCTGCGATTTATCTGCTGATCGCGGGCAGCTATACGCCGTTCACACTGGTCACGCTGCGTGGCCCATGGGGATGGTCGCTATTCGGCGTGAGCTGGGGTCTGGCCGCGCTGGGAATCGTGCAGGAACTGACGCTCGGGCGACGCACCCGCAGCGTTTCGATGGTGCTGTATGTGCTGATGGGATGGCTCGCGCTCGTTGCCGTCCGCCCGCTGGTCACTGCGTTGCCGGCCGCGGGCACTGCCTGGCTGCTGGCAGGCGGGTTGATCTACAGCGCCGGCATCTATTTCTTCATCAACGACGAGCGCATCCGGCACGGACATGGCATCTGGCACCTGTTCGTACTCGCCGGCAGTCTGTGTCAGTTCGTCAGCGTCGCGCGCTATGTCGCATGACGCGTGTGACGGCGGATGCAACTTAATGCCAGTCGACGTGTCTGCATAGCTCGTCGAGCAATTCGGCACGCATCGCGCGTGCCGCCGATTTCTCCGTGAACGGTGAGTGTCGGGCGAGCGATCCTTTCGATCGCCCGGGAGCGCGCCTGAAAAGGCCGCGTTCGACACCGTTTGCACAATTGCATTGCAAAGAGTTTTTATGTCTTTTGATTCCCTCGGCTTGTCCGAACCGCTGGTCCGCGCAGTCAACGAACTCGGCTACACGTCGCCGACTCCGATCCAGCAGCAAGCCATTCCCGCTGTCCTGAACGGCGGCGACCTGCTGGCCGGTGCACAGACAGGCACCGGCAAGACGGCCGGCTTCACGCTGCCCATCCTGCAGCGTCTGCTGGCAATGCCGCCCGCGCCCGGCGGCAAGCGCGTGATTCGCGCACTGATCCTCACGCCGACGCGCGAACTCGCCGCTCAGGTCGAGGAAAGCGTGCGCGCGTATGGCAAGTATCTGAAGCTGAAGTCGACCGTGATGTTCGGCGGCGTCGGCATCAATCCGCAGATCGATGCGTTGCGTCGTGGTGTCGATATTGTCGTTGCGACGCCTGGCCGTCTGCTCGATCACATGCAGCAGAAGACCATCGATCTGTCGCATCTCGAGATTCTCGTGCTCGACGAAGCCGACCGCATGCTCGACATGGGCTTCATCCACGACATCAAGCGAGTGCTCGCCAAGCTGCCGCCGAAGCGCCAGAACCTGCTGTTCTCGGCCACCTTCTCGGATGAAATCAAGGCGCTGGCCGACGGCCTGCTCGATTCGCCCGCGCTGATCGAAGTCGCGCGCCGCAACACGACGGCTGAAACCGTCGCACAGAAGATTCACCCGGTCGACCGCGACCGCAAGCGCGAGATGCTTACGCATCTGATCAAGCAGCACAACTGGTTTCAGGTGCTCGTGTTCACGCGCACGAAGCACGGCGCGAACCGCCTCGCCGAACAGCTGACGAAGGATGGCATCAGCGCGCTAGCGATTCACGGCAACAAGAGCCAGTCGGCCCGCACACGTGCGCTCGCCGAGTTCAAGAACAACACGCTGCAGGTGCTGGTCGCGACGGATATCGCCGCGCGCGGTATCGACATCGATCAGCTGCCGCACGTCGTCAACTTCGATCTGCCGAACGTGCCGGAAGACTACGTGCACCGTATCGGCCGTACGGGCCGGGCAGGTGCGACGGGCGAAGCGGTGTCGCTGGTGTGCGTCGATGAACTGCAACTGCTGAAGGACATCGAGAAGCTGATCAAGCGCGCGGTGCCGCAGGAAGTGATTCCGGGCTTCGAGCCGGATCCGAATGCACGCCCCGAGCCGATCCAGCGCCGCAGCCAGGGCGGTGGCGGCGGACGTCAGCCTCGCCAGGGTCAAGGTCAGGGACAAGGCCAGCGACAGGCTCAAGGTCAGCGTCAGGGCCAGCCGAAGCGCGAAGGCTCGGCAGGTTCGAGCAACGGCGCGAACAACGGTGGCGCGCGCAACGGCCAGCGCGCAGCGGGCGATAAACCGAAGCAGCAAGCTAAACCGCAAGGCGTGAAGCCCGCGCAAAATCGCAGCGAAGGCGCGCGTCATCAGGACAAGCCACGTGCCGTCGCGCATGAAGGCAGCACGCATGCGCCGCACGCACCGCGCAACAAGCCGCGTAATGGCAATCCGGGTGCACTGCTCGGCGGCGGCAAGTCGCGCAGCGATGCGCCGCGTGGCGGTCAGCGCGGCAACTGACGCGCTTCACGGGCACCGGCTTCAATGCGGGCGCCCGTAGCGCCGCTATCTGCCAGCCGCCGCACCGCGGGCGGCTTTCTTCAGGTGTTCGACCTGCTGTGTCCAGCGTTCGAGCACCGCCTCTCTCCCCTCTCCCAGATCGAACGTGATGCCTGCCGTCAGGCGTGCATAGCGCACGCGCTGCGCCTCGCCTGATTCGATCGATCCCGCGAAGCACGCAAGCCCTGCCGAATCCGCGCTCAAAGGCGCAAGCGCGAGCTGCACCTGATAAAACGCGTCATCGAACACAAAGGTCAGCGCCGCGCGTCCGCTGCGAGCAATGGCACGCGCCGCGCGAGACTGCGGCCATAGCGCAATGCAAAGCGTGCGCGAATCAGGCGCATAGAGTTCACCGATACCGAGCAGCGATGTACGCAAATGCGCGCCACTTTGGTCGGCAGTCAGAAGCGAAGCAGTGAAACCGACCTTCGATGCCAGAGCCGATCCATCGAACAGCGCACGCAATTCGACCGGCCATTCGTCGAATACCTGTTGATCGAGCGCGCGGTTCAGATCAGCGGAATCGGTCACGTATAGCCTCAACGGAAGAACACATGCTGCGTGATCTTCGCAAGCGGATAGTGCACGCCCGGCTGAATCCTTGCGGGCAGATCGAGCGGCTTGAGCAGCATCTTCACGCACATGTCGGCGGACAGATTGTGTCGCACGAGCTTGTTCACACGCGCCGCCTTGTCGCGGTTGTACGCGGGATCATTCACGCGCTCGGGATAGCGGATCGCAAACACATGACGCAACGCGATCTCCGAGTCTTCGTTCTTGATCTCCATCACGCGCCGCATCAGTGCGCCGAGCACGGCAAGCCGTCCATTGCCTTCGATCTTGTTGTACTTTTTGAAGAACTTGAAAAAGTGCTTGTAGTGACGGACTTCGTCGGTGCGGATGTTGTCGGTGATTTCCTTCAGCACGGGTTCGTCCGAACACACACCGATCGCGCGATACAGCGTGGCCGTGCCCGTCTCGACAACGCAGCGCGCAACCATCTCCAGCGCACGCGTCTTCTCGAAGTCTTCCATATTGCAGGTCTTCGAATACTCTTCGAAGAAATTGCGGAACGCCGTGTCCCAGTCGAACTCCGGCCACACGTGCGCGATATAGGCCTTCAACGCGCGGCCGTGCTGCATTTCTTCGGGCTCCCATTCATTGTTGAGCCACGCCGACACTTCGGGATCGCCGTTGAAGAATCTGCTGAGATTACTCGTGTAAAGATCAGTACCGCTTTCGATAAACGAAGACGCGCACAGCAACAGCAGCAGATCTTCGTTAGCGACCGCGCGTTGACGATCGATCCGATTGAGGTCGATATCCTCGATGCGCCAGGGCATCACGTGGCCAGCCGGATTGTGCATAAAAGTTCGCTCCGAAAACCGCAGCGCCTCGTGCGCGGGCTGAACCGCATTGATCCCGGTTCGACCGCCGCCCGTGACAACTACAGTGCCTTGCAACATTGAATTTTTATCTTCATCTTAGCCGTTGCTCTGCAAATTCGCAGATAACACAGCACAGACCATGCCGGTTCGGCGCAGTTCCGCTCGAACGTTGATTGATCGTGCGAATGCAAAATCGTCATGCTTCCGACGATTCGAACACGTTGCTGAGACCCGAATCGCACGAGAAAGACGCATGACGTACGCGTCTTACGAAGCCTTTCGCGACATGTCAGACTGGTCAGAAAAATCCGTAGCCGAGGGGCCGCGCCGACGAACACAACGAAGGTCTTACAATACCGCCAAGCCAACCTTCGCCCGCTGGTGCGGCGCTCACAAAAATCATCATGACACGAGACCCCCGCCTCACGCTTAACGCACGTCAACAGGAACTGCTGGAGTGGGTGCAACGCGACGGCTTTGTCACGGTCGACGATCTGGCCGCGCATTTCGATGTGACGCCGCAGACGATCCGCCGCGACGTCAACTGGCTCGCCGACATGAATCTGCTGCGCCGCTATCACGGCGGCGCGAGTCTGCCGACCAGTTCCGAGAACGTTTCATACAGCGCGCGGCAGCGCATGTTCCATGACGAGAAGCGGCGCATCGCGGCGCTCGTCGCCACGCACATTCCCGATCAGGCTTCCCTCTTCATCAACCTCGGCACGACGACGGAAGAAGTCGCACGCGCGCTGAACCGCCATCGCGGGCTGCGCGTGATCACGAACAACCTGAATGTGGCCAGCATGATGAGCGGCTATCCCGATTGCGAGGTGCTGGTGACGGGCGGGATCGTGCGTCCGTGGGACAAGGGCATCGTCGGCGAACTGGCGATCGATTTCATCCGTCAGTTCATAGTGGATTTCGCGATCATCGCCACGTCGAGCATCGAAACCGACGGCACGCTGCGCGACTTCGATACACGCGAGGTGCGCGTGGCGGAGGCGATCATCGAACATTCGCGCACCGTGTTTCTCGCCGCCGACCATTCGAAGTTCGGCCGCCCGGCGCTCGTACGGCAGGGACATCTAAACCAGATCGACTCGCTTTTCACCGACGCCGCGCCGCCGCCCGATATGACTGAACCGCTGACGAACGCCGGGACGCAGGTTTATATCGCCGAGTGATCGTCGGGTGGATGGGTTGCGATCCCGTCGCAACCTGCCTGCAATCTTGCCAACATCCTGGCGAATCACGCCGACCGCGCCGCCCGCCTCTTTCCGCCATGCTGCAGCGCACGCAAAACCTCCAGTGAAATCAAGGATTTGCGGCGGCAACCAGACCGCCGCTCGCGCGCAACGCTGTCAACGGGAAAATTTACTGGGGCCGATTTGGACTTCCGGCCGCCGTTGACTACACTCCAGTTCCCCAACGTCCTTAAACGTTTCCGGACTGAGCGGCATGCGCTGGACGTGGGGTGAAGAAAGCAAAACTTCAGGCCTGATCCGTGGGTTCGCCGCCCGCCGGATCCTCCGCCTGCCGGCAGGGCCGTCGGCTGGAGCAATGGCTACCCGAGTAAGCTTGACCCGGAGAGAAACGATGCTGAGTCCGCATGAATTCGCCACGGTGTTGCTCGTCAAGGACGCCCCTAACCAGGTCGATATGGAACGCGAAGAGCTCGATGCCCTGCTTGAACGGCAGCTGGTCGAGCTCGAAAGACTCGCTTCGGGCTTGCAACAATGGCGCATCACGGAATCGGGCGATACGGCTCTCCGCGCGATCAAGCGCTTTTCCTGACGGCTATCGAGCGCTATACGCCTATATGCGTTTTTGAGTCGGTCAGATCCCTGCGGTCGCGGGCGTGTTCGCAACGGACACGCAAGCATGCGGACGCCTGGACGGTCACGCGGCTATGCCCGCCTGGCCGTCTTTATGTTTTCAGCGCCCTCATCAGCTTGACCGGTTGGCCAGCGCGAGCGCTCAGCCGTCGCGCAAGGTCGGATCGACGGCTGCGCGCCAGCTCAACGCCTTCACGCGCTGCGCGTTGAAGAACGCCACCCACTGATTGCGCACCTGCGGATCGCTGCTCGCGCCCTGCGCCGTGTAGCGCTGCGCGAGCGCCGTCTGGAACGCGCAGTAATCCGCCTTCGACAACCCGCCGCGCCTGTTCGCCACGTAAGCGTCGAACATCGTCACGTAGACGGATTGCGCGTCGCTGCCGTAATCGGCGGGCTGGCTGCCGCACATCGCCTGCAGATCCGCGAACGACGGCGCGCCCATCGTGCCGCTCAGGCTCGGCGTGCTGACGCATCCCGTCAACGCCGCCGCAATGGACAGCGCCGCAGCGCCCGTCATCCAGATTCCACGCATGAAATTCACCTCGTATCGCCGCGATTGGGCTCGTTGGCGAAAGTATCGGCCCAGCGCGGCTTTCGTGCTACCGCGCTTGCGCGTATCGAGTAACACATCAATTTGCGCGCCCATTCACACACCAATACGCGCATCCATTCGGGGCAAGTCGAACTTTACTTTTTCGAATATGTTCATTAAAGATTCGAAAACGAACATATCGAACTGATATCAACCCCTGTTTTTTCTCCCTCAAGGGCATTTCGGGTGACGCAAGACTCCATTTACGACCTGCTCGTCGTCGGCGGCGGGATCAACGGCGCGGGCATCGCGCGCGATGCAGCGGGCCGCGGCCTGTCGGTGCTCCTGTGCGAACAGGACGCTCTGGCCGCGCATACGTCGTCGGCCAGCACCAAGCTGATTCACGGCGGCCTGCGCTATCTGGAGTACCGCGAGTTCGGACTCGTGCGCAAGGCGCTGCAGGAGCGTGAGACGCTCCTGCGCGCCGCGCCGCACATCATGTGGCCGCTGCGCTTCGTCATGCCGCATATGCCCGATCTGCGGCCCGCGTGGCTGATTCGCGCCGGCCTCTTTCTCTACGATCATCTCGCGCGGCGCGAACTGCTGCCCGGTTCGCGCGGCATCGACATGCGCAAGCACGCGGCCGGCAAACCGCTGATCGATTCGATCAAACGCGGCTTCGTCTATTCGGATGGCTGGGTCGACGACGCGCGCCTTGTCGTGCTGAATGCGCTCGATGCACAAGAGCGCGGCGCGACCATCCTGACGCGCACGAAGCTGGTCGGCGCAACGCGCGTGAATGGCGAATGGCACGCGCAACTCCTGCGCGCAGATGGCTCGACGCTGACCGTGCGCGCACGCGCGATTGCGAACGCCGCGGGCCCGTGGGTCGGTGAACTGCTGCGCGGCCCGCTGGCGCGCGAGGCAAACTACAGCGTTCGGCTCGTGAAGGGCAGCCATATCGTCGTGCGCAAGCTGTTCGATCACGATCACGCGTACATTTTCCAGAACCCGGACAAGCGCATCATCTTCGCGATTCCGTATGAGCGCGATTTCACGCTGATCGGCACGACGGACCTCGAATACAAGGGCGATCCCGCCAAGGTCGCCATCGAAGGATCGGAGACGCAGTATCTGTGCGACTCGATCAACCGCTATTTCAAGCAGCACATCGCGCCGCGCGACGTCTACTGGACGTATTCCGGCGTGCGTCCGCTGCTCGAAGACGAGAACGCGGACAACCCGTCCGCCGTCACGCGCGATTACAAGCTCGAACTCGATGCACCGGCTGGCGAAGCGCCGTTGCTGTCGGTATTCGGCGGCAAGATCACGACCTTCCGCAAGCTCGCTGAAGAAGCCGTCGACGATCTCACGCGCGCATTGCAGCACGACAAGCCGACGTGGACGGCAGGTGCGCCCCTGCCTGGCGGCGACATCGCGCACGCGGATTTCGAACGTTTCGCCGCACAGTTCGCGCAGCAGCATGCATGGCTTCCCGCCGCGCTTGCGCGCCGCTATGCGCGGGCTTACGGCACGCGGGCCGAACGCATGATCGGCGCGGCCCGTTCGCTCGCCGATCTGGGTCAGCCCTTCGCGCCCGGCCTGTACGAAGCGGAACTGCACTATCTGCGCGACACCGAATGGGCGACCACCGCGCAAGACGTGCTGTGGCGCCGCTCGAAACTCGGCTTGCATGTCGAGCCGGGCACGCTCGACAGCGTCACGCGCGAGATCGATGCGTGGTTCGCGCGCGTGAGCGCGAAGCAGCACGCCTGAGCGTCGGCGGCAGTCACTCAGGCGAAAGCCAATGCTGCTTCACGCGCGGCGATTCCGCCGCGCCGCCGCGCATGCAACAATCCGCGCAGGCATTTCATTTTCGCGTGACCCGAGCGCGCCGCCGCGCCGGTCCGACAAAAACGCATGGAGAAGAGACGATGCAGGATCAGTACATCCTGGCGCTAGACCAGGGCACCACCAGTTCGCGCGCGATGCTGTTCGATCGCAAGGGCAACGTCGTCTCCGTCGCGCAGAAAGAGTTTCAGCAGATCTATCCGCATCCGGGCTGGGTCGAGCACGATCCGCAGGAAATCTGGGCGACCCAGGCGGGCGTTGCCGCCGAAGCCGTCACGCACGCCGGCCTGAACGGCACGTCGATTGCCGCGATCGGCATTACGAACCAGCGCGAAACGACCATCGTCTGGGACCGCGAAACGGGTCATCCCATCTATAACGCGATCGTCTGGCAGGACCGCCGCACGGCCGATTTCTGCGATCAGTTGAAGGCACAAGGTCTCGAAGAAAAGGTTCGCGCGAAAACCGGCCTGCCGATCGATTCATACTTCTCGGCAACCAAGATCCGCTGGATTCTCGACAACGTCGAAGGCGCGCGTGAAAAGGCGCGCCAGGGCAAGCTCGCGTTCGGCACAGTCGATAGCTGGCTCGTGTGGAATTTCACCAAGCATGAATTGCACATCACCGACGTGACCAATGCGTCGCGCACGATGCTCTTCAATATCCACACGCTGCAATGGGACGACGAACTGCTCGATGCACTCGACATTCCGCGCAGCATGTTGCCCGAAGTACGTCCTTCGTCGGAGGTGTACGGGCCGACCAAAACCACCGTGTTCGCGTCGAAGATTCCGCTCGCGGGTATCGCGGGCGATCAGCACGCGGCGCTGTTCGGCCAGATGTGCACGCGCTCGGGCATGGTGAAGAACACGTATGGCACGGGCTGCTTCCTCGTGATGAATACGGGCACGAAGCCGATCGAATCGAAGAACAATCTGGTCACGACGATCGCCTGGCAGATCGGCGATCAGGTCAATTACGCGCTCGAAGGCAGCATCTTCATTGCGGGTGCCGTGGTGCAATGGCTGCGTGACGGGCTGGGCATCATTCGCAGCGCGTCGGAGATCGAAGCGCTGGCGCGCGGCGTCGAACATTGCGACGGCGTGTATCTCGTGCCGGCGTTTGCGGGCCTCGGCGCGCCGCACTGGAACGCGCGTGCGCGCGGCACGCTGTTCGGTGTCACGCGCGGCACGACGTCGGCGCACATTGCGCGGGCGGCGCTCGATTCGATCGCGTATCAATCCGTCGACGTGTTGAAGGCGATGGAAGCAGATTCGGGCATTCATATCGACGAACTGCGCGTCGATGGCGGCGCGTGTGCAAACAATCTGCTGATGCAGTTTCAGGCCGACATTCTCGGCGTCGATGCCGTGCGTCCGCGGGTCAGCGAAACCACGGCGCTGGGTGCCGCCTATCTCGCGGGACTGGCGACGGGTTACTGGAAGGACATCGACGAATTGCAGAGCCAGTGGAAGCTCGAACATCGCTTCTCACCGTCGATGCCTGCCGATCAGACGAAGGCCTGTCTCGACGGCTGGCAGCGCGCGATCCGCGCGGCAAAGGCGTGGGCTGACGCGCCGTGATCCGACGGGCGCGCCTCACGCGCGCTGCGTCGCGCGTGCCCAATCCGGCGCGCTGCATTGCAAAGCACGTATGATGTCGCTTTCAGTTCGCTGTACGGCTCGCCGCGATGCTTGTGCATTGCGCGTTGCGGGCCGGGCTCTCGTACCGTTTTCCGCATGATCGACCATCTCATTTGCGACTGCGACGGCGTGCTCGTCGACAGTGAAGTCATTGCCGACCGCGTGATGCACGACACGCTCGCGGCCACTTTCCCGAAGCTGGATTTTCACGAGATCTGCAAGACTGCATTTGGTCAGCAGACTTCGCGATTTCTGGAGAGCGTCGAGGCGACCTTCGACATCCAGTTGCCCGCTGATTTTCTGCAGACTGTCGAAGCGAATGTGGAAGCCGAGCTGGCTTCGTCACTGTCGGCGATCAGCGGTGTGCGCGATGCGTTGCAGCGCGTGACGTTGCCTGCAGCGGTCGTGTCGAATAGCCGGATGACTCGGGTGAGTGCGTCCGTGCGGCGCGCGGGGCTGGCCGAGATTTTTGGCTCACGGGTGTTCAGTGCCGAGCAGGTGGCCCGGCCGAAGCCTTATCCCGATGTGTATCTGTTTGCTGCGCAGCAGCTTGGGGTTGAGCCTTCTCGCTGTGTTGTTGTGGAGGACAGCGTTGCTGGGCTCAATGCCGCTCGCGCGGCGGGCATGATGACGATCGCTTTTGTTGGGGCGAGTCATATTCCTGATGGATACGCCGATGTGCTGCGGAATATGGGGATCACGCGGATCATGCAGCATATGGATGAGTTGCCGGCACTTGTCGAGGCTGGGGTGCGGGGTGAGTTTGGGGATGTGCAGTCGTAGGTGGGGGTTGTTTTGTCTGCGACGCTTTTGGTGGTTCGCTTTTTTTTTCGCTGGCGTCCGCGTGATGCGTTCGGTTTGCTAGCGTTGCCCCTGTGCGGGGCGGCACCTACTTTTCTTTGCCGCCGCAAAGAAAAGTAGGCAAAAGAAAGCGGGCTAACACCGCCCACTCCGGTCATTGCCTGCGGGCCCCCAACGGGTCCTATCCTTCACACG
>NZ_QBUY01000209.1 GCF_003121405.1 Paraburkholderia sp. C35 | reverse complement strand
GTGTTAGCCCGCTTTCTTTTGCCTACTTTTCTTTGCGGCGGCAAAGAAAAGTAGGTGCCGCCCCGCACAGGGGCAACGCATGCAGCACAAACACCAATTCGCGGATGCCAGCGAACAAAAAACCCAAACCATCACCAGACAAACAAAAACCCTTATTGCAAATTAACAAACAACCCACCATCCACCAACAAGGCAGCGCCAGTAACATATCTAGCCCGATCAGAGGCCAGAAACACCACACAGTCAGCGACATCTTCCGGCTGCCCAAGCCGCCCTAACGGAATACGCTTCTCGAAGTAAGCCTTCTTCTCGACATCGCCGAGATCTTCGGCATTAAGATCCGTGGCAATCGTGCCAGGCATCACAGAGTTACATCGAATCCCATAAGGCCCAAGCGCAATCGCGCAAGACTGCATCAGAGAATGCACACCAGCCTTGGTAGGCGTGTAATGCGTCTGCATCCCACCGCCCACCAGGGCACTAATAGAACTCGTCGCGACGATCGCGCCACCCGTCCCCTGCACCTTCATCTGCTGCGCGGCCGCTTGCGTAACAAAAAACGCGCCGTTCAGATTGACAGCAACCGTCGTCTCCAGCACATCGGCGGGCATATCGAGAAACGCATGAAACGGGCAAATGCCCGCGTTGCTTACCAGCACATCGACCTTGCCAAACGCCTCGACCGTGCGGCGCACAAGCTCACTCCCCGTCTCGCGAGCAGCGACATTTCCTTCAACGGCTATCACGCGCCTCCCAAGCCCCTCGATTTCCGCCACTACTTCTTCAACGGCGGAGCGCCGGTTATACGAAGCATCGTTGTCGCCCCAGTAGTTGATCGCCACGTCGGCGCCCTCTTTCGCGCACGCCACCGCAATCGCGCGCCCGATGCCGCGCGATCCGCCCGTGACGATCACCGCCTTGTCTTTCAGCAACACATGCCTCTCCTTGTCCCGACAGCTACGCTGCCTTCAATGTTGATAGGGCCGCTCGAGCTTGCATTCCGGATTCAGCCGCACACCGAAGCCCGGCGTGTCAGGCACCTTCATCCGCCCGTTCACGGGCACCGGCTCGTCGAGCAGCAACGGCGTGAACATCGGCACGACCTGGTCGGCCTTCGGCGCCATCATCAGGAACTCGGCGAACGGCGAGTTGTGACGTGTCACGACGAAGTGATAGCTGTACACCGACGACCCATGCGGCACCACCAGCACGTTATGCGCATCGGCGAGCGCCGAGATCTTGATCAGCTCGGTAATGCCGCCGCACCAGCCCACGTCTGGCTGGATCAGGTCGCAACACTCCATCTCGAGCAGCATCCGGAAACCCCAGCGCGTCGCCTCGTGCTCGCCCGTCGATACCATCATGCCGCGCGGCACGTTGCGCCGCAGTTCGGCGTATCCCCAATAATCGTCGGGCGACAAGGCTTCTTCGATCCACTTCAGCCCGTACTCGTGAGCGGCCTTCGCCAGCTTCGTCGCATACGTGACGTCGAGGCTCATCCAGCAGTCGTACATCAGCCAGAAGTCGTCGCCGACACGGCTGCGCATGTCCGCGAGCTTTTCGATGTTCTTCTTCAGCCCTTCTTCGCCCTCAGCGGGATTGTGCTGCAACGGCAGCTTGCCGCCGATAAAGCCCATCTGCTTCGCAAGGTCGGGCCGCGCGCCCGTCGCGTAGAACTGCAACTCGTCGCGCACCGGACCGCCCAATAGTTGATACACGGGCTCCTCGCGCACCTTCGCGAGCAGATCCCACAGTGCGAGATCGACGCCCGAAATCGTGTTGAGCACGACGCCCTTGCGCCCGTAGTAGAGCGTCGAGAAGTACATCTGATCCCACATCTTCTCGATGTCCGTCACGAGTTGCCCTTCGAGGAAGCGCGCCAGATGCTTCTCGACGATGAATGCGCCGATCTCGCCGCCCGTCGTCACAGCAAAGCCGACCGTGCCGTCGCTCGCCTCGATCTCGACCACCAATGTGCCCAGCACGTTGATGCCGAACGACCGCCGGCTTTGCCGATACTCGGGATAACGCGCCATCGGCGTCGAGATGTGATCGTCGATCCAGTGTCCGTCGGCCTGATCGTGATAGTCCGCGCCGCCGCCGCGGACGACGAAGGCACGCACGTGCCGGATAGTGGGCATCGCCATGTTGTAGAGCTCCGTTCGTGGGTTGCGCGCGCCACGCGTATCAGCGGGCGCGATGAATGGGTTGTGGGAAAGCGGCCGGGTCGGGTGCCGCGTCGCGGCGCACCAGCGTGCCGATCAGCAATGCGGCTAGCAGGCTCGCCGCGCCAAGCAGCAGCAGGCCCGCCGAGGTCGACGGGACCGCATGCTCGGCACTCGTGCGCAGCGTCGGCGCGATGAAGCCGCCCAGGCTGCCGAGCGAATTGATCAAGGCGATGCCGCCCGCTGCCGCCGCGCCCGTCAGCAGCCGTGTCGGGAAGGTCCAGAACAGCGGTTGCGCAGCGATGAAGCCGCTCGCCGCGCAGCACAGCGCCAGCAAGGCGACAAGCGGACTCTGCGCGAGACCCGACACGCCGATCCCGCACCCTGCGAGCACCAGCAGCGTGACAGCCCAGCGGCGATGCCCGCCCGTCGCATCGGCGCGGCGCGGCACGAACCAGGTCAGCGCGAGCGCGCAGATCCACGGCACGGCCGCCACCATGCCGACCTTGAATCCGACCGATTCGCCCATCAGCGCCGCGACTTGCTGCGGCAGGTAGAAGATCACGCCGTACACGCTCATCTGGATCAGCAGATAGATCGCCGACAGCAGCAGCACACGCCGGTCGATCAGCGCAGCGAGGATGTTGTGCGGCCCGTGCGCGGACGCAGCGCGTGCGTCATCGGCGAGTGTGGCGCTCAGGGTCTTGCGTGCTTCGGGCGAGAGCCAGCGTGCGTCTTCCGGGCGATCGTCGAGATAGAAGAAGGCCCAAACGCCGACCACGGAAGCCAGCCCGCCTTCGATCAGAAACAGCCACTGCCAGCCCGCGAGACCGAACGCGCCGTGCAGGTCGAGCAGAAAGCCCGACAGCGGACTGCCGAACATGAATGCGAGCGGCGCGCCGAAATAGAACACGCCGACGGCACGCGCGCGCGCCGACTGCGGAAACCAGCGCGTCAGGTAGTAGATGACGCCGGGGAAGAAGCCTGCTTCGGCGATACCGAGCAGAAAGCGCAGCGCGTAGAACGTGGTGGCCGAATGCGCGAGGCTCATCGCCGCCGACACGAGTCCCCACGTGACCATGATCCGGCACATCCACAGCCGCGCGCCGACGCGATGCAGCAGCAGATTGCTGGGCACTTCGAACAGCGCATAACCGATGAAGAACACGCCCGCACCGAACGCGAAGGCGGCGTTCGAGATGCCCGTGTCGTGCTGCAAGGCCTTTTGAGCGAAGCCGATGTTCGCGCGGTCGAGGAACGCGAGCACGTACATCAGCAGCAGGAACGGCAACAGCCGCCGCATGACCTGGCTGACGAGGCCGTCCACATTCCCGGATGAAGTCCCGTTCATCTTGTCTCCGTTTCGCCTCGATGCCAAGGCGCGGGCGGCATGCGTGTGCCGCCGTTCTTTACGTTCGCGGTGCGCGTGCTGGTGCGGCTGCTTTAGTAAGTCGCGCGGCCGCCGGACAGCTCGAACACGGACCCCGTGCTGAACGCGCAATCTTCCGATGCGAGCCAGAGGATCAGCGACGCCGCCTCGTCGGGCAGCAGGAATCGGTTCATCGGAATCTTCGAAAGCATGTAGTCGATGTGCTCCTGCTTCATCGAATCGAAGATTTCGGTCTTGGCAGCCGCGGGCGTGACGGCGTTGACGAGGATGTTCCTGGTCGCGAGTTCCTTGCCGAGCGACTTGGTGAGGCCGATCAGCCCGGCTTTCGACGCGCTGTAGTGCGACGCGTTCGGGTTGCCTTCCTTGCCCGCCACGGAGGCGATATTGACGATGCGGCCGTAGCCTTGCTTGAGCATTTGCGGCACGACTGCGCGGCAGGCGAGATACGGGCCGATCAGGTTGACGTCGATGACGCGGCGCCAGACGTCCGGGTCGAGTTCCCAGGTGGTGCCGTTGCCGCCCGTGATGCCGGCGCAATTGATGAGCACGTCGATGGCGTTGTGAGCGGCCAGGGTCTTGCTGACGGCGGCTTCTATTTCGGATTCTTTTGTCTGGTCGACTGTGATTGCCGATACCTTGCCGAGTTCGGCCAGCTCGCGTTCGCTGCGGGTCAGGCGTTCTGTGTCGACGTCCCAGAGCGCGACTGATGCGCCTGAGCGCAGCGCACGCTGTGCAACCGCGTAGCCTATGCCCCGCGCGCCGCCTGTGATGACGACGACACGGCCCTCCAGATCGATCTTGTTCATCTATGTGCTCCTGGTGCGCTGTCGTACTTTGCGCGTTTGTCTTTTGTGTTTTTTGCTTTTGCCAGCTGGCAGTGTTGCGTTGCCTTGCTTTGCTCTGCTTTGCGGCGTGCCGTGCAGGCAATATAAATCGGCAGGCGATTCGGGAACAATCCGACTGTTGGATGGGGTGATAACAAAAGTGAATCAGTGGGGGTTGGGGGCGGGTTTTGTCTGCGACGCTGGTTGGGCGCTTGTTCTTGTTCTTGCTCTCGCTGGGGCTTTCTCCTGCTCCTGCGCTGGCATCCGCGAATCGGTGTTTGTGCTGCATGCGTCGCCCCTGTGCGGGGCGGCACCTACTTTTCTTTGCCGCCGCAAAGAAAAGTAGGCAAAAGAAAGCGGGCTAAC
>NZ_QBUY01000208.1 GCF_003121405.1 Paraburkholderia sp. C35 | reverse complement strand
ACACACCTGTTATAGGATCAAGCCTTACGGGCAATTAGTATCAGTTAGCTTAACGCATTACTGCGCTTCCACACCTGACCTATCAACGTCCTGGTCTTGAACGACCCTTCAAGGGGCTCGAAGCCCCGGGGATATCTCATCTTAAGGCGAGTTTCCCGCTTAGATGCTTTCAGCGGTTATCTCTTCCGAACATAGCTACCCGGCGATGCCACTGGCGTGACAACCGGTACACCAGAGGTTCGTCCACTCCGGTCCTCTCGTACTAGGAGCAGCCCCCTTCAAATATCCAGCGCCCACGGCAGATAGGGACCAAACTGTCTCACGACGTTTTAAACCCAGCTCACGTACCTCTTTAAATGGCGAACAGCCATACCCTTGGGACCGGCTACAGCCCCAGGATGAGATGAGCCGACATCGAGGTGCCAAACACCGCCGTCGATATGAACTCTTGGGCGGTATCAGCCTGTTATCCCCAGAGTACCTTTTATCCGTTGAGCGATGGCCCTTCCATACAGAACCACCGGATCACTATGACCTGCTTTCGCACCTGCTCGACTTGTCGGTCTCGCAGTTAAGCACGCTTATGCCATTGCACTATCAGCACGATTTCCGACCGTACCTAGCGTACCTTCGTACTCCTCCGTTACACTTTGGGAGGAGACCGCCCCAGTCAAACTGCCCACCATGCACTGTCCCCGACCCGGATAACGGGCCAAGGTTAGAACCTCAAACAAACCAGGGTGGTATTTCAAGGACGGCTCCACGCAGACTAGCGTCCACGCTTCATAGCCTCCCACCTATCCTACACAGATCGGTTCAAAGTCCAATGCAAAGCTACAGTAAAGGTTCATGGGGTCTTTCCGTCTAGCCGCGGGGAGATTGCATCATCACAAACACTTCAACTTCGCTGAGTCTCGGGAGGAGACAGTGTGGCCATCGTTACGCCATTCGTGCAGGTCGGAACTTACCCGACAAGGAATTTCGCTACCTTAGGACCGTTATAGTTACGGCCGCCGTTTACCGGGACTTCAATCAAGAGCTTGCACCCCATCATTTAATCTTCCGGCACCGGGCAGGCGTCACACCCTATACGTCCACTTTCGTGTTTGCAGAGTGCTGTGTTTTTATTAAACAGTCGCAGCCACCAGTTTATTGCAACCCCTTCACCCTTTGCCCGCAGGGGCATCAAGCTACAGGGGCGTACCTTATCCCGAAGTTACGGTACCAATTTGCCGAGTTCCTTCTCCCGAGTTCTCTCAAGCGCCTTAGAATACTCATCTCGCCCACCTGTGTCGGTTTGCGGTACGGTCAATGTGAAACTGAAGCTTAGAGGCTTTTCCTGGAACCCCTTCCGATTGCTTCGCTCCCTAAGGAGCTCGCGCCACGCCCTTGAATTCCGTGCCCGGATTTGCCAGAGCACCTTCTCCAACGCAGCGACCGGGACTTCCAACACCCGGACAACCTTCCGCGATCCGTCCCCCCATCGCATTTCACACTGGTACAGGAATATTGACCTGTTTCCCATCAGCTACGCATTTCTGCCTCGCCTTAGGGGCCGACTCACCCTACGCCGATGAACGTTGCGTAGGAAACCTTGGGCTTACGGCGAGGGGGCCTTTCACCCCCTTTATCGCTACTCATGTCAGCATTCGCACTTCTGATACCTCCAGCACACTTTCCAGTGCACCTTCGCAGGCTTACAGAACGCTCTCCTACCATGCACATAAATGTGCATCCGCAGCTTCGGTATATGACTTAGCCCCGTTACATCTTCCGCGCAGGACGACTCGATCAGTGAGCTATTACGCTTTCTTTAAAGGGTGGCTGCTTCTAAGCCAACCTCCTGACTGTTTTAGCCTTCCCACTTCGTTTCCCACTTAGTCATATTTGGGGACCTTAGCTGGCGGTCTGGGTTGTTTCCCTCTTGACACCGGACGTTAGCACCCGATGTCTGTCTCCCGTGATTGCACTCTTCGGTATTCGGAGTTTGCTATGGCGACGTAATCCGCAATGGACCCATCAACCATGACAGTGCTCTACCCCCGAAGGTGATACACGAGGCACTACCTAAATAGTTTTCGGAGAGAACCAGCTATTTCCAGGTTTGTTTAGCCTTTCACCCCTATCCACAGCTCATCCCCTAACTTTTCAACGTTAGTGGGTTCGGACCTCCAGTACGTGTTACCGCACCTTCATCCTGGCCATGGATAGATCACCTGGTTTCGGGTCTACACCCAGCGACTGAATCGCCCTGTTCGGACTCGCTTTCGCTACGCCTGCCCTAATCGGTTAAGCTCGCCACTGAATGTAAGTCGCTGACCCATTATACAAAAGGTACGCCGTCACCCCTTGCGAGGCTCCGACTGTTTGTATGCATGCGGTTTCAGGATCTATTTCACTCCCCTCCCGGGGTTCTTTTCGCCTTTCCCTCACGGTACTGGTTCACTATCGGTCGATCACGAGTATTTAGCCTTGGAGGATGGTCCCCCCATCTTCAGACAGGATTTCACGTGTCCCGCCCTACTTGTCGTACACCTAGTTCTTCCACATCGCCTTCGCCTACGGGGCTATCACCCACTATGGCCGCACTTTCCAGAGCGTTTGGCTGACGACATGAATAAAGAGTACAGGCTGGTCCCATTTCGCTCGCCACTACTTTGGGAATCTCGGTTGATTTCTTTTCCTGCGGTTACTTAGATGTTTCAGTTCACCGCGTTCGCTTCGCATGACCTATGTATTCAGTCATGGATACTCCATTCGGAGTGGGTTTCCCCATTCGGACATCTACGGATCAAAGCTCGTTTGCCAGCTCCCCGTAGCTTTTCGCAGGCTACCGCGTCCTTCATCGCCTGTGATCGCCAAGGCATCCACCACATGCACTTGTTCGCTTGACCCTATAACGGGTGTGTCTCTTCGTGTTGCCACGCCGGACTCACTCGCTACAGGTTGAGTATTCGTGTTGCGCCGTATTCCAAAGCGATCTTTCGATCACTTAAAAATACATTGATACAATCACAACCCTGATTCACCTACTCGCGTACCCATCTCTAAGTACACTTTCGTGAATCTCTTTACTACTTCTTCCTGATTGTTAAAGAACATAAGCCGATATCGAATCACGATACAGCTATGACTGTCTTCAAATTAACAGCCGACAAGTGTGAGCACTCAACGTTGAACGCTAGCTCTGGAAAGGAGGTGATCCAGCCGCACCTTCCGATACGGCTACCTTGTTACGACTTCACCCCAGTCATGAATCCTACCGTGGTGACCGTCCTCCTTGCGGTTAGACTAGCCACTTCTGGTAAAACCCACTCCCATGGTGTGACGGGCGGTGTGTACAAGACCCGGGAACGTATTCACCGCGGCATGCTGATCCGCGATTACTAGCGATTCCAGCTTCACGCAGTCGAGTTGCAGACTGCGATCCGGACTACGATCGGTTTTCTGGGATTGGCTCCACCTCGCGGCTTGGCAACCCTCTGTTCCGACCATTGTATGACGTGTGAAGCCCTACCCATAAGGGCCATGAGGACTTGACGTCATCCCCACCTTCCTCCGGTTTGTCACCGGCAGTCTCCCTAGAGTGCTCTTGCGTAGCAACTAGGGACAAGGGTTGCGCTCGTTGCGGGACTTAACCCAACATCTCACGACACGAGCTGACGACAGCCATGCAGCACCTGTGTTACGGCTCCCTTTCGGGCACCCTCACCTCTCAGCAAGGTTCCGTACATGTCAAGGGTAGGTAAGGTTTTTCGCGTTGCATCGAATTAATCCACATCATCCACCGCTTGTGCGGGTCCCCGTCAATTCCTTTGAGTTTTAATCTTGCGACCGTACTCCCCAGGCGGTCAACTTCACGCGTTAGCTACGTTACCAAGTCAATGAAGACCCGACAACTAGTTGACATCGTTTAGGGCGTGGACTACCAGGGTATCTAATCCTGTTTGCTCCCCACGCTTTCGTGCATGAGCGTCAGTATTGGCCCAGGGGGCTGCCTTCGCCATCGGTATTCCTCCACATCTCTACGCATTTCACTGCTACACGTGGAATTCTACCCCCCTCTGCCATACTCTAGCCCGCCAGTCACCAATGCAGTTCCCAGGTTAAGCCCGGGGATTTCACATCGGTCTTAGCGAACCGCCTGCGCACGCTTTACGCCCAGTAATTCCGATTAACGCTCGCACCCTACGTATTACCGCGGCTGCTGGCACGTAGTTAGCCGGTGCTTATTCTTCCGGTACCGTCATCCTCCATCCATATTAGGGACGAAGTTTTCTTTCCGGACAAAAGTGCTTTACAACCCGAAGGCCTTCTTCACACACGCGGCATTGCTGGATCAGGGTTGCCCCCATTGTCCAAAATTCCCCACTGCTGCCTCCCGTAGGAGTCTGGGCCGTGTCTCAGTCCCAGTGTGGCTGGTCGTCCTCTCAGACCAGCTACAGATCGTCGCCTTGGTAGGCCTTTACCCCACCAACTAGCTAATCTGCCATCGGCCGCCCCTTGAGCGCGAGGTCCGAAGATCCCCCGCTTTCCTCTCTCGAGCGTATGCGGTATTAATCCGGCTTTCGCCGGGCTATCCCCCACTCCAGGACACGTTCCGATGTATTACTCACCCGTTCGCCACTCGCCACCAGGGTTGCCCCCGTGCTGCCGTTCGACTTGCATGTGTAAGGCATGCCGCCAGCGTTCAATCTGAGCCAGGATCAAACTCTTCAGTTCAAACCTGTTACTGTTTTTCGGTTTCGTTAGAAACCGGTCGCTCACTCAAAATCACTGACGAAAG
>NZ_QBUY01000207.1 GCF_003121405.1 Paraburkholderia sp. C35 | reverse complement strand
CAGGCGCCCGCGATATCGAGAATGTCGTAGCCACGGTAATGCAGATCGTTGCCCGTCTTGCCGACCGTGCACAGCGCAGTGTTGCCCGCCGTCACGCCCGACAACGCCACGGATTTCTTCGGCTTGAAGCCGCTTGTTGTTCCCGTTGCAGCCGCTTGCGTCGTATCGCTCATTCCAGGAGTCTCCTTGATGTGCCGCTTACTTGTCCTGCTCGTTTTGTGCTTTTTGCGTGAATAGCGCGTCGAGCTTCTGCTCGTACGCGTGATAACCGATGCGATCGTACAGTTCCGCACGCGTCTGCATCGTGTCGATGACATTTTTTTGCGTACCGTCGCGGCGAATCGCGGTGTAAACGTTTTCGGCGGCCTTGTTCATCGCGCGGAACGCCGACAGCGGATACAGCACCATCGATACATCCGCGCCGCGCAGTTCTTCCGTGGTGAACAAAGGCGTCGCGCCGAATTCGGTGATGTTGGCCAGCACCGGCACCTTCACGGCCTGCGCGAACTGTTTGTACATGCCGAGTTCCGTCATCGCTTCCGGGAAGATCATGTCGGCGCCGGCTTCGACACAGGCCATCGCACGGTCCATCGCGGATTGCAGGCCTTCGACGGCCAGCGCGTCCGTGCGCGCCATGATGACGAAGTTGGGATCGGTGCGGGCGTCGACGGCGGCCTTGATGCGGTCGATCATCTCGTCTTGCGTCACGATTGCCTTGCCCGGCCGGTGTCCGCAGCGCTTCGCACCAACCTGGTCTTCGATATGCATCGCACCCGCGCCCGCCTTGGTCAACGCCTTCACGGTGCGCGCGATATTGAACGCCGACGGCCCGAAGCCCGTATCGACGTCGACCAGCAGCGGCAGATCGCAGACGTCCGTGATGCGGCGCACGTCGGTCAGGACGTCGTCGAGCGTCGAGATGCCGAGATCGGGCAAACCCAGCGAGCCAGCCGCGACGCCGCCGCCCGACACGTAGATCGCCTTGAAACCGGCGCGTTGCGCCAGCAACGCGTGATTCGCATTGATCGTGCCGACGATCTGCAGCGGCTTTTCAGCGGCGACAGCCGCGCGGAACGCGGCGCCCGCGGACGTGTTTGCATTCGTGCTCATGATGCCAGGGTCTCCGAGGCGGTCTTGTCGTTGGGTCCGAACAGCGGCGCGGCTTCGGCGGGGACGGTTCGGCCCGTCGAGCGCGCGCGGCGCAGCACCGACCAGTAATAGCGGTAGCTCGCGCGGTCGTGCAGCGTGTCCTGGTAGCGCGTCGGGCCCCACTGTGCGGATTGCGCCGCGAGCAGGATGTCCGTTGCCGTGGCGATCTCTTCGTCGCGCGGCGCGAAGGCCGAGACGATCGCGGGAATCTGCGCCGGGTGGATGCTCCACATGCGCGTGTAGCCGAACTCGTTGCGGGCGCGCAGCGCGTCGTTCGCGACGACTTCCATGTCGCGCACTTCCGTCGATACATTGTGCGACGGGACTTTGCCATGCGCGTGGCAAGCCGCGGAAATTTCGAGCTTCGCGCGCCGCACCAGCGGGTGATCGAACTGGCCGGGCGAGCGCATCGCGGTATCGGGAATCGCGCCGTCGTGCGCGGAAACGAAGTCCATCAGGCCGAAACTGAGCGACTGGACGCCGGGCAGCGCGGCCAGATCGAACACGCGCGTCAGTGCGCCATGCGTTTCCACCAGCAACTGAACCGGGACGGGCTGCGCGATGCCGAGTTCGCGCCGCGTGGCCTCGATGAACGCGCACATTTCGGCGGCATCGGGCACGTTGCGGATCTTCGGCAACATGATGAAGGCAGGCGCGCGCTTCGCTGCACGCAGGATCAGGCGCACGTCGTCGCGCCAGTGCGGGTGATTGAAATCGTGAATTCGCACGCCGACGCGGCCGAAGCGGTCATGCTCGCTGCCGAGCAGCGACGCGACGAGTTCCGCGTGTTCCGCCTCGCGGCCCACTTGCGCACCGTCTTCGCAATCGAGGGTGATATCGAAGACGGGCCCGAGTTCCTGCTGCAGAGCGAGCGATTTCAGCATCAGCTTCTCGCTGCCCGCGTAGTGATCGCAGGCAGGCAGCACGGTGGGCGGCGCTTCGCCGTCAAACAGGACTTCGGCGGGAGTCAGGGCGCGCATTATTGGCGTGTGGGCACTGTTTGGAAATTCTGATTCGGGCGCGTTCTGGTCTTTTCTGACCGCGATTTATGCCGGTCGGATCAAAACGCGCCCGGATCAGCTGCGGGCACCCGCATGCGGGCTGCAGGGCAGACGGGCATGCAGGATACCGCACATAAAAAAACCGGGCCCCGTCGCGTGACAACGGAGTCCCGGTTGTTCTGCATCTGGCGATTAGCCGAGCAGGTGCTGAACGCCTTCGCGCTCTTCGAGCAGCTCGTTCAGCGTGTTGTCCATCTTCTCGCGCGCGAACGCGTCGATCTGCAGGCCTTCGACACGCTTGTACTCGCCGTTTTCGCACGTCACGGCGACGCCGTAGACGATGTCTTCGGGGATGCCGTACGAGCCGTCCGACGGAATGCCCATCGTGACCCACTTGCCGTTCGTGCCGAGCACCCAGTCACGCACGTGGTCGATGGCTGCGTTCGCTGCCGAAGCCGCCGACGACAGGCCGCGCGCTTCGATGATCGCTGCGCCGCGCTTGCCGCCCGTCGGGATGAACGTGTTGCGGTTCCATTCTTCGTCGTTGATCAGCTTGGTGAGGTCCTGGCCTTCTGCCGTCGCGACGCGGAAATCCGGGTACATCGTCGGCGAGTGGTTGCCCCACACGACCAGCTTTTCGATCGACGAAACCGGCTTGCCCGACTTGGCAGCCAGTTGCGACAGCGCGCGGTTGTGGTCCAGACGCAGCATGGCCGTGAAGTTCTTCTTCGGCAGATCCGGCGCCGACTTCATGGCGATGTAGGCGTTCGTGTTGGCCGGGTTGCCGACCACCAGCACCTTGACGTCGCGGCTTGCCACTTCGTTCAGCGCCTTGCCTTGCACCGTGAAGATTTCGGCGTTGGCCGACAGCAGGTCCTTGCGCTCCATGCCCTTCGAACGCGGGCGTGCACCGACCAGCAGCGCGACGTCGGCATCCTTGAAGGCAACCTTGGGATCGTCAGTGACCACGACACCCGCGAGCAGCGGGAACGCGCAGTCTTCGAGTTCCATCACGACGCCTTTGACGGCGGCTTGCGCTTGCGGCAGGTCGAGCAGCTGCAGGATGACCGGCTGATCCTTGCCGAGCATGTCGCCATTGGCGATGCGGAACAGCAGGGAATAACCGATTTGACCTGCGGCGCCAGTGACGGCAACGCGCTTTGCGGGCTTAGCCATTGAGAAATCTCCAGGACGATGCGTTGAACGCTAGGGAAAACGCCATTCTATATGCGCGTTACGCGAAGCGTGGTTTTAGCACGGCGAATTTGCTGTGCGAGCCTTGCAGGCGGTCCGGGGACGGCCCGCAAGACACGCTAACGGCGAAGCCGCCGTGCCGGATAATCTGTGCTGCCGAGCGCGGGACGGAGACTGTGTGTGGCGTTCGCCGGCAATTCAGGCCGCTGCATGGCGCGGGCTCCTGCAAACAGCGCGTTTCGGCGGGCATTGCGGCGTATTGGGACGGGCAATGCAGGGCGAAGCGAAACCTGGACTGCGTGAGGGAACAGCGTGATGCAGGGTGGCCTTTCGGTGCATCACGCGATTGACATAAAACGCTGTCAAAAATGCGTGTCACAACCCGCAAACCCTTGCTCGACAAGGAGTGTAGGATTCGAAACAGGCAAAGTCAACAGTATCTTATGTCTTATATAAGACAGAACTGTTGCGGCAAAACATGTGGACGGCATGAGGCGCTTTGTGTTGAAATGCGCGCATGAATTCGAACCCGGCCAGCACAGCGATTCCTCCCGGCGCGTCCGGCGCGGGTGACGCTGCGCCTGTCCCGGCATCGGCGCCGTCGCCGACCTTCAGCCCGCTCTATCAGCAGATCAAGGCGCTCATCACGCAGAGCCTGGAGTCAGGTGAATGGAAGCCTGGTGAAATCATTCCCAGTGAAGTCGAGCTGGCCGCGCGTTACAAGGTCAGCCAGGGAACGGTGCGCAAGGCCATCGACGAACTGGCTGCTGACAACCTGCTGGTGCGCCGTCAGGGTAAAGGCACCTTTGTTGCTACGCACAACGAAGAGCGCGCGCAGTTCCGCTTTCTCCGTCTGCTCGCCGACGACGGCGCCGAGCATCCGCACATCAGCCGGCTGCTCGAATGCCGGCGCTTGCGGGCTTCGGCAGACATCGCGCGGCAACTGGATCTGAAACCTGCCGATCCCGTCGTGCTGATCAAACGTCTGCTGACGTTCGACGGCGAAGACACCGTGCTCGACGAAATCTGGCTGCCGGGCGGCGTGTTTCGCGGGCTGACGCTGGAGCGCCTGTCGGAGTACAAAGGCCCGCTCTACGCGATGTTCGAAACGGAGTTCGGCACGCGCATGATCCGCGCGTCCGAGAAGATCCGCGCGGTTGCCGCAGATCCATCCGTCGCAGATCTTTTGCATGTGCCGACGGGATTTCCGTTGCTGTCAGTCGAGCGCGTGTCCTATACCTATGGTGACCGTCCCGTCGAAGTCCGTCGCGGATGGTATGTCACAACCGGGTATTACTATCAGAACGATTTGAGTTGAAAGAAGAAGCGTTGCCGTGGGCTTGCGGCAAGGCTTGCGCGGGCCTTCATGCGCGCTTCGCAGCACGCTCGCCAGAGCAGTGTTACGCTGCAGCGCGAAATGAAATGGCGCTAAAATTGCGGATTAGTGTGACTACAAGTAGGGGTCTAGCATGGCAGAAGCCGTAAAAAAACCGAGGCCGGAATACCGGAACATCGGTATCGGGCAGATATTGACGGCGTACCGTCTTCCTTTGGCGGGTCG
>NZ_QBUY01000206.1 GCF_003121405.1 Paraburkholderia sp. C35 | reverse complement strand
GCAGTGACCGGAGTGGGTGGTGTTAGCCCGCTTTCTTTTGCCTACTTTTCTTTGCGGCGGCAAAGAAAAGTAGGTGCTGCCCCGCATAGGGGCGACGCCTGAGGCACAAACACCAAATCGCGGATGCCAGCGAAGACAAACCAAATCCAAACCAACCCCAATCCCGATAACCAACAGTTATCACCCCCACAACATCTTTCATTATTCAAGCTCACCGGGTTTCCCTACATTATCCGCGAGACGAAAACACAGCAAACACAGCAAACACACCCATAACCATCGAGACACGGAAGAACACGAGAATGAAACTGCTCCGATACGGCGCCGCCGGCCACGAAAAACCAGCCATCCTCGACAGCAACGGCCAGATCCGCGACCTGTCAGCCATCATCGACGACATAGCAGGCGCAACGCTCGAACCCGAATCGCTCAACCGTCTGCGCCAGCTCAACACCGACTCGCTGCCGATCATTCCGGCAACCGAACGTATCGGCGCCTGCGTCGGCCGCATCGGCAAATTCATCTGCATTGGCCTGAATTACGCCGACCACGCCGCCGAATCCAACCTGCCAGTGCCGTCGGAACCCGTCGTGTGCGGCAAATGGACCTCGGCCGTGGTCGGCCCGAACGACGACGTCCGCATCCCGCGCGGCTCGCAGAAAACCGACTGGGAAGTCGAACTCGGCGTCGTGATCGGCAAGGGCGGCAGCTACATCGAGGAAGCCGACGCACTCAGCCACGTTGCAGGCTATTGCGTCGTCAACGATGTCTCCGAACGCGAATATCAGATCGAGCGCGGCGGCACATGGGACAAAGGCAAAGGCTGCGACACCTTCGGCCCGATCGGCCCGTGGCTCGTCACCGCCGACGACATTCCCGATCCGCAGAAGCTGAGCCTCTGGCTCGAAGTCGACGGCAAGCGCTATCAGAACGGCAACACCAGCACGATGATCTTCAACGTCGCGCAGATCGTCTCGTACCTGAGCCGCTTCATGAGCCTGCAACCCGGTGATGTGATCTCGACGGGCACGCCGCCTGGCGTCGGCATGGGACAGAAACCCGAACCCGTCTATCTGCGTGCCGGACAGACCATGCGCCTGGGTATCGAAGGACTCGGCGAACAGCAGCAACGCACCGTCGCGGCATAACAGGAGCACGCGCATGAACCAGTACGACTTCACGCAGCGCGCCGCCGTTGGCACGGGCGGCGCGCAAGGCATCGGTTACGCAGTCGCCGAGCGGCTGCTGCAGGGTAAAGCGCGCGTCGCGCTGTGGGATCGCGACGAAGCGGCGCTCGCCGAAGCCCGGGCCAGCCTCGCGCGTTTCGGCGACGTCCATACCGTGACGGTGGACCTCACGCAGCGCGACGAAGTGCAGGCCGCCACGCAGGCGAGCGTCGCGCAGTTTGGCGCGATCGATATCCTCGTGCACAGCGCCGGCATCGCGGGCGCCAATGCGAGCGTCGCCGATTACGCGCCCGAAGAATGGGCGCGCGTGATCGACGTCGATCTGAACGCGGCGTTTCATGTGAACCAGGCCGTTGTGAAAACGATGATCGCGCGCGGCTATGGACGCATCGTCAATATCGCGTCGATTGCGGGCAAGGAAGGCAATCCGAATGCGAGCGCGTATAGCGCAGCGAAAGCCGGTGTGATCGCGCTGACCAAGAGCCTCGGCAAGGAAACCGCGCAGCACGATATCGCCGTCAACGCGATCACGCCCGCTGCGGCGCGCACGCGTATTTTCGAGCAGATGTCGCAACAGCATATCGACTACATGCTGTCGAAGATTCCGCGTGGCCGCTTTGTCGCAGTGCAGGAAATCGCCGCGATGGTCGCGTGGCTCGTGGCGGCGGAAATCTCGTTCACGACGGGCGCGGTGTTCGATCTGTCGGGCGGACGCGCGACCTACTGAAAAACATGTCTGGCGGAATTCAAGTCCTGAGCTCACAACGCACTCCCCGTTATCGCGGCATTTTTCCCGTGGTGCCGACCACGTTCACCGACACCGGCGCGCTCGAGCTGGAGAGCCAGAAGCGTGTCGTCGATTTCATGATCGACGCGGGATCGGATGGCCTGTGCATCCTGGCAAACTTCTCCGAGCAGTTCGCGCTCTCCGACGACGAACGCGAAACGCTGACCCGCACGATGCTCGAACACATCGCGGGCCGCGTGCCCGTGATCGTGACGACGAGTCACTACAGCAGTGCCGTGTGTACCGAACGCAGCCGCCGTGCGCAGGAGCAGGGCGCATCGATGGTGATGGTGATGCCGCCGTATCACGGCGCGACGTTTCGCGTGCCTGAAACGCAGATCTACGAGTTCTACGCGCGGCTGTCGGATGGCATCGACATTCCCGTCATGATTCAGGATGCGCCCGCGAGCGGCACGGTGCTGTCGGCGCCGTTCCTCGCCCGCATGGCGCGCGAGATCGAACAGGTGTCGTACTTCAAGATCGAAACGCCGGGCGCCGCGGCCAAGCTGCGCGAGCTGATCCGTCTGGGCGGCGATGCAGTGGAAGGTCCGTGGGACGGCGAAGAGGCGATCACGCTGTTCGCGGATCTGAATGCGGGCGCAACGGGTTCGATGACGGGCGGCGGTTATCCCGATGGCATTCGCCCGATTCTCGAAGCCTTCCGCGAAGGCAAACGCGACGAAGCCTTCGCGCACTATCAGCGCTGGCTGCCGCTGATCAACCACGAGAACCGTCAAACGGGCCTGCTCGCTGCGAAGGCGCTGATGAAGGAGGGCGGTGTGATCGCTTGCGAAGCGCCGCGCCATCCATTGCCGCCGATGCATCCCGATACGCGCGCCGAACTGATCGACATTGCGCGCCGACTCGACCCGCTGGTGCTGCGTTGGGGAAAGTGATCGCATAGCATGAGGCGTGTCGGCGCTGACAACTCGGCAACGCCGGACACGCCAGCCAGCATCAAACAGAACCACATAGAGTTCACAGCAGGCAATGAAAGGAGGAGACACGATGGATGAGAAGCTCACGACAACCCATGCGTCGGCGGCCGGCACGACGCGCATGAATTTTCGCTGGCATGTGCTGATCTGGCTGCTGCTGGGCGGGATCATCAACTACATGGACCGCGCGAGTCTTTCGATCGCCGCGCCCGGCATGATTCAGGATCTCGGTCTCACACGCACGCAGATCGGACTGCTCGGCACGGTGTTCGCGTGGACCTACGCGGTGATGCAACTGCCCGCGGGCTGGATCATCGACCGCTTCGGCGCGAAGAAAGCCTATGCGTTCGGGATGATCTGGTGGAGCGTGGCGACCTGGCTGACAGGTGTGGTCGGTTCGATCTCGGGGCTGATCGTGATGCGCGCGTTGCTGGCCGTCGGCGAAGCACCGTGCTGGCCAACTTCGGCGAAGATCACAGCGGCATGGTTTCCGGGCAAGGAGCGCGGCTTCGCGACGGGCATCTGGGATTCGTCGTCGAAGTGGGGACCGGCGCTCGCGCCTGCGCTGCTGGTTGCGCTGATGATCGCGTTCGGCTGGCGCTCGCTCTTTCATGTGACGGGCGCAGTGGGCATCGTGTTCGCGATCCTGTTTCTGTTTCTCTATCGCAACCCTGCGCAGAGCAAGCGGCTTTCGCGCGAAGAGTTCGCGTACATCGAAGCGGGCGGCGGCGGGCATGAGCGCTCGCTGACCACGTCATCGATCAAATGGCGCTCGCTGTTCGGGCACCGCAGCGTGTGGGGCATGATCCTCGGCTACTTCTGTGCGATCTGGTTGTGGAATCTGTTTCTGGTGTTTCTGCCGCTGTATCTGCTCGACCGCTTTCACATTTCGCTTGCGCAGCTTGGCGTGTACGCGAGCATTCCGTGGTTCGGCGGCGCGTTGGGTGAGATCGTCGCGGGCTGGTTTGCAACGAAGCTGGTCGATCGCGGCGTGGCGTCGTCGCTGGGTGCGAAGCGCATCATCATTGTGTGCTGTTCGCTCGGCGCGGCAGTGTGCGCAATCGCGTTGCCGTTCACGCCGTCGATCACGCTGACCATCGTGCTGATGACGGTTGGCCTCGCATTTATCGCGGCGACTATCGGCAATGCATGGGCGCTCGCGGCGGATATTGCGCCGTCTTCGATGGTGGCGTCGGTCAGTGCGATCCAGAACTTTGGCGGGTACTTTGGCGGTGCGTTCTCGCCGGTCGCGGCGGGGTTTATCGTCGATCGCACGGGGTCGTATTCGCTTGCGTTCGTGATCGGTGGTGCGATTGCAGGATGCGCGGCGCTGTTTTACTGGTTTATGGCGCGGCAGCGGGTGGTGGAGGGGCCGCTCGAACAGCATACGGCGTGATGTATCGACAATCGAGGCAGTGGCTGCATACGCGTGGAAGATGCCAGGCGCCTGGCATCTTCCACAGTGCATTGGCGATGGGCGCATTTGAACCGCTGGAATATTGAGCACTTGGCAACCGGACGTTCTGCCGTATAACCTTTTTCGTGCCCCGTCGACACGGAAGACGCGATGAACGCTACGTCTGTTGCGCGTCCCGCATCAGGGTTGGTGCGCTTGCAGCGCTGGCTGTGGTGGGGTCTGTTTTTGGTAGTTTTTGAAGTTTTTTTGGGGTGTCTGGTGTTGTGGTGGCATCCGCTTTTTGTTAGTGGTCTGCTGGCGTTGCCCCTGTGCGGGGCGGCACTTACTTTCTTTGCCGCCGCAAAGAAAGTAAGCAAAGAAAGCGGGCTAACACCGCAAGCTCTTGTTATTGCCTGCGGGCCCCCAACGGCCCTGTCCTGTCCGCGGCATCGCTATTCTTGATGCCCGTTGCCAGTGCTCTTTATGAACGCCTCACCCGCTTCAATCATCCGTAGTACTGCTAGCGGCAGCGACCCGTCACTGCAGCCCAGGTGGCAAACGGTGTGTAGGGCGTAGTACTTCCCACGCGAGCGATCCTACAAGACACACCGCCTTTGCTTTTCAGTCCGGAGTGGAGCGCATAAGGCGCGACAGCCGACACACCGTTTGCCACCTGGGCGGCCTGGGCCGAACTGGTAAGACTCGCTGAGACG
>NZ_QBUY01000205.1 GCF_003121405.1 Paraburkholderia sp. C35 | reverse complement strand
CGTTCACCCCCGTCGATCAATGTCTTCCAGGATAGCCAAAATTCGATTTGGCGGGGAGTTTTTCAACAGAATCGGCCGAAGGCTGTCTGACGCGTTCGGCGCAAGTCGACTCAACTCGGCCGTTCTGCATGCCTCATTCCAGCTGGCCGCCTCCGAAGTTATATCGGTCGCCAGTGTGACAGCGCTCCAGCTACTACTGGCCATAGCCGCGATTAGTCACTCGACGCAATACGATGCTGCTGCCGCACAATTTCGCGCTTCTACGCGAACAGATTTGCTTCGGAAGGCTTTGTGGCAACGAGCAAAAGCGTCGCGTCCGATTCCGGATGCAGGTAATTCCGTTCTCCGCTACCGAGGGATTGCGGCCTTCACGGCGTTGGCGAGCCCGGACAAGGGATCCTCGGTAGCAGGGGGATAGAGAGCTTGCTTGCCAATCTGCGGAAATGGTCCGCTCTTCTTCCAGAACGTCTCAGGCGTGAAGCGAAATTTGGCAACCACCTTTCGGCCGAAATCCATTTCGGCGTGTTCGTACAAAAGCTTCTGCTCGGCGCTGGCAAACTCTGGGTATTCACCAAGCAGATAACCTTCTTGAATATGGGGGCGGACGGCCGCGGGAGGACACACGCTAGCGAGGCGAACGATCTGGATTCCAGCTTCAGCACTCGCTGTGATCGCGCCGCTGATGTGGGGAATACCGAGAACAAAAATAAAGGCCTCGCCGTTTGCGTGGTGAGTGGCGAAGGAAGCCGCGATGCGCAGCGAATGCGTGACATCGAGAAGTGGCGTGTCGCAGATCTCATAATGCTGCAGAATCGCCCAACGCAAAATACGCTGCCGTTTCAGTCGATCGCGTCCGATATATTTTCGCGCCTCGTACTCAGCCACAAGAGCTTTCTCTGCCTCAACGAGTTTGTCAAAGCGCGCGCTGATCGTGCTGTCCTTCGGGACCTTGTTTGAAACACCTGCACGCAGTAGTGATGGTTTCAGCGAGGTATACCCGGATTTGTTCTTGTAATCCCCAGCCTGGCCGCGAAACATAAGAACGAAATCGCGGTTCAGGAACTGCAGTTCGGCGACTTTCGTCGCTAGTTCCATATACGTACGGACAAAAAAAGCGGGCTCCTTACGAATAGCGCCACAGGTCAACGGTTTGATGCCTCCCGAGGCGGCCGAGAACGTCCAGATCTTTTGGCTACCGATGATCTCCACTACGTCTTTCCTCTTCGCGTCTTAGTGTTGTCGAAGTGCTTCTGCACGCCGAGAACCCGAATTCCGATTTTCGCCATAGCGGCGCCTCAGGTTTCGTCTATTCTATCGTCTCGTCAGTACCTGAAAACGACTGGTATGGCCGCCGTCAGCTTTGGGGCTACCCCTCCATCCTTGCGGCCTCGAACACGCCAGCGGGCGGCGGCTACCAGTAAGCCCGCAACGGCCGAGGGACAATCTGTGCACCAACGAGCCAAGTGAGCCGATGACCGATCAGCAGACCCGGAACAACCACTACGTGCCGCAGTGGTACCAGCGCGGCTTCCTCGCTCCCGGTCAGTCCCGCCTCTTTCATCTCAACCTGGAACCGGATCGCAAGACACTGCTCGATGGCCGGCAGGTGCCGCGTACGGCGCTTCACGAATGGGGCACGAAGAACTGCTTCGTCGAGTACGACCTGTACACCACGCATTTCGGTCCGATCGTCAACGACGACGTGGAAAAGTATCTGTTTGGCGTGATCGACGACCAGGGGGCAAAAGCAGTCCGCGCCTTCGTGCTCGGCAACCACGCCGACATGCATGAGTCGTTCCAAGACTTCTTCGAGCACATGGCAGCGCAGAAACTACGCACCCCCAAGGGCCTGGACTGGATCCGTTCGTGCTACGGCGCGCTGGGCCAAGTCGACCTGATGGTTGAAATGCAGGCTCTGCGCCTGATGCATTGCACCATGTGGGTCGAGGGCGTGCGGGAGATCGTCTCGGCGCAGGACTCGGACGTGAAGTTCATCCTGACGGACCACCCGGTGACGATCTACAACGCGGCGGTGGATCCCACGTCCGAGCAGTGCGCCTACCCGCAGGATCCGCTTGTAGCAGCATTGGGCACTCAGACTGTGTTCGCGCTTGACGCCAACACCTGCCTGATCCTCACTCACCTGGAATATGCCAAGGAGCCGGATCAACTAGACCTGACGCAGCTGCGCACGAACGCGCGGCATCTGGGTGTGGGCATGACGCGCACCGACAACTTCATCCGAGACCGGCGACTGAGCCGGGACGAAGTGATCGCAATCAACCACCTGCTCAAGTCGCGGGCGAAGCGCTACATCGCAGGCGCCGACAAGACCTGGCTCTACCCGGAGCGGGAGTTCAACGGGTCATGGGCGCAGATCGCCAAGGTGCTGCGGCCTAAGACCGATCTGTGGCGCTTCGGCGGCGCGATCTACGTCGGATACAAGGACGGCAGCTCTGGCTATTGGGACGAGCATGGCCGTACGTCCAAGGCCCACGAGTTCCTGACTCGCACGGCCCCCCGCAAGAACATCGGGGCCAACGACTTCTGCGGCTGCGGCAGCGCCTACGCGTTCAAGGACTGCTGCCAGAGGCTGCCCGCCGCAGAGCGCCCGTCGTGGGATGTCTACGGCCTGCGCGAGCGCAACCTGATGTTCTGCAATGCCGTTCAGGGCATCCTGGGCCTCTCTGACGGGGTGTCCTGGGAGGACGTGCGCCGCAACCTGAGCGATGAGCACGTCAAGCGCATCCATAGCGCGTTTGCGAGCCTCTGGCCTGAAGACACCGATCTGGCCTCCCTGCTACCGCGGCCCAACCCGAAAGTCCTGCGCTCGGTCTACATGGGCTTCAGCGATCCGCGCACCGTCGAGGCGGCGGTGCTGGGCTGGCTGCCGTTTGTCGATGAGATCGTGCTCGTGAACCCATTCTTCCTAGGCACGCGCATAAAGCCCGAGTTCAGCCCCATCGAGTCGCCTACGGGCCACAAGATGCAGACGCTCAAGAATGTCATGCTCCTTCTGATGCTGGAGCCATTTATCCGCGCCGGCTTGGTGCATTTGGTGCCCGATCCTGGCGAGGTCAGTGCCCCGCTTGGCCATCATGTCCGGGAAGTGCTCACGCGGCGCACCCTGGGATGGAAGCCCCCCAAGGGCGGCGGCCTGCACCGGTTCCTGAAACTCGCGGAAGAGGAAACCCGTCGCGTCATCTGGATGCTGCCAGAGGCGTCCCAGCGGCGCTTCATTGCCGAGCACATGCCAGACGCAGACGCCGTGATGACGGATCGGGTCATCGCGTATTTCAAGCGTCTGGCCGAAGCTGATCCCTACACGTTGCTGCAGCCGCTTCCGGTAGGCAAGGACGCTGCGCAGTACCAGATCTTCAAGGGGCTAAGCCTGGAAGCGGCGCTGTATGTGGCGTCGCTGACTGGCTCGATCGTCCACGTCGACACGGAGGCGCACTGGGCGCAGCTTCTGAAGGACGCTCAGCCTGCTGGCGCGCCGTCGCAGTGTACGTGGGAGCCCGTGCGACGGGCCTTGGGCGAGATCTCGTTCCCGGTGGAACTCAACTCGCGGCTGGTGGCGGAACGCATCGCTAGCGGCGACCGTCCACCGATCCGATCGCTACTGCGGCGGCTGGCCGAATCGGTCTCTGCCCCAGGAGTCGGGCCCGCTCCCACCGACCTGGCCAAGCATATCCGCCAGGCGCGCGGCAAGGTCGAGCGGACGCGGAAAAGTGCGGGCGACAGTATCCTGCTCCCCGCACGCCTGGAGCTGCATGTGCCGCCGGCAGGATTCGCCCGTCACGAGGTGCAGCGGCTGCTCGTGATGTTTGCCGGCGTGACCCGGCCTCGGTCCATTCCGTACGCGCTGCGATTGGTGTTCGACGAACCGGAGGATAGAAGCGGAGATATTTCAGGTCAGGACGATGCAGCTGGCGGAATCGGCGGTCCACGCGCCGCGTCACTAAAGTCCGTGCCGCACCGGTAGACAACAAGACAGGGAGCGCACAACCTTTTGACTGGTTACCTGTATGACCGAATTTAGGCGACAAGGCCGAGCAATCGGGCTTCCGCTCAGGGGCGAGAGTGTGAGTTCGCCGATGAAGGAAGCTGTTGTTCGGCTGGTCCGTGCCTCCAGCGTCAGCAATCTGCCACATTGCCAACGTACAACCCAACACGCCTCAATGTCAGCAAAGGTCGACAACTGCGCGTTGAGCATCGGGCGGATTTCGGAGTGGACCAGTCGTTCGTGCGACCACCGCATGGCTCAAGCGAGCGACAGAACGTGGCCGAGCCGGCCTGACGGGCTGGGGCGACTAGGCCAGTTGTTTGCACATGTGCTCTTCGTCATAAAAACGATCTCCAACCTTCATCGCGCGTGGCTCCAATCCAAACGTCTGAAAGCCGAGCGACGCATAAAGCCTCTTTGCCGGCAGGTTTTCCGCATTGACGCAAAGCATCAACTGGATGGTGTGCCACTCATCGGTCGCGTGAGCTGTCGCCGCCGACAAAAGCGTTTGTGCGATTCCTTGCCCACGGTGTGAAGGGTTCACAAATACACCCCAAATCGTGGCCTTGTGACTCACCTGGCACAGAGGCTCACGACGAACGCCCGTGATGCCGACCAGTATCTCGCCCACAAACGCACCAAAGACAGCTTGGGTTGGCGTTGAACGAACCCTGTTGGCGACCTCTTCAATCGAGCGTGCCATTTCCTCCTGACGGGTAGGCCATATGGCGGTGGGGGCGTTGTCGGCAGCGACAAGACGCAATGCCTTGAACTGCTCTGCGTCATGCGGGGACAGGAGGCGGACAATGACCATGCGATATTTGTGAAAGGCAAGAGAACGTTTACCGTACTGGATACCACCAGCGTCGCGCAAGCATTGACGACCAGATGTCGAGCCTACCCACGTAAGTCAAGTTGTCGACGATCTAGGCGAGGACGATGACGGGCCGCTCACGGCCGACCTCGACCGAGCTTGTGTGAGAACCCAATTTTTGGCGCTGAACGGCCATTCCCGGTTCAGCTGGATCAAGTTTGGTAGGTCCAGCTTACGCTAATCGAATCTCGCGAGCGCAGCGAAGCCCCCCCGGGCCTTAGGTTCCAGCCATTTTCATGGCTTTCATCGTTCCCGCGACACCGAGTATGTTGATGACCCGCTTCAGGTTGTAGGCCAATACCTGAAGGCTCATTTCCGT
>NZ_QBUY01000204.1 GCF_003121405.1 Paraburkholderia sp. C35 | reverse complement strand
GGCGTTGGGTGGCTTGACGGTTGCATCGGCGGGCATTCTGTCGGCGTTGCCCCTGTTCTGGAGTTTGCCGACCGAAAAAATGCAGGACGCAACGGCAGCAGCAGGTATCGCGCTGATCAATTCGATCGGCAATCTCTCGGGATTCGTGAGTCCCTTTGCGATTGGCTGGCTGACCGAGGGGAAAATGGGCTCGAAGTGAGAGACCGGATGGCAGTGCAGAACCTGAAAACGCCCGTCGTTTTCCTGACGGGCTATGGCGACATTCCGATGACGGTCAAGGCAATGAGAGCCGGTGCGCGTGATTTCTTGTCCAAACCATTTCGCGATCAGGATTTTCTTGATGCGATCCTCTCATGCTATCGACGAGGACCGCGAGCGTCTGCTGGTCGATCGCTCGCTGCATGCGCTGCGCGCTTCCTATGCATCACTAACGCCGCGCGAAAAGGAAGTCGTTGGGTTCGTCGTGGCTGGACTCCTCAACAAGCAGATCGCGCATGAAATGAACGCCTGTGAGGTCACCGTCACAATGCACCGCGGTCAGGCGATGAAAAAGATGTGCTCGAGGTCGGTCGCGGATCTCGTTTGCAAGATACAGATGCTTTGCAATCAAGGGATCATAGATAGCGCCAGTCCTTGAAAATACACGACCAACTCAAGTCGCCGCAGTGGCAGCGTAAGCATGTCAAGTGCACGTACATATGCACATGAGTGTTGATGTCCACGGAGAATTGACCCCAACTGTCCGAGCTCGAACGGCGTGACTTCAGCGAGATTCCCCGTCACGAGCGGCACCTGTACCGGACCGAGGCCATAGCGGGCGGCGAGTTCGTGCGGCGGCTCCGCGGGGTATTTCACTCGCGCGGCAAGTTGAGGCGACACCGATCGGTCGGCCAGCGAGTGAACCGTTTCGGCCAGCACGTTGGACGAGAAGCCACGCCGTGCCTGTTCCGCAATTTCGCGATTAAACGCCAGATAGATGCCTCGCTGATGGGCGAGGCGGTTTGCGACAAGCCGCAGCGTCGAGGTCTTGCTCGCGCCTACGTACGCCTTGATCTTGAGTTTGCCGCCGCCACGGCCGGTCATCGTGAGTGCCGGGCTTCCGGAAGGCGGACGCCGCCGCCGATATCGGGCCGTTATGCCAAAACCACATCCCGACTCGCTTGTCCGCGCTCCTCGCCACCGCAAGCTGTGTCCGCCGATCAGCCACAACGAACATTCGGAGGGACAACCCTCTGACCGAATCAATGTTGCCCTGCGTTCAACAGCACCCAGACCTGTTTTCGTGGCTCGCCGCGGAAGATACGCGCGAATGCAGCGCTGCATCGCGTGCAGGTGTAGTGCTGCGCATCTTGCGCGTCTTTCACTGCGCGAGCTCCGATGAGAGTCAACGACTCGTGCGGATCGACCAAAGACGGCTCTCCGTAAAGGTCAGCGCATGGCGCACATGGTTGAATCCAAAGTTCCACGTCTGAACTCCAGCTTCTTCAACTGTTGGGGAAACTCGCGGAGTTGAGCAGCAGAGAGCATCAGGAAGGTCGCGAGAGGTTAGGGTCAATATCGAACTCGGAAAGCACCTGCGAAATCGCGATTCCAACGATCGCCCTTGTCTCGACAGTGTCCGGTTCCAGACTATAGCCGCTTGCAGTTGCGCCAGTGCTTCCCTCCGGATAAAGAGACACATGCATCCCAGGTTCATAACCACCGATGTTGGGCAATCGCTTGTTAACTTCGACAATAAACTCTTCGGGCGAAATAACGGGTTTGGACATAGCTGCGATCTCACGGATGTTTTGCGAGGCATGCTAGCACGGGTGCAATCATCAGCTCTTGCGGCCGATATCAACCAGTCGACGGCAGAGCCAGGTTCGATAACGCGACCGTGCGCAAGTAGATCGAATTCACGAAGGCCAATAGCGATTCGTGCTTTATCGTCGGCAATGTCTCAGCGTATCGCGCGACCGACGGAGCAGCAGGAGAAGTTAGTAAGTCGCCGCATGCGATTTCCAGTACGAAGAGACGATCGCGGTGCCAGCTCCAGCGCAGCCTTCACAGCATATTCCGCTGTCTTGAAACGGTTGACGGTTTATTGTCCGTAATCGTCCTGCTGTAGAAACCACGCGAGGTAGACACTGCGCATCAGTTCATTGAACAGATCATGCCCCCTGGCGGGCAAGCCGCGACGGGCCAGACCGCACTGGATGCGCCACACGCACGCCACGCACGCGCTAGAAAGCGGCGCCGAATTGACTGCCGTGCGCGACAACCTCCAGCACGCATCGGTCTCCACCACGTCGATCTACCTGCACAGCGATGAAGTCAAACAGGCGCGCCAGTTCGCAGAGGCGTTCGCCGCGAGGAAGTAATTCATCTCGACGACGCGGCCTTGCGGCGTGCAAAGTGGTAACACCTCAACGAAGCATGATCGGTATGCGAAGCAGGTCGCGGAGACGAGCGACCAGAACGCTTCATCAATGCCGACGTCCGAGATATTTGCTAACTATGAATTCTGCGGCAACCTGGTTGTGAATCTCACTGATCGCTATGACACCGTTGCTGGCATCGCGAGGTTCCCAATCGATACCAATCGCATCGTCGCTGACGCCGTTGCGCGGGATAAGAAACATCTGCAGACCGGGCGAATAGCAATCGTGCTCCGGAAGGCGCCGATTGATCTCGTCGACAAATTCTTCCGGCGTGATGATCGGCTTCTCCATGACTCCCTCCGTGCAGCGTCGTTAACTACCCTGCCCTGCCGCCTGGACAGACCGGCCGCCCGATTGTGCACCTTGCGCCCGGGAATACTCAGCTTGCGCGCCACGCAGCAATGCGGTCTTCAGCTTGCCGTGCGATCCGCGCGACCAGTCAAACAGGTTTGATGTTCGCAGCCTGCTTGCCCTTCGGCCCCATCTTGACGTCGAAGCTCACTTTCTGGTTTTCCTGCAGGGATTTGAACCCTTCAGTCTTGATTTCGGAGAAGTGAGCGAACAGGTCTTCTCCCCCTTCATCCGGAGTAATGAAGCCGAAGCCTTTCGCATCGTTGAACCACTTGACTGTGCCCGTTGCCATTTTCCTGACCCTGTGAACGTTGAGAGTCGCATCCGCAGATGCAATATCGCAGGCCGTGTCCGGCTACTGCAACAGACAACTTTGTATCACGTCACCCTGGCACCTGCCAATCGGTATGACCGCTGTCCCGTTCGACCCGGCAGGGTCCCAGGCGCAAACATGCTGCCGGGCGCAGACGTTCCAGTAATTGTCAGCATATTGGCCATATCTATCTTGAGGCGCAGCGAACGAAGCTGGCCCACGGACGATCGGCGAACTGCTGGCGGAAAACGCAGTGCCATGCCCAGCCCACCAACAGGAATTGCGCTTTGGTTGAAATATGGCGCGTGATTAACGGCGTACGGGATATTCCGGCCTGGCTGCTCGACCAGAACGGGTAAACGCGAACAAATGAAGTCTGGCGCACGTTAATCTGATTCGTGCCCGGCCCTGTTTGGTGAGATTTTTCGGGATCTATGCATCTGGATCGAGACACATCGGGTGGCGAAACAATACCCAGATATTCATGCCGCATTCTCTGTGCAACAATCTCACTCCTCCGCTCTATCGCACTCCCTGCTGCTTCCCATGGACACGCTTGAAGTCAACCCTCAGGTGCTCGCCGGCCGCGGCGTAGCGTTTTTCCTTCCTAGTCCCCAAGGAATGGTCGAATGCACGGTCACGATCAGGGCACTGCAGGACTGCTTCTGGCTTGAACCCCACGCCGACGACATCCGGATCCTGCGTGCCTTTCGCGATGGTTACGGTCGCATCCGCGCGATCGCTGAGCGCAAGGTGCTCGCTCATCCAGCCTCGCGCCTTGAACTGACGGCCGCCGATTTCGCCCGCCCGTGAATGCGTAGCCATGCAAATGCTATCCGACGACGAAGCGCGGGCAGAAATGCTGTGCCACCTCGTGGTCAGCGAGCTTATGGCCATGGCGCGCACGGGTGACTAGCTAAGAACGGATCATCTCGTCGAGTTCTCGCTCGTCTGAACGGTGAGCGTCTCGATTACCGCGTGCCAGTCGTCGGCGAGATCCACAACCAGTGTGCTGCGAGGCTGCAGCGCACGTAGATATGCTTCGCAGGCCTGTGTCCGTTACAAGCCTTCCCAGAAAAAATCTCGCCACAAAAAAAGCCCACAGCCGGTATGAGCTGTGGGCTTCAACACGCACCAAAAGTCAGGAATAACCGGAATCTTCTGGAACCGTCGACACTACATGGAGCCCATTAACGGAGCAAGCTGTCTGGCCAAAAACGGTCAGGTAGCTAACCCTCCCGTGCGGTAGCTGGCCCGCCCGTCATGTCTGGCCGATATCAACCGGCATTGACAGCGTCCTTGAACGCCTTGCCGGCCGTGAACTTGACGGTCTTCGCCGCCGGAATGTTGATGGTCTCGCCGGTAGCAGGATTGCGGCCCGTACGTTCGGCGCGGGCACCCGTCGAAAAAGAACCGAATCCGATCAGCTGGACTGTGTCGCCGCGCGTGACTGCAGCTGTCACGGCTTCCAGAATGGCGTCAATGGCTTCGCCCGTGCTGGCCTTGGTTTCGCCTGTGGCAGCTGCTACAGCGTCAATCAGTTCGTGCTTGTTCATCTATGCGTCTCCCTTTGTGTAATAAGGTCCCCGATGCTTGCGGACCGGTCGCCACCCTACCGCACGGGCGTCGCTCCGGCAACCGGCAGTTGGTTGCCGAGGCCCCCTCGCCTTGAAAGCCACTTTCCTGTGGGCAGCTTTTTTGGCGGAGCCGTATTGCTGGTGTGGCGGTCAGACGGTTAGTTGCGTGCTGTTGCTGGATGCCCCTTCGACCCATAGCCGACGCTCTTCCAATGTTCACAGATGTCGGTTGCTACACCATGAGCGGCCGCCCGGACGGGTATCAAGGCACCGATTGCCTTTGGCAGGCTAACGCCGGGAGCTGGTCTGCAAAGCGAACGCCTCACCTGCGTTACGCGCGGCCCCGACGACCTAAAGGGCGCCGTCGCCCGCGAGCCGCCTGACCGGGTCATCGCTTCCAGTTGCACGCACCGCAAGGATTGTTGCGCATTTTTAAGCGCGTTCCCGCACTCGAATTTGAGTTAGGGAAGGTCTGAACAACTCATTTTCCGCGTTGGATTTCTAATCGGCGAACTTCAATGGAGATCACCTCACCATTCGCTGCGCGATGGACCAACGCCGGTCGCCTCTAGTGCACCGAGCGCTGCGCCCATACGAGATACGCCTTCACCCTTTATGTTGTTTCAGCGAGCG
>NZ_QBUY01000203.1 GCF_003121405.1 Paraburkholderia sp. C35 | reverse complement strand
GTTAGCCCGCTTTCTTTTGCCTACTTTTCTTTGCGGCGGCAAAGAAAAGTAGGTGCCGCCCCGCACAGGGGCGACGCATGAAGCACAAACACCAAAACGCGGACGCCAGCGACAACACAAGCAACCCACCCCAAGCACCGCCAGACAAACCCAAACCCAAAACCAAAACCCAAAAACCCGTCCCCGACACAAACCACTGGCATACTACCGCCAAGGGAGACGGCACCACGCCGCAACAATAAAGCGACGCGGCACGCGCCATTGCCGCTCCCGAATCAACAAGCCGGGCCCGCCCATCGCGGGCATCGTCCGCTGTCGATTGTGGGAGGTCCAGAACCATGTCGATCCGCTTCAGCCGAGCTGTGTTTGTTTCAGCGCTAGGTTTCTGCTGTTCTCTGCTTGTTCAGTCACCCGCGAACGCCGCACTAGGCGGCGATCCCATGACGCCACCCGCCGGGTCGAGTGAAATATCCCGCACCGTGGCACCCTCCACCTCGAATGGCATCGCCGTGATGCGCAGCGCATCGTCGGCCAGTTCGGGTGCAACCACGGCTTCCTCTTCGGCGGCCGCGTCGGCCTCTTACACCGTGCGCGAAACGACGCTTGGCAATAGCACGGTTATCCGCGAATACATCTCGTCGGCGGGCAGCGTGTTCGGCCTCGCGTGGAGCGGCCCGCAAATGCCCGATCTCGCCAGTCTGCTCGGCAATTATTTCCCGCAATATGTCGCCGGCGTGACCAGCGCGCGCAAGCTGCGTGGCGGCGGGCACGGTTCCGGCGTCGTGCAGGACAGCGGCCTCGTCGTGCGCTCGGGCGGCCACATGGGCGCGTTCTCCGGCCAGGCTTATCTGCCGCAGGCCTTGCCTGCCGGCGTAAGCGGCACCGACATCCAGTGACGACGGGAGACAACATCATGCGATTTGCGTTGAAGCTCGAAGCATGCGTTCGCGTCGTGAAGGCCGTACTCGCCGTATCCGTCGTCACGATGACGGCGTTTGTCGCGGGCTGCGGCGGCGGAGGCGGCGGCTCGTCCTCTTCGTCGGGCAGCAACAGCGGACCCAACCAGCAGCCGATCGCGGCAAATGCGGCCAACACCGTGGCCGTTACCGTCGATCGCGGTGTGGCGGGCATCATCAACATACCGACCGTGACCGTGACGGTCTGCCAGCCAGGCACGAACAATTGCGCGACGATCGATCACGTACTGCTCGATACTGGTTCGTATGGATTGCGCATCGTCAGTTCGGCGCTGGGTTCGCTCACCAATAGTCTGGCCATCCAGCAGGCGACGGCGGGTGGCAACCTCGCCGAATGCACGCATTTCGCCGACGGCTATACGTGGGGCACGACCCGTCGCGCCGACGTGAAAATCAGCGGCGAAACGGCCGGCAATATCCCGATCCAGGTAATCGGCGATATGGCCGACTCGACCATTCCGACCAGCGGTTGTGTGAATGGCGCGAATGAGAACACCGCGAGCGCATTGGGTGCGAACGGCATCATCGGACTGGGCGTGGCGCCCGTCGATTGCGGCGCGGCGTGCTCGGTGCAGGCCAATGTCGCGCAGTTCAGCAACTATTACGCGTGCCCGAACGGCACGAACTGCGTGCGCACGCTGGCCGAGACGACCAAGCAGGTGGCCAACCCGATCCCGAACTTCCCCGTCGACAACAACGGCGTGATCGTGCAGATGGCGCCGATCTCCTCGACTGGCGCGGCTTCGGCGACGGGAACCGTCGTGTTCGGCATCGGCACGCAGTCGAACAACGGCAACTCGGCAGCCACTACCTATACGACCGACGCATCGGGCGATCTCGTCAACAGCACGTTCAACGGCACGAAGATCAGCACGTTCATGGACTCCGGCTCGAACGGCTACTTCTTCCAGGACAACTCGATCGCAATGTGCGGCGGCGATCTGTCGTCGTTCTATTGTCCGAGTTCGACGCAGCAGCGCACCGTGAACCTCGTCGGCGCGAACAATGCGACAGGCTCGGTGACGCTCAACATCGCGAATGCGCAGACGCTGCTGAGCAACGCCAGCAATTACGCATTCAACGATCTCGGCGGCCAGATCGGCTCGCTGAGCGCGTTCGACCTGGGCCTGCCGTTTTTCTTCGGACGCTATGTCTACTACGGGATCGACAAGCGTGCATCGGGCGGCGCCGCGCCTTTTGTAGCGTTCTGACGCTGCTTTCCCATCCCCTCGTTCTTTGGCCACGAAGACGGCCCGCCGGCAGGCGGGCCGGCATTCGCGCATCGCGGCCCGGCCCGGCGGCGCGCCGTTGCGCCGTCCATCGGGTGAAATACCCCCGTTTCCCCGCCTTTATCCGCCAATCGCGGCTCGACATCTGCAGGAATAATCGCTCTCACTGAAAAAGGGCATCGTGCCCGCCTAGCTGGAGAGCGCATTGGCAGAGGATAGCGACCTCGAAATAACCGAATCAGCCACCCCCCGGCGCCTGGAAAAGGCGCGGGAGGAAGGGCAGGTTGCGCGTTCGCGGGAGCTGGCGACGTTTGCGCTCGTCGGGGCCGGGGTGTTCGGCGCGTGGGGCATGTCGGGCATGATCGGCGAGCACGTGCAGATGATGCTGCGCGCGTCCTTCACCTTCGACCACGCCGCGGTCTTCGATACGAAGCGGGCGCTGACAGGCGCCGGTACCGCAGCGCGCGAAGGCGCCTACGTGCTGGTGCCGCTGCTGGTGCTGACGGGGCTTGCCGCGCTGCTCGCGCCGATGGCACTCGGCGGCTGGCTGCTGTCGACCAAATCGATTTCGGTGAATTTCGAACGCCTGAACCCTGTCTCGGGTCTGGGCCGCATCTTTTCGATCAACGGCGTGATCCAGCTCGGCCTGTCGCTGGCGAAGATTCTGGTCGTGGCCGTGATTGCCACGACGGCGATCTGGCACCGGCGCGAGGACATCCTGGCGCTGGCGACGCAGCCGCTGCACGTCGCGATGTCGAATGCCGGACACATCATCGCTGTGTGCTGCGCGATGACGGTCGCGGGCATGTTCGTGATCGCCGCGCTCGACGTGCCGTACCAGATATGGAATTTCCATAAGAAGCTGCGCATGACGAAGGAAGAAGTGAAGCGCGAGCATCGCGAAAGCGAAGGCGATCCGCATGTGAAAGCGCGTATCCGCACGCAGCAACGGGCGATGGCGCGGCGCCGGATGATGGCGAACGTGCCGAAGGCCGACGTCGTCGTCACCAACCCGACGCACTTCGCGGTCGCGCTGCAGTACACGGATGGCGAGATGGGCGCGCCGAAGGTGGTCGCGAAGGGCGTGAACCTGGTGGCCGCGCGGATCCGCGAACTGGCTACCGAGCACAACATTCCGCTGCTCGAGGCGCCGCCGCTGGCGCGTGCGCTGTATCACAACGTCGAACTGAATCGCGAGATTCCGGGCGCGCTGTACGGCGCGGTCGCGGAAGTGCTCGCGTGGGTGTATCAGCTGCGCCGCTTCAAGGAAGACGGCGGCGTGGCGCCCGTCGCGCCGACGGATCTCGAAGTTCCTGCCGAACTGGACAAGGGCGGCGTGTCGGACGACGACGCCGACCAGGAAGCCGCCGACTCACTCGGCGACGACAATCAAAGTAATGGAGTATCAGCATGAACGCCCGCGCGGGTTTTCTTTCACGACGTCCGGACGCGCTGAGCGGCACGAATCTGCGGGCTCTGGCAGGGCCGCTCCTGATCTGCATGATCCTCGGCATGATGATCCTGCCGTTGCCGCCGTTCCTGCTGGATCTGCTGTTCACCTTCAACATCGCGCTGTCCGTGATGGTGCTGCTGGTCAGCATGTACACGATGAAGCCGCTCGACTTCGCGGCCTTCCCGAGCGTGCTGCTGTTCTCGACCTTGCTGCGGCTGTCGCTGAACGTCGCCTCGACCCGTATCGTGCTGCTCGAAGGCCACACCGGTCCGGGTGCCGCAGGTGCCGTGATCGAGGCGTTCGGCCACTTCCTCGTGGGCGGCAACTTCGCGGTCGGTATCGTGGTGTTCATCATCCTGATGGTGATCAACTTCATGGTGATCACCAAGGGTGCGGGGCGTATCGCGGAAGTGTCCGCGCGCTTCACCCTGGACGCGATGCCCGGCAAGCAGATGTCGATCGATGCCGACCTGAACGCCGGCATGATCAACGAAGAGCAGGCGCGCAAGCGCCGTCTGGAAGTCGGCCAGGAAGCCGAGTTCTACGGTTCGATGGACGGCGCGAGCAAGTTCGTGCGCGGGGATGCGATTGCCGGTTTGCTGATCATGGTGATCAACATCATCGGCGGGTTGATTGTGGGCGTCGTGCAACACGGCATGGATTTCGCCGATGCAGGCAAGACCTACACGCTGCTGACCATCGGTGACGGCCTGGTCGCGCAGATTCCTTCGCTGGTGATTTCGACGGCGGCGGGTGTGATCGTGTCGCGCGTCGCAACCGACGAAGACATCGGCACGCAGCTGACCAGCCAGCTTTTCACGAATCCGCGCGTGCTGATGATCACGGGTTCGATTCTGGTGCTGATGGGCCTGATTCCCGGCATGCCGCACTTCGCGTTTCTTCTGCTGGGCGGCGGCGCGATCCAGCTGGCGCGCACGTTGAAGAAGCGTGCGACGCAGAGCAAGACATCGACCGCGCTGGCCGAAGTTGCACCGCAGGCACTCACGCCGACGGAAGCCAGCGAGGCAAGCTGGGAAGACGTGACGATGATCGACGCGCTTGGCCTGGAAGTGGGCTACCGGCTGATTCCGCTGGTCGACAAGAACTCGGACGGTGAGTTGCTGAAGCGGATCAAGAACATCCGCAAGAAGTTCGCGCAGGAAATTGGCTTCCTGCCGCCTGTGATTCATATCCGCGACAACCTCGAATTGCGTCCGAACGGCTACCGGATTGCGTTGAAGGGCGTGGAAGTCGGCGTTGGCGAGGCGTATCCGGGCCAGTGGCTCGCGATCAATCCGGGCCAGGTGACGGCTGCATTGCCGGGCACGCCGACCACGGATCCGGCGTTTGGCTTGCCGGCGATCTGGATCGACACGAATCTGCGTGAGCAGGCGCAGGTGTATGGCTACACGGTGGTGGATTCGAGCACGGTGGTGGCGACGCACCTGAACCATCTGGTGGTGACGCATGCGGCCGAACTGCTTGGCCGACAGGAAGTACAGGCGTTGATCGAGCGGATGCAGAAGGATGCGGCGCCGCTGGTTGACGATGTCGTGCCGAAGATGTTGCCGGTTGCGACCTTGCAGAAGGTGTTGCAAAACCTGCTGGAAGAAGGCGTGCCGATTCGCGATATGCGGACGATTCTCGAATCGCTGTCCGAGCATGGGTCCAAGATTACCGATCCGCATGATCTGACGGCGGCAGTGCGGCTGTCGCTGGGCCGCGCTATCACGCAGCAGTGGTTCCCTGGGAATGGCGATATTCAGGTGATGGGGCTGGATGCGCATCTCGAGCGGCTTTTGACGCAGGCGCTGGCGACGGGTGCGAATCCGGGGCTTGAGCCGGGGCTGGCGAATACGCTGTTGATGGAGACGCAGAAGGCCATGGTCCGGCAGCAGAATATGGGGCTGACGCCGGTCATGTTGGTGCAGCATTCGCTGCGGGCTATGTTGGCCAGGTTTTTGCGGCGAAGTTTGCCGCAGCTTAAGGTGCTTTCTTATGCTGAGGTGCCTGATACCAGGCATGTGAGGGTTGTTAATGTGATTGGGGCGCAGTAAGGGTTTGGGTTTGGTTTGGTTTTGTCTTGCGACGCATAGGTCTGGTTTTTCGCTGGCATCCGCGGTTTGTTTTGCCCACTTCACGCGTCGCCCCTGTGCGGGGCAGCACCTACTTTTCTTTGCCGCGGCAAAGAAAAGTAGGCAAAAGAAAGCCGCT
>NZ_QBUY01000202.1 GCF_003121405.1 Paraburkholderia sp. C35 | reverse complement strand
AGCCCGCTTTCTTTTGCCTACTTTTCTTTGCGGCGGCAAAGAAAAGTAGGTGCTGCCCCGCACAGGGGCGACGCATGAAGCCCGAAGGCATAACGCGGATGCCGGCGCAGAGCCTATCTACGCACCAAAAGCACGAGCAACCCCAAACCCAAATCAAAACCCAAAAACCACCTCATTGACACCCCTGTCAAAAACCTCCCCCACTGACACCTTTGACAAAAATCAAAACCCAAAAACCGAACCCAAACAAACAACATAAAAAAGCCCCAAACCCGCATGTATGCACGCTTTCCGGGCATCGAATGCACCCAGCATCAAATGAATTTTTATTGATTTTTTTTCGGAACCTTCTTGCCGTAAGCTTTTCGTAATCACTATCGTGTTTATCCGCGATGGACAGTCTCCCTTCAATTCAGAAGCTGGCAGGAGCATGATCGATGAATCATCCAAAACGTTTGTTGCTGTCCAATCTGGCGTGGTCGCAGGAAGTATCCGCGCGTGACCCGGCGTTCTTCACGGAACTGGCGCGCGGCCAGCAACCCCGCATCCTGTGGATCGGTTGCTCGGATAGCCGTGTGCCCGCCGAGCGCATCACCAACGCGCAACCGGGCGAGCTGTTCGTTCATCGCAACATCGCCAATCTCTACACCTCCGACGACGGCAATGCGTCGAGCGTGGTCGAGTATGCGGTGCATGCGCTCAAGGTCGAGCACGTCGTGATCTGCGGTCATCATCATTGCGGCGGCGTGCGCGCCGCGCTGTCGCCGCCGATGGACGGCTTGCCCGTCGTGAGCCGCCGTATCGCCGGATTGCGAGAACTCGCCGAACGTCATCGCGACGAATTGCGTGCCATCGCGGATTTCGATGCGCGCGTCGACCGCTTCGCGGAACTGAATGTGATCGAGCAGGTGCGCCTGCTGCGTGAATCGCCCATCGTGCGCCGTGCGCCGCGTCCGCCGCAAGTCCACGGCTGGGTGTTCGGGCTGCGCGAAGGGCTGCTCACGCAACTCACCGATTTCGACGAAGCCCGGCAGATCGCCGAAGCACACGAGCCTGTGCGCAACGCGGCCTAGCGCCGCGTAGCCCGCGTCCTTCCCGTTCCTTTTCGCGTTTTTGGCCCGACCGCCGCCGGTGCATGTCACCGGGCGGCGTGGCTCAACTCGACCTCGTGGATACCATGAACAACTCTCCTGTCACCCGTCTATCGAACCTGCGCAGCGATGTCTTCGCGGGCATCGTCGTGTTTCTCGTCGCGCTGCCGCTGTGTCTCGGCATCGCGACGGCGGCGGGCGTCGAGCCGTTCGCCGGCCTGAGCTCCGGCATCGTCGGCGGTCTGGTCGTCGCGTTGCTGAGCGGCTCGCATCTGAGCGTCAGCGGTCCCGCTGCCGGCCTCGTCGTGATCGTCGTCTCGGCGATTGCGTCGCTCGGCAGTTTCTCCGCGTTCCTCTCCGCCGTGCTGATCGCGGGCGCGTTACAGATCGGCTTCGGTCTGTTGCGCGCGGGACGGCTGGCGAGCTTCGTACCCGTCGCCGTCATCAAGGGCATGCTCGCTTCCATCGGCATCATCCTGATCGTCAAGCAGCTTCCGCTCGGTCTGGGGCTGGTGAGCGGCGCCGATGCGCAAGTCGCGCACGCCGGCACGCTGCCGACGCCGTTCGGCGATGTGACCATTGTGTCGGTCCTGCTCGTCGTGGTGTCGCTCGCTATGCTGTTCTTCTGGGAGACGCCGCGCGCCAAGCGTTATGCACTCGTGCGCATGGTGCCGGGGCCGCTCGCGGCCGTCGCGCTCGGCATCGGCGTGACGCTCGCGCTCGATGTGCTCGCGCCCGCGCTGGCCTTGCCCACCGAACACCGTGTGGCACTGGCGTCGCTCGATTCGTTCGCCGCACTGACGGGCGCGCTGTCGATGCCCGACTTCACGCAACTCGCCGACGGTCACGTCTGGCGCGTGGCGCTGACGCTCGCCATCGTCGCGAGTCTGGAAACGCTGCTAAGTCTCGAAGCCGTCGAACAGATCGATCCGAAGCGCCGCCGTGCATCGCCGGATCGCGAACTGAAGGCACAGGGCGTCGGCAACATGGTGGCGGCGGTGCTTGGCGGGCTGCCGCTGACGGCCGTGATCGTGCGCAGTTCGGCGAACGTGAACGCGGGTGCGCAGACACGCATGTCGGCGGTGATTCACGGCGCGCTGCTGCTGGTGAGCGTGTTCGCGCTGACGGCGGTGCTGAACCTGATTCCGCTCGCCTGTCTCGCCGCGATCCTGATCCACACGGGCTACAAGCTGGCCAAGCCGGCGCTGTTCGCTGCGATGGCGCGCGAAGGCGTCGACCGCTTCGTGCCGTTTGCAGCGACGATTGTCGGCGTGCTGGCGACGGATCTGCTGATCGGCATCGGTATCGGCATCGCGACGAGCGCGCTGCTCGCCATGCGCGCGAACCTGTCGCGCACGTTCACGCTGACGTGTCACGACGATCACTATCTGCTGGTGCTGCGCAAGGACGCGACGTTCCTGTCGAAGCCGATGCTGTCGCATTGCCTCGAACAGATTCCCGACCGCGCGACCGTGCTGATCGACGCCGAGCGGGCCGATTTCATCGATCGCGATATTCGCGAGACGCTCGATGCGTTCGTGAGCGAAGCGCCGCAGCGGCAGATTTCCGTCGAACGGATGCGCTGGCCGGAGCCGGCGGCACAGGAAGGGCGTGCATTGCTGCCGTCGCTGCGTGCAACGGCGGGGTGAGGCGCGTCAACGGGCGCCGGATAGCACCCAACGGCACGCTATCCGGCGACTGAAACTGGCATCGTGAAAAGCTGCCGGGTGTCCGGCGAGCGAAGCGGTACGAAGCGGTGCGAAGGCGAGGGCGCTGAACGTCGGCGCGCCTTCGCCGCAAAGGCGGAAAGATTTACTCGGCGATCGAATAGCGCGACACGCCCGTCTGCTTCGCCTTGCGCGGACGCTCGACGCGCGGACTCGCGCCACGGATGAACAGCACTGCGCACAACGCGACCATGGCCCAGATGCAGAGAAGTACAGTCAAAGCGTTCATTTCGTATTCCAGTCAGTCGGTGCTGCCGTTACTGCCGTGGCGTTCAGTTTGCCCGGCCGCGCGTGCGGCCAGTCAATGAGTCGTGTGGTGGTCCTGTCCGTCGAACAGAAGCTCGTCGATCAGCCGCGTGGTCAACGCAAGCTGCTTTTCCAGCGACATCCGCGCCAGTTCCGCGCTTGCCGCGTCGCCGCGAGCGACGGCCGCGTGCGTCTGCGTGGCGAGGCGCAGTACCGTGTCGGACGCGAGCTGCAGGCCGCGCATCATGTCGGCTTGCGGGTAGTCCCGCGGGCTGTTCCAATCCGGCGTTTCAAACGTGTCATGCTCGAACGGCTTGCTGCTGTCATGGCGGGAAGACATTTTCAGGCTCCTCAGTGCACTGGCATGACTGCAGTGTGCGCCTCGGGGGCCATGCTCAATCGGTCGAACAGAGGCCGGTTTCGGATTCATACCGACGTCATCGAAATCTGCCTGGGGGCGCGCGGGCGCGCCTGCTTTTTTCCACGACCCGGCGAATGGTAAGCAACTGTTAGTGCGCGGTCTGCACGGAATGGCCCTGGGTCGGGCAGGCGCCTTTCTTGCGCGGGGCGGCGACGGCCCGCCTGTAGCGCCACGCGTAGCAAACCGTAATGTGCCGTCACAAGTGGTCACGAACACCTTCTGTAGCGTCTGCTCAAATGACATAGGAGAAGGGAGAACGATCATGAAGAGACTTCTGATGCTGGCAGCCGTCGCCCTGGCGACGATCGGTCTGGGAGGCTGCGTCGTCGCGCCGCCTTACGGCTATGGGTACGCGCCGGCCTACGGCTACGCGCCGGGTTATTACGCGGGGCCGACGGTGAATGTCGGCGTTGGCTATAGCTGTTGCTGGGGCCGCGGTGGGTGGCACCGGTAATCGCCTGGCCGTGGCGGCCCGGAAGAGGTTCGAAGCGGCCCGAACACGGAACGCGTGACGCAAGCCTGAACTTTCACGTCGATCACGCGCGGGAGACCAGCCAGGCCGGACGTGGACGCGCGAGCGTTCCGTCCGGCTTCCGCGTGATTTCTGCGTGGCAGGCGTTCGGCGGCGCACATTGTGCAGCGGGCCGTGCGGCGCGGGCGGCGCGTCTGCGGTACGATCTCGGAACAGAAAGCGCGCACGCGATGGCGGCGCGCCTTCGAATACAACGACTTCACCCGCTCACCAACGTTCTCACACTTAGCATGGACTACCGCGTTACCTACGAGCACAGCCTCGCCACCGCACCCGACGACTTCATCGTGAATGTGCCGTCACAACTGGTGTCGGATGTGCCGTCGAGCATTCCCAAGGCGCTGGTGCCCGAAGCTATCGAGAAGCTGATACTCGAACGCTCGCCGCGCATCGGCCGCATCCGCAACCTGAAACTCATCTGACGCGTTTTTCGAGCAGACTCGCTGGGCGGGCCGATCTTCGCTCGCCTGGCGCGCTTGCCATTGCGCTTGAAAACGGCTGACCCGCCCTGCATGTGCGGCTCTCGCTTAGTGGGAGCCTTGTCATGGGAAGCCGTCCCCGTTTTATCGACGATCTGTCGGGAGCGCTGCCGAGCGGCGCTGCCCCCGGATCGTCCACCGACGACGCACTTCTCGACGCCTATTCGCGCACGGTCATCGATGCGCTCGAACAGGTGCGAGCGGCCGTCGTTTTCATCACAGTCGAGCGCCGCGTGCCGGGCGCGCCGGAGCGCCACGCGCGCGCGGGCACCGGCTCGGGATTTATCTTCACGCCCGACGGTTATCTGCTGACCAACAGCCACGTCGTGCATGGCGCGACGCATATTCGCGTGCAGCTTGCCGACGGCACGAAATTCGACGCCGATCTGGTCGGCGACGATCCGCACAGCGATCTTGCCGTGCTGCGCATTGGTTCGGCGGAGCCGCTGCCGCACGTCGTGCTCGGCGAATCGGGCAAACTGCGCGTCGGGCAGATTGCCGTTGCTGTCGGCAATCCGCTCGGACTCGAGCAGACCGTCACGGCGGGCGTGGTGTCCGCGCTGGGACGTTCGTTGCGGTCGAACTCCGGGCGCATGATCTACGACGTCATTCAGACGGACGCCGCGCTCAATCCGGGTAACTCCGGCGGGCCGCTGATCAATTCTGCGGGGCAGGTGATCGGCGTGAATACCGCGATCATTCCGGGCGCGCAGTCGATCAGTTTCGCGACGGCAATCGACACCGCGAAGTGGGTGATCATGCAGATCTTTGCGCACGGGCGTGTGCGGCGCGCTTTCATTGGCGTTGCCGGGACGAGCATGGCGTTGCCTCGACGCGTGCAGCGTTACTTCGGGTTGGAATCGGAAAGTGGCGTGCGCGTCATGGAGATCGTGAAGGGCAGTCCTGCGGCTGTTGGCGGATTGCGGACTGATGACACTGTCATTGCGATCGACGGGCAGGTTGTCGATGGTGTGGATGCGCTGCAGCGCGTGCTGGATGCTTCGAAGATCGATATCGATGTGAATGTGAGTGTGCTGCGTGGCACGCGGCGGGTTGAGGTTGTGGTGCGGCCTGTTGAGCAGGTTGTTTGATCCAGGTTTTTTTGTTTTTGCGCCGGCATCCGCTTATTGTTAGTGGTGCTTCTTGCGTTGCCCCTGTGCGGGGCAGCACCTACTTTTCTTTGCCGCGGCAAAGAAAAGTAGGCAAAAGAAAGCCGCTGAACACCACCCGTTCTTGTAGTTGCCTGCGGGCCCCCAGCCGGTCCTATCCTTCATGCGGCATCGTTCTTCCCGACGCCCGCTGCCAACGCTCTTAAAGAGCGCATCACCCGCTTCACGCCCCCGCGTCCAGCACACCTTGTTGGTTAGTCCACGGCCGCCCAGGTGG
>NZ_QBUY01000201.1 GCF_003121405.1 Paraburkholderia sp. C35 | reverse complement strand
GCAGGCAGCGTGCCGTATCTGAAGCTGGCGGGCATCGTGCTGGGCGGCTGGCAGATGGCGCGCGCGCTGCTCGCCGCACAACAGAAGCTCAACGACGACGCATCGTTCTACGGTGCGAAGATCGCCACCGCGCAGTTCTTCGCGGAACACGTATTGCCTCAAGCCGTCGCGCTGGAAGCATCGATCACGAGCGCGAAGGGCGGTGAAGGCATCCTCGCGCTGTCGGAAGATCAGTTCTAAAAGCCGGAACTCACGACATTAACGGGCTTCGCTTCACAGCGAAGCCCGTTTGCTTTTAAAGCCTCATTCCCTCCGCCGACCCTCTGCGCGCCGCTCATTCCACCTTCGCGCTCAATCCCTTCAAGCCCTTGATCACGACGAGCAGCGCGCGGCCGTGCTCTTCCGAGCCGTCCCACGCATCGACGATCGCGTTACGCAGCAACTCGTTGTAACCCGCCGCCCGCGCGCCCATGTGACGCGCTTCCATGCCGTAGAAACTGCATAGCTTATTGAATGACGCGCTTCTGCGCACGCGACGCCCTTTCGACAGCCGCAATCTCGATACCGTAGGCTGGCTAACCCCAGAAAGCCTCGCAATTTCGCTGGACGAGCGCGTGTCCGCCATCAATCGGCGCAACAGATCCTGCACGGGAAATTCGCTCGCTGGGGCTTCCATTCCATTCATTATATCGATACATTAACGCTTGTTGAATGGCCGTTCATTTCGCCGATGGTTCGCAAGGCAGCGAGCCGAATGGCAGTCACGAGGAAGTTGATGACACTGAAGCACCTACCGCCCACGTTCTGCTGGACCAAGACAGGCACCGAGTCCGGCGAGGAACTCCCCACCATCGTTGTTCAGAAGGAATGGGAGCGCCGGTTGGGCGGCGGCCGCTTTTTGTGGGGCGTCGGCCAGTCGCTCGGCAATAGCGCACAGATCGCGGCGCATCGCACGGGCTCGCTGCTCGCGCTGTTTTCGCCGGCAGCCAGCAAGCCGCGGCAGGGCGGCCGCAAGCGCGAGGACATGCTGCTGTGGAACGCGTGGATCGACAGTACGGGTCAGGTGCGGCAGTTGCCGCCGCACGCGTTCATCGTCAGCCGCTCGGTGCTGCCTTCGGGGCGGCACAGGGAACATCACTACGCACTGGTGTGCTCATCGCCCACTGAACTGAGCATGGGCACGCGGCTGTATGTCCATCCGGACCATCTGCGCAGCGTCAGCACGGGCAAGGCGCTGAGCGCCGCGCAAAGCGCGGCTGTCGTCGATTGCACGTCGCGCTCGGGCGAACTGAGCGGCAAGCGCTATCCCGTCGCGCTCGCGGTCGAGCTGGAAGCGCCGTATTTCGTGCGGCTCACGCAGCCCAGCGTGCTGAAGGCGCGCGATTTCGCGGAAGTGACCAAAGCGACCCGCGATGGCGATTTCTCGGCTTTTATCGACCTGGTCGGCCGTCTGCGTACCCGGCCGGCACAGGAACGCATGCGCGGTTTCACCCGCGATCTGTTCGAAATGCCGCCCGTCGAGGCCATGGCTGCGTTCAGCGCGGCACAGGCACAGGCCAGCTTCGCGCTGTGACAAACGGGTGCAGACAGCCGTTATCTCGCGGATAAAACCTGGGAAGACTGAATGTCGGCTGCATGAGCATTAAAATGCGCGTGTTGTTGCAATCCAGACTTGGCGCTTCGTCCTGAGCAGAGAGAAAATCGATAACGTGCCGCAGCACAATCCACTGTGCAGCGCTGTCCGGCTCGCAAGCGCCGGGCAGGAAGCGCAGCGTCACGTGCCGCGCGTTCGCAAGCCGCATGTCCGAATCCGAACCCAGAGGGAGGAATGCCTATGTCGGCGATGACACAATCGAGGCAGGCTCAGGCCGCGCAACGCTTTGTCGAAGCGACGCGAAATGTCGATGTGGCTTTTCGCGCGGTGCGCGCTGAACGGGAAGATGGCGAATCGGCCGGCGAGCACGCCGCCGCCGTCGCGCAACTGGACCGCGCGCTGGACGAACTGGCGCGCGCTCAGGCGCTATTCGATTCGGTGGTTCGCATCGACGCGCGGCGGCGCAATTGAATCCATCAGCCGTGGCGACGCCCGTTCGAATGGATTGCTGATCTCACTACACTTCGAATCGCATTTCGAATCGCACGAGCAATGTCTACCACAATCGCAAAACTCGATGGCCAGGCGCGGGAACGTCTGATCGCGTGGATCCAGCACCGGATGCACGAATTCGGCATCACGTTCGACGCGCTCCAGCAATCGCTCGCCGAAGACGAGCAAAGCGCCCGCGCGATCCGCTATCAGGACGCAATGGGCCACGCCTGGGATGGCAAGGGCGATCTGCCCGAATGGCTGCGCCGCGCCGTTGCGTCGGGGCAGAGCATCGACTTCTTCCGCTGCGAAGGCTAGGCGCGCGCCTTTAGCCGCCTTGATCCGCAGCGTCGCGGGCGTCCGGCGGCACGACGTCCAGCCGGTAGCCGACGCCATAAATCGACCGGATCATGTCGTGATCGGGCCGCACGCCCTGCAGCTTGCGCCGCAAATTCTTCACATGCGAATCGACCGTGCGATCAGCGACCACACGGTGGTCGTCATACAGTTGCCGCAGCAGATGGTCGCGCGAATAGATGCGCCCCGGCGTCGAGTTCAATAGCGCGAGCAGCCTGATTTCGATTGGCGTGAGATTGAGATCCTTGCCGTCGAGCGACGCCACATGCCGTTCCAGATCGATCGCGAGTCCGCTCGAAACAGGTTCGGCACCCGCACGCGCCACACCCGATAGCGCATCGATACGACGCAGAATCGCCTTCACGCGCGCGACCACTTCACGCGGACTGAATGGCTTGCAGACGTAATCGTCGGCGCCGAGTTCGAGACCGAGCAGCCTGGCGATTTCATCCACGCGCGCGGTCAGTATGATCACGGGCACATCGGAAAACGTGCGCAATTCGCGGCAGATTTCCAGCCCGCCGCGCCCCGGCAGCATCAGATCGAGCAGAATCAGCGCGGGTGGATTCGCGCGCACTGAGGCGATCACCTCGCGGCCATCCGCGATCACCTGAGTGTCGAAGTTCTCGGCGCGCAGGTAATCGGTGAGCAGCGCCGACAGCTTCGGCTCGTCTTCGACGATCAGCACCGAAGCGGGCGAACGGGCAAATGCAGTGTCAGTCATCTTTGGTTTCTAACGTAGCGAACCGGACGGCGATCCACAATCCTCCCAGCGGCGAGCGCAGTGCGTCGATGGTGCCGCCGTGCTGGCTGACGATATGTTTGCACAAGGCGAGCCCGAGGCCTGCGCCGCCGCTCTGACGGCTGCGCGACGCGTCGACGCGGAACAGCCGGTCGAACAGATGCGGCAGCAAGGGCTCGGGGACGGCCGGGTGCGTGTCCTGCACGTCGATATGTATTTCGTTGTCGTGCTTCGCCACTGCGACGCGTACCTTGCCGCCCGCATCCGTATAGCGCAGCGCGTTTTCCAGCAGGTTTTTCATCAGCTGGGTGAGGCGGTACGGATCGCCGAGCATGATCGCGCTCACGGCGCCAACATCCGCCTCCAGCGCGATTTTCTTGTCGGCGAGCCGGTCCCTGAATGATTCGGCGGCGGCTTCGACGACAGGCGCCACGTCGAGCCGCACTTTTTCGAACGACAACTCGCCGATATCCGCGAGCGACAGTTCATACAGGTCGTCGATAAGCTGGCTGAGCAGCGCAACTTCCGCCTGCAGCGACGCGAGTGTGGTGCGGTCCGGCTTGCGCACGCCATCTTCGATGGCTTCGAGTTCGCCGCGCAGCACGGCGAGTGGCGTGCGCAATTCATGCGAAATATCCGCGATCAGATTGCGGCGCGAGCGCTCGGCGTGACCGAGCGAGATCGCGAGGCGGTTGAAGTCGGCGGCGAGATTGTGCAGTTCGTCGCTGCCCGTATCGGGCACGCGGATCGAATAGTCGCCGCTCGCGAGCCGATGGGTGGCCTCCACCAGACGCCGCACGGGCGCGAGCAGCACACGCGCGAGCACGACGGCGACGCACGCGGCCAGCAGCGCCGCGAAGCCGACGATGATCCACGTCGCGCGAACCTGCTGCTGCTGAAATTGCCTGTCGGCGGAATGGAACATCACTTCCGGCCCGGCGACGACCAGCCAGCCGATCACCTTGCCATCCACGGTCAACGGCAGGCGCGGCGCATCGGGCGGCGGAGGCGGGCCTTTTTGCAGCACGCTGTGCATGTCGACGTCGTAGACGCGAAATGGGGGATGACGGTTGCCTTGCATGCCGTGACCGCGTCCGCCGCGCATGTCGCGCATATCCGGTGGTGGGCCGAGTTCGTTCGGTGGCGGACCGGGTTGTGCACCTTCACCGTCCGGATCGCCGTTCGGCCCTCCGTCTTGCGCACCATCGGGCGGAGGTCCGTCGTGGCGCGCGGTCATGTCAGGCGGGCCGGGTGGCGGCACGCCCGCGTCGATGGCTTCGGGAATGGCGGCGGCGGTTGCTGCGGGGTCCTTGAGGAAATCCCAGCTGCGATGCCTGGCCCAGGCGGTTTCGAGTTGCTGCTGCAACTGCGTGGAATGGGATTGCGACTGACGCTGCAGATAGCCGAGAAAGCCGTATTCGAAGCTCCAGCGCACGGCGACGCCCATCGTGACGGCCACGAGTATGCAAGCCGCCGAAATCGCGACGAAACGCTTCGACGTAATGCCGATTCTCATGGCGAATCCCCACGGCCGCCGCTCTTCATGCTTCACACCCTGTTTTTCCCTGTCGGCACGCTTTGCGCGCCGCCTTGCGCGCCGCACGCATGCCCATTGCTATCGATATGCCGCCACGGCGCTATTGTGACGCGGCTGGCGCAGCCACGGACGACCGTTCGTCAATTTCCACACAATCTCCTTAATTTTCACCGTCTTGCCTGCACAGTTGCTCTCTATCATGGGCACCGTTCAAATGCCGAAGGACGGAATTATCATGACCATCCATCTGCTCGTCGTCGAGCCGAATCAGGAGAGCCGCGACACGCTTCGGGCGCAGGTGCAGCAGCACAAGATCGAGATGTCCGTCCTGTACAACACGGAATCGCTCGAACGGCGCCTTGAACTCGAAGTGCCATCGCTGATCGTGATGCGTCATGCGTTGCCGGATGTGGATGGCCTGGCTGCCGTGCGGCGCATCCGTTCGCTCGGTTATGACCTGCCCATCATTATCGTCAGCCGCTCGGACGATGTGGTCGACAAGGTGCTCGCGTTCGAACTGGGCGCGAATGATTATGTGGTCGATCCGCATGATCCGCGCGAAATGATTGCGCGGGTTCGCAATGCATTGCGTTCGGGGCCGCCTTCGCACGTGCCGATGCATATCGAGCGCGAGCCTATTGCTTTCGATGATTTCGAAGTGGATGTGGCTGACAGGGTGCTGACGCGGGGTGGGGTGGAAGTGCCGCTGCGTAGCACTGAGTTTGCGTTGCTGGTGGTGCTGGCTTCACATCCGATGAAGGTGCTTTCGCGAGTGCGTATTCTGAATATGCTGCGCAGGCATTGCAGTGTGACGGAGCGTGGGCTCGACGTTGTGGTGTTTCGCTTGCGCGCGGCTTTGCAGGTTTCGCCGACGGGGCGGCAGTACATCAAGACCTTGCGGGGTGAAGGGTATATGTTTGCGCCGGATGATGCGTTGCCGAGGCATGGAGCGGGGGGGGGGGCGCATGATGCGCCAGCTCGGTTGCTGGATGTTGCGGGTTCTTCTATTGGTTTGGATGAGCGGTTGCGGTTTGATGGGGTGGTGCAGGTGTTGCAGTGAGTTTTCCTTTTTTTCAGGTGTTGGCACTCTGGGTTTTTTTCGCTGGCATCCGCGATTTCGCGTCGGTTTGCTAGCGTTGCCCCTGTGCGGGGCAGCACCTACTTTTCTTTGCCGCGGCAAAGAAAAGTAGGCAAAAGAAAGCCGCTGAACACCAC
>NZ_QBUY01000200.1 GCF_003121405.1 Paraburkholderia sp. C35 | reverse complement strand
GTTCAGCGGCTTTCTTTTGCCTACTTTTCTTTGCCGCGGCAAAGAAAAGTAGGTGCTGCCCCGCACAGGGGCGACGCGTGAAGCACCACTAACAAAAAGCGGATGCCAGCAAATAAACAAGCATCCCACATCAACATCGCAAACCACAAACAACGCCTAATCTATAGGCCTTCCAGCCGTCTCGCGAACAAACGGCAACGCCATAAGCGAAACCACACCACACCCAATCAGATACCACGCAGGCGCCAACGTACTCCCAGAAAGCTGAATCAACCACGTAGCAAAAAACTGCGCAAACCCACCAAAAATAGACACCCCGAGACAATAAACAATCGACATCCCGGTAGCGCGAATCTCGCGCGGAAACATCTCCGGCAGCATGACGATATTAGGCACTGCCGTAAAAGCAACCAGCACACCAAGCACGGCAACGACCGAAAGCAGAACCGGCACAGTCGGCACGGCATTGATCACCATAAAAGCGGGATACACAGCCGCAATCAGCAGCACCCGCGAAATCCACAGCACCCGCTTGCGTCCATAGCGATCCGACAACGAACCCGCAAACGGCGAACAGATCACCGTGACAAAAGCCGCCGTCCAGGAAGCCCACAGCGCCAGCGACATCGGCAAATGCAGGATCTTGATCGCGTAAGTCGAAAGATAAAACAGCACGATGTAGTTCGCCGCCGTGCCGCCGATCGTCGTCACGACACCCGTCGCAATTGCGCCCAGATGCGTGCCGAAGATCTCACGCACAGGCCTTGCAACCGCTGCAGCTTCAAGAACAGGCGCATCAGCGAAAGAAGAAGAAGAAGAAGAAGAAGAAGCCAAAGGCAACGGCAAGGTCTCATCCAGATGCCGCCGGATATACACACCAATCGGCCCCATCGCCATGCCGATCACAAACGGCACACGCCATCCCCAGCTTTCGAGCGCGTGCGTCGACAGCATCGCGGCCAATGCGACACCGAGCAGCGATCCCACCACCGTGTTCAAGCCCTGGCTCACGAACTGCCAGCTGCCGTAAAAGCCGCGCGTGCGGTCGCTGCCATACTCCATCAGCAGCGACGTCGAGGCACCGATCTCGCCACCCAGCGCAAAGCCCTGGATCAGGCGCGCGAGAATCACCAGCGCAGGCGCGGCAAGACCGATCGACGCATACGTCGGCGCGAATGCAATGATCGCGGAACCCAGCGTCATCAGCCATAACGTCAGGCTCATCGCCGCCTTGCGCCCTGCTCGGTCCGCGTATGCGCCCAGCACCACACCGCCCACCGGCCGCATGATGAAGCCGACACCGAACGTGCCGACGGCCAGCATCAACTGCGCAAGCTGCCCTTCGACAGGAAAGTACAGCTTGCCGATGATGGTCGCGAAGAAGCTGTAAATCGTGAAGTCGAAAAACTCGAGGCCGTTGCCGAGCGTGATGGCAGCGATGGCCTTGGCGTGACTCACGCGCTGCGGCTGCGCATCAGTCATCGAGGTGTTGTCGCCGGGCGTGGAAGCCGATGCGGCTGTCGTCGTCATGTCCGTCTCCCGAACGCGTCAGGCAAGAAAAGACTGCGTGAGGCGCACCCAGTAGGCGGCACCCGTCGCAAGGCAATCGTCGTTGAAGTCGTAGCCGGGGTTGTGCACCATGCAGCCGCCCTCGCCGTCTCCGTTGCCGATGATCAGATACGCACCCGCGCACCGTTCGAGCATGAACGCAAAATCTTCGCTGCCCGTCAGCGGCTGCATGTTCTCGATCAGCCCTTCTGCGCCGACCCAGTCGCGCGCGACCTGGGTGGCGAGTGCCGTCATCTCCACGTCGTTGACGAGCACGGGATAGCGACGCTGATAGTCGACCTCGGCACGCGCTCCGTAGACCGACGCCTGGCCATGCACGACTTCCAGAATGCGCGTCTCCAGATAATTGCGCACTTCCGGCTTCAGCGCGCGCACCGACAAACGCATCTCCGCCGTTTCGGGAATCACGTTGGGCGCTTCGCCCGCGTGAATCGCGCCGACCGTGATGATCGCCATATCGAGCGGCGCGACGTTGCGCGACACGATGGTCTGCAACGCGAGCACGATCTGCGCACACACGACGACGGGATCGACGGCCTTGTGTGGCACTGCGCCGTGGCCGCCGCGCCCCGTCACCTTGATGATGACGGTATCCGACGACGCCATGAACGAACCCGGCAGAAAGCCGAATTTCCCCGTCGGATAGCCGGGCATGTTGTGCATCGCGAACACGGCATCGCACGGAAAGCGCTCGAACAGGCCGTCTTCGATCATCTTCTTCGCGCCCGCCAGGCCCTCTTCCGCCGGCTGGAAAATCAGGTTCAGCGTGCCGTCGAACGAACGTTCCTGCGCGAGATGCTTCGCTGCCGCGAGCAGCATCGCCGTATGGCCGTCATGACCGCACGCGTGCATCTTGCCCGGCAGCGTGCGCGCGTACGGCAGGCCCGTCTGTTCGTGGAGCGGCTACGCGTCCATGGCGGCGCGCAGGCGCAGCTTGCGCGTGCCGCTGCCCACTTTCAGTTGCCCGACGACGCCCGTCTGGCCCAGCCCGCGCGTCACCGTGTAGCCCCATTCAGTGAGTTTGCCGGCGACCAGATCGCCCGTGACGTGCTCCTCGTACGCAAGCTCCGGGTGCGCATGAATGCGGCGGCGCAAGGCAATCATTTCTTCTTCGAGATCGGCGATGCCGGCGGGGATGACCATGGTGTTCACGCTGCTGTCTCCATCGAATGTCTGTGAACCCAGCATAGCCAACCGTTTTTTTGACGGGCAGGCGTGAAACGGTTACGGTGACAACCTATGGTTGCCACCTTGGGTGCCATGTCGATGCCACCCTTCATCCGTCTGACATGAAACTGCATCAACTCAGCACGCTCGCCGCGATTGCGGAAACGGGCAGCATCCGCGCCGCGGCGCGTCAGTTGGGACTCTCGCCCGCCGCCGTCACGAAGTCGGTGCGCGAACTGGAAGCGGATCTGCGCGCGCCGCTGGTGATCCGCGGCACGTCAGGCGTTGCCTTCACCGAATACGGGCGCGCGCTCGTGGTCCATGCGCGGCTCGTGCTCGGTCAGCTTGCCCGCGCCGAGGCCGAACTCGAAGCGATGCGCGGTGCGGCAGCGGGAACGCTGTCGGTGGGTGTGACGCCGTGGCTCGCGCTCACGTTTCTGCCGGAGACGGTCAACCGCTTCAAGCAAAAAATGCCTGAGGTGCAACTGGAATTCTTCGAAGGTTTATTGGCCGTCGTGCAGCCGCGTCTGCGCGATGGCAGTCTGGACTTTTCGATTGGCAGGCCGCCGCCTGCGTCGCCGCAATCGGAATTTCATAATGTGCCGCTGTTCTCGACGCATTCTGCTGTCGTCGCGCGGCGCGGACATCCGCTTGCCGAATGCCGCACGCTGCATGAGTTGCAGGAAGCTGAGTGGGTGTTGAACTGGGATCCGGCGAGCCGCGAATCGATGGCCGACAATCTGTTCCGCAAGCGCGGCATGCGAGTGCCGCACACGATCCATCTCGCGCATTCGTTCGCGATCGTGTTCGGCCTGCTTCAGCAGACAGATTTCCTCAGTATCTTTCCGTGGCCGCTCGTCGAGGTGAGCATCGCGAAGGACAATCTGCGCGCGCTGCCCTTACGCGAAGTAGTGGATGAAACGATAGTCAGCATCACATCGCGGCGCGGCGTGCCCGTGAGTCCTGCGGGTGCGTGCTTTATCGACTGCTTGCGGGACGTGATCGATGAAGGCGCGCGGTCGCAGGATGCCGACCGCCGCCGTCTGTTTCATTCGATCGAACTGCTTTTTTAAGGCTTTTTCTCGACTCAGTTGCCGTACCCGACGACACCCTTGATCTCCAGGAAGTCTTCGAGTCCGAACTCGCCGTACTCGCGTCCGTTACCCGACTGGCGATAACCGCCGAACGGTGCTTCGGGCGAGTACTCCGCGTAGTTCAGGTAGATCGTGCCCGTGCGCAACCGCTTTGCACCGGCGCGCGCGCGTTCGAGCGAGGCCGACTGCACGTAGCCCGCGAGACCGTAGATGCTGTCGTTGGCCATCGCGACAGCTTCGTCTTCCGAGTCGTAGCCAAGAATCGACAGCACCGGGCCGAAGATTTCTTCGCGCGCGACGGTCATGTCGTGCTTCACGTGACCGAACACGGTCGGGCGCACGTAGTAGCCTTCACCCAGACCTTCTGGCTTGCCCGGTCCGCCTGCCGCGAGCACGGCGCCTTCGCGCACGCCTGCTTCAATCATCGACTGGATCTTGTCGTACTGCTGCTGGCTGATGACGGGACCGAGATTCGTCGAGTCAGCACTGGCCGGACCGACGACGAGTGCATCGGCCACTTCTTTTGCGTAGCCCAACGCTTCGTCCATGCGCGCACGCGGCACGAACATGCGCGTGGGCGCGTCGCATGATTGACCGCTGTTATCGAAGCATGCGCGTGCACCGCGCGTAACGGCGTCGCGCAGATCGGCGTCTTCGAGAATCAGGTTGGCTGACTTGCCGCCCAGTTCCTGATGCACGCGCTTGACGGTATCCGCCGATGCCTTCGCGACCTGCACGCCCGCACGCGTGGAACCTGTGAACGACATCATGTCGATGTCCTTGTGGCGCGACATCGCTTCGCCGACCACCTGCCCTTCGCCGTTGACGAGATTGAACACGCCTGCCGGTACGCCTGCTTCATGCAGGATTTCGGCGTAGAGCATCGCACTCATCGGCGCGAGTTCCGACGGCTTGAGCACCATCGTGCAACCGGCCGCGAGCGCGGGCGCGACCTTGGTGGTGATCTGCAAGGCAGGCCAGTTCCACGGCGTAATGAGGCCGCACACGCCGACTGCTTCCTTGCGGATCAGCATGCTGCCTTTCATGTGTTCGAAGTCGAAGTTCTGCAGCGTGCGGATCATCGTTTCGAGGTGGGCGGTGCCCGTCCATGCCTGGGCGTCGTTGGCGAACTGCCTGGGCGCGCCCATTTCGCGGCTGATCGCTTCGACCATATCGTCGTAGCGCTTGTTGTAGACCTCGAGGATGGACTGCAGCAGATCGATGCGCTGTTTGACGGTGGTTTCCGAATAAGTGGCGAATGCGGCCTTCGCGGCCGCGACGGCGCGGTCCACGTCGGCGGCTGTGCCGAGCGAGATCTGCGCGAAGGGTTGCGCGGTGGACGGATCGATGACGTCGAGTGTTTTCGGTGCGACCGGGTCGACCCATTTGCCGTCGATATAGAACTGTGTGGCGTTTTGCATGATGTTTCCTCAAATTGGCTTAGGCCGATTCCAGCCGATGCGTTACATCGACTGCCCTCAAACTACATGTCTTCAAATCGAAATTCATTGCTGGGCGGGTTTGGCTCAGACTCGCGGTTCCCATTCAACCCGCTTTGACACGCTTCACTGCGATTTCATTCTGGAGACTACGAAATGAGCAACATTACCTTTACCCGCATCGATGCCAAGGGTCCTGGTGCGACTGGCTTGCAGCCGGCACTGCATGATCCTGCTGATGTGATTCTCGATGGTGCTAAAGCGCCGCACGCGTTGACTGCTTTTTCCGATGCTGAGAATGTGCTGTCCGCCGGTGTGTGGCAATGTGATGCCGGTACGCTGAAGCTTGCTGATCTGCCCATTCATGAAGTGTGTGTGCTGATTGAAGGTGAAGTCACCATTACTAGCGATGATGGGCGTAGCGAGTCTTATAAGGCTGGTGATGCGTTCATTTTGCATAAGGGGTTTTCGGGTACCTGGCATATGCCTGTTGCTACGAAGAAGTACAGCATCGTTTATTGCGGTTGAGGGTTGGTTTTTTTTTGCGGGGCCGCGCTGGTTGTTTTATGCGTGGCCTTTTTTGCGTTTTGCTTCTTGCTATTTGCTGGCATCCGCGATTTGTCTTGCCTGCTTCATGCGTTGCCCCTGTGCGGGGCGGCACCTACTTTTCTTTGCCGCGGCAAAGAAAAGTAGGCAAAAGAAAGC
>NZ_QBUY01000001.1 GCF_003121405.1 Paraburkholderia sp. C35 | reverse complement strand
ATGGTTGCAATAGGTTGCCTTCTACAATTCTGAGAGCTATGCGCCGATCAAAACCGAACGTTGGGAAGCCCGGCAAGTGCGGATGTTCATCATCGAAATGAATCCTCGAGTGGCAGATCTCGGGAGGTGTGACTGGCTGAAACGGGTCGAAATTGCTTTTCGAACAAAACGCGCACCCGAGACAATTGGGTGCCTGGTTATGGGACGGAGTGCGGCCAGTTAATCCCACAGCCGGACCGATATGGCGGTCATCCGAGTGGCCGGTCCACTCTGAAAGCACACCCGGACGCAACGAGCGCTCGTCGCTCTTTGCTGCCATTCCTAACGCGCATATCTCACCAACAACGAACAGCCTTCTAGCGGACCTCGCGACCCCGCACATATCCGATCCCGCAAATTCAATTGCCGTCAGCGATTGCCTTGCGCGCGCACCACGTCAAATCCTCGTAGTCGAACTCCACAGCACGTCATTCGCAAGCAATCAGGAATACCGCTCCAACGCTGCCACGAACGCATCGAAAACCAGGCGAATCCGGGTTGGAACCGGACCACGCTGCGGACGATACACGTAGATCTCCCACGGCTCCGGCATAAACTTCTCCAGCACCGGAACCAGCTGCCCCGTAGCGATATACGGATCGGCGAGATACGCAGGAATCTGGCCAAAGCCCATTCCCGCGAGGATCGCCTGGCATTCGGCGTCGCCGTCGTTGCTGGTAAAACGCGGCGCCTCAGGGATGATTTGAGCGCCGCCTGCAAAGTACCAGGGCCACGCTTTGCCGGCACTCACATCTCGCAAGGCCGTCGTTGGCAGGTCGTTCAGGTGTTCGATGCGGGCAGGCTTGCCGTGGCGCGCGATGAGTTCCGGAGTACCGACAACGTGAAATGCCGGCGCCGCGACGCGACGGGCCACGAAACGGTTGTCATGCAGCGGGCCGAAACGCACGCCGATATCAATGCGGTCGTCGCCGACCGCAACACGGGCGTCGCTCAGATGCATATCGAAGCGCAAGAGCGGATACGTGCTGGCGAGATCGTCGAGCGTGGGCATCAACCATCTGCGGCCTAGCATCACGGGTGCCGTCAGGCGAACGATACCTTCCAGTTCCTGCGCCTCCCGGGCAGGAGCCTGCAGGAACAACTCGTCCAGCTCGCGAACACTGACTTTCGCGCGGACGGCCAGCGCTTCACCGTAAGTCGTGACCTGGATTCCACGCGTATTGCGGTGAAACAGGACTTCGCCGTGCAGCCGCTCCAGATCCTGCACCGCGCGCGTGACTGCCTGCGGCGAGATGGCAAGCTGCGCCGCTGCCTCCTTGAAGCTCTGCGACTCTGCCGCAGCCACGAAGATCCGCAGCATTTCGAGACGATTTTGCACGATTAGACAATTCCAGAAAAAGGAATTGTCTAATCGTAACATTTCCATTTACCGGTGCAGGTGGTCTTCTTACACTCGTGTTCATGCAGTACTCATTCATCTCGCTACACGAGGAAAAATCATGAGCAACAATATCGCAGGCAAGGTCGTCGTCATTACGGGTGCAAGCAGCGGTCTGGGTGCAGCCACGGCGCGCATGCTGGCTGCGCGCGGTGCTTCGGTCGTGCTGGGTGCGCGTCGGGTGGAAATGATGAACACGCTGGCCGACGAGATTCGCGCCGCCGGCGGCAAGGTCGAAGTTGTCGCTACCGACGTGACCAACGCAGCACAGGTGAAAAATCTGATCGACGTCGCCGTGAAGACCTTTGGTCGCCTGGACGTGCTGGTCAACAACGCCGGCCTGATGGCCATCGCTCCGATGAGTGAGGTCAAAGTCGACGAATGGGACCGCATGATCGACATCAACGTGAAGGGCGTGCTGTACGGCATTGCTGCCGCGCTGCCTGTCTTCCAGCAGCAGGGCAGTGGTCACTTCATCAACATTGCCTCGGTCGCGGGCATCAAGGTCGTCAGCCCTGGCGGCACGGTTTACAGCGGTACCAAGTTCGCCGTTCGTGCGATCTCGGAAGGCTTGCGCCATGAAGTCGGTGGTTCCATCCGCACCACGACCATCGAGCCGGGCGCAGTCGAGTCCGAACTGAAACTGGGCAGCAGCCACGAAGAAAGCAGCAACTTCGTCAAGGAGTTCTACAAGCTCGCCATTCCTTCCGACTCCGTGGCGCGAGCGATTGCGTATGCCATCGACGAACCGGCAAACGTGGACATCAACGAAATCGTGCTGCGTCCTACCGCGCAGGATTTCTGAACGCCAGTCGGCTGCTTTGGCTTGTCCGGGCGGTCGGCTGACATCCTGTCGACGGTGGTTGCCGAGGTGATGGCGTCGACGGGGTGCTGGCCGATCCGTCTGAAGTAAATGTGTCAGACTCCACGGGATACACTACGCAGACCCTTCTATCGAACGGCTGATATGGAGTCGTCATGACCAGCGAGCGCGCGGATTTTCCTGGCGAGTCGGATGAAGAACAACCGCCACTGCCTACGGCGGATCTTGACAAGCGGCGCCACCAGATTTATCCCCGGCTCAGCGAGTTAGACATGCGCCATGTCGCCCGCTTCGGCGAGAAGCAGCACTTTGCCGATGGCGCGCAGGTGCTACGCGCCGGCATACCCACGGATGGCATTCTGGTTCTGCTCCAGGGGCGTCTTGCCCTGTATTGCCACGATGGATTTGACAACGACTCCCGCATCATCACCTTAGGGTACGGCCAGTTTTCCGGTGACATTGGGCAATTGTCTGCGCGTCCCGAAATGGTCGACGGAATCGCAATAGGCGACCTGGCGGTGGTGCGTCTGTCATCCGAAAGGCTGCGCGCACTGATCGTCGCGCACGCCGATCTTGGCGAGCGCCTCGTCCGCGCGCTGATATTGCGCAGTGTGGCGCTGCTGGAGAGGAATTCCGGCGGCCCCGTTATCATCGGCCCGCGTGGTCACGGCCGCATCCACACCTTGCAGAGTTTTTTGACGGCCAACGCTCACCCGCATACGGTTCTGGATCCGCTCGACGACGAACGGGCTGCACAAGTAGTAGCGCACTATCAGCCGGCTCGGGAAGACTGGCCGCTGGTGATTTGTCCGGCTATCGGCGTGAGCAAGAATCCGAGCATCGTCGAACTGGGTCGCAACATCGGCCTGCTACGGCCGTTAAGCGAAGACAAGCTTTGGGATGTGGTCGTCGTCGGCGCGGGTCCTGCTGGTCTGGCGACGGCGGTATACGCCGCGTCGGAGGGCTTGTCCGTGCTGGTGCTGGAAACCCGCGCTTATGGCGGGCAGGCGGGCGCCAGCGCACGTATCGAAAACTATCTCGGGTTTCCCACTGGGGTCTCGGGTGGCGCGCTCACTGGCCGTGCTTATGTGCAAGCGGAAAAGTTTGGCGTCGAGATCGCCATCCCTGCACCGGCCGGGCGCCTGTATTGCGACAGCGATCCGCTTCAGGTGGAAATGTGCGGCAGCCTGATCCGGCTCAAGGCGCGCACCGTGGTACTAGCCTGCGGGGCGCGTTATCGCCGGCCTTCGCTGGCCAATCTCAAGCAATTCGAAGGCAAGGGCGTGTACTACTGGGCATCTCCCGTGGAAGCCCGATTGTGCCGGATGCAGGAAGTCGTGCTGGTCGGCGGCGGCAATTCGGCCGGCCAAGCTGCTGTCTATCTTGCCGGTCACGCTGCGAAGGTGCACCTTCTGATCCGCAAGGGCAGCCTGGCGTCGAACATGTCCAGCTATCTGATCGGGCGGATTGAAGCGACACCGAACATCGAGTTGCATACCCATTCGGAAATAGTTGAGCTGCACGGCGATGAAGATAGCTTGACGCACGTGCGGGTTCGCAACTCACGGAGCGAGGAGGAACGCATTTTCGATATCTGCAGGGTGTTCCTGTTCATAGGCGCCGATCCCAACACCGGATGGCTCAGCGATTGCGGCGTCCATCTCGACCGGCATGGCTTCATTCTCACCGGTCCGGATGTTGAGGAGAGCCGGGATCCATTGCAATATCGCTTGAACCTGCAGACCAGCGTGCCTGGCATCTTTGCAATCGGTGATGTTCGCGCGGGTTCCACTAAACGGGTCGCGGCAGCCGTCGGTGAGGGCGCGGCAGTGGTGGGGCAGATCCATCAATTTCTGACCCACCAGCGCGCGTGAATGCAGTCGCTGGCGTTCTCACGCCAAGGCAACGTTTTTCCGCAGCACGAGATGCGCGGCGGTTCCCAGTACGATGCCCCAGAACGCAGAGCTCAAGCCTAGAAAGCTCATGCTCGACGCAGTCGCGATAAAGGTGATAAACGATGCTTCGCGATGAGCCTCATCCTGCACGATGCCGACGATATTGGTAGCGATGGCTCCCAACAACGCGAGCCCGGCAAGAACCGCAATGAACGCGTTGGGAAGCGCGGCAAACAGCGTGACTACTGTGCCCGCGAATGTTCCTCCAATCAGATAGAAGAGGCCATTGGCAATGCCGGCAATGTATCGGCGGCGAGGATCAGGATGCGAGTCCGGCCCAGTGCACAGCGCCGCTGTAATTGCCGCAATGACGATTGTTATTCCGCCGGTGAAAGCAACCAGAATCGACGCGAGGCCAGTTCCAACCAGGACGGGACGGCTCGGCGTCTCGTAACCCGAAACCCGCAATATTGCGAAACCCGGCAAGAACTGTCCCGTTAGACTCACGATGACGAGAGGCACGGCCAAACTGATGGTCGACTGCACATTCCACGTAGGCATCGTGAAAACGGGATGCGCCAATCGCAGGCTGACGGTGTCGAGATGCGTCAAGCCAAGTGCTATCGCGAGCAGACAGCCAAACGCCAGCACCAGAATAAAACAATAGCGTGCTGCCCAGCGACGAAACACCAGATAGCTGCCCAGCATGCCGAAAGCGAGCCACGGATTGACGGCCAGCGATTTGAACACGTTAGTGCCGAACTGGAAGAGAATGCCCGCCATCATTCCGCAGGCAATCCCTTGCGGAATGCGCTTTGTGATCTTGTCAAAAAGGCCCGATACACCGAGCGCGAGAACACACACGCCGGCTACGATATACGCGCCAATCGCGTCGCTCACGGGCATGCCTGGAAAGAGCGTCACGAGCAGCGCCGTTCCCGGCGCGGACCATGCCGTAATGATGGGCTGTTTGAGCCAAAAGCTGAGCGCTATTCCAGACGCTGCGGCGCCTATTGAAATCGACCAGACCCAGGATGCCACCACGTCGTTACCTACGTGAGCGGTGTGCGCTGCCTGAAAGAATATTGCCAGCGGGCCCGCATAGGAAATGATGACGGCGAGCAATCCGGCTGTCACCGCCGATACCGACCAGGCGCTCTTCGATGCGACTGAATCCGTCGTAGCGTTCATATCCTGACTCATAAAGCCGACTGGGCTCTCAGCGAATCGACGACGGGTGACGAGCGAGCGGCGTCACCTGCATCGTCATGTAGGGGAACAAGGGCAAGGCCGACAAGATTCCGTGTAACTCGTCGTGCGAGTCAACGTCGAAGATGCTGTAGTTTGCGTACTCTCCAACGATGCGATGCAGCTGCTGCCATTTTCCCGTCTGCTGGAGGTCCTGCGAGTAGGCCTTTTCACGGGCCTTAAGTTCGTCAGCTTGTGACGTCGGCATGTCGTGCGGCAAATGTACATCCATTCTTACGAGATACAGCATGGTCTCTCCAAAGGACACTCCCTCTTGATATGAGAAGGAGTGTCATGTCGATATGTCAGGTGTTGAGCGTTCAGGCTTTCTTGTCGCGACGATAAAACGCGAGCTTGTCTTCGTCGATCTGCAGTCCAAGCCCTGGACCTTGCGGCATATGCAGGTCGAAATCACGGTACTGCGGCCGGGCCGTCACCACGTCGTCCTTGAGGAGCAGCGGGCCAAAGAGCTCAGTGCCCCACGCGAGTTGTGGCAGCGCGCTGAAACCGTGCGCCGACGCAATCGAGCCGATACTGCCTTCGAGCATCGTCCCGCCGTAGAGCAACACGCCCGCTGCGTCGGCAATGGCTGCAGTGCGCAGCATGCCGTAGATACCGCCGGATTTCGCAATCTTCAGCGCGAACACGTCAGCGCAGGCTCCGCGAACGAGGTCGAGTGCGTCCTCCGGGCCGGTGACGCCTTCGTCGGCCATGATGGGCACCGCAAATCGTGCTGCAAGTCTGGCCAGCGCGCCGCGCTGCTCGCGAGGCGTAGGTTGTTCGATGAGGTCGATTCCCGCAGCCTCGAGTGCTTCAATACCCAGCACTGCATCGACTTCGTTCCACGCCTGGTTGACATCGACCGTCACCTTCGCACGATCCCCAAGTGCTGCCTTGATTTTCGACACGTGAGCCACGTCATCCCGCACGGCACGGCGACCAATCTTCAGCTTGAAGACGTTGTGCCGGCGTTCGGCGAGTAGCATTTCCGCTTCCTCGATATCGCGATTCGTGTCACCGCTGGCAAGCGTCCACAGTACCGGTAGCGTTTTGCGCACAGCGCCGCCGAGCAGTGTCGATAGAGGAACGCCCATGCGCTTTCCTTGCGCGTCGAGCAAAGCTGTCTCGATTCCCGACTTGGCGAACCGGTTGCCGCGAGCGACCTTGTTCAGCATGAGCATTGCCGCGTTGATATTGGTCGCGTCCTGACCGATCAACGCTGGCGCAAGGTACGTGTCGATAGTCAGCTTGATGCCTTCGGGCGACTCTTCGCCGTAGGACAGACCGCCGATGGTCGTGGCTTCGCCGATGCCCTCAATCCCATCGCTCGAACGCAGACGGATGATGACCATGGTTTGTTGCTGCATCGTCGCCATGGACAACTGATGCGCGCGAATGGTCGGAAGGTCGACCAGAATGGCTTCTACGGAGGTGATTGAAGGGTTCATACCTGAAATGGCAGAGTGGAAGGGTTGACCGCAGTATTGACCGGTCAATCGGCGCGTGTCCAACACCTTCCACGTCTAGCGCCATACTTATCGGGTATGAATTGTTAGCGTTCACCCCGGTCGACCCGCGGGACATAGGGAATGTGCAGCTCCTCGTAAAGCCGATAGATCAGCTCAAGGATTTCCCGTATATCCCGTGATTCATCAAGTGCCCGCATACTCATGATGATTGGAGAGACAAGCGTGAGGTCGTCGAGCTCCATGTAACTGACGTCGTCCCGCTTCAATCCGTAGACGCTGCTTGGAACGAGTGAAATGCCCTCTCCAGCCGCCACCAATCCGAGCGCGATCTGCAACTCCCGCACCTCGTAGACTCGACGCGGCTCGAGTGCACGGTCCTCAAATGCGGCCAATACCTGGTCTGCGTAGCTTGGACGCGGCGACTTCGGAAAAACAATCAAGGTTTCGTTGAGCAGGTCGCGTAGCGATAAAACAGGCTTGGCGAGTGTCAGCGGATGTCCCTGTGGAAGCGCGGCAATCAGCTTTTCTTCCCGCAGAACAACCCGACGAATGTTTGCGTCCTCGTTCCGGATACGCCCGAATCCCACATCGATGCGCCCATCCTTGAGCGCCCGAAGCTGGTCCATCGTCGACATCTCATGAAGCGTCAGCTCAACGGTCGGGTTTTCATCGCGAAAACGTCGGATGATTTTCGGGAGCAACCCATAAAGCGTGGACCCCACGAAGCCAATCGAGAACGTCCGCGCGATACTCCCGACCCGCCTCGTCATCGATTCAAGGTCTGCCGTCTGCGCCAACAGTTGCGCGGCGTGGGAATAAAAGAATTTGCCGGTCTCCGTCAACTTGAGCGGCCGGGAGCCACGCTCGAGAAGCTGGACGCCAAGCGTCTCTTCCAGCTGCTGTATTTGCCGGCTCAAGGGCGGCTGCGCGATGTTCAGCCGTTCTGCGGCGCGCGTGAAGTTCCGCTCCTCCGCTACCGCGACGAAATAACGAAGGTGACGCAATTCCATCTCAATACCTCTTAGATATGGACCGATACTAAAACAGTGTTGGACTGGCGGTTCGGAGGTCCACTATCCTGCATTTACACGCTAGTTCGACACCCGATTATACCTTGTGAACATAAGAGGGAAGGCGATTGGCGAGGGTTAACCCCACTATACCAGGAAGATTTCAGGAGCAGACATGAGCGTCAAAGTGTTCGACACGAAAGAAGTTCAGGACTTGTTGAAGGTTGCCGCAAATCTCACGGGTCAGGACGGCAACGCGCGTGCGAAGCAGATCACCCATCGCTTGCTAAGCGACCTGTTCAAAGCCATCGACGACCTCGACATGACGCCCGACGAGATTTGGGCTGGCGTCACCTACTTCAACAAGCTCGGACAAGACGGCGAGGCTGCACTGCTGGCGGCCGGACTGGGTCTGGAGAAGTATCTCGACATCCGGATGGACGCTGCGGACCGCGAAGACGACATTCACGGCGGCACGCCGCGCACCATTGAAGGTCCTCTGTATGTCGGCGGTGCTCCGGTGCGCGATGGCGTATCCAGGATCGACATCAATCCCGACGAAGACGCCGGCCCGCTCGTCATCCGCGGCATCGTGTCAGGTCCCGACGACAAGCCCGTTGCCAATGCCATTGTCGAGTGCTGGCATGCCAACTCGAAGGGATTCTATTCACACTTCGACCCGACAGGCGCCCAGACCGAATTCAATCTGCGCGGTGCAGTCAGGACAGACGCCGAGGGTAAGTATGAATTTCGTACCCTCATGCCGGTGGGCTATGGCTGTCCGCCGCACGGCGCCACACAGCAGTTGCTGAACGCTCTCGCCCGTCACGGCAACCGTCCGGCACATGTTCACTTTTTCGTCACCTCGGAAAAAAACCGCAAGCTCACGACGCAGATCAATATCGAAGGCGACCCGCTGATCTGGGACGACTTCGCCTATGCGACTCGAGAAGAACTGGTTCCTCACGTGATCGATAAAACGGGAGGCATTGCTCTGGGGCTCAAGGCCGACGCCTACAAGGAAATTGAATTCAACATTGAGTTGACTTCACTGGTTGAGGGCAAGGACAACCAGCTTGTTCAGCGCCCGCGAGTCTCTTCCGCGGCATAAACGATCACGCGGCGGCTAACGTCACCAGCCGCCGGTTACTTCCTCGCGAAAACTTCAACTGCATGCAACGCTCCCTTAAACCTTGGAGCATGCATAGGAGCACTAATATGTCCGCCACTATCGAAAAGGTTAAGCAACTCGACGAACTGCTGCAGGGCGCCGTTCAAGACGACAAAGAGAACGGTGTTTTCCGGTGCCGCCGCGACATCTTCACCAACGCTGATCTTTACGATCTCGAGATGAAGCACATCTTCGAGAGCAACTGGGTTTACCTCGCACATGAAAGCCAGGTGTCCAACAACAACGACTACTACACCACGTCGATTGGACGCCAGCCGATCGTCGTCACACGCGACAAGACCGGTGAATTGCATGCGGTTATTAATGCCTGTGCGCACAAAGGCGCAATGTTGTGCCGCCGCAAGCACGGCAACCAGGGCACGTTCACCTGTCCGTTTCACGGCTGGAGTTTCGCGAACACGGGCAAGCTGCTGAAGGTGAAGGACGGAAAGACCACTGAATATCCCATCCAGTTCAATACCAACGGTTCTCATGACCTGAAAAAGGTACCCCGTTTCCAGAGCTATCGGGGCTTTCTGTTCGGCAGCCTGAATCCGGATGTGATTCCGCTGGAAGAGTACCTCGGAGAGACGAAGGTCATTATTGACCAGATTGTCGACCAGGCGCCGAATGGATTGGAAGTATTGCGAGGCAACTCCTCATACATCTACGAAGGCAACTGGAAGATGCAGATGGAGAACGGCTGCGACGGTTACCACGTCAGCACTGTTCATTGGAATTATGCCGCGACGATGGGCCGGCGCAAGGTCGAAGGGACCCAAGCCGTCGATGCCAATAGCTGGAGCAAATCCGTTGCCGGCGTCTATGGCTTTGAACACGGCCACATTTTGCTGTGGACAAAAACGATGAACCCGGAGGTCCGTCCGGTTTACCAGCATCGTGAAGAAATCGCCGCGCGAGTTGGCGAAGAGAAAGCGGACTATATCGTCAATCAGACTCGCAATCTGTGCCTGTATCCGAACGTCTTCCTGATGGATCAGTTCAGCACGCAGATTCGCGTGGTTCGTCCGCTGAGCGTCGATAAAACCGAAGTCAGCATCTTCTGCTTCGCGCCGAAGGGGGAAAGCGCAGAAAGCCGCGCGATTCGCATTCGCCAGTACGAAGATTTCTTCAACGTGTCGGGGATGGGCACGAGCGACGACCTCGAAGAATTCCGCGCCTGCCAGGCGGGTTACGGCCAGACGACATCAATGTGGAACGACATGTCGCGCGGTGCACCGCTGTGGGTCCATGGCCCCGATGAGAACGCGAAGGGCATGGGTTTGAATCCGCTCATCTCGGGCGAGCGCAGTGAAGACGAAGGTCTTTTCGTGGTTCAACACGAATATTGGGCGCAGGTGATGCGCGAAGCCCTTCAAAAGGAACAGGCGGAGGCGACGGCATGAACTTCGATTATCAGCAGATCTGTAGCGCGCTCTATCAGGAAGCACGCTTCCTGGATGACCGCCAGTGGGACGAGTGGCTCGCGTGCTACACCGAGGACGTGACCTACTGGATGCCCGCGTGGGATGACGACGACAAGCTCACTGAGGACCCGCAGAGCCAGATCTCGCTTATGTATTACCCGGACCGCGGTGGCCTTGAAGACCGCGTGTTCCGCATCAAGACCGAGCGAAGCGGCGCGTCGATGCCGGAACCGCGCACCAGCCACAACGTCACCAATGTGGAAGTGCTTGGCGAGCGCGCAAATGAAGTCGATGTTCGATACAACTTCAACACGCTGAATCATCGTTACAAGATTACCGATCAATTCTTCGGCACCATCTACGTCACGTTCCGCAAGGTCGACGACCGTTTGCTGATTTCCAGCAAGAAGATTGCACTGAAGAACGACTATATCCGACAAGTACTCGACGTCTACCACGTCTGATGCAAACGGTCGGAATGAGACAGTAAGCAGGAGGCAACATGTCCAGTTACAACATTGCACTGAACTTCGAAGACGGCGTTACCCGTTTCGTCGAATGCAAGGCAGGCGAGAAGGTTCTCGATGCCGCCTTCCGGGCCAAAATCAACTTGCCGATGGATTGCTCCGACGGCGTGTGCGGCACCTGCAAGTGTCGCGCGGAAAGTGGCAGTTACGATCTGGGTGATGACTACATCGAAGATGCGCTGAGCGACGACGAAAAAGAAAGCGGTCTCGTGCTCACGTGTCAGATGGTGCCCGAAAGCGATTGCGTCATCGCAGTGCCGGCCTCGTCGACGTCATGCAAGACCGAACACAACAAGTTCGCAGCGACGGTCACGAAAGTCGAACAGCACAACGACGCAGCCGTCGTGCTTGAGCTGGACGTGAACGGTGCTTCGCCCGTCTTCCTGCCCGGTCAATACGTCAACATTGACGTGCCCGGCAGTGGCCAGCATCGCTCCTACTCATTCTCGTCTACGCCTGGCGAATCGAAAATCAGCTTTCTCATCAAGAAGATTCCAGGCGGCGTAATGAGCACATGGCTCGAATCCGCGCAGCCGGGAAGCAAGGTTGAGCTGACGGGACCGATGGGCGTGTTCTATCTGCGCACGGTCGAGCGGCCGTTACTGTTTCTGGCGGGCGGTACGGGCCTGGCGCCGTTCCTGTCGATGCTCGAAGTGCTGGTCCGTGCGAACTCGCAGCAGAAGGTGCATCTCATCTACGGTGTCACGCGGGACCTCGACCTGGTGCTGGTCGAAGCCGTTCAGGCGTATGCAGAAAAGCTGCCGAATTTCACGTTCAGTACTGTTGTCGCCGAAGAGCAGTCCAGTCATCCGCGAAAGGGCTGGGTGACGCAACACATGCCTCCCGAGTGCCTGAACGACGGCGATGTGGATGTCTACCTGTGCGGTCCGCCGCCCATGGTCGACGCGGTACGCAAATATTTCGACGACAACGGCGTGAAGCCAAACAGCTTCCACTACGAGAAATTCACTCCTAACGTGGCACGGTGACTCATGAACGCCCGAAGATTTGAAGGCAAGGTGATGGTCGTCACTGGGGCCGCGCAGGGTATTGGACGTGGCGGCGCGCTCCGTGCGGCTGCAGAAGGCGCAAAGGTACTGTTTGTCGATCGTGCCGGCTTCGTCTCCGAGGTTGCAGCCGAAGCGACTGGTGCGGACACTGCGGGATTCGTTGCGGACCTCGAGACCTATGCAGGCGCCGCCTCCACGATGGCATTCGCTGTACAGAAGTTTGGCCGGATCGACATTCTCGTCAACGGCGTGGGCGGTGCGATTCGCATGCGGCCGTATGCAGAGTTTGAACCGGTGCAGATTGATGCCGAAATTCGCCGTTCGCTGATGCCTACCCTCTATGCGTGCCATGCGGTGCTGCCGCACATGCTCGCACAAGGTCGAGGAACGATCGTCAACGTCTCATCGAACGCCACGCGGGGTATCCGCCGCGTGCCTTACTCGGCGGCCAAGGGCGGCGTCAACGCGATGACCCAATCGCTTGCCATGGAGTACGGTGAGCAGAATATTCGTGTGGTTGCGACGGCACCGGGCGGCACCGAGGCTCCGCCAAGACGCGTACCCCGCAATGAGGCCGGAGACAACGAACAGGAAAAAGCGTGGATGAGCGAAGCGGTGAAGCAGGTGACTGAATCGACCTTCTTCCGGCGTTACGGCACGCTCGACGAGCAAATCGCGCCGATTCTTTTTCTTGCATCTGACGAGGCGGGTTACATCACCGGCGCGGTGCTGCCAGTTGCTGGTGGCGACAACGGTTAAACCGGATGAAGAACAATCAGGAGACGCGAAAATGAATGAACGCAAAGCCATTGTTCCTGTCGGGATGGAAGCGGTGTACGAAAAAATCCGCTACGCCCCGGCTGTCAAAGTTGGCGACACCGTCTACTTCTCAGGCCAGATTGGCCGTGACGCCAACATGAAACTGGTGGAAGAGCGCGAAGCGCAGATTGTGCAGGCTTTCGAAAATTTGAAGGCGGTGCTCGAGGCAGCTGGAGGCACGCTTGCGGATGTCGTCGACGTCACCACTTTTCATACGGACATGCGCGACCTTACGCTTTTCATGGAAGTGCGAGACCGATACCTTAATGTCCACCCCTTGCCCGCGTGGACCGCGGTAGGCGCGCATATGTTGGGCGGTTCGGCAGGCTACATCGTGGAAATCAAAGCTGTTGCCGTGCTGTCGAAGTAATCGCGGTCTACTGATTTCTGACCAAGTTGTTTCGCTCGGTCAAGGCGGATGACTTTGCTACGCAAACGGCGAGTGGAAATCAATAAAGGCGACTGTAGCAAGGAACCGTTACGGGGCTCTCATAACTGAGAGCATCATGACACGCGACTTGTTGATGTCGTCAAAGGTCGTTCGATACACAACCCCGTATCCAGATAACAAACAACCTTCACTTTTCGCACTGGACAAGCGCCGCTATCTGCTTCAACCGAGCCGAAACTTTCAATGCGACGGGAGGATGTGGCGGAAGGGCGGACATGTCGCCGTGATCGGATCCTAGAAAACGCGCGAGGTCTTGCGCGCGAACCGCCACACTCAACTCGGGCCGGTCGGCGTAACGACCAATGATCATGCCGCGCAGAACGCCTTTGGCGTCCACCACCGGGCCGCCGCTGTTACCTTCATGCAGCGCCGCTCGCAATACGAGAAGTCGGCGTCCGTTGTTTTCCACAGTCCCATTGACGTCACCGCGGGTGATGACAGGTACGCGTGGCGACGAAGCAGTGAGAGCGAAACCGATTGTGTAGATCGACGCACCGGTTCCGACGGATTGGCCGGTCCGCTCGGCGATCATGTCAACCGGGCGATCCGTGGACAGAAGGGCCGCATCCAGGTCTTTGTCTACTGCGATCAAGGTCGCCTGTATGGGAGGCTCTTCGCCGGGCCAGACGTTGATACGCTTGCATCCTTGAACCACGTGTGCGCTTGTCAGCATCTCGCCGGTGCGGCTCACGAAAAAGGCCGTGCCACTGCGCAGCAGGCCAGCGCGCGCGGCCTGCTTACCCGGCGGCTTGCTGCCGGAGATGTCACCGCCGACTGCGGGTTCCAGGCGTCGTACATCGAATGGCTTGAGTTCGCCTGCGTGGCTGATGCCGCCACTGCAGAACATGCCGTACCCTACGATCGCCAGGCTGGCGAGCCATTGACGACATCCGGGCAGAAGCCTAATCGCAGCTGTCGACAACCTTGGACTATTGGCTTGCAAGTTGCCATTCGCCATTAGCGTTGCGGCATGCTTTCGATGTTTGCTCATATTGCTTGCCGTCACGCTGATAGGTTTCGGTGAAGTCGCGGCAGGTTTGTGCGCTGGGCGATTTAGCGTAGCCGTTCAACGGCTTGATCGTGCCGGAATGACCCGTCTTCGTATTTTTCCACTGGCGTGGCTGATTGTTCTGCGAGGTTTGCAGTGCCTGTTGCAAGGCAGCCTGGCGTGCTTCACGGTCGCGATCATCCATTTCCTTGCCGATGATTCCGCCGAGCAAAGCACCCGCAGCGGCGCCAATCACGGCTGACGTACCGTTGTGACCGAAGATTCCACCCAGCAGGCCACCGCTTGCGCCGCCGATCAGTGCGCCCTGCGATGTCTTGCTCATGCCACCGCTGCCGTCCTGCGCACAACCAGCGAGCACCGATCCGAGCAACATGCTGGATGCTGCCAGCAAAATCCAGGTTTTCATTGAGGTCTCCTTTGCCGGCGAGCCGCTTCGAGTCATCGCCGATACGGTTATGTTTCGACTACATGGCCCAGACGCCCGCACGTACCTTGCGGGCCTCATGCTCTGCATTCGTGTATTGCGCGGGTGCACCTTCGCGGGCGCGCACCCAGCCATTACGCAATGCGTGTTCTGCCACGTCCTCGCCGCCCGCCAGGCACTGAAATGCCTTGCCCTTTGCAAAGCACTGCAACTGGTTGCCTTGTCCTTTCAGATAGCGCTGCATCGCTTGCGCCGGGCGTCCGTCTTCGCCGCGAACGCCGAACAGATTGACGACCTTGCCGCCGACGATCAACGCGCCCGAGTCCAGCACCTGATCGACATTGCCTGGCAGGTCTGGCGCCGGCTGCTGCGCTGCCGCGCCGCTGTCTGGTGCGCTGGCAGGCGGAAGCAGCGAGATGGGCGGCACGTTGACGGGTGTGGGCGGCGGCGCGGTGTTATGCAGCACGATGTGTTGCGCGCTCTCGCCGGTGTTGGAATCCGTATCGGACACGGGCGCCGGATGCGGCCGGAACACGAAGAACAGCACGACGGCTGCGACTACGACTGCGCCGCCTGCGCCCGCATACATCAGCGTCGGCGATTTCCTGGGTTGAATGGACGATGTGCCATTGCCCTGCGATGTGTCATCCACGCGAGCGGTCTGCAAGCGCGTGGCGTTGTCCATCACGAAGTCCGTCTCGACGCCGGTGTTCCGGGCTGCGCTTTGCGGCGGATCGTGCGCGTCTTCGTTCGATGTGTCGTCAGGCTTCGCGTAGCGTGGGTTCGCCAGACGCGTGCCGACCTGTTCCGCTTCGTCCATCGATTGCAGCAAGCCGTCGCGCAGCATGTCGGGCGCGTCGGCTGTGAGCGCCGTCGCGCCCAGTGCGCGGCCGAATTCCTCGACTGTGCCGAAGCGGTCTTCGGGTGCTTTGGCCAGCGCGCGCATCAGCGCATCTTCGACGTTTGCGTCGAGATCGCGGCACAGACCTTCCAGCGTAGGCGGCAATGTTTCGACCTGCGCACGCATCAGTTCGTATTCGCTCGTCGCGTTGAACGGCAGTCGGCCCGACAACATTTCGTAGAGAACGGTGGCAAGGCTGTAGAGATCGCTGCGTCCGTCGCCTTCATGACCACGCAATTGTTCCGGTGGCGCGTACGAAAGCGTGCCGACTACGTCACCTTGCCTTGTCAGGCGTTGCGAGCCTTGAATGCGCGCGATACCAAAGTCCATGATCTTTAGCACGCCGGCATCCGTCAGCATCAGATTCGACGGCTTGATGTCGCGATGAATCACACCCATGCGGTGCGCGTACCGGAGCCCCGCTACAGCCTGCGCGATAACCGCGAGACTGTCCTGTACGCTGAACTGGCCGGTGCGCTGCAATACAGTTTCAAGGGTGTGTCCGCGCACCAGTTCCATCACCATGCACATCGTGTCGCCATCCTTGAACAGCGAATACAGCGTGGCGATGTTGGGATGATTGAGCTTGGCGAGGCTGGTTGCTTCCGTGCGGAAGCGGTCGAGGAACGAACGGTCGAGACTGAACTCGGGACGCAGCGTCTTGAGCGCAACATCGCGTTCCAGTTCGGTATCGAATGCCCAGTACACCTCGCCGATACCGCCCCGGCCGAGCAGTGAGCGAATCTCGTAGTGGCCTATCTGTCTGGGTGACATGGGCAAGTCCAGTGTGTCGATCAGGTACCGTACGCACGACGCGAGCGCGTCGAGTGCGGCGCGGACTCCGTGCCCGCTGCGGCAGGTTGCAGTTCGATGATGCCGACCGACGCGTTGTCGATTCCGCCCGCGCGGCGTGCGAGTTCGATCAGTTCGCTGCATGCGTCGATTGGGGCAAGACGCGCGACCACGGATTCGAGCATCGCGTGATCGATCTGGTCGCTGATGCCGTCGGTGCATAGCATCAATCTGTCGCCCGCTAGCAGCTGATGCCCGTCCGCATGAATGGTCGGCGTGAAGTCGTGGGTGCCGAGCGCGCGCAATATCACGTTCTTGTCAGGATGCTGTTCGGCTTCCTCGGCGCTCAGCAAGCCGTCACGCAACATCTCCGCGACGAGCGAGTCGTCGTCAGTCAGTTGCGTGAGCGTTTCCTCGCGCAGCAGATAGATCCGACTGTCGCCGACGTTCGCGATATACGCGACGTCGCCAATCACCGCGACTACGCTGCAGGTCGTGCCCATTCCATCGAGGTCGGGTTCGAGCGTAGCGCGCTCGACGATCGCTGCGTTGGCCGCGACGAGCGCGTTGTAGAGCGCATCGGCGGGAGCCGCGGGATCGCGATAGTAGTCGTGCAGGATCGTACGTAACGCGATCTGGCTCGCCACTTCGCCCGCCGCGTGACCGCCCATGCCATCGGCGATAACGGCAAGCGCGCCGCGCAACGCGAACGGGTCCTCGCTGCGCGGGATCATGCAGCCCACGGCATCTTCGTTGTGGTCGCGCACGCAGCCGACGTCACTCAGCATCGCGCAGCTGACCACCAGCCGTGTCGGTTCGGTGGTAGCGGGCCGGGGCGGGCACATGGCACGTGCGTCGTCGGTTAATGAAGCAGCAGATCAAGCCCGTACTGGATCGGTACCGCGAACGTGACACGCTCGTCTCCGCGCGATCGCGAGTAAGTGAACAGACCGATCACCTTGCCGTCGCTGTTGAACACCGGGCCACCGCTATTGCCGTGACCCGTAGCCGTGACCGTCAGTTGATACACGTCACCGAGCGTGTCGAAGGTCTGGACGTTCTTTTCCGTTTTCACCGCGTCACCGAGGTTGGCGATGATGCCCTCCGTCACCGTCGGCTGCGGAATTACTTCCATCCGTTCCTTGATCTTGCCACCTTCGCTTGACTGGATAATCGCTACCTTCTGCTCGGAAATGCCGGGATAGCCGAGCACAATCACACGTTCGCCAACCGATGGCCGCGATCCGACTGAAGCAAGGTTGATCGTCGGCAGTTTCTGCGAGGACGCGATCTTGATCTCCGCAACGTCCGCGTCTGCCGATGCCTTGACGAGCTGCGCGTCGATGCTGTCGCGCGTATTCGGGAAGCGCACGGTGAGGCTTTCGTTACGACCGTCGAGCATCGCATCCGACGCGATGCTGAACCCCATGCCTCCAGGTACCCGGAAGTCCGGGCGAATCAGCTTGACCGGGTTGTCGAAATCCCATCCGCGCAGGCTTGCGAAGTTCATCGGGTTGAAGCGGCCGATCTGCAACTTTCCCTGAACGAGATTGATGAGGATGCCGGCTTCGACGCCGAAGTTGTCCCATTGCGGCACGCGCCAGCCCTGCGCAACGTGCTTGTTGGTCAGAATGAAGCCGCTGTCGTTCACGATGAAGCCGCTGCCGGAACCCGCGCTTTCGATGGGCAGGCCGCGATGGTCGTCATCGTCGACAGTGAGCCAGCGCATGACGGGTCCGTTGTCGAATTGCAGAAAGCATGGCAGCGGTGAATTGTCGAGTACACAGGTTCGTTGATAGATCGGACGGCCTGTGGACTTGTCGATGATCCGGTAATGCGCTTCGACGACCACAGTTGCATCGCCGAACTCAGCGACGATCTCTTTCGGCGATTTGCCGAACAGCACGCCGAAGTGAATCAGCGCGCCAACGATGATGCCGATCAGCACCACGGCGATGCCGCCGCCGATTGCGATCTTGCGGCTGGTCGAGCGGCGTTGCTGATCCATCATGCGCATCACCGTTTCCTTGCCGACGCGGTTGTCAGCGGGCTTTTCGGTGGGGCGGGCAGTGGATTTTGCGGTGGACGTGTCGCCAGCCGTCTTTGCGGCACCCGTGGCACTGGCTGCCGGTCTTGTCGCGGCGGATGGCCGGGATATGCGCGTCTCGTCGAGTGCTTTCGTGTTCAGTCGCGTGGGCGGCACAGCGGGGAGCGGTCGCGGCTCGAGGTCGAGCGACAGCCGTGGGCCGCCTTCGCCCAGTTCGATCGTGTCGCCGGGTGCAAGCGTCACTTCGCCTTTAACGGGCCGTCCATTGTGGAAGGTTCCGTTGCTGCTGCCTTTATCGCCGAGCAGATAGTTAGGTGGGGTGTCTTTGGTGATACGAATTGCCGCGTGCTGTCGGCTGACGAGGTCGTCGCGCTGAGGGTCGAACACAATGGTGGCGGCAGGATCGCGACCGAGTATCAGTTCCTCGAAGCGTTCCATTTCGAAAGACTCGGTTTGATTAGCCTTGGAACCCGAAAGATGAGTAATGGTGATTCGTGTCATCCTGGTCTCCAATACATTCTTGTGCGAGCGGCACATGTTATGTTGGGCAAGCACTTGAGCGTGTTTGCCGCTGATAACTAAAAGCTACCGTTCAGCATCATTGCGTAATGTTCGGTAAGACCCACTCGCCTTTAAGTTTGCATGTGCAACCGTTTTCTGCAGGTGTTTGGTACGCGTACGTCGCGCCAAAGCAATCGTGAGTGTTTTGAGCAGATGATTGGTTCGGGTTTGGCGGCTCTATTCGTCGTATTGATATGTGCATGAACAGAAAAACCGGGTACGGCTTTTCTGCGTTGCACACTCCACGTGATCGGGCCAAGGATGTTCATGTGCGCATGCCCAGCCGCTAAAGATGGTGGGCATGCACAACGCGCCATGGATGCTGGCGCAACCTTCCCAACCGTTGAATGGTTAAAGCGGTGCCCTCGCGGGCGCGTTGTCGATTACTGGCAGGAGAGCACCACGAGGCCGTTCACGTCGCCTGTGTTGGGCAGATGCCCACCGTACGCAACGGCGAGCAGAGGCTTCGTGATGTCGTTGCCCATCGGTTGCGACGCGGTCGTGACGCCGCCGCCCATCGACGTTCCTGCAGCCATCGCGCTTGCCTTCGTGATGGTCGCTGCAGTATCCGAACCGATGGTGACCGTTGCGTTGAAATTCACGAGGCTGAGGGTCGTCAGATCGAGTGTTGCCGATGCGGACACAAGCGAACCCGGAGCGACGCTGCCCGTCGCAGAGGAGGGTGAGGTCGCCATCAGGTTGGTACAGGAAAGGCTACCCGCGCTCGCTGTCAGCGTGAGCGGCGAGCCTACTGCGTAATGTGCGCCCTGATTTGCCGTGTAGTTTCCGCCGCTCGAGTCCGAACCATGCGTCCACCGGCCGATGGCAATGTAGCCGCCCACGCCGTTGATATCGGCGATCGTGCTGTGCTTGGTGAGCGAGATTGCGGGCCCGGTGATGGCGGAGAGGGTCGTGAACGCGCCACCATAGTTTGCTTGCTGTACCTGGCTGCTCAATGGGGCATTCGCTGCGTTGAACATGGACCCCGTGAGGCTATTTCCCGTCAACGAGTCGGGTATGAACACGGCTGCGACCGTTCCGCTCACGCCCGTAATGGTCGGCGCCGAGCCTTGATAGATCCAGTCACCGACTGTGGTTGTTTGCGGTGGGGAGGTGGTCTGCGTTGCGGCCGACGATCCCGTTGAACCGCCACTGCCACCACCGCCACAAGCTGCCAGCATGATGGCTGTAGCCGCGATAGACATTCCCGTGTATTTCGTTTTCATTCTTTGTTTTCCGTAGATATTGTAGTTTGCGGCGCACCTGCATATGCAGGTTCCTCGGCGCACGCATTGCCTATTACGGAATATCTCGTAAGAAATTTAGAGGAAATTCGATTTTATGCTTTTTGGTTTTTTGCCAAATGATGCTTTGTGCTGTCGTAGAACAGATAAGCATCTCTCTCAGATCGGCGCGCGGATTACCTGAGAAGAAAGCTTGTCAACCGAGGCGGCTAACTATTGCAATTCATTGCAATACCTATTCTCTATAACGCTGGTCGCAGATTGCATTCGATTTTTCAATTCGCACAAGTATGTTCATTTGACAATTCGTTTTGCAATTGCCGTTAAAAGTACTTGCCGAAACGTTGGTAAGCGCAGCCGGTAACGGGCGCATACATTCGAGCAGATGTTCACGCGATCTGCATAAATTAAATCCACGCTCATCCACCCGTCGGGCCCACGTCCATCCGTTGCCGATCCGTACGAATCCCCGGATCGCATCCTCTCCCTCCCTATCTGGAACCCGCGCGCTCGCCGTGCCGGGTCCAGCATCTGCTCGCCAGGGTTTTTGCGCATTGTCACGGTTTGATGGTAAATTTACGCTTTGCGTAACGAATTACGCTAAACGAGAGAAGAGATGCAAACCCAACGAAACAAGCCGGTCGGCCAGTCGAAGCCCGTCGCCATCGTCACAGGCGCAGGAGGCGGCATCGGCGCCGCGCTCACGCGGCGCCTCGCCGCAGACGGATTCCACGTCGCCGCCGTCGATATCTCCGGCAAGGCGCTCGATAGCGTGATCACGAGCGTGCAGGAAGCGGGCGGCTCGGCGGAAGGCGCCGTGGTCGACCTGCGCGACGAGCAGTCGGTGAGCAGCTTTGTCGCCCGGCTGCCGCGCGTGGACGCCGTGATCAACAACGCGGGCGTGTTCGACGAGCGCGCCTTCATGGATCTGAGCGCCGACGACTTCAACCGTCACTACGATCTGAATGTGGTGGCGCTGTTTCGCCTGTCGCAACACGCGGCCACGCGGCTGCCGTCGGGTGGCAAGATCGTGAATATCGCGTCGCGTGCGTATCTCGGCGCGCGCAATCATGCGCATTACGTAGCGGCGAAAGCTGCCGTGGTTGGCTTGACGCGCGCGATGGCGATGGAGTTGCTCGGGCAGGGCATTCTGGTCAACGCAGTGGCGCCCGGTCTGGTCGATACGCCGATGCTTCAGGCGCTCACGCCCGAACGCCGCGCCGCGCAGCTCGCGTTGCAGCCGACGGGCCGCGCCGCGCGCCCTGAAGACATCGCGAATGCGGTCGCATTTCTGGCTTCGCCGCAAACCGATTTCATCACCGGCCAGATCCTGATGGTCGATGGCGGTAAATCGCTGGGCGGCACCGCCGCGCTCTGATACGGCAACACACATACCAACCACACGCTCAACGACAACATGGCGCAGCCGGTACGAGCCGCGCCGCAAGGAGACGCCCATGAACGCAATCGAAGAAGCCGCCGTCCTCAAGAAGACAGCGTGGCGACTGATTCCATTTCTGTTTCTGCTGTACATCGTCAGTTATATCGACCGCACCAACGTCGGCTTCGCGGCCTTGCAGATGAACCATGAAATCGGCCTCACGCCCGCGATGTACGGGCTCGGCGCCGGTATCTTCTTCATCGGCATGCTGCCGTTCGAGGTGCCCAGCAATCTGATGATGGTGCGTTTCGGCGCGCGGGTCTGGCTCGCGCGCATCATGATCGTCTGGGGCCTCGTGACGCTCGCGACCTCGCTGATCACCGGCCCGAACTCGTTCTACCTCGTGCGCTTTCTGCTCGGCATCAGCGAAGCAGGCTTCTTTCCGGGCGTGCTGTTCTTCCTGACCTTCTGGTTCCCGCGCGAACACCGCACGCAGATCATCGCGCGCTTCATGATGTCGCTGCCGATCGCGGCGGCTATCGGTGGGCCGGTGTCGTCGCTGATCCTGCAGGCCTTCGACGGCGTCGCGGGCATTCCGGGCTGGCGCTGGCTGTTCGTGGTCGAAGGCATTCCCGCCGTGATCCTCGGCATCGTCACGTGGCGCGTGCTGCTCGAACGCCCGTCGCAGGCGCGCTGGCTGACGCCCACCGAGCGTGACTGGCTGCAGGCGAAGATCGACCGCGAGCAGGAAGAAGACCGCGCGCACGGAGATCCGCATAGCGCCGCGCATGTGTTCAAGACGCTGTGCGACTGGCGCACGCTGGTGGTGACCTTCACGGGCGTGTGCTTCGTGATCGGTTTCTACGGCGCGGGCTTCTGGCTGCCGCAGATCATCAAGACCTTCCACGTGACGACGCTGCAGGTCGGTCTGCTGAGCGCGCTGCCGAACCTGCTCGGTGCGATCGCGATGCTGTTGTGGGCGCGCCGTTGCCGCCGCCGGGCGATGCGTCTGTCCGACGTGATCTATCCGCTGCTGCTGGCCTGTGTCGCGTTCGTGGTCGCCGCGAGCAATCTCGATAGTCCCGCAATCGCGATGTCCGGCTTCTGTGTCGCGATGATCGGCCTCTCTGCCTGCATGCCCGCCTACTGGACCCTGCCGACGATGTTCTACAGCGGCACGGCTGCCGCCGCCGCGCTTGCCTTCGTCAATGCCGTGGCGAATCTGGGCGGCTTCTTCGGTCCCGCCATCATCGGCTGGCTCACGCAGACGAGCGGCAGTTTCAAGGTGGCGATCGCGACGATGGGCGGCTTCGTGCTGATCGGTGCCATCGCGCTGCTGCTGTTGCTGCCCGCCTATCAGCGTCATCGCGACATGACGCGCGCCCGCTCGGTTGCGGCCTGATGCGCGCACCGACCCAGGCGCCCCTATCAACGAGCACTCAAGAGAAACAACCATGAATCACACGCCAGCCTCCGCTAGTCACACTGCGCTCGTCACGGGAGGCGCGGGCGGCATCGGTGCCTCGATCTGCCGCTATCTGGCCGACGCGGGTCATCGTGTGGCCGTTGCCGATCTGGATGCCGCCGCCGCGGCGCGCGTCGCCGCTTCGCTGCCCGGCGACGGCCATCTCGGCCTTGCCATCGACGTATCCGACGAAGTCTCCGTGCAGCGCGCGTTCGACCACGTGACAGAAGCAGCGGGCCGCCCGGAGGTTCTCGTGGCAGGCGCGGGCGTGCTGTTCTTCAAGCCGGACGGCCAGCGTCCGCTGATCACCGAGATCTCGCTCGCCGACTGGCAGCGCACGGTCACGATCAATCAGACGGGCTGCTTTCTGACCTGCCGCGAATTCGCCCGTCGTCTGCCCGAAGGCCGCTCGTTTGGCCGCGTCGTGACGATTTCGTCGGTGACGGCGCAGTTGGGCGGCTACCGGTCGAATGCTGCGTACATCGCCAGCAAGGCGGCCGTGATCGGCTTTACGAAGGCGCTGGCGCGCGAACTCGCGCTGCAGGGCGTGACCGTCAACTCGGTCGCGCCGGGCCTGATCGACGCGCCGATGCTGCGCCAGTCGCTGTCACAGGAGCGCGACAGCGAAGCGGCAGCGGCGATTCCGCTGGGCCGTATCGGCTTGCCGGAAGACGTTGCCGACGCCGTCGCGTACCTGGTCTCGGAAGGCGCGAGCTACCAGACGGGCACGACGATCGACGTCAACGGCGGCTACCGGATGCAGTAACAGGAACGCTACGGGCGCGGCGTAAAGGGCGCGCCCGTGCAACGGGGAATACTCATGGATAGCGAATACGACGTGATCGTGGTCGGCTCGGGCGCAGGTGGCCTGAGCGCGGCGCTCACATGCAAGGCGCGCGGGTTATCGGTGCTCGTGCTGGAGAAGACGGAATACTTCGGCGGATCGACGGCCGTGTCGGGCGGTGCGGTGTGGATTCCGCAGAACATGCACATGAAGGGCGTCGGCCAAGACGACTCGCGCGAGCGGGCAATCGAATATCTGCAAGCGACAGTCGGCGCCGCGCTGCGGCCCGACATGATCGACGCGTTTCTGACGCACGGTCCGGACATGGTGCGCTTCATGGAAGCGAACACGGACGTGCACTTCATCGCGCGTCCCGTGTCGCCGGATTATCAGCCGGAGCGTGAAGGCGCCTCGCAGGGCGGACGCACGATCGACCCCGCGCCGTTCGATGGCCGCAAGCTCGGTCCGCTGTTCGGCGCGCTGCGCCGGCCGCTGCATAGCTTCCTCGCGCTCGGCGGGATGATGGTGAACCGCAAGGACATCGACGCGTTGCTGTCGATGCATCGAAACGTGGCGTCGCTGCGCCATTCGCTCGCGCTGATCGGCCGTTACGCGATGGATCGTCTGAAGTGGCCGCGCGGCACGCGTCTGCTGCTCGGCAATGCACTTGCCGCACGCCTGCTGAAGTCCGCTGTCGACGCGAAGATCGCGCTCGAACGCGAAGCCGATGTCGAAGCATTGTTGTATGAAAGCGATCGCGTGACGGGCGTACGTGTCCGCCAGCACGGCAAACTCGTCGACGTGAAGGCGCGCCGTGCAGTCGTGCTCGCCACGGGTGGTATTCCGCAAGATCTGAAGCTGCGCAAGATGCTGGTTCCGCACGCCGACATCCATCGTTCGATGTCGCCTGTCAGCAATAGCGGCGACGGCGCTCGCCTTGCCATGCGTCTCGGTGCGCGTCTCGCGACAGGCAATGTCGGTGCGGCGTTCTGGACGCCGGGGTCGATCCTGCGTGATGCGAACGGCGCGGAAACGGTCTTTCCGCACCTCGTCACCGATCGTCAGAAGCCCGGCATCATGGCCATCAACGCTGCGGGGCGGCGCTTTGCAAACGAGGCGTCGTCGTATCACGAGTTCGTCACGTCGATGCATCGCGAGCATGAGAAGACGCCGTGCATTCCCGCATGGCTGATCTGCGACAGCACGTTCCTCAAGCGCTATGGCATGGGTCTCGTGCGGCCCCATACTGCGTCGCTGGATCGCTTCCTGCGTTCTGGATATCTGAAACGTGCGCCGACGGTGGCCGCGCTGGCCAGCCTGATCGGCGTGCCCGCCGATGCGCTTGCCGACTCCGTAGCGCGCATGAATCGGGCGGCAGCAAGCGGCGAGGATCTCGACTTCGGCCGTGGCCTGTCCGCATACGACCGTTATCTCGGCGATGCATCGAACAAGCCCAATGCCTGTCTCGGCCCGATCACCGACGGGCCGTTCTACGCCGTGCAGATCACGCCGGGCGACATCGGCAGCGCGACGGGTATCGATGTGGATGCGAAGTCGCGCGTGACGGGCGCGGATGGCATGCCGATTCCAGGTCTCTACGCGTGCGGCAACGACATGAACTCGATCATGGGCGGCACGTATCCGGCAGCGGGCATCACGCTCGGCCCCGCGTTGACGTTCGGCTATATCGCCGGCATCACGATCAGCGAAAACGAAACGGTGCGTCGGGAGGCGCTGGCATGACGCAACATAGTTTGAATCAACCTCAGGCGCTGCCACGCGTCGCATTCGTGACGGGCGCCGCGAGCGGCATCGGCGCAGCCGTGTGCCGTCTGCTGGCCGCGCAAGGCGTCGCAATCGCAGCCGCCGACCAGAACGCAGCGGGACTCGCGGCCTTGCACGACAGCCTGGGGCCCGACGCGCGCTTTCTCGGCGCCGTACTCGACGTGCGCGACGAAGCGGCGCAACAGGCATTCGTCGCCGAGACGGAAGCGACGCTCGGCGCCATTACGGATGTCGTGCCGTGCGCAGGACTCGCACGCAGCGCACCCGCCGAAGCGATGAGCGCCGAACAGTGGGACCTCGTACTCGATATCAATCTGCGCGGCACGTTTCTGACCTGCAAGGCGACCGCGTCGGCGATGCTGCCGCGTGGACGCGGCAGCATCGTGTGTCTCGCGTCGATCACGGCCAGGGGTGGACAGCCGGGGCGCGCGAATTACGCGGCATCGAAGTGGGGTCTCGGCGGCCGCGTCAAGAGTCTCGCGAGCGAATGGGGCAATCGCGGCGTGCGCGTGAATGCCGTCGCGCCGAATGGCGTCGATACGCCGATGCTGACCGTCGGCGTACCCGATCACTTCCGCGAAGACGTGATGCTGGATCGCACGCCGCTCGGCCGCTTTGCGCAGGTGGAAGAGGTCGCGCAAGGCATCGCTTTTTTGCTGTCGGATGCCGCGTCGTATGTGACGGGCACGGTGCTCGATATCGACGGTGGTTTGACGGCCGGTTATCTGACGCATCGCCACGGTGCCGATTACGCGCTGCATCAGCGCTGAACCCACAACTATTCGAGAACCGCATTCATGCAAGTCTATTACTCGCCTTTTTCTCCCTTCGTACGCAAGGTACTGGTGTGCGCCGCTGAACTCGGCATTGACGTCGAGCGTCTGCCCAGCTCCGCGCACCCGGTGACGCGCGATCAGACCATCGTCGCGATCAATCCGCTCGGCAAGGTGCCGACCTGTTTCGCCGACGACGGCAATGTGCTCTACGACAGCCGCGTGATCTGCGAATACCTCGACGCAACGGCTGCACAGCCGCGGCTTTTCCCTGCGAACGGCGCAGCGCGCTGGCAGAGTCTGCGCGAACAGGCGCTCGCCGACGGCATGATCGAAGCGGCGCTGCTGATGCGCTACGAACAGGTGATACGTCCCGATGGCCTGCGTTATCAGCCGTGGTTCGACGGTCAGCACGAGAAGATCGTGTCGACGCTCGCGCAACTGGAATCATGGGTGCCCGCTTTCGGCGAGCGCGTCGATATCGGCACGATCTCGATTGCGTGCGCGCTCTCGTATCTCGACCTGCGCTTTCCCGATGAAGGCTGGCGCAAGCACGCAGCGCTCGCCGCATGGCACGCGCGTTTCTGTGACCGTGAGTCGATGATCACGACGCAACACCCCGCGCCCTAAACAAGGCGGGCGCGCAGCCCGCACGGCGCGAAGCCGCAGCGCTGGACCCGGCAGGGAAGACCAATCGGCTTCCCGCGCGGATGCGCACGTCCAGCGACAACACCTCGAACTCAACGACGCAGCGACGTCATACCGGTTTTTGCGAACCGGTTGACGCCGCGGCTTCGTGACGCCTTATCGCTGTGTGCGACAGGCGTGCCGGGTAGTCCCAAGGAGATCTCGCTGCCGTGTTCCACGCATGGGATGCAGCAGTGTCGTCAATCAGTAATCCAAATAAAATAAAGGAATCTGCAATGAAAAAAATCACGAAAATCATGCTCGGCTGCGCGACGGCCGGTGCATTCGCGCCACTCGCTCATGCGCAAAGCCAGGTGACGATTTACGGCATCCTTGACGAAGGCATCATGTATCAGAGCAATACGGGCGGCGCGACGGGCGGCAAGAAGGTGTTTCTCGACTCGACGGGCGGCATCAATGGCAGCCGTTGGGGCTTGACGGGTTCAGAAGATCTCGGCGCGGGCCTGAAAGCGATCTTCACGCTCGAATCGGGCATCAACCTGAACAGCGGTGCGGCGGCGCAGGGCGGCACGCTGTTCGGGCGGCAGATCTTCGTCGGCATGAAGTCGGACAAGTATGGCAGCCTGACCTTCGGCCGCCAGTACGACATGATGTTCTACTTCGGTCAGCCGCTGACGTCGGCGGGTTCGCAGGCTGGCTCGGCACCGTTCCTGCATCCGGGCGATCTCGACAACACGGGCAATACGATCCGCATCAACAACGCGGTGCGCTACATGAGCGCGAACTACGCGGGCCTGACGTTTGGCGGCGAGTACAGCGTTGGCGGCGTGGCGGGCAATACGACGGCCAATAGCGGCTATTCGCTCGGCTTTTCATATGTGCGCGGCCCGGTGCTGTTCGGCGCGGCGTTCGAATACTTCAAGAATCCGACTTCGGCGACAGCCGGTTCGGGCCTTTTCACCGACAACGCGAACGGCGCGACCACGCTGTCGCAGTCGCTGAACAAGGGCTACGCGAGCGCGGCGGCTTACCAGACGGCGATCGTCGGCGGCGGCTATACGATCGGCCCCGTCACGCTGACGACATCGTATTCGAACACGCAATACGCGAATCTCGGCACCACGTTCGTCGACAAGACAGCGCGCTTCGACAATATCGATTTCGCGGCGAAGTACCTGTACAACCCGTACCTCGCGTTCAGTGTCGCGTACGACTACCTGAAGGGTCATCAGGTGACGATGGTCAACGGCAACGCGGTTGGCAACCAGCACTACAACCAGGTCAGCCTGATGGCCGACTATCTGCTGTCCAAGCGCACCGACGTCTACCTCGAAGGCGCATGGCAGCGTGCGTCGGGCACGTCGTCGACAGGTGCGGCGGCCGTGGCGGATATCGCGAATCTGGGCGCCTCGTCGAACAATCATCAGTTCCTGCTGCGCGCGGCGCTGCGGCACCGGTTCTGATCCCGGCGCAAACCGGGTGCGCGGGTGACTTGCGTAACACTATGCCGATCGCGTAAGTTCTGGTTTCATCCAGAAATCATGCTTGCATATGTCCAACAGTCCTACGCGCACTTCGAGCCGCCAGACGGTCCAGTCGGCTGAGATCGGTGCGGAAATCCTCAAGGCACTCGCCCGTCTGGGGCCTGCTGCGTCGCTGTCCAGTCTCAGCGAAGAAGCGGGTATGGCGCCGGCAAAAGCGCATCGCTATTTGCAGGCGATGATCGCAAGCGGGCTGGCGGCGCAGGAAAAGCAGTCGGGTCGCTACACGCTCGGCCCGGAAGCGATCAAGATCGGCATGGCGGCGCTCGCGCAGATCGACGTGGTGGGCAGTATCTCCGAACTGCTGCCCGAGTTGCGCGACGAGACGGGGCACACCTGTTTCGTCGCGGTATGGGGCAGCCAGGGCGCGACGGTCGTGCGCGTGCTGGAGACGCTCGGCGAAGTGACGGTGCTGACGCGCCCCGGTGCGAAGATGCCGTTGCTGCGTTCCGCGACGGGGCTGATGTTCGCAGCGTGGTTGCCGGCCGAAGAACGCGATGTCGACGCCGCCCGCGAGCCCGCCGATCTGCAGGCGCAATTGCGCGATTCCGCTTCACCGCTGTGGGCACGTCTGGATTCGATCCGCCGCTCTGGCATTTCCGTCGTGCAGGGTCTGATGGTGCCGGGCATCGACGCCATGGCGGCACCCGTGTTCGGTGCGCGCGGGGAGATCGTCGCCGTGGTGACGCTGATCGGTACGGACGACGGTCTGGATCCGTCGCCGGAAGGTGCGCCAGCGAGCAAGCTGGCCGCGTTTGCGAAGGCCGCGAGTGCGCGACTGGGTGCGCCCGACTGACATATCGTGTGGGTTTCCGTACAGGTGGCGGCGAAGTCTTTTTGAAACGTTTTTTGGCGCGAGACAATGCTCACGTAATGTTCGCGTCAATACGAGGAAAGCATGTCCCGCCGACTGCCCAGCATGAACGCCCTGCGCGCCTTCGAAGCGGCGGCGCGGCATCTCAACTTCAGTCGTGCGGCCGAAGAACTCTTCGTGACGCAAGGCGCAATCAGCCGTCAGATCAAGTTGCTGGAAGAGTCGTTCGGCGTGCCGCTGTTCAGGCGGCTCACGCGCACCATCGAACTCACCGAGCATGGCCGCGAATATCTGCCCGTGGTGCGCGATGCATTCGACCGCATCGAGCAGGCCACGCTCAGACTCGTCAATCGTGACCGGCATCGCATTCTCAACGTCAACGTGCTGCCCACGCTGGCAATGCGCTGGCTCATTCCGCGTCTTCCGCACTTTGCGACGGAACATCCCGATATCGAAGTACGGCTGATCACGTCGATCCGGCCGGTCAATTTCTGGCGCGAGGATATCGACGTGGCGATTCGCGTCGGCGTGATTCCCGACAGCGATCCCGATCCCGATGCCGCCACGCGTCCGCGCATCAGCCTGCAGATGGCGGAGGACTGGACCAACGTACGCGCCTGGCGGCTGATGCCGGACGTGCTGGTGCCCGTATGCAGTCCGGAGCTGATGAAGGGGCAGCGTCCCGTGCAGGAAGCGCGCGAACTGCTGGACCTGCCGCTGCTGCACATGGCGACCCGCGTCCATGCCTGGCCCGACTGGTTTCGCGCGAGTGGCGTGGACTATGACATCGCCGCGCACAATCAGGCGTACGGCCATTTCTTCATGGTGCTGGATGCCGCGTTGAGCGGCCGGGGCGTCGCGCTCGTGCCGCGCATGCTGGCCGCACCCGACATTCAGGCGGGCCGCCTGATCGTGCCGCTGGAACTGGAGCACGAAAGCGCGGGCGCTTATCACTTGCTGTGCCGCGATCATCAGGCCGACTCGGCGACCGTGAAAGCATTTCGCGACTGGCTGTTCGCGCAACGCGACGACGACCGCCCGCAAGTCGAAGAAGCCACAAACGAAGAGACCGCTTCGTTCGACGAAGTCGGTCTCTGAGAGCCCTGAAAAATCCGTTCGATCAGATCAGGTAAGGCGCGATGTCTGCGTCGATCGAACGTATGTTTTCCAGCGTCCATTCGCGGTTCACGTAGAGCTGGATCGGCAGGCCGTCGAGGTCATGAACGAACACCACGCGGCGCGCAGCATGATCGTGAGCGGCGCTCAGCTTGCCGCCCGACGCTTCGATGCCTGCCAGCGCCGCATCGAGATCGGCATCCGACGACACTTCCACGCCGATATGATGCATCGGCATATGCGACGGTACATCCTGGCGATACAGCACGAGGTCGCCCATGCTGTGCGTGCCCGCGAGCAGCGCAAACGCGTGATCGCGTCCGCCGACAATCGCATTCAGGCCGACGATGTTCGTGTAGAAATCGACCATCGCGTCGAAGTTCTGCGCTATCAGCGCGACATGCGACACGCGGCGGCCATGCACCAGCGCGCCGTCGATCACACGGATTTCCGGATCGACGGGATAGAGCGCGTCGGTGAGCGGCACGTTGGTTTCGCCCGGCACCCACTTCGGTTTTTTCTTGCTGAACGAACCGTTGCGCGCGGAACGCCAGTCCTGCACGACGTCGGCATACAGTTCGACTTCGTTGCCGTCGGGATCTTTCTGATAGAGCGAGTGCGCGACGTCGTGATCTTCCGGCGAACGATAGACGACGCCGGCCGCCACCGCCGCACGGTAGCCTTCGACCAGCGCGGCCTCGCTTTCCACTTCGAACGCGACGTGATTCAGGCCCGGCTGCTGGCCGGGCTTCGCATAGCGGCTGCCGATGTCGACGAGCGCGAAATCGTGGTACGTATTGCCGTTGCTGATGAAGCTCGCCTTGTTGTCGGGCTGGTTATAGACCTCTTCGAAGCCGAAGACGTCGCGGTAATAGTCGCTCGCGCGCTGATGGTCCGACACGAACACATTGGCGTGGGCCAGGCGGCGTGGCTTGAAGAATCGTGCGTTGGCGTCTGTCATAAAACTTCCTCGAATAGTGAAGGTTGCGGCCTCAGGTGCCGACACGCAACGGTGCACGCATCTTTTCCAGCAACGCGAGCACGCTGAACGCGGTAATGAGCCCGGTCTTGGGATTCGAGCTCGGGATGTTTTCGATCGTCATCGTAAAGCGTGCCGAGTCGGCATCGACGGTGATCGTGTGAGTGTTGCGGGTGAGCGCGGGGTCGGCCCAGATTTCCAGTTCCGTATCGTCGGGACCGATGCCCGCGAGCGACAGTGCAACGGCGACGTTCAGGTTGGCAGGAAAGCCTTTAGCCGCTTCGCGGGGCGTGCCCGAGAAAATACGCAACGGCGCCTTGATGTCTTCGATACGGATGCCGTTTTCTTCGAGAAACGGCGCGCCCAGCAGACCTGTCACCGGTTTTCGCGTGACCATGCGTGCCGAATAGATGGTGCTCTGCGCAGCCGCCGTGACGGCATCGAGACCGAGCAGCGCGCCAGTCGGCACATGAATCTGGCCGCCGTGCTCGCGCGCGAGATCGACGAGTTCCATATGATCCAGCAATGCGCCGACGCTAAGCGGCACGAAGCTTTTGCCTGCGCGCAGCATCGGTTCGGCGATCTGCGGCAACAGATACGACGGCGCGCATTCGACCACGACGTCGGCGTAAAGCGGCATCTCGTCGAACGAGACGATGCGCGGCATGGTCGTCAAACCAGCCAGCCATGCGCTCGCGCTGGCCGCATCGCGCACGCTGACGGCGGCGAGTTCGAGTCCCGCGATGCCCGCGTCGAGGGCCTCTGCGAGCGTCTTGCCGACCGTGCCGAGCCCGGCGATGCCCACCCGCAAGGGTTGTGTGTCCTGCCTGTTTTCCATGCTGTAACTCTCCAAGGTATGGCGCCATCTTAGGGTGACGAAATACCTCGAACAAACGAGATTTTTGCCGTCGATCAATGAGGTGTCGTCATGCATCGCCTGTGGCGTGTCATGAGGTCATGTCATTGAAACCCGCAGCAAAAGTCGTTTGCCGGACGCATTTATGGCTCGTGATAATGGGCTTTTGCCGCAAGGATGGGATAACTGTCATGCCGTATATGGAACGGGGCGCGAGCCGTCTTTACTACGAATCGCACGGCGAAGGCGCGCCCGTCGTGCTGCTGCACGGCGTGGGCGGCAATCATGCGAGCTGGTTCCATCAGGTCGTTGCGTGGCGCGAGAGCCTGCGCGTCATCACCTTCGATGCACGCGGCTTCGGCAATTCCACCGACACGGAAGCGCTCGGCCGCGCCGCGTTTGCGGACGATCTGGAAGCGCTGCTCGATCATCTGCAGATACCGCGTGCGGCGCTCGTCGCGCAATCGATGGGCGGCGGCGCGGCGGTGACGTTCACGGCGCGCTCGCCCGAACGCGTGCGTGCGCTCGTGCTCGCCGATACGCTGATCGGTCTCGATCTGCCTGACGACATCGCGTTACGCATGAGCGACATCGCTGCCCGCACCGCGAATCTGTCGCAGATCGAACGGGTGCTTGGACCGACCTTTACGCGTGCACAACCGGCCTCTGCGTATCTCTATACAGCGCTCGCAAGCTTCAACGATACCAATGTTCGAACGCTGCGCGGCGAGCAGCCGCTGACATCGCTCGCCGCGCTCGATGCATGTGGCGTTCCTGTTCTGTTCGTAGCCGGTGTCGAAGATGTGTTGTTTCCGCCACAGGAAATACAGAACGCACAACGGTTGATGCGTCATGCGGAATACCTGGAAATAGCCGACGCCGGTCATTCTGCGTACTTCGAAGCACCGCAGGTCTTCAACGAAGCCGTGTTTGCGTGGCTCGCACGCCACGTCTGATCGACTCGTTCATCTCAGGCAAACACGCGTTCGATTGTGCGCACCTCGCGCACATCGCGCATGCGGTCGAACGTGTGTTTGCAATTCTCCTGGCGCGCAAACGTATGGCTGCATAAGCCGCCGCGTCAATCATTCGAACACCAGAATAACGAGCGAACCCGATGACCGATCATCGGGATCGCAAACCAATGCATTGAACACGATGCATGAGCTGATCTCATACCCGGATGCATGACTTGATCTCATCGAACGAACGCGAAAATCTCGTTTGTTTGCGTTTTTTAGCCTTCCTATGATGACTTCGCCTTCCAGCCCACATGCTCATCAAAGGAACTGAAAATGAAACGTCTTGCCCCGCCTCTGTTCGCTTCATTGCTTGCCGCTGCATCGTCGCATGCGCTGGCGCAGAGCACCGTCACGCTGTACGGCATCGTCGACGAAGGCATTACCTATGGCAATAACGTCGGCGGCGGCTCGCAGGTCGCGGCAGCGAGCGGCACCATGTCGGGCAGCCGGTTCGGCCTGCGCGGCACGGAAGACCTGGGTGGCGGCCTGTCGGCGATATTCGATCTGCAGAATGGCTTCGACCTGTCGACGGGCAAGCTCGGGCAGGGTGGCCGGATGTTTGGCCGCAAGGCCTACGTGGGTCTTTCGGATACGCGTTACGGCTCGCTCACGCTGGGTCGCCAGTACGACCCCGTCGTCGATCTCGTGCAGGGCATTACGGGCGACGGCGTGTTCGGCGCGTTCTTCACGACACCGGGCGACGCCGATAACAACGACAACAGCATTCGCGTCAACAATTCGGTCAAGTACACGAGCCCGACCATTGCGGGCCTGACCTTCGAAGCGTTGTATGGACTCGGCGGCACGGCGGGCAGCGTGTCGAGCGGTGGCAGTCTCGGCGCGGCGCTCGGCTATTCGAACGGCGGTTTGAATCTCGCGGGCGGTTATCTATATACGAAGAACGACACGCTCGCCAATGCATCGTCGGGTGGCTTCATCAACGACGGCAGTCTGGTGACGGCAGGTTATGGCGTGGCGCCGGGTTCGTTCCAGACCATCCACGCGGCCGCATCGTACGCATTCAACAAGTTGACGGTAGGCGTGCGCTATTCGAACTCGCAATACAAGACCTATACGCCGACGACCGTATTCCACGACACCGAGAAGTTCAATGTTGCGAGCGGCTATGTCTCGTACCAGTTCACGCCGGCACTGATGGCCGCCGTCAACTACGGCTACACGAAGGCGAGCGGTGCGGCATCGGCGAACTACAACCAGTTCTCGGCAGGCGTCGATTACCAGTTGTCCAAACGTACCGATGTGTATGGCATCGCCGGTTACACGAAGGCGAACGGCCAGACGCTGTCGGCTGACGGCACGGCGGTGGTCGCGGCGACGGCCAACGTGGGCGACTACAACAATGCGTCGTCGAACAGCAAGCAGGTGCTGGCTGTCGTCGGCATGCGCCACAAGTTCTGATTTTTGGCGAGCGGTAAGCCGGAAATTGTCCTGATCTAATCGTACTTTGAGGCACGCCGTCAGGCGCACGAGTCAATGCAAATCGTCATCGAGAATCTGAGCGACACCGCGGGACTGCTGGGCGCACGCCGCGTGTTCAGCGTACCGCGCTCGCTGCCGCGAGACCTGAAGACGCTCGATGCTTCGCGCTGGCAAGCCTGGCCCGCGCTTTACGATGCCGACACGCTGCTCGCGCTGCGCGATGCGCGTCTAAGTGAGAGCGATCGTGACATCGCGCTGGCGGGTGGCGTCGCGCGTCTGAATGCGAGTATCGGCTGGCAGCGTATGGCCGATCGCGAGGAAGCGGCCGCGCTGCTGCGCATGGCGAAAGATAGTGTGATGCCGCGCGTGCGTCTGCTGCTCGCGGTGATGCCGGATCAGGACACGGAAGGATTTGCCGCATGGTTCGCGGGCTATGCGCCGCACGCACCGACCGACGACGGCACGCTGCTGCGCGCCTGCAAGCTCTACGGCCGCGAACCGCACTTCGATCACAATCTCGATGCCGTGTGGGACGCAGGCTGGCTGCCCGTCGTCTTCACCGCTGATCCGCAAGCGCTCGTTGTACGCGCTGCGGAGCGTGGCAAGCCGATCGTGTTCCGGCACGCGGCCAGTGCAGCCACTCTCGACGCAATGCAGGCCGAACCCACGCTCGACGTGTCGCGCTGGGTAGTGAGTTCGCCGCAGTATCTGCTGCCCGTCGAGGCGGAGCGTCGCGCGTCGCTGATCGTGCGCCCGCCAATCGCCGATGAGGCGACGCGGCAAGCCTTGCTCGCACGCTTCGGCGAGATCGACCTGATCGCCACCGATCACGTGGCGCGCAACGCCACGACCGGTCCGGGGCTGCAATCGCAGCATCATCTGTTGCCCGCGTTGCTCACGCTTGCCGACGAACTGGATGTTCCGCCGCACATCGTGCTCGGCAAGGCGTCCGGCCGTCCCGCCATGCTGTTCGGCCAGGATCCGAGCGACTGGGCGGTTGCGCTGGTATCTCGCGAACCTCTGAAGCACGCCGCGATGCCTGGCATCGACGCCGAGCGTGATCCCTTCGATGCCGCGTCTTTCGAGCCGCGCGTGATGGCGATCGTGCACGGCGAGACGCTCTGGCCGACACGTCATCTGATCGAATCAATCTGATCTAACGAACTTTATTCTATGGAGAATCACTTCATGTTTCGTACTGCCATCATTGCCGCCGCCGGCATTGCTTCGACGCTTCTCGCATTGTCTTCCACACCCGCGCAGGCGGCCCAGTTGCCGACTTACGAGACCTTCGGAAAAAGCGCCGAATGCGTGGCGCTGCGCAAGCAGTATCCGTCGCTGGTGGGCAAGCATCTGAAGATCGGCCTGGGTGGCTACACGGCCGGTTTCGAAGCGCCTGCCAAGGATGATCCGTCGAAGATCGAAGGCCTCGATCCCGATCTGATCGCCTACATGGGCGCGTGCCTTGGTTATACGCACGAGTATCAGAACGTCGCCTTCAACGTACTGCTGACGGGCATCACGGGCAAGCGTTTCGACATGGGCCCGAGCCTGTACGTGACGGATGTGCGTCGCCAGCAGGTCGCGTTCGTATCGTCGTTTGCGGTGATCGACGGTTCGGTCATCAAGAAGGGCAACCCGAAGCATCTGACCTCGCTCGACTCGCTGTGCGGCGCGACGGTTGCCGCGGCGGCGGGCACGTATGAAGCGGTCACGCTGGTGTCGCAGGTCACGCAGAAGTGCAAGGCGCAGAACAAGCCCGAAGTCGGCCTGTTGCTGCTGCAGGCAACCGATGCAAGCGTGCAGGCCGTGCTGAGCGGCCGCGCCGACATCTATCTGACGGCCCATTCGGATGCGAAGGCGCTGGCCGCGTCGATGCCCGACCTCGAAAGCGGCTTCACCGTCGACCTGCCGATCCTCAACGGCTTCCCGATTGCGAAGGACAACACGGTGCTGCGCAACGCCGTGCTTGCATCGATGAAGGTCATTCAGGACAAGGGCATCCAGAAGACGCTGCTCGACAAGTGGGGCCAGGATGCGGCCTCGCAGCGTACGGCGAGCGACGCCGAGTGATGTCCCGGCGTGACGGTCGTGCATCGATGCCGATGCCTGCCGTCACGCCGCAAAGCATGCAAACCGTTTGACCAAGTAAGCGCCTCGCCGCCATGCAAAACTTTCTGCATTACCTGACTTTCCCGTATCTGCTTCAGGGCTGCGTCACCGCACTCGGGCTGCTGTTCGGCGCGCTCGTGGGCGGGCTTCTGATCGGATTCGTGCTGGCGCTCGGCGCGGATGCACGCTGGATCTGGCTGCGTTATCCCGTGCGCGCCTACATCTATGTGATTCGCGGCACACCGCAGCTTCTGCAACTGATTCTGCTGTTCAACGTCTTGCCGCAGGCGGGCCTGACGCTGTCGCCGTTCGTGAGCGCGCTGCTGGCGCTCACCATCAACGAGACTGCGTTCTGCGCCGAAATCATTCGTGGCGGGATTCGCTCGGTGAACCGCGATCAGCGCATCGCGGCGCAGGCATTTGGCTTTTCCGCGCTGACGGAGCTGTGTTATGTCGTGGTGCCGCAAGGCTTGCGCGCGATCATTCCCGCGCTTGGCAACGAAGCCGTCGGCCTGCTGAAGTCGACGTCGCTCGCGTCGGTGGTCGGCGTCAGCGAGTTGACGCTGCGCAGCCAGACCATCGTGTCGCAGAACTTCGAATTCCTGCCCGTGCTGCTGGCGTCGGGTGTGATGTACATCGTGTTGTCGGCGGGAATCGCGGGCGTGCAGAACTGGTGCGAGCGCAGTATCGGCACAGGTCGTCGACTGCGCCGCAAGCACGCCGCAACGCCCATCGCCGACGATGCCGGTCCGCTCGAACGGATGGCGCCGCATCGCTCCGACGCGACGCCGGGCGTGCCGCAACTCGACATCGACGCCGTACGCGTGCGTTACGGCAACAGGGACGTGCTGAAGGACGTGTCGCTGTCGGTTGCGCCGGGTGAAGTGGTCGCCTTGCTCGGCAAGTCGGGCTCGGGCAAAAGCACGTTGCTGAAGACGATTCTCGCGCTCAATCCGGTGGAGTCGGGCGCGATTCGTATCGAAAGCCGTTCGTTGACGGCGACGCCTTCGGGCGCGCCGATGCCGCGCCGACGCCTGCCGAAAGCCCGCGCCGATGCACGCATCGGCATGGTGTTCCAGAACTTCGCACTATTCGATCACTTGAGCGCCGTCGATAACGCCGCCTCGATTCCGCTGCGTGTGCAGAACGTGCCGTACGGCGAAGCGCTGCGCCGTGCGCGTATCGCGCTGGTGAAGGTGGGCCTGAAGGATTTCGCGGATCACATGCCGCACGAATTGTCGGGCGGTCAGCAGCAACGCGTCGGCATTGCACGGGCGCTCGCCAGCGACCCGCGCGTGATTCTGCTCGACGAGCCGACTTCCGCGCTCGATCCCGAACTGGTCGGCGAAGTCGATGAGACGATCCGACGGCTAGCGCAGACGGGCATCACCATGCTGCTGTCGACGCACGACGTCAACTTCGCCGCGAGCGTGGCGGACCGCGTGGTGTTCCTGCACGACGGACGCATCATCGAACAGGGCACCCCCGATATCCTGCGTGCACCATCCACCCCTGAATTTGCAGCGTTTTTGCGTCATCCCGATGATGATGCACAACCGTTGCGTGCCGCCTCGCCTGAACCGAAGCCGTTCGTGCTGCCCGCCGGCCTGGAGCCCACGCGATGAAAGACTGGCGCGACGAATCCCGCGCGGCGCTGGGCGCCGAACTGTTCGGCTATCTGTTGGGCCGCCCGCATGACATGCGTCCCGATGACGCCGATCCGAATGAACTTGCGTGGTCGCGCTATCGGCTGGTGCCGCGCGTGTTGCAGGGGCACGATGGTGTCGATGTGACGTGCCGGCTGTTCGGTCGCGTGTATGCGGCGCCTGTCGGCGTAGGTGCGTTCGCGGCGGACCGGCTGTTCGGTGCCGATGGCGTGACCGCGATCGCGCGTGCGTGCGCAGCGCTGTGTTTGCCTATCGTCGTATCTGAAGAGGCCGTTACGCCGCTTGCCGACGTCACCGCGACCCATGCCGACTGCTGGCTGCAACTGCGCGCTGCGGGTCCGCTCGAACGCGCGATCCGCCTTTCGGAAAGCGCCGCACAGGCGGGCTGCCAAGGCATCGTACTGACTGTGCTGGCGCCTGTGCATCCTGCGCCGGGCTTGCATCCGGGCGGCGTCGATGTCGCCGCGCAGGTCGCGCAACGCGGCTGGTCAACCATCGGCGCACAGGAAGGCGTGGCGAAGCTGCCGGCGTTTCCGTCGTGGGGCATGGACGAGTTTCGCGAGATGCTCGCGGCGATTCATGCGTTGGGTATGCGCGTCGTCGTGAAGGGCGTCATGCATCCCGCCGATGCCATCGCGATTCGCGCGACCGGTTGCGACGGCGTGATGGTGTCGAACATCGGCGTGCGTCAGTCGTATCGCTGGGCGCCCGTGCCGAGACAACTGGAGCGCGTGAGCGAAGCGCTCGAAGGCAGCACGGCGATTCTCGTCGATGGCGGCATCCGCCATGCCGCCGATATCCTCGCGGCGCGCGTACTCGGCGCGCATCTCGCCGTCGTCGTGCGTCCGGTCGTGCATGCGCTTGCGGCAGGCGGCGAAGACGCGGTGCAGTCCATGCTGCGCGCGACAATCGGCGAGCTGCAATCTCTTTGCGCGTGGATGGGCGCGGCCACGCCTTGCGACATCACGCGCGATCAACTCATCACACTTGCCTGACACTCATGTTCGATCTGCTGTTACGCGGCGCGACACTCGTCGATGCCACTGGCGAGCGTCAAGCCGACCTCGCCATCGCGGGAGAAAAAATCGCCGCGATCCTCGCTCCGGGTACGCCCGCCGAAAGCCTCGCCACGCGTGATGTGCGCGGCCACGTGATGCTGCCGGGTCTCGTCGATGCTCACGTGCATCTGTGCGATCCCGGCTACACGCACAAGGAAGACTTTACGTCGGGCACGCGCGCGGCGGCGGTGGGTGGCGTCACGACGCTGCTCGACATGCCGACTGATCAACCCATCACCACACACGCCGACGACTTGCGCGACAAGATGGATATCGCGCGAGGACGTATTCATGTCGATGTCGGTTTTCAGGTGGCGAAGCTGTGCGACCATCCATCGCTCGATGCCGTGCGCGCGCTTGATCCGGTGTCGTTCGAACTGTTTATGGCCGGCGTGCCCGATGCGTACCGGCACGACACGCAGGAGCGGCTGGTGCGTTCGATGAAGGCGCTGCGCGAGGTCGATGCGATCGCGTGCGTGTCGCCGGGCGATCACTCGTTGCAGACGGCGCCGCAAAGCGCTACGGGCCGCGCTGGCCTCGACGCGCTGCTGGCAAGCCGCCCGCCCGTTGCCGAGGCGGCGGGCATCGCCAACGCCGTGCTGGCGGCAGCTGCCACGGGTGCTCGCGTGCACTTGCGGCAAGGCAATTCACAGCTTGGCTTCGATACCTGGCGACGCTTGCGCGATATTGCGGACGTCACCATCGAAACGACGCCGCAGGCGTTGCTGCTCACGGAAGACGCCTATGGCGAGCGGCGCAACTTCTTCAAGGCACTGCCGCCGCTGCGTCCCGCACAGGATCGCGATGCGTTGCGCGCGGCCTTGCGCGAAGGTCTCATCGATATGATCGTGACCGATCATGCGCCGCATGCTTACGAAGAAAAGGCCGCGCACTACGACGATTTCCGCGACGTGCCGAGCGGCGTGCCCGGCGTGCAGACCTTCCTCGCCGCGATGCTCAGTCTGGTGCAGCAAGACGTTATCGATTTGCGTGGTGTGGCAACGCTGTGCGCGCGCAACCCTGCGCAACGCTTCGGGCTCGGCGCGACGAAAGGACTGCTTGCGCCAGGCTTCGATGCCGATCTGCTGCTGCTCGATCCTGCCGGCGTGATGCATGTGCGCGATGCCGACCAATGCTCGAAAGCACGCTATACACCGTTCGACGGAATGAGCGTGCCGTGGGCGCTGTCGGGTGTCTATTTGCGCGGCCGGCTCATCAATGGCGATGTGCCGTCGGGCAAGGTCGTGGTGTCGGCGAACTGAAGTCCCACGCTGCCGGACAGCGGCAGCGCTGCGCTTCGTCAGAACTAGTATCCGCGTGCGAGATTGACGGCGTCGGGAATCGTGCCGTTCGTGCGATAGCGGCGGATATTCGCGGCGACGATAGCCGAAGCCGTACCGCGATCAGGTGGTGCGGAAATATGCGGAAGCACTGTCACACGCGGGTGACGCCAGTGCCAGCTGTCTTCAGGCAGCGGTTCGACAGCGAACACGTCGAGCACGGCATGACCCAGTGCAGCGCGATCGAGCGCGTCTTTCAGCGCGGCATCGTCGATGACGGGTCCGCGCGCGAAATTGATCAGCGACGCATCCTTGCGCAGCAGACTCAAGGTGGATGCGTTCAGCAGTCCGGTTGTTTGCGGCGTCAACGGCAACAGGCACACGACGATATCGCACTTGCGCAGCATAACGGGCAACTCGTCGTCGCCCGCGTAGCAATCGACATGTTCCAGCGTCTTGTGCGAGCGGCTCCATCCGCAGACTTTGAAACCCGCATCCAGCAGGCGGCGCGCAGCGGCTTCACCGAGTGCGCCGAGCCCGAGCAGACCGATGGTCTTGTGCTGCGGGCGCAGATATTCTTGCGGCTCCCAGCGGCGCTGTGCCTGTTGTGCGGCATAGCGCGGCATCTCGCGATGCAGGTACAGCGTCCACGCGAGCACGGCTTCTGCCATCGTGTCGGCGAGTTGCGGATCGACGAGGCGCACGATTTTCAGATCCGTCTCGCCGAGATCGTTCACCAACCGCTCGACACCCGCCCATACGCTATGCACCCAAGTCAGTGCGGGCAGGGCACGTAAATCTTCCGGACGCGGATTCGCGACAATGGCGACCTCGCATGTGGCACGCGCCGCGTCGTCAAGGGCGTCGAACGGCACGATCCGTTCATCGGGCATCGCGCGTTGTAGCGCGTCGATCCATTGCGCGGTGAACGGATACGTCGGGTTGGCAATGAAGGGCAGCACGGGTTTCATTTCGCGTACACCTTGCCGAGATTCGCGAAGCCTTTGATTTCGATGGGGTTGCCGCTTGGATCGCAGAAGAACATGGTTGCCTGCTCGCCGGGTTGGCCTTCGAAACGCAGGCTCGGCGCAATGATGAATTCGACGTTGTGCGCGGACATGCGATCGGCCAGTGCACGCCAGTCTTGCATGTCCATGACGAGGCCGAGATGCGGCATCGGCACCAGATGATCACCGACGCGCCCCGTGTTGGTTACAGCAAATGGATCGCCGAGATGCAAGGAAATCTGATGACCGAAGAAGTCGAAATCGACCCACGTGTCGGTACTGCGGCCTTCGGTGCAGCCGAGCACGCCAGTATAAAAAGCGCGGGATTCGTCGAGGTCGCGCACGTGATACGCGAGGTGAAAAGCGGTGTGCATGCGGGTTCCTGTATTGCGAGGCTTGTGACAGATGTCAGCCTAGCAGTGGCTTTTCAAAAGAGATAGCATGGATTTATTTTCTAATCGAAAGGGATTCTTTTGGACACGCGTTTTCTGAAAAGCCTGATTGCCGTCGTCGAGAGTGGCTCGATCGCCGAGGCTGCGCGTGTCGAGCATCTGACGGCGGCGGCCATCGGTCAGCGCGTGCAGGCGCTCGAACGCGAACTGGGTTTTGCGCTGCTGTCACGCAACGGCTATACCGCGCAGCCAACGGAGGCATGTCTCGCACTGTTGCCACGCGCGCGACGCATGGTGCTCGAAGCATCGCTGTTGCGCGGCGACGCGGATCGCGACGGGCTGAGCGGTCCGCTGAAAATCGGTGCGATTTCGACAGTGCTGACAGGGATGCTGCCCGCAGCATTGCGCGAGTTCACGCGCCGCGCGCCGAACGGACGGCCCGTGATCGTGCCGGGAACATCGAAGAGCCTGTATCAGGCGCTGCACGCGGGCGAACTCGATGCGGCCATCGTCGTCGCGCCGCCGTTCGCGTTGCCCCGATCGATGTGCGTCGTGCCGTTGCGCTCGGAATCGCTGGTGCTGCTGGCCGCAAAGAACGTGCGCGGCAGTGCGGTGAAACTGCTTTCGACACAAGCCTACATCCGCTATGACCCGGGCACGTGGGGCGGGCGGTATGCGGCCAACTGGATCGCCGACCACGGCATCGAGCCCACGGTGCTTTGCGATCTCGACGCACTGGAAGCCATCGCGATGCTGGTCGCGGACGGCATGGGCGTGAGCCTCGTGCCGCAGTGGTCCGGCATCGAACGCTTCACGGCCGACTGCCGGATGACGCCGCTGCCGGGCGAGATGTGGCAACGCCAGATCGTGCTGCTTTCGAATGTTGGGATGGACCGGCCGAACATGATGCGCGTACTGGCCGATGCGCTCGGCCGGTGACGCGATTTCGCTCACGACGAACACTCGACTCAATAAGAAACAAAACTCATGAATAGCTGCACCCGACGAATATGCGGGAAAACTAGGGGCGCGCGTCACCGCGACTATCGATATATTGTGAACGCGTGTCCTCTCGCACCGTGCCCCGCGTCTACTCACGCGTCTTCATGTTAGGGCCACAGGCCCGATAGCGAGACGAATCGGAGCCAGCCATCGGCGGAATCTGTACCCTTTCGAGGAGGAGCGGTGGAGACCTACGGCGAACTGCACCGTGCCATCCTGAACAACATTCCCGATCAGGCATGGCTCAAGGACACCGAGTCCCGTTACGTGCTCGTCAACGAAGCATTCGTCACCGCATGCGGACGTACCGAACAGGAAATCATCGGCAGCACGCCTGACAAGGTCTGGCCGTCCGAACTCGGCAAGGTGTATCTGTCGACCGATCGTGCAGCGCTCGACGGTGGCGTGCGCCGGCGCTACGAGGAAACCCGCCAGGGCGCGGACGGAACGCTGCGCTGGTTTGACACGGTCAAGATGCCGCTTCGCGACGATGACGGACGCGTCGTCGGCACGGTCGGCATCTCGCGCGACATCACCGACCTCAAACGCTCACAGACGGAATTGCTCGATTCGCGCTCACAGTTGCGGCAGCTTTCGGCTTATCTCCAGTCGATACGCGAAGCCGAACGCACGCGGATTTCGCGCGAACTCCACGACGAACTCGGTCAATTGCTGAGCGGACTGCGGCTCGGACTGAACTATCTTCAGACGCAGGCGAGTGCGACCACGCCCGAGCAGGCCGGTCATCTGCAGATGCTCAAGCATCTCGTCGACGCCACGATGGATGCGGTGCATCGCATTGCGTCCGATCTGCGGCCTGCCGTGCTCGACGAGCTTGGACTGCATGCCGCGCTCGAGTGGCTGACGGAATCGTTCACGCAGCGCAATGGCGTCCCGTGCGAACTTCACCTGGCGATGCCCGAGGAACTTGCCCGCTCGATTGACGCGGAACGCAGCACAGCGATCTTCCGCATAGTTCAGGAGGCGCTCACCAATGTGAGCCGTCACGCGCAGGCGTCGCGCGCCGTCGTCGAGATTCACGCATGCGACGATCACTGTCTCCTTTCGATCGCCGATGACGGTTGCGGAATGGACACCTCGCGTGCCGCCGGCAGCGGCAGCCTCGGTCTGCTCGGCATGCGCGAGCGTGCGTTGATGCTCGATGGCCAGCTCAGTGTGGAAAGCCGTCCTGGCCACGGCACGCGCGTGGCCGCGCGCATTCCGCTGCACCACACGGCAGTGGCCGCTACAGCAGGAGCACGGCAATGATGCGCGTGATGATCGCCGACGACCACGCGATCATTCGCGACGGTCTGAAAAAAATCATCTCGACTGCGCACGACATGGAGGTGGTCGCGGAGGCCGTAGACGGTGCCGACCTGATCGAACGGCTGCGTTCGACATCCGTCGATGTATTGCTGCTCGACATGTCGATGCCGGGCAGAAGCGGCATTGCACTGATCCAGCAGATCAAGGCAAGCCATCCGTCGCTGCCGGTGCTGGTGCTCAGCATGTACCGGGAATCGCAATATGCGGTACAGGCGATCCGCGCGGGTGCCGCCGGCTACCTCACGAAGGACGCCGAGTCCGAGCAACTGATGGGCGGAATCCGCAAGGTCGCGCGCGGTGGATCGGTCGTCTCGCCACTGGTCGCCGAAAAGCTCGTCAAGCAGTTGCATCAGCCCGCGAGTTCCTTTCCGCATACGCGCCTCACGGCGCGCGAATTCCAGATCTTCCAGATGCTCGTAGAAGGCAGTGGTATCAACGAAATCGCCCATTGTCTCTCGCTGTCGAGCAAGACTGTCAGCACCCACAAGGCCAACATCCTCGTCAAAATGGATATCCCGTCGACAGCGGGACTCGTTCACTACGCCATCCAGCATGGCCTGATCGTCGCCAGCACAAACGCCTGAAGTCCGTTCGCGTTGTGCGGTGCGTCTCGGGAAAATCCTAGATAAAAAGCAGTCAATCCCGATGCCTCGCGCGGGCACACGCCCTTAATCTCTTCCTAACGCACCAGCTTGCGTGTTACGCACTGGAAACGCGGAGCACGTCGGTCCATCGATCCCAGACGCAAGGAGACCGCTTCATGCACGTAGACCTACTGATCAGAGACGTGTGCGTTCGCGACGACGACCCACCCGTCGACATAGCGATCCGCGACGGCCGCATCGTAGCGCTGGAGCCGCATATCGACGCATCCGCGGATGAAGCCATCGACGCTCGCGGACGCGCGGCCATTCCGGGGCTGATCGAAGCGCATCTGCATCTGGACAAGGCCCTGCTGCACCGCCGCCTGCCTGCGCGCTTCGGCACGCTCGACGAGGCGATCCGCGTGACGGGCGTCCTCAAGAGCAAGCAGGAACGCAACGATGTGCTGGACCGTTCGCGCCAGGTGCTGGACATGACGGTGCGCAACGGCACGGTTGCCGTGCGCGCGCATCCTGATGTCGATCTCATCCAGGGGTTGATCGGCGTTGAGACGCTGCTCGAACTGAAATCCGAGTATGAAAACCTGCTCGATCTGCAGATCGTGGCTTTTCCGCAGGAAGGCATTCTCAAATCGCAAGGCACACACGAACTGATGATCGACGCGTTGAACATGGGCGCGGATGTGGTCGGTGGTTGCCCGTACAACGAACTGAACTGGGCGGATACGAAGCGCCATATCGATGTCGTTTTCGAACTGGCGCAGCGTTTCGATCTTCCAATCGATATGCACGCCGATTTCGCCGACGACACCACCGACCCGCGCTTCTCGGCGATTTCGTACATCGCGCAGAAGACCATCGAGTCTGGCTATCAGGGGCGCGTCGCGCTTGGGCATGTCACGAGCCTGGGCTCGCTGGATGCCGACACGCTGGGGCCGTTGATGGATCAGATCCGTCAGGCCGACATCAGCATCGTGACGCTGCCTGCAACGGATCTCTATCTGGGCGGACGTAAGGATCAGGCCAATCAGCGACGCGGTCTCACACCCGTGAAGGCGCTGCACAACGCCGGCGTGAACGTCGCCTATTCGTCGAACAACGTGCGCAATGCGTTCACGCCATTCGGCAAGGCGGACATGCTGCTGATCGGCAATATGCTGGCGCACGTCGCGCAGTTCGGCGTGCCCGAGCATCAGCAGGCGATCCTCGACATGGGCACCCGCAACGCCGCGCGTGCAATCGGGCTCGACCGGGACTACGGCATCGCCGTTGGCAAGCAGGCCGATCTCGTCATTCTCGATACATTCAAGGTAGCCGATGCGCTGCTCGACATCCCGCCGAGGTTGTGGGTCGTCAAGCGTGGGCGCATCACGGTGGTGACGCATCACCACTGCGAAATTCACCGGCACTCGTGCTGTTGCGCGCAATGAAGTCCACTACAACTCAAGGAGACAAGCATGAAGAAGCTGCCTGCGGAGATCGTCGCATCATTGCTCGCCGTCACCACGATTCCGATTGCGATGCTACCGTTGCACTTGCCGCCATGGGCGATTTTCATCAGCTGGGCCGCGACGTTCGCGATGGGCGGTCCAAGCGCACAGAACCTCAAGCGCATCTGGCCGACGCTGCCCGTCGGCTCATGCTTTGCGTTTCTGATCGTGCTCGGTTTCGAGCAGGCGTCGAAGCACTTCAGCGGCAACACGCTGGTGCTTGCACAAATGATGATCCTGTTCACGCTGAACGGCACCATGATGGCGCTCGCCCGACTGTTCGTCTGCCTGAACTTCATTCCCGGCATGTTCTTCGGCTTTGCAACGTACTTCGGCACGCTGTTCGGCGGCTTCGGTCCAGTAGCGAACGATCCTGTCATGGCGCTGGCTGCGGCCATTGTGATGAACGCGCTTGGCCCGGCTTATGCTTGGGTGAAAGAGCGCTACTCCGCGCCGGAAGCGACGGCTCATCGCTGGTGGAAGGGCTGGAAGCCGGAAGTCTGATGTCAATTTGCGGAAAAGCGGCAGCGTGCGTCCGGTGAAACCCGCGCTGCAAACATACGACGTACGACGGAGGCGGCATGGCAGTGTTGGTTGAATCGGCATCGGGCAGCATCGGGACCACGCGACGGGATTCTGTGGCAAGTACGGCTGCCGTAGCCAGCAGCGCCGCGTTTCCAGCCGGCCACGTCCCGGACGACATGGCCAGGACGGCCAGGCTCGCGAAATCGGTTCACGGCATGGTCACCTGTCCGCATGAGCTTGCGAGCGAAGCGGGGCTCGACGTGCTTCGCGCGGGCGGCAACGCCATCGAGGCCGCGATTGCGGTCGGCGCGGTATTGAGCGTGACGTATCCGCACTTCACGGGCCTGGGCGGTGATGCGTTCATGATGATCAGCGACCGCGCCGGCAACGTTCGAACGCTGTCGGGCATCGGCCAGGCCGCGTCGCAGCCCCTCGAGTACCGCGGCACGATACCGGTGCGAGGGCCAGGCGCGACGCTCACGGCAGCGGCCACTGTCGCCGTGTGGGACAAGGCGTACACCTTGAGCCAGACGTCGTGGGGCGGCACGCAGGCGTGGTCATCGCTGTTCTCGCGCGCAATCGAATACGCCGCCAACGGATTTCCCGTCACACCGTCACAGCAGTTCTGGCATGAATTCCGTGCGAGCGAGTCGACAGGCTGGAACGGCTTTGCTGAAGTATTTGCGCCGAGCGGGCGAATTCCCCAGGCGGGCGAGCAATTCTTCCAGCCGGCGCTCGCGCGTAGCCTCGATGCCATCGCAACGCATGGCGGTCGCGAGTTCTACGAAGGCGATCTTGCGGCGCGGATCGCAGCAGGCCTGAAGCAGGCCGGTTCGCCACTTACGATGGACGATCTCGCGCGCGCGCAGGCTCGCGAGGAAGTGCCGCTGCGCGTCGCCTATCGCGATGGCGAACTGCTGGGTTTGCGCCCGCCGACGCAAGGGGTGACCACGCTGGAGATTATGGGCATTCTCGATCGGTTTGATCTTGGCGCCATTCCCGAAGGCAGTGCCGACTACTATCACCTCCTCGTCGAGGCCGTGAAGCTCGCGTTTCTCGATCGCAACCGCTATGTTGCGGATCCGGACTTCGTCGATGTGCCCGTCGATCGGCTGCTGTCTGCTGCGACACTCGACGCACACGCACACCGTATCCGCATGGATCGCGCGATGCCGTGGCCGCACACGTTCAAGACTGGCGACACGGTGTATATCGGCGCGGCTGATCGCGATGGAAACTGCGTGAGCATGCTTCAAACGGTGTACTTCGATTGGGGCAGCGGCGTCGTACTCGGTGACACGGGCGTGCTGTGGCACAACCGGGGAGCGTCGTTCAGCCTTGATCCGCACAGTCCGAATGCGTTGCGCGGCGGCAAGCGGCCGTTTCACACACTCAATCCCGGCATGTATCTGAAGGCGGGCCGTCCGCATCTGCTATATGGCACGCAAGGCGCCGATGGACAGCCGCAGACGCTCGCCGCCGTGCTGACACGCCTGATCGATTACGACATGGACCCGCTGACGGCACTCGGCCGCCCGCGCTTTCTGCTGGGCAAGACGTTCTCGGACAGCCGCGACAGCCTTAAGCTGGAGCAGGACGCCGGCGCAACGGTTTTCAGTGAACTGGCGGAACGCGGGCATCAACTGAGTCCGATTGCCGCGCAAAGCCAGCTGGCAGGACACCCCGGCGCCATACGGATCGATGCGCAAGGTTTCACGGGCGCACATGATCCACGCAGCGACGGCCGGGCGCTAGGGTTGTAGGGCGTGGTTGCAAAGCGCGCTTAATCCGGCTTCGGTACTTTATCGGTTTGCAGACTTGCTGCACGCAGGAAGTCGAAATCGACGCCTTCATCGGCTTGCGTGACCGTCTGCAGAAACAGCTTGCGATAGCCGCGCTCAGCGGTTGGGCGCTCGATTGGCGTTTCCGTTGCGCGCTTTTGCAGGTCTTCATCGGCAACCAGCAGGGCGAGTTCGCGGCGAGACACACTCAAGCGGATGCGGTCGCCATTGCGCACGTAGGCGAGCGGTCCGCCAGCGGAACCACCAGCCCGGGACCTCACCCGCTGCATCCATGCTGACAGATAGTATTAGAATTGTTGATACTGTCCCGTCACCTGCTGTTTTCCTGAAATTGCCACTCTAGACTGCTCTCCAAGGTGCATCGCCACGAGCACCACACCAGAGACAGGAGACGACTGTGAGCAAACAGGTATTACTCGAAGACTTGCCGCTTCGCCCGTTCCACGTTGGAGTCGCATTCAGCGGAACGGGCGGGCAGTTCAGTGATGGCTTCGTGCTCGGCATCATCGGTATTGCGGTCAGCATGGCGGCGGGACCGCTGCATCTCGACGCGCTCTGGATGGGACTGCTGGGCGCAGCTTCGCTTGCGGGCCTGTTCTTCGGCAGCATGCTGGCCGGTCCCATCGCGGACAAATACGGCCGCCGCACAATTTTCGCGTACGACATGCTGCTGTTCGCAGTCGTCTCTGCTGCGCAGTATTTCGTGACCTCGCCTTCGCAACTGCTCGTCCTGCGACTGTTGCTCGGGCTGATTCTTGGCGCCGATTATGTGGTGAGCAAGTCCCTCGTGACCGAGTACTCGCCGCGCCGCTATCGTGGCCGTCTGCTGAGCGTGCTCGCAGCAGCGTGGGCGGCGGGCTATGTGGGCGCATACCTTGCCGGGTTCGCGATGCGCGACATCGGACCCGACGCGTGGCGGATCATGCTCGCAGCGAGCGGCATTCCCGCACTGCTGATTCTGCCGTTCCGATTGATCGTTCCCGAGTCGCCGATGTGGCTGATGAAGCGGGGACGTGGTGACGAAGCGCTCGCCATTGTCCGCCACAGATTCGGCCCGGAAGTCACGCTGGCGATAACAACCGCACCGAAGCAACAAAAGGGAGCATGGTCGCAATTGTTCTCGCACCAGTGGCGCAAGAACACGCTGGTCGGCTGCGTTTTCTATACCTGTCAGGTCATTCCGTACTTTGCATTGGGGACGTTCGCGCCGAAGGTACTCGAAGCGCTGCACGTCAAGGACAAGTTCGTGGGCGGCCTCGTCTATAACGTGCTGCTTCTCGCTGGCGCAGTGATCGGGCTGCTGCTGATCGACAGGATCTCGCGCCGCACCTTTCTTCTCGGGACTTTCTATCTCGCAGCGCTTGGTCTCGCGGTGCTGACTTATGCGAGCTTCGGCCCGGTCGGCACAATGCTGGTCTTCGGCCTCTTCGCGTGCGTTCTGTCAGCGGCAGCGAACCTCGAGTTTGTCTATCCGCCCGAACTCTTTCCGACGCACCTTCGCGCATCGGGTGTGGGTCTCGCGGTTGCATCGAGCCGCTTCGGATCGGCCATCAGCACGTTCCTGCTGCCGATCGCGGTGCAGCAGGTCGGCATTCATGCAGCGCTGGGCGTCTGCGTCGCGGTGCTGCTTTTCGGTGGCGTCTTCTGCCACTTCATGGCACCTGAAACGGGCAGTGAGAGTCTTTCTGACCTGAAATCGGACGTCGTTGCCGACGATCAGGTAGACGCCGGACATCATGAAGCCACGTTCGCGACTTCTGCGCCGGGCGGCACCAAAACGCACCTGTGATGAACCCGGAAACGGACGACGCACCGGTCGCGGAACGATAGACAGCCGCACTCACGTCAGGACACGACATGCCGTCGAACAAACCCATTGATATGCACGCTGTACAGGTCTTCGTCGCTGTTGCGGAAGAGGGCAGCATGTCTGCGGCAGCAACGAGGATGGGCATCTCGCAGTCGGGCGTATCGCAGATCATCCGGCAACTCGAAGATGAACTCGGGGTTGTGCTGGTCAACCGCACAACGCGACCGATGGCGCTCACGCCGTTCGGCATCGCCCTGCGAAACCGGGGTGCCGTGCTAAGCGAGGAAATTGCCAATCTGAAGGCACAGGTCGTCGAAGCGGGACGAGGCATCAAACCCGATCTGCGCATTGGACTAGTGGATTCGTTTGCGTCGACATGTGGTTCGGTATTCACGAAGAAGCTGCTGGGGAAGGTATCGCAACTGTCGATTCGCACGGGCCTGAGTCCGCAACAGGGCGAAGCGCTGCTGCGCCGCGATCTCGATCTGATTGTCACGAGCGACCCGTTGATCGACGCCAACGACGTCGTCAGGTATCGGCTCTTTTCCGAGCGGTATTTCGTCATAACGCCGAAGAACCTCAGAACGCCTGTAAAGAGTATCGACGACCTGCGCACGCTGATCAACAGCTTGCCCATCGTCAGATTCAACCGGACTTCGCAGGTGGGCATGCAGATCGAGCGATACCTCCGGCGCATCGAGATACGCGCACCGAACCGGCTGGAACTGGACAACGCCGATGCGCTGACTTCGATGGTAGCGGAAGGAATCGGCTGGGCCATTACGTCGCCGATGTGTCACCTTCAGGGCGTGACGCATGCTGCCAACGTTGCTGCGCATGTCGTCGAGAACATGGGGCTGGAGCGCTCGCTGTATCTCGTCGCGCGCCGTGACGAATACAACGTCTTTTTCGACGACGCGTGCGACACAGCGCGCGAAGTAATCGAAACATCTTTCCTGCCGAGACTGACAGCGCTCGGCAGGGGCATTGAACAACTTATTACCGTTGGTGGAAGGAATCTCTATGAATAAGCTTGCTCAGGGCGAAGCCCGTGTTGAACGTGACTATGTGGGTGAAGTCACGATTCCCGGCGACAAACTGTATGGCGTGAACACGGTTCGCGGCGTCGACAATCTCACGGTTTCACCGTTGACCATCGCCCACTATCCCGCGTTTCGCGACGCTTTTGCGCAGGTCAAATGGGCCGCAGCGTTGGCGAATCGCGACAACGAGGTCATCACGGGCGAACAGTGCGAGGCGATCGTTGCGGCTTGCAAGGAATTGATCGACGGACACTTCGACGCCTCGCTCGTGGTCGATTTGATGGAAGGCTCGGGAGGCACATCGACCAATATGAACTTCAACGAAGTCATTGCGAATCGCGCACAGCAGATTCTCGGCCACGCTGCAGGAACGTACGAGGTCGTTCATCCGAATGACCATGTGAACCACTCGCAGTCGACCAACGACGTGTATCCCGCCGCCCTCAAGATGGCGACCCACGCGATGCTCGGTTCGCTCGTGAGCGAGGTCACGCAACTCGCGGCCCTCTTCAAGGGCAAGGCGACGGAGTTCGCCGACATCCTGCATCTGGGCCGCACCTGTCTGCAGGATGGACAACCGATGCGCCTCGGCCAGCTATTTGGCGGCTACGCGGCGCTGACCGAACGTCTGGCTGAAGAACTGGCCGCAGTTCGCGACAAGCTGCGCACGCTTCCGCTCGGCGGCACGGCAATCGGCACGGGCTTTGGCGCACCGGCGGGCTATCGCGCGGCCGTCTACGCGCATCTGCAGCGCGTCACCGGTGTCGATTATCAGGCGCCTGCCAATCCGTTCGATGCCATGCAGAACATGGATGTGTTTTCGCGCGTCTCCGCAGAACTTCGCACGTGCGCTGTATCGCTTGCGAAGATCGCTTCGGACCTGACGGTGCTGTCGTCGGGTCCGGTGGGAGGTCTCGGCGAGTTGAAGCTGCCTGAGGCGCAGGCGGGTTCTTCGATCATGCCCGGCAAGGTCAATCCGGTGCTGCCGATGGCGATGATCCAGTTGAGCTTCGCCGTGGTGGGTAACGACGTTGCCGTTGCTCAGGCGGTTCAATACGGCGAACTGGAAATCAACCACTTCGAGCCGGTGGTCGGTTCCCGCGTTTTCGACAGCATCGCGTTGCTGAGCAACGGCATTCGACGCTTTGGCGAAAAGTGCGTGAAGGGTATCGAGGCCGATGCGGCACGCAACGAGGAACATCTGCTGGAATCGATGGCCGTCGCGACAGCGCTTGTCCCTAGAATTGGCTATGCTCGCGTGAGCAAGCTTGCAAGACAATCGGTCGCTGAGGGTCGCTCGCTGGTCGCCATTCTCGACGAGTCGGGTTTGCTTCCTCGCGATGAAACGATCGCGGCGATCCGCAAGGCATCGTATCCCGTGTTTGATGCCTGAGCTGAGAGATGTGTGAGGAACCGGCTTCGTACAGTTTCGGGGTCGGTCTGTTTCTGGAACAACGTGAACAACAGCATGTTAGGAAAAGACGAAGTATTGAAGCTTCTTGAAGAACGGGAGATTCCGTTTTCCTGTGAGGAGCATGACGCGGTACTCAATATGGCTGAGTCGGGAATGTTGACGCTGTCCGTTGAAGGGGCTCGCTGTAAGAACCTGCTGCTGCAGGATAAGAAGGAGCAGTACTTTCTTATCGTGACGACTTCAGCGAAGTCGCTGGATCTGGTGGCTATTGCTGAAACGATCGGTAGTAAGCGACTGTCGTTTGCGTCGGCAGACACGCTGTTTGAGTTACTGGGCATCCGTACGGGCTCTTTGAGTCCGCTCGCACTGGTCAATGACGATGCCAAACGGGTGCAACTTGTCATTGATGCTGCGTTGGCCGGGGAAGCGGTGTTTCTATTTCATCCACTTGAGAATAATGCGAGTGTGTCGCTTTCCCGAAGCTCACTGGATGCCTTTCTTTGTAGCATTGAGCATCCAGCGTGTTGGCTGTCTCTTGCTGCGAAATTGATGGATTGACGGTGAATTCGATGTGCCTTGCATGTTCGAGGGCACACTAACGTTGCGCGGCCAATGTCCCTTTTTGCGCGGAAGCGGCGGCCGATGTTACGGCGTTGGGAAGCGCGGTTCAGGGGCGGCTACGGAAGTTGATGGACGGTTTGACGACTCATCATCGTCGGTGGGTTACGAACTGCCGGATCCGGCGGCCAGTTGCATCCATAGGCCGGCTCAGCTTGAGGGCGCGTTGAACGTCGGCTTGCCACACGAGAGCCGACGTTCACTCTAGATCGTTGCAATTGGATCAGGCCTGTGCTCGCCCACGGATAAACGTTACCCTTAATACGGGCGCCCGCCACTCGAAATTGCCAGCTCCGCGCATCGGCGCATCCGCGGCGAAGGGTATGGCGACAGTGCAGGCAACCGGAAAGCCATCTGAATGCAGAGTACGGACGCGAGTTTTCCGAAACTCCAAACTAACGTGCCGTTCGAGTGTCTGAGCGGCAGGGGATGTGTTAATCGGTTTTTGATGTTTGATTAGGCACTCAACTGAGTGTACAGAAGATGTCGATTAGCGTTTCACTGTTTTCAGTTTGAGGGGTGGTTTGATGTGATTGATTTTGAGAGTGCATCATTGGTTCATGTGAGTTCCGGTCACAATTGCCACTCTTTATAAGAGTAATGTAGCTATTGCCATTCAGTAAAAATGTGAATCGCATATTTGACTTTTCAATTTGTATTCTCGACGCCTTTTTAAAGGTTCGGCGATCATTATTCGTTTCAATATTGTAGAATCGCGCGGGTTATTCAGTAACGAACAAATAGAGGCGTTATGGGGGCGCAGGATTTCGTTGCGGCCGTCACGGGTGGGCTTGTGCAAAGCGACCGGCTGTTGAAGCTTGACACTCCGTTGGGCAGCGACTTGGTGATTCCGCAGCGCGCGGTGGGCAGTTCGCGCCTTGGACGGCATTTCGAATTCACCGTTGATGTCGTTTCGGCGTCGTCCAGTATCGAACTCAAGAAACTGATCGCACAGCCCGTCACGCTGTGGGTCCAGCAATCCGACAAGTCGTATCTGCCATATAACGGCTTCGTCCATACCGCGCGACGGCTTGGCTCGGATGGCACGCTAACCAGCTATCAGATCGGCTTTGCATCGTGGATGCATTTTCTCAGGTTCAGGCGCGATCAGCGTATCTGGCAGGATGCCAGCGTCGAGGACATCGTCAGCGACGTATTTAATTCACATCCTCAAGCGCAAGGGCGATTCCAGTTTCAGTTGTCTATGCCGTTGCCGACACGTTCGTATTGCCGGCAGGACGAGTTCGACTGGAACTTCGTGCATCGTTTGCTGGAATCGGAAGGCCTGTATGGTTTCTGGCAACAGGCGGAGGATGGTAAATCGCACACGCTGACGATTACCGACAATCTCTCGACGCTCGCCGCGATGTCACCAGGAACGTTGACGTTTTATCGCGCGGGAACGGGCAGCGAGGCGGACGCACTTACTCAGTGGTCCGGCACGCGCACCTTGCAAAGCGCGCTGCTGACCACGCGCACGTTCGACTATAAACGTCCATCTGGCGTCTATAACCCGAAAGGCACCAGCATCCCGACAATGCCCGCGCAAGGCGCGTTGCCAGCACAAGCTGAAGTCTACGAATACACGGGCGCTTACACGTATGGTGCACAGGATCGCGGCGATGCGCTCTCGCGAATCCGCATGGAGGAGTGGGAGTCGCGAGCAAAGCGGTTTCACGGCGCGGGCGGTGCGCGTGGCGTCGATGCTGGACGGCGCTTCACGTTGACCGACCATCCCGATCACGATAGCGATGCAGCCGATCAACGGGAGTTTGCCGTGATTGAGGCCATATGGACGATTGAGAACAATCTGCCTGTTAGCAGCGATGCGCCGGTGTTCCCCCATAGTCTTCAGGAGACCGTGGCGGCTGTGCGGGCACGGCATCAGGCCGATGCAGCGTCCGGCGTGGCCGCAGGCAATGCGTCTGACGGCTTCTACCGGGTAGATATCGAGGCTCAGCGTTCGACGGTACCCTATCGGAGTCCGTTCGAACATGAGAAACCGGATGTGCAACTCGAATCGGCCATCGTCGTCGGCCCGCAAAACGAAGAGGTCTATACCGACGAACTGAATCGCGTCAAGGTCCGCTTTATCTGGGACCGGCTCAATAGCGGCGACGAACGCGCTTCGTGCTGGCTGCGCGTCGTGCAGTCGGACACGGGCGGTGGTTATGGCGGGGTGCATCTTCCGCGCGTTGGCGAAGAAGTCCTCATCGACTACGTCGACGGAGACTGTGACCGGCCAATCGTGGTTGTCCGAGTCTACAACGGCGCTGCCAAACCGCAGTGGCATTCGAATGGCTTGCTGTCTGGCTATCGATCGAAAGAGTATGGAGGCAGCGGATACAACCAGTTCGTGATGGATGATGCGACCGGGCAGAACCGTCTGCAGCTTTATAGCAGCAGCGCGAACTCGTATCTGCATCTGGGCTTTCTCATCGCACAGAATGGCAATGAGAGAGGCAGTTATCTGGGCAGCGGCTTCGATCTGAAGTCGGATGCATATGGAGCGGTGCGCGCAGGGCAAGGTTTGTATATTACGACCCATGCTGCCGTCAGCCAGCCGCTCGATGCAAGCGCATCACGCACTCAACTGGTGAATGCGCAGAGCGTGCTTGACGCGATGTCGGATGCGAGCACTACACATCAGGCAGAAGACCTCAAAGAAGGCCGCGACGCGTTGAAGTCGTTCACTGATGCGACTGAAAGTAGCGTAACGGGTCCTTCGTCTGGCGGAAACACGGCGGGCGGCGGCACGGGCGCCGCCATTGCATTCAAGCAGCCTGTCATGCTGTTCGGCAGTCCGTCGGGCATTGCGCTGTCGGCACAGACATCCCTGCATATCGGTAGTCGCGAGCACACCAACCTGGTGAGCGGACAAAACGCGCACATCGCATCTGGCAAGTCGCTCATTGTCAGCGTCGCTGAAAAGTTGAGCCTGTTCGTGCAGAACGCAGGCATGAAGCTATTCGCGGCCAAGGGCAAAGTCGAGATTCAGGCGCATTCGGACAACATCGAAATGACCTCGCAGAAGAACCTCAAGGTGCTTTCCGCCACGGAAAATATCGAAGCGGTGGCGTAGCAGGGGATTCTGCTTACGTCGGGTGGCGCGTATATCCGTATCAAGGATGGCGGGATCGAAATTCACGCGCCTGGAAAAATCGACATCAAGGGTGCGCAGCATTCATTTGCCGGACCAGCAAATCTTGAGACGCCTCTTCCCGTTCTTCTACAGGGCGATGTGAAAATCAGCAACGCATATCCCATATCGCGATAGCCATAATGATTATCAGCCCACCTTTTTTACCCGCGGCAGGCGTGACAGCGAACGGCATCAACGTGCTGGATCCTATGATGGACGCTGTCGACCAGTTCGAACTGGCTCACGGCATCTATCCTGTTGCCTTCGATCGCCGGTGGCACACGGGCGTCCATTTGATGCCCACGACGCAGAACGAACGCGTCAGGGCGATCGCGGACGGCGAGGTTGTTGCATATCGCGTGTGTCAGAAAGCAATCGACGGCGGGAGTGGCACACCTGACAGCAATGCCGGCTTCGTTCTCATCAAGCACTCGACCGAAACGGGCGACGGGCGTTCGATCACGTTCTATTCGCTCTACATGCATCTGCTCGAACTCGATGGATACACGGGGCTAGGCGTGCAGTTGAATACATTGCCCGAGTACCTGCGCACACCTACACCCGAGGACGGCCAGGCTGGCGGCGGAAAGAAGATCTACCGGAAGGACGTATTGGGGCTGCCCGGGCGCTGTCACGGGCAGATGCATGTCCACTTCGAAGTATTCATGCTGCCTGCCGACTTCAACGCGTATTTCGGCAGCACCCAGTTGGACAACAAGGGGCCCGCAACACCGACCGGCAAGGATTGCTGGGGGCATACCTACTACATCATTCCAGCGGATCAGACCTTCCTCGCGAAGCCGCCAGGCACGGACAGTCACAACAAGCTGCATGGTGTGCTATTCCAGCCGCTTCAAAGCGGAACTAATCAGGGTGGCGCGCTGCATGTCGAATCGTATTTTCACAAGGGCACGAAATACACGTCGACATGGCAGGTGGGAAGCGACGGGGTGCGCACGCTAATGACGCCGCAGCCAGTTAGCGAGTCTGGCTACGAATACAGCATGATTACGCGCGCAACACAACTTTATAAGGATGGCCCGAACGACGGCTATGAATTGCTGCGATTCGGGCGCATTCTCGCAGACCAGCCGGTGCTGGCCAGCGGCACAGCCAATACGCCCACTGGTGTTGCGCCTGACGTGGCGGGCAATCCGCATCCCATCAGCGCGCCTGGGCCGCGTACGACGTGGATGCGCGTGACGTTCGCGCAAGGGCAGGAGGGATATATCGACATCAACGCGGATAGCATCATCAAGCTATCGGATGCCGATTTTCCATTCTTTACCGGCTGGCAGAAGATCAGCGAAGGCAACACGCCCTTCAGCGACGACGGACTGTGCGACGTCGATCAACTAAAAAAGATCGTCGATGTGGCGCCGCAGGCAACCAATGCGAACGAGTCTGTCGATGACGATGCATTGAGCAGCTACGTCAAGGGACATGCTGCCATTCGCGAGCAGCTGCGCGGATTCATTTGTGAAGCGCCGACTGAATGGAACAGCGCACACAACGATGTCCGCTACGCGAAGCTCAACGAGCCCGATGGCTTTTATGGGAAGCAGAAGAGCACGAATCCCGACGGATATCACGACTTCGTGGAATTGCTGAAGAAATTCCAGTTCTGGGACAAGACGGGCTTGAGTGAAGACAAGCTATGGTTCTTCCATCCATTGCAGTTCATCCGCTATTTCAGGCGATGCGGCTGGTTGAGCGCGGATGAAATGGCGAGGTGCTTTCCGCCGAAATGGCTTTATCTGCAAGGAACCCAGTTCGCGCAATCGACGACGCGATGGAGCACCGCGAGAAGCCGTGCCGGTGAGTGGGTTTTGGCGTTCAACAAAGGTACCAGGAAATACGGTGTATCGGCCAGCCGACAGCGTTTAGCCCATTTTTTTGCGCACGTCGTGCCAGAAACGGACAGTCTTCACTACGTCAAGGAACTCGGCGGCGAGCATGCCTCGTACAACCCTTACTATGGTCGCGGCCTGATTCAGTTGACGCACCTGGAGAACTACAAGCCTTACGGCGAGTTTCGAAAATTTCCGACGGGTACTGCTGTTCCCGCTACGTTTTCCCAGCTTGGCTGGGACCCGAATGCGCTAATCGCTCGCAATAACGATGGTGATAGCAACAAGGAAAACTGTGTCGACAGTTCCTGCTTCTATGTGGCGAATCGGTCTGGCATGCTCCGTCACATGGACGCGGGTGTCACTCAGGATGACGCCGCCGCAGTCAGCAGGGATGTCAACGGCAACGTAAGCATTGAGAATCTGAATGGCTACGATGTCAGGTTGCAGGCCGTTCTCTATTTGCGGAATGCATTGCTCGACGATGTATTCTCAGGCAGTACGACTCCACTTACGTTCGTTTGGCGGCGCAATAGTGCGAAGGAACCTGTTCTTGACGCGCAAGGGCAACCGGTAGCGGTAACGGCCGGCAATCCACCGCATGTCGTCATGACGGGAAATCCGCCGCATCCGAAGATCAAGACAAAGTTCTATGCTACCCAACACACAATCGATGCTTTTTTGACACTGCAAAAACCTTGATTCCATGATATCTATGAAGGCACTAATTTCTACGGCCACTTTGCTTTTCGTTCCTTTGATCGCTCATGCGGAAATCAGTCACGACACGTTTTGCTTTGGTTCAGGCGGGGCGAAATCAACCAATTTCGAACTGCAGACGTATTCTGATTCGTCGAGCAAGTTGTCGTGGGGGTTCGTCAAGTATCAAAACTCCCGGCAAACCATCCCGTTGATACTGGCGGAATCAACATCGGAAACACTTGACAAGAATGCGCCTGATGAAATTACCACGACGTGGATCGAGGTCTACGGAAAGCAGGTCACGGGTGAATATCAAATGGTAAGTCAGGGAACGATGGTCCCGTCGATGGTTTATATCAACAGGAAAAGCGGCAAGAGAACTGCGTTTGGATTGAAGTCCGGCGCTGCGACTGACACAGGTAGTTGCGACTGGCAATGATTCCCGGTGCCTCCATTCTTCCCGGTGGCGCTCGTAAGGGACCGTTTGTCAAGTGTGGAACAACATCGGGGGACAACGACCGCAGTGGCTTTGAGTAATCAAGCGACCCGACAGTAAGTATGACCGCTGTACCTTTAAAAGCGGCCATCCTGACGTTTGGGGTGCGTATTGACTGCTGTGGGTCGAAAGTCCCCATCCCCTTACGCCGACATCCAGCGCAATCAACGAATTGACCACTGCACGTAAGCCATCTGCAAGTTCAAGGCACGTCCCCTGCTGACATTGTCTTCCGCTTATCTACTGCGCACTCGGAACGGAAAACAATGGCGAAGAACGACAAGTCAATCAAAGCCCCGTCGGAACCGCACGATCGCCAGACAGTGCTGACGGAGCAACGTCGCCTGAAAATGGCGCGGTCGCCGCACGCGTATGTGCGCGGCAACACCGAACAGTTCTACGAATGGGCCATCGAAACCAACGGCGATTCATTGCCGCACGGTCCCGCCATCTGGATCTGTGGAGATTGCCACACGGGCAATCTCGGTCCCGTGGCCAACGCGAATGGCGAAGTCGAGATACAGATTCGCGATCTCGATCAGACAGTGATCGGCAATCCGGCTCATGACCTCGTGCGCCTCGGTCTGTCGCTCGCGACGGCGGCGCGCGGCTCGTCGTTATCCGGGTTACACGTCGTTCGCATGATGGAAGCGCTGGCGGCGGGCTACGAATCCGCCTTTGCACACGGCGCGAAGGCGTCTGATCGTCTCGCTCGTCCCGAACCCGTGCACGTCGTGATGAAAGAAGCCGTGCGCCGTTCGTGGCAACACCTGGCGCGTGAGCGCATCGACGACCTGAAGCCCACAATTCCGCTCGGCAAGCGCTTCTGGCCGCTCACGAAGCGGGAGTGCAAGGAGATCGATGCGCTCTTTCGCGACGAGGCGATTGCCAGCCTGCCGACGTCACTGAAAGGCCGGCGCGACGCGGGCGACGTCGAGGTGCTCGACGCAGCGTACTGGGTCAAGGGATGCAGTTCGCTCGGACGTCTGCGCTACGCGGTTCTGCTCGACGTCGATGGCGGCGTGGTCGAAGGGGACGATCTGTGTCTGATGGACATCAAGGAAGGCGTGAAGGCGGCCGCGCCACGCTATGAAAACGTGACGATGCCGCGTGACAACGCGCAACGAGTGGTGGAAGGCGCACGGCATCTTTCGCCGTTTCTGGGCGAGCGCATGCGCGCGGCGCGTTTGCTGGATCGTGCCGTGGTGATTCGTGAACTGCTGCCACAGGATCTGAAACTGGAGATCGATCAGCTCGACAAGGACGATTCGATGAAGGTATCGCACTATCTTGCCGCGGTTGTCGGACGGGCGCACGCGCGGCAGATGGACAAGGCGACGCGCAAAGGCTGGCTTGGTGAATTGCGGCGCAACCGTTCGAAGACCATCGACGCCCCGCTCTGGCTCTGGAACAGCATCGTGCAACTCGTGAGCAGCCACGAAGCCGGCTATCTCGAGCATTGCCGGCGCTATGCAACAGGGCGTTAGGTCAGGTCAATGCGCGCTTGCGGCAGTCGCGGCCGGATAGAGCGTTTCGATCGCGCGCTCGAAGGTGGCGCGCGAGAACGGACCCAGATGCGCGGCCAGCAAGGTTCCGTCGGCGGAATAAAACAGCGTGGTCGAAAAGTCGAATGGCAGTTTAGGGTTCATGCCTGCGATGTCGATGACGGAATGCTGCACGCAGTCCGGACATGGACATTCACCCATCTCCATCAATTCCTGCAAGCTGTCAACGCAAGTGCTTTGACCAACGCGTCAAAGACCAACCGCACACGCCTCGGGACGGGACCGCGCTGCGGCCGGTAGACATAGAGATTCCACGGGTCGGGATCGCTGCGCGGTAGCACCCGTACGAGCCGGCCGTCCGCCAGTGCCTCGCGCACGAGGTACTCCGAACATTGGCTGATACCGCGCGCCGCTATGCAGCCGAGCACTTCAACCTCGGGATCGTCGGTGACGAGCGCCGGCAGCGGCGGGACAAGCTGGCGATTGTGACGAAACGTCCATGGCCACGCACGGCCGGTGCTGCGCTCGATCAGCGCGGTCAGCGGCATGCCGAGCAAAGCGTCGACGTTCTTCGGCACACCGGTCGTATCGAGCAGTCGCGGTGCTGCGACAGTGTGAATCGGCAGCGCGCCGACGCGCCGCGCGATGAAGCGGCCATCCGTAATGAAGCCGGCGCGCACGCCTATGTCGATCTGCTCGTCGACGACGGACGACAGCGTGTCCGACAGGCGCATGTCGATGACGATGCCAGGATGCTCTTCCATCAAGTGCGTCAGCACCGGGGCGATATAACGTCTGCCGAGTCCGCCCGGGGCGGTGACGCGGACTATGCCGCTGGTTGAACTCTTCTGATCGCTGCTCACTTCGAACAGATCATCGACGGACTGCAGGAGCGCGTGCGCACGCACGGCAAACGCCTTCCCGAAAGTCGTGATGCGTACGCTGCGCGTGCTGCGATGAAACAGCGTTTCGCCGAGCCGTTCTTCGAGTTGCTGGATCGCACGCGTGACGACCTGGGGCGACGTGCCGAGGCGGGCCGCCGTCTCGCGGAAACTGTCCGACTGCGCCGCCGCTGTGAAGATGCGGATGAGTTCGATCTGGTTGTCCATGGTATGGGGTTCTGTCCGTCGATGCCGTCGGTGCATCTTAGCGCAGCGGAGCAATAGCACAATTGTTCCCCGAGAGGGAATTTTGAATGCCCCGTCAGGCCATTCTCTTCGACGTCGCTGCTGCCCATAATTCATTGCATGCGGCCAAGCCGCGACTCAACTGGAGAACATCATGAACACATCCGATACTACGAAAAATGGCAGCCATTTCCGTCAACTGGAAGGGAAGGTCGCGCTTGTCACGGGCGCGAGTTCCGGCATTGGCAAGGCGACGGCGATCCTGCTCGCACAACGAGGTGCGAAAGTGGTTGCGACGGCGCGACGTCAAACGGAACTGGATGAAGTCGTGGCCGCGATCACTGCGGCAGGCGGCGAAGCGACCTCGCTCGTCGTCGATGTGACGAAAGAGGAGGAGATCGCCGCGATGGTGCGGCTCGCGGTCGATACATACGGCAAGCTCGACATCGCGTTCAATAATGCAGGCACGGAAGGCGTGTTCGCGCCGCTCGTGGAACAGAATAATGAACGCTTCGACATGGTGTTCGAACCCAACGTGCGTGGCGTGTTCAACAGCATGAAATATGAAGCCGAAGTCATGCTGAAGCAGGGTTTTGGCAGCATTATTAACAATGCGTCGATGGGTGGAGTCATCGGGTTCGAAAACGCGTCGCTCTATATCGGCACAAAACATGCTGTGATCGGAATCACGAAGACGGCATCGATCGAATGGTTCAAACGCGGCGTGCGTGTCAACGCGCTGTGTCCCGGGCTGATCGAGACGCCGTTTCATCATCGCGGCATCTGGCCGTCGGTCGAAGCGCAGCATGCATTCGCCGCCGGTACGCCGGCGGGACGCTTCGGTTCCGCAGAGGAAATGGCGACGGTCGTCGCGTTCCTCGCATCCGATGACGCGTCTTATGTGTCCGGTCACGCGCTGCTTGCGGACGCTGGCTATTCCGTCGCCTGAAGAAACGTTTGAGAGGTCGTTATGAATATCAGCATTATCGGAGCCGGAAACATCGGCAAAGTACTCGCACGCCGTTTCGTTGAAAACGGGCATGCCGTACGAGTCGCGAACTCGCGCGGAGCGGCATCGTTGTCGGAGATTGCGAAGGAAACGGGCGCAATGGCAAGCGACGTGCAGGATATCGTCAGAGACGCGGACGTGATCGTCGTGACGATTCCGCAAGCCAGAGTGACGGATTTGCCGAAAGGTTTGTTCGAGGGAGCAAAGCCGTCGGCTGTCGTCGTGGACACGGGAAACTATTACCCTCGTCAACGCGATGGGCGCATCGACGGCATCGAGAAGGGCGCGACCGAAAGCCAATGGGTCGAGGCAGAGATTGGTCACGCCGTCGTCAAGGCTTTCAACAATATTTACGCATCGCACCTCGAAGGGATGGGCAAGCCTGCCGGCACACAGGGCCGCATCGCGCTGCCCGTAGCAGGCGATGATCCAAAGGCGAAGGAAGTCGTATTCAAACTCGTCGATCAGATCGGCTTCGATCCCGTCGATGCGGGTACGATCGCTGACTCATGGAGGCAGCAGCCCGGCTCGCCTGTCTATACCGGCGATTTCGATGTGCAAGGCGTGAAGGACGCGCTGGAGCGCGCGACGAGTGAGCGCACCGAAGCCTGGAAGGCGACGCCTACGAGTCCTGGCACGTTTGAACGTCCGGCGTGAGGCGATGCCTGGATGGGTACTCCCGTGTCTGATCGGCCCATCTTTATTGTTTCAACTCGAAGATGCTGTCGATCTCGACCGGGATGCCCATCGGCAAGGTATAGACACCGAGCGCACTTCGAGCCGGAAGCTTGTCCTGCCCAAACAAGCTTAGCAAGACGTCACTGGCGCCATTGGCTACTTGGGGGTGCTGGGTGAACGACTGTTCAGCACGCACATAGACTGTCAGTCGGCTGCATCTTTCGATGTTGTCGAGACCGCATGCCTGATCGACGCATGCCAGGATCATCAGCATCGTCAGACGCGCCGCGTGCAGAGCCCTTTCGAGAGACACATCGTCACCGACTATTCCGACGATTGGCTTGTTATCTTCGAAGGGCCCGAGGCCGGAGACATAGAGTTGATTCCCCGAAATGGAGACCGTTCGATACGAGCCGAGCGGGTCGATGGGCGGCGGCAATGTGAGGCCCGCTCGTGCAAGGCGTTCGGATATATTCATGTTCGGCTAAGAGTGATGACAGGAACAAAACACAAAGCAGGAGCGGGTTTGATAGCGCTGTCCGCCAGCGCTTGCGTTTCTATTGCAGTACCGCAGCACAAAGCTTGGCCAGCCGATCGTCGAGTGAACGGCCCTGAACGTCGATCTGGGCGCTGTGGAACTGGCTGAGTTGGGTCGACGGCTTATCGTACTCGATTGTCGTGCCGCCCTGTGCGTTCTCGTAGACCATGATGCGCAACGGTGCGTACAGTCCCGCCGCCATATTGACGCTGGTCATTTCAGTCGCAGTGAGAATGTTGCCGGTGAAATACTCGGTACCGTTTTTGCGCTGTCCTTTCAACGTGAGCCAGTCGCCATGCGGCCCGATGTAGTGAATCACCAGCCCGTCATTGCCAGCGGCTTTTTGAAGGGCAGTGCGCAATTCGTCGACCTTGTCCTGCTTCAGCAGAGTGCGGATGTGATCGTCGAGTCGCCCAAGACGGCTCTCGAGATCCTGTTTAACGAGCGCGTAAGGCTTGCTGGACGAAACGGTCACATGATCGATAATCGTCTTTGTTTCCGATACCTCGACGGTCGCTGCCGTCGCGGGCGCACAGAACGCGCTCACGCTGATCGCTGCAAAGGCTGCCGTGGACAGGGCAAAGCGTGAAGCGGTAGTACATAAGCGAATCACTGGGTGTCTCCTTGTTGGATCGATGGATCGATAGTTGGGTTGAAGTTTCTCGCGTCAGTGCTTCGACGCTGCCTCCGCTCCAAGGCCGCTTAGCATGCGAAGTTGCTGCGCATCGAAGGACGCGTCGCCAATGTGTCGACGTGTCGTGACCGATCCGATCCAGCCCGCGATAAAACCCACGGGAATGCTGAAGAGACCGGGATTCGAGAGCCAGAACGGCGGCGTGGCGTCCTTGAAGATGATGCCTTTCGCTCCGATGACGGCCGGTCCCAGAAGCACGAGGCCAATCGAAGAAAGCGTGCCGGCGATGACTGCGGCTACTGCGCCTCGATCCGTAAACCGCCGCCAGTACATCGAGAAGAGAATCACGGGCAGGTTTGCGCTCGCCGCGATGGCAAACGCGAGTCCGACGAGAAACGCGACGTTGAAGCTCTTCACGAGCAACGCCAATCCCATCGCAGCGATACCGAAGACTATCGTGGCGATCTTCGCGATCACGACCTGCAGACGTTCCTTGTCGCGCGAAGCCGGGAACAGATGACCGAAAATGTCATGAGAGATGGTCGAAGCCGAGGAGATCATGATCCCCGACACGACGGCAAGAATGGTCGCGAATGCAATTGCCGAAACGCAAGCGAGCAGCAGTTCGCCGCCGATCGAACCCGCACCGCCGCCAAGCGTCGTGGCGAGCAACGTGATGGCGCTGTTGCCGGAGCTGTGCGTCGCGAGAATCGCCGCCGGTCCGACGATCGCAGTGGCCGAAAATCCGAGCAGGATCATCATGAACGCAAAGGACGTCATCACGATCAGGCCGATTTTCGCCGACTGTCTCGCCGCGACAGCGGACGGCACCGTGTAGAAGCGGGTCATGACGTGCGGCAGGCCGGCTGTGCCCAACGCGAGCGCGAGCGTGAGCGACAACGTATCTAGCGGGTCCTTGAAGTAGCCACCGGGCACCAGGTACTGCGCAGGATGCAACGACGACAGGCGTGCCTTGTTGAACAGGGCGCCAACGTCGAAGGAGAAATGCACCAGAGCAAGCACCACGAGCACCGCGCCCGCAGTCCAGACGAGGATGGCCTTGACGATCTGCACGTACGTCGCGGCCACCATCCCGCCCAACAGCACATACGCGATCATGAGTACGCCGATCAGCACGATCGCGGCGTCGGGTCCGATCGGCAATAGCAGACTGGCCAGCGCGCCAGCGCCGACGAGTTGCGCGAGCAGATAGGCTAACGAAATGATCAATGAAGAGCCCGACGTCGCCGCCCTCACGCCACGGCTGCGCAAACGAAGTGCGACGACATCCGAGAGCGTGTACTTTCCGCAGTTTCTCACTGGCTCGGCGACGATCAGCATGATCATGATCCAGCCTGCGATAAAGCCGACCTGATAGACGACGCCATCGAATCCGAACAGTGAAACAAGGCCCGTCACGCCAAGGAACGAACCTGCGGACATGAAGTCTCCCGCCAGCGCGAGGCCGTTCTGGGTAGGTGACAGATTGCGTCCTGCCACGAAAAATCCGGAGGTTCCGCGCGATCGGCGTGTGCTCCAGCCGGTCAGAAGAAGGCTGAGTCCGATAAACCCCACGAAGGCGATGATTCTGAGTCCGCCATGATTGATCAGGTTATTCATGTCGATCACCGTCCGGTTGTTGTGCAGACGCGCTGCGAAGCAGGTCGGCCGCTCTCGGGTCGTAGGCCCGTTCGGCCCAGGCGCAGTAGCCCCAGAAGGTAGCGATCGTGAGCGCGAACTGAACGACCACCGCGAGCAGTCCCAGGTTGAGTTCGCCGTAGACGGATAACGACATCGCGCCAGGAAACTCCAGCACGGCGATCAACAGCCCAAAGTAGATCCCCAGTGAGATGTAGAGCAACGGCCATACGAAGTGATTGCGAAACTTTGCGAGCGCCTGTGTCTTCTCGGCGAGGGACGTGCCGGATGATCCGGCTTTCGTCACGTTTTGCCGCTCGAACTCGGCGTTAATTGATTCCATCGATTGCATATCGGGTCTCCTCCGTTCTAGGCTTTCTTGACAGTCTTGTGTCGCAGTCGTCGCTAGCACTTTGCGGGCAACACTTCGCCACGGCTCTCTCCAAAGCCGATTCGGGCAAAGCCCGCTTTCTCGCAGTAGCCGCGCAGAATAATGGCGTCGCCATCCTCCACGTAGCTGCGCTGTTCGCCCGTACCTAGCGTGACGGGTTCGCTTGCGTTACTGGCAAGTTCCATCAACGCGCCTGCCTCCGATCTTTCCGGGCCTGAAATGGTGCCGCTGCCAAGTAGATCTCCCGGTCGCAGATTGCAGCCGCCTATGGCGTGATGCGCGACCATCTGCGCGATGCTCCAGTACTGATGCCTGAAACTCGTGTGTGAGAGTTGCGTCGCCGGAAGATTCGCGGCTCGATGATGAGCAGTCTCCATGTAGACCTCCAACTGGATATCGATGGCGCCCGTCGTGCTGTTATGGTCCGAATCCAGATAAGGCAGCGGCTTGCCATCCGCGTCCGGGCGAGACAGGGGAAGCCTGAAGGGCGCCAGTGCCTCCATCGTCACGATCCACGGCGAGATCGTGGTGGCAAAGTTCTTTGCCAGAAACGGTCCTAATGGCTGCATCTCCCACGCCTGGATATCGCGTGCGGACCAGTCGTTGAGCAGACACAGTCCGAATACATGGCTGTCGGCCTGATCGAGATGGATCGGTTCGCCAGCCGCATTGCCTTGTCCAACGTAGATGCCGAGTTCGAGTTCGTAATCCAGCTTGCGCGATGGCGAGAAGATCGGCGCCTCTTCACCTGGAAGCATGATTTGACCCATCGGGCGATGGAATCGCTGGCCACTTGTTGCGATGCTCGAAACCCGGCCGTGATACGCGATGGGTATCGACTTGAAGTTGGGGCTGACACCGTTCAAGCCGAGGAGCTTGCTGATATTGGTCGCGTGATGAATCGAGGTGTAGAAGTCCGTGTAGTCACCGATCTGCGCAGGCAGGGTGTATTCCACTTCCGCTTGCGGGATCAACGATGCGTCGATTGCCGCACGATCCCTGGAAGAGGCACGCTCATGAAGTGCAGCGAACAGCGCATGGCGCAATGCGCGCCATGCGGAAGGGCCCATCGAGAAAAACGCATTGAGCACGGGCTGCGCGCATGCTCGCGCGGCCTCGCCCGCCATTCCTTCCAGACCGGCACGAGACGCCCATGCAGCGATGTCGACGACCTGATCGCCGATGGCGACCGCGCCTCGAAACGTCTTATCGGCATCTCTTCTGCGGAAAACCGAAAACGGCAGGTTCTGAATGGGGAAATCGCCTGCTTCTGCATTGGCTGAGTCGACCCAACTGCGTGCAGCGGGATCATGAGTCTGATTCAGTGTGTGTTGCATGTTCGTCTCGATTCATTCGTAGTCAGGCGCGAGCCGCGCGCATCAAGGCATCGACATTCAGTCGAACGGGCGCGTGGGGCCCGGGCGGCTGAGAAGTATTCCGCGCTCCTGCAAATCGCGGATGAACGCGGCGCTGAGCTGGCGCTCGGCAAGCACCTCGGCGTTATGCTCGCCCTGGAAAGCGGGGCTGCCCGGCTGCGGCAGTTCTGACTGGCTGAAATGCCAGGGCGCGCCGGGCATGCGTGTCGTGCCGCCCGATCTGTCGTCGACATCGACTAACGCACCCCATTCCTGCACCCACTCGGATTCGGCGAACTCATTGACGCTGCGGACCACGCCGATCGCCAGTCCCGCTTCGCTGACCTGCGTCTGCAGAAGGTCGAGAGCGTTGCACGTGAGAATCCACGCGCGAACTTCGGTCAGCAAATCTGCAATGTTCTGCCGCCGCAACAGCGCGGTGCCAAAGCGAGGATCGCTCAGCAGATCGTTGCGGCGCATCATCGCGCAGTAACGCGCGAACATCGGCGTGTAGATCGGGCTGCCTGCGATAGTGAGCTGGCGTCCGTCGGGCAGATCGAAGATGTGCGAATCGGGTGCCGAAAGAATGATCGGCTCGCCGTCGGTGTCGATTTCCGACAGTTGCGCGCCTACGCGTTCGTTCACCGACAACATGGTGGCCGCCATCGACACATCGACGTGTTGCCCTTCGCCTGTTCGCGCGCGATGCGCAAGCGCGGCCAGGATGCCGATGACGCCGTGAAGTCCCGTGTACATGTCGGCGTGGCTGCATGCGTCGTTGCGGACTTCCGTCAGCGCATCGCCGAAATGATGCTGGACGATGTCCGTCAGTCCCGACTCCGCCTGCACCGTCGGCGCGAACGCAGGCCGGTTGCGCCATGAGGTCGATTGCCCATAGCCACTCAACGACGCGTAGATCACGGACGGATTGAACGCGCGCACCTGCTCGTAGCCGAGTCCAAAACGGTCGAGCGTTCCTGGCCGAAAATTTTCGACGATGATGTCGGCGTCGCGACACATGTCGATCATGATTGCGCGAGCCTCTGGAAAGTTGAGAGCGAGGCTCACGTTGCGCTTGCCGGCGTTCTGCTGCACGTAATACAGCGACATGTCGCCGATATGCGGCATGCTCACGCGACCAATATCGCCGGAAGGCGGTTCGATCTTGGTCACAGTGGCGCCGAGATCGAGGAGTGTTTTGGTGCAATGCGGTCCGGCCAGCACGCGCGTGAAATCGATCACACGAATACCTTCGAGCGGTGCTGACATGATCAGTCTCCCTTGAATTCGGCAGTGGCGGGCCCCGTCGCAAAGAACGAGGCGAAACCGCGTTCGCGATCGCCCGTCTTCCAGATCATGTTGTTGAGGTTGATCTGTTCCAGGTCAGCGCTGCGCACGCCGCCATTGGCCGCGAGATTGGCCTGCTGCTTGATGCCGTTGAGGACTTTGGTCGGGCCTGCCGCCAGTTGGCGGGCGAACGACAGGGCCGCTGTCTGGAGTTCCGCTTCGGGCACGACATGATTGATGATGCCCCAGCGTTCGAATGACTCCGCCGAATGCCGTCGCCCGATCAACGCGATTTCCTTGGCGCGCACGACACCTGCTCGCTGAACGAGTCGTTGTGTGCCGCCGAGCAGCGGGATCAGGCCCACGATGTTCTCGACCTGACCAAAGTAGGCCGTGTCCGCGGCCACGATCATGTCGCAGGTGAGCGCCAGCTCGAGCCCGCCGCCCAGCGCGGCGCCGTGAACGGCGGCGACGGTCGGAACGGGGGCGTTCTCCAGCACGTCGAGGAATTCGAGGAATTGATCGGCGTTGTGCTGGATCATCGTTTCGCCATTCGTGAAGGAACGCATCTCTGCGCCGGCGGAAAAGTGCCGCATGTCACTCTTGAGGATGATCGCGCGGGCGCCATCGGCGACGACACAGCGATATGCGGCCAGCAGATCCGCGATCATCGCGTCGTCGATCAGGTTATGCGGTGGCTTGGCGAGCGAAACGATTCCGACGGCGCCGTCCATCTCAATCTTTACTGTGGTCATGGTTCTCTCTGCAATGTGCGATAAGTCATGTGCTTCAGTCAGGTCATGCCGCGCTGCGGGAGCGGAGGGGGTCGAGCAGGCGAGCCTGTCACTGACGTGTGCTGCGAATGCCGCCAACGGAAATCATCGGACGTGTTGCATCGCCGCATGGGGCGAATCGCGCCAATTTTCGACTTCGGATAAGCGTGGATGGGGGGATGTCGAACGCGTCAGGGCGGAGGTAATTGAGGGCTTCAAGGCTTGTCTCCATCTATTTTCCGGCGTGTGCCGTTGATGGTTACTATCTCAGCGAGCCCTTTTGGCGGCAACGTTCAACCCTGCCAATTGACGCGTCAAAGTGTGCCAACCGCGCTCGACGAAGTTCGGGAAAATATGCGAGCATTGTTCGCAACTGGAGCGAGACATATCGTGCGTCCCCCGAAAATCATTACGCCGTTGCATCCGGATCTCGATGCGCCGACTCAAAGTCTTCTTGGCCTGGCCGCGCTTGCCGCAGAACTGGCCGCAGAGGGCGTGTCCGTCAACAAACTGTTCGCGCACACGGGTGTCCATGCGAACCAGTTGGAGGATTCGCAGGCAAGAATTTCGCATCGCCAGCGTCTCGCCATTTATCGAAACGCCCAACGGCTCGCAACACGAGCAGATGTCGGCTTGCTTGCGGGGGCGCGTCAGAGGATCAGTGACTTTGGCATATACGGCTATGCGATGGTCAGCAGTACGACCTTTGGAGACGCCCTCAAATTCAGCGTCGAGAATGTCCGGATGGCCGGCGCGGTCTTGCAGATCCGCTATTCAACAGAAGGCGATACGGCCATTCTGAGCAGTCACGGACTCGCATCGCTGGGTGACATGCTGCCGTTTGTCGCCGAATTCTGGCGAAGCTCGATGACGGTATTGTTCAGCCGGGTGCTGGAAGCGCCTTTCCCTTCGAAGCGGATGGTCATGGCATATCCTGCGCCGCCACACTGGCGAAATTACGAAAGGATGTTCGCCTGTCCCGTTGAGTTCGGCGCAGACACGATGGAGTGGCATTTCGACGTGCATGTACTGGATCGTCCGTGTCCCAATGCGAATCCCATTACTGCGCAAATCTGCCAGCAGCTTTGCGATCGCATTCTCGAAGAACGGGATGGCATTCCCGAATTGCCGAGGCAGATCCGCATGGCCTGCCTGAACGCGCCAGGCGTGTTCCCATCCGCAGAGAAAATGGCTGCACAGCTCGGCATGTCACTGCGAACCTTGCATCGACGGCTGGCCGACGATAACTACTCGTATCAGACCTTGTTGAACGATGTTCGCCGGTCGCTTGCCATCGAGTTTCTGGAAAATACGCGGCTTCCCATTGATCAGGTCGCCGAGCGCATCGGGTTTTCGGACGCAGCGAGCTTTCGCCGGTCCTTCAAGAAATGGACTGGAAACTCACCTGGCGTGTATCGGAAGGGCGTGGACAAGGATGCGTGAGGAGCGTTGTATCGGATGAGTGCTTTTTTAGTGCCCGTCCGTTCCATCGGCATCGAAATGAAGTTGCAGATGCAAGCAACGCACCCGTAGCCAGTGCTCCGGGCGCGTGCGGGATGCCTGTTCCTGTCAGGCCTGGTCGTTGTTCAGCATGCTCTTCGGAATCGAGAGGATGAGCACGCAGCTGATGAGCAGGCGGGCCCCGAGTGCGTAAGTGCCATTGTTGATATTGCCCGTCATGTCCTTGGCTACGCTTGTAATCATCGAACCTGTGTAGCCGGAAAGGTTGCCGACGGAGTTGATGAGAGCAATGCCTGCCGCGGCTGCCGTGCCCGAAAGAATCTGACCCGGAAAGGTCCAGAAGATTGGCATCAGACCGAGGATTGCGCAGGTGGCAATCGTCAGGAAGAGGATAGACAGGGGCACATTGTTCGCGAAGGGGGCGCTGAGGATCAGGCCATTGCCACCGATGCACGCGGGAATGGCTGCGTGCAACCGGCGCTCGCCTGTCTTGCGCGAGTGGCGCGCATTCCAGATCATCGCGACCACAGCGCTCAGATACGGAATGGCCGTCAGCAAGCCGATATTGAATGTGCTCTTGACACCGGAGGCCTTGATAATCGACGGCAGCCAGAACGCGAGACCATAGAAGCCCGTGTTGAACGTGAGCAGAATGAAGGTCAACAGCCACACACGCGGACTCTTGAGTGCTGCGCGAATGCTGTGAGTTTTCTTTGCGCTTTCCTGTTCGAGGTTCTTCTGGAGCAGTGCTTTCTCGGCTGCCGTCAGCCATGTTGCCGACTGGATACCGTCGCCCATGCGGAAAAGTACGAGGAACGCGACGAGGATCGATGGAATGCCCTCGACCAGCAGCATCCATTGCCAACCGTCCATGCCGAACGCGCCGTGTGTGTTTTCCATCAGCCAGCCAGAGATCACACCGCCCAGCGTCAGGCTCACTGGAATAGCGATCAGGAATCCAGACATGGCGATACTCTGGCGCCGCGCGGGGAACCAGTAATTCATGTAAAGGATGATGCCGGGGAAGAAGCCTGCCTCACAGACACCCAGCAGGAAGCGCAGGATGTAGAACATCGTGGACGTTTGCACATGAAAGAAGCTGGCAAGCGGTGCGATGAAAGCGAGAGAAGAAGAAACGATGCCCCACGACACCATGATGCGTGCGATCCAGAAACGAGCGCCATAGCGATGTAGAAGCAGATTGCTGGGCATTTCGAACAGGAAATAGCCCCAGAAGAAGATGCTTGCGCCGACGGCGTACACGGCGTCGCTCAGCCCCAGTGAATCGAGCATCTGCAATTTCGCGAAGCCGACGTTCACGCGATCGAGGTAAGCCACCACATAACACAGCAGCAGAAGGGGAAGAATGCGCTTCAGAACCTTGCGGTATAGCTGTTCTTCAGTTTCATTGACCGTAGCGGGCGACGCTGCGGTCTGAGCGATTGTCGGCATTGGAATGTCTCCGTTTTTCATTTCTTGAGCGCTACGACGGTGCAAATTGTTCGTGCGAATTCCCCGCGTGGCGCGTGAGCAAGCGTCAATCTGTTCATCGCAAAAGAACAATCAGGCTGGATTATGTTACCGATAACAAATCGGAGCGTAGCTTTCCGTCGTTTCAGATGTTATCGGTAACGAAATTAGCACGTTGTACCCGGAAGAGGCAAGCCAGGGGAATCGGTGAGCTGCTTCTCGCAGCCTATACTGTCGTGGCGCGCGAAAGCGCGTAGCTTCGTCTGTATCTTCCGAAGTGCGCGCTGCGTTCGCGCGTGATACCATCAATGGATGTTACCGATAACAATGCGCGGATAAGCCTTTGCGCGGTTGGCCGGATGCACGCCGAGCCGGCACCCGATATCTGCACAAGAGACGAATTGCGCCCGTTGATCTTTCGACGGGCCATGAAACAGGAGTACAGCATGACCCCATCCAATGCACGCCGCCTGCGCAGTCAGGAATGGTTCGACGACCCATCGCACGCAGACATGACCGCGCTCTATGTCGAGCGTTTCATGAACTATGGGCTCACGCGTGAAGAACTGCAGTCGGGGCGCCCGATCATCGGCATTGCGCAGACGGGCAGCGATCTCGCGCCGTGCAATCGGCATCACATCGAACTGGCCGAACGCACGAAGGCGGGCATTCGCGACGCGGGCGGCATTCCGATGGAATTTCCCGTGCATCCGCTGGCCGAGCAGAGCCGCCGTCCCACGGCTGCACTCGATCGCAATCTTGCGTATCTCGGCCTTGTCGAAATCCTGCATGGTTTTCCGCTCGACGGCGTGGTGCTCACCACCGGTTGTGACAAGACCACGCCCGCTTGCCTGATGGCAGCCGCGACAGTCGATCTGCCCGCCATTGTTCTTTCTGGCGGCCCGATGCTCGACGGCTGGCATCAGGGCAAGCGCGTCGGCTCGGGCACGGTCATCTGGCATGCGCGTAATCTGCTGGCGACGGGCGAGATTGATTACGAGGGATTCATGGAGCTGACCACGGCCTCGTCGCCGTCCATCGGTCACTGCAATACGATGGGCACGGCGCTGTCGATGAACAGCCTTGCGGAAGCACTCGGGATGTCCCTGCCGGGCTGTGCGAGCATCCCCGCGGCGTACCGTGAGCGCGGCCAGATGGCGTACGCGACAGGCAAGCGCATCGTGGACCTCGTGCGCGACGACGTGCGGCCGTCGCACATCATGACCAAAGAGGCGTTCGAGAACGCCATCGTGGTGGCCTCTGCATTGGGTGCATCGAGCAACTGTCCGCCGCATCTGATTGCGATTGCGCGGCACATCGGCGTCGAGTTGAGCCTCGATGACTGGCAACGGGTAGGCGAGCAGGTGCCGCTTATCGTCAACTGCATGCCTGCGGGCGAGTATCTTGGCGAGAGCTTCCACCGCGCTGGCGGCGTGCCAGGCGTGATGCGTGAACTCGACAAGGCAGCAATGGTGCATCGTGACTGTCTGACGGTGTCGGGGCGGACCATGGGTGAGATTGCGGACAGCACGGCCGAGCCTGATCGCGAGGTGATCAGGACGACCGCTGAGCCGCTCAAACACGGGGCGGGATTCATTGTGCTGTCGGGCAATTTCTTCGACAGCGCCATCATGAAGATGTCGGTGGTGGGTGACGCGTTCCGCCAGACGTATCTGAGTGAGCCGGGCGCAGAGAATACCTTCGAGGCGCGCGCTATCGTGTTCGATGGCCCGGAGGATTACCACGCGCGCATCAACGATCCGGCGCTCAACATCGACCAGCATTGCATTCTGGTGATTCGCGGCGCCGGCACGGTCGGATACCCCGGCAGCGCGGAAGTCGTCAACATGGCGCCGCCGGCAGAACTGGTGCGTCAGGGCATCACCTCGCTGCCGACGCTTGGGGACGGACGCCAGAGCGGCACGTCCGCGAGTCCGTCGATTTTGAACATGTCGCCGGAAGCAGCCGTTGGCGGCGGCCTCGCGCTGCTGCAAACGGGCGACCGGATTCGTGTCGATCTGAATGCCCGCAAGGTCAACGTGCTGGTGGATGAACAGGAACTGGCGCGTCGGCGTGAAAGCGTAAGCTTCACGATTCCCGAGGCACAGACGCCGTGGCAGGAGCTTTATCGCAAGACAGTTGGACAACTCTCGACGGGCGGTTGCCTCGAGCCTGCTACGCTTTATCTGAAAGTCATCGAGGAGCGCGGCAATCCGCGCCATTCCCACTAACCGGCCCGATCAGGAGACAACCAATGACTGCCATTCCCTCTGACAATTTCCTTCCGAACGATCTCCAGCAGGCGCTGCTCGTCGGCCGCGTGTGGCGTAAGTTCAGCACGCACGCCGGTGAGATCGAAGGACCGTGTGTGGTGCTGGTGCGAGGCGGCCAGGTGCTGGATATCACAGCAAGCGTGCCGACGACGGCTGACCTGTTCGAGCGTGAGGATCTCATCGCGTTCGCGCGCACTGTGTCAGGCGAATCGCTGGGCTCGGTGGAAGCGCTGATCGAAGCCACCTTGCGCGCTGGCCCGGCGGATGCGCCGCGGCTGCTCGCACCCAATGACGTGCAGGCCATCAAGGCATGCGGCGTGACATTCGCTGTCAGCCTGATTGAGCGCGTCATCGAGGAGCAGGCGGGCGGCGATCCTGCCAAAGCGCAGGAAGTGCGCGCCACCATCGCCGCGACGATCGGCACCGACCTGTCGAAGATCCGGCCAGGCTCCGAAGCGGCGATGAAGCTCAAGGCTGAACTCGAGCGGCGCGGCGCGTGGTCGCAGTACATGGAAGTGGGCATCGGGCCGGACGCGGAGGTTTTCTCGAAGTCGCAACCGATGTCGGCTGTCGGCCTCGGAGCAGACATCGGTTTGCTGGCGGCATCGACCTGGAACAATCCGGAGCCGGAAATCGTGCTCGCCGTCAATAGCCGCGGGGAAATCGTTGGCGCGACATTGGGTAACGACGTCAACCTGCGTGATATCGAAGGCCGCTCGGCGCTGCTGCTCGGCAAATGCAAGGACAACAACGCGTCGTGCTCGATCGGACCGTTCATCCGCCTCTTTGACGACACGTTCAGTCTCGATACCGTGCGCACTACCAGTGTGAGCCTGCGCGTAGAAGGGGCTGACGACGATTTCGTGCTCGACGGCGTGAGCCACATGAGCGAGATCAGCCGCGATCCGCTGGATCTCGTGTCGCAGACGTGGGGGCGTCATCATCAGTATCCCGACGGCTTCATGCTGTTCCTCGGTACGATGTTTTCGCCAATCAAGGATCGCGATACGCCGGGCGGTGGTTTTACCCATCATCTCGGCGACACGGTCACCATCTCGGCGCGCGAACTGGGTGCGCTCGTGAATACCGTCCGGTTGAGCACAGAGGTGACCCCCTGGACGTTCGGCGTGCGCGCGCTGTACCGGAATCTGGCGCAACGCGGCCTGATTCAGGCGAACTGATTGTTGGGCACGAGCGAGGGCAAGGGCGAGAGCGCGCGAAACAGACTCATTGCAGGAATGTTGCCAAGGGTCTCATTACGAACCCGCGGCACGCATCGCCCGATACTCTCGCCGCACGATATCCATCAGTTCCGTCACGGAAGTCAATGCGCTCTTCTGCTCGTACGTCACACGGCCGCGCTGCATCAACATGATGCGATCGGCGATATCAAGCGTCTGCGCGTAGTTGTGCATGATCATGATGATGGACAGGCCGCCCTTTTCCTTCAGACGCATCAACAGATCGATGATGAGACCCGCCTCGCGTGCGCCCATCGCCGCGAGCGGCTCGTCGAGCAGCAGGATCTTCGCATTGGAGTGCACGGCGCGTGCGACGGCGATAGCCTGACGCTGTCCGCCCGAAAGCCGTTCGACGGGTAATTCCACCGAAGGCACGTGGACGCCGATATCGTCGAGACATTGCGCCGCGCGCTCGCGCATCTTCTTGTGATCGAGCAGCTTGAACGGTCCGCGTCGCACGATCTCGCGGTTCAGGAACATGTTGTGATAAATGCTCAGCGAGTTCGCCAGCGCGAGATCCTGATACACGCATTCGATGCCGAGCGACCGCGCATGATCGACGGAGCGCAGCAGCGTCTCCTGGCCGTCGATAAAGAGCTTGCCGCCCGTTTGCTGGTGATAGCCCGTCAGAATCTTGACGAGTGTCGATTTACCCGCGCCGTTATCGCCGAGTATGCCGAGGATTTCGCCCTTGCCGAGCGAGAGCGATACGCCGTCGAGCGCGGTCACCGCGCCGAAACGTTTGACGAGGCCCTCGCCGCGCACGGCGCGCGGGGCATCGCGCGTCGTGCCGGGTGGGGCGCTCGCGCCGGGAAAGGCCGTCTGAGGTTCGTCCATTAGCGTCCTGCCTTGCGGCGAATCCGCCCGACGTGGATGTTGAAGATCATCGCCGCCAGAATCGCAGCGCCGAGGATGATGTTGAACGTGAACGCGTTGATGCCGATGAGCGTAAAGCCGTCGTTGAGAATACCGAGCACCGCTGCGCCGATCAGCCCGCCGACGATCGTGCCCGAGCCGCCCGTGAGCGGCGTGCCGCCGATCACCGCGGCCGCCACCGCAAGGAACATGATCTGGTTGCCACCCGCCTGCGGATCGATCGAGGTAATGCGGAACGCTTCGAGAATGCCTGTCAGACCCGCGAGCACCGCGGCGAGGATGAAATTGCCGAGACGCAGTCTGTTCACATGTATGCCGGCCTCGCTCGCGCCAATCGGATTCGCGCCCGCCGCCTGGGTATGCAGGCCCCAGCGGGTATGCCGCAGCAATACATGCATCAGGAAGGCGACCGCCACGGTCCAGATGATCTCGCTGTAGCCCCAAGCGCCCATGATCGCGGAAAATGCGGGCGATCCTGGCGTGGGCGCAGGCGTGCCGCGCGAAACCGTGAGCGTAATGCCGTTGATGAGAAACAGCGTACCGAGTGTGGTGACGAAGGAGGGCAGCCGCAGCCATACCGTCACGGCGCCATTGACGAAGCCTATGATCGCCGCGGCGACGAGCCCCGCGATCACGGCGAGCCACATCGGCGCGCCCGCGTCATTCGCGAACACCATCATGAACGGCGCGAACGCGAACACCATACCGGCCGACAGATCGATGTCGCCGCCTATCATCAACATGATTTCGCCGAACGCAATGATCGCAACGGGCGCGATGAACTGCGACAGGTTGACGAGGCTTGCGTTCGTCAGCAGGAAATCGTGGTTGGCGAATTCGAAATAGGCAGCCAGCAGCACGGCCACCAGCAGGATGCGCAATTCGGCCGCCCAGTGCGACGCGAATGTGCTGCCCGCGCGCCGGGGCGCACGGGCCGCCTTGACCTTGCTGCTCTCGTTCGCTGTATTCATCACGATCGGATTGCGCCGGACATCGGAACGATTTGCGGCTTGGTGGTCTTGCCTTCATAACGCGTCGACGTATTCAGATAGGGGTCGACGGTTTCTTTGGTGACGAATTTCAGGCCGGTGTTGATATCGGCTGGTCCCACCAGTCCGCCTGACGCGAGGAACACGAACGCCTCCATCACCGTATAGAAACCCTGCACGTACGGTTGCTGGTCGATCGTGAAGTCGAGGAAGCCATCCTTGATGAGCTGGATCGTGGTCGGCAGCAGATCGAAGCCGCCGCCGTGCACGCCCTTCGACGGCAGGCCGGATTCCTTCATCACCTGCGCGACACCTTGCGTGCTGCCTGCATCGACGGCGAACATGCCTTTCAGGTCCTGATGGCCCAGATAGAACGACTTGATCTTCGAGAGCTCCTCGTTGACCGTTGCACCCGTCGCCACTGTCTGGATGTCGATCTTCTTGCCGGACTTCTTGATGGCGTCGCTCGCACCGTCCAGGCGAGGCTGGATGTTGAGTTGCCCCGGCGTCGCGATGAACAGCGCGACCATGCCGCTGTCGATCAGGCTCACGATACGCTCGCCCATCTGATAGCCGGACAGATACAGGTCCTGGCCGATGTAGGCGAGGCGCGGATTTTTCTTGCCGCGCGGCGCGTCGGCGTTATAGGCGAAAACCGGGATGCCCGCATCGAGAGCGGCCTGAATAGGCTTGTCGAAGGCGCCCGGATCGACGATCGGCACGGCGATCGCATCGGCTTTGGCGGCAATCGCGGAGTTCCCTGCCCGAACCATTTCGCCGGCGTCCGAAGTCGCGGAGCCCGTCCATTGATAATCCATGCCGAGCAGCGAACAGGCGTCCTGAATCCCATATTGTGTGGGCACGAAGAACGGATTGGTCGTAACGTGATTGACGAAGACGATCTTCCACTTCTTGTGCGCCGGGAAAGCCGTCTCGGCGGCCTGCGCGGCGCCGATCAATCCGCCCGCGCCGCCTAGCGCGCCCATCAGCGAAAGCGCCGCGCCCAGGCCAGCGCCCTGCATCAGCCCTCGTCGCACTGTGTTCAAGCCTGTGCGGTCCTGTTCCTGGTCGTCCTCGCGTTGCTGTGCCATGTCTTCCTCCGGTTTCATTCTTCGTTGGTCGATTGGGTCGACGTTGCGTCGATCGCGTGCGGATGTTCGGCGGCACCGGGACTGCGCGGCAGTGTTGGACTTCGGTGTGAAGACGCGCTTGAACGATTTGCAACCACTTAACGTGCGCCGACGATACCGAAAAAATGGTAGTGCAACGGGGTGACGCCCTCTAATCCATGTATACCCGTAACTAGTAAGACTATTTCATTACGACTTGATGTGGCCGGCGGCACGACACGGGGTGACGCACCGCCGATATCGCGCGTGTCTGCGCTAATCGTCACGTGGGTATCCTTGCGAGAACGTCTTGTCGGTATAGATGCCCTCCGTTGTCACCAGCCCGAAGCCGCCTTCGGCAAAGCGCCGGTAGTAGTCGAACATGGTCTGCGTCGGATCAGATTGAATGCGGTGAAGCAATGGCCGCTCATCGTCGACGGTGCCTTGATACGCAAACGTGTGGACGCCTGCGTCACCACGACCAGTGTCGAAGCGGCACGCACGGCGGCCGTGCAAGGTCTGAGGCTGGCCCAGTTGACCTACTGGGATGTATTCAGGCAGTTGGCCGATCAATCGCTTGTGGAGATCGAATTGCAGGACGCGGCGATGGAGGATCTGTCCGTATGGGCCGTCATGCCGAGTCGACGCTATGTTCCCAACCGGGTGAACGTCTTCCTGGCTGCACTTCAAAATCAGATTGCCGAACTTGGCCGAAACCTTGGCAAAGAAGCTCGATGATCTGCCACAACCCGCCGTTCCGCGAGAAAGGAACCGGGCCGTCGGTTTGGTTGCATTACTCCGAAACCCGACTGTTTGTCCTGATGCGACGACGCAATTCGACCCCGCCCAGAGTTGAAACCGCGAGTGAGCCAGGCAAATCCGGCATCCTCCCCGGTGCGGTCGACGGCGCCCGCGTTCGGAAGTTGCCAGTCGTTGGTACGTGCCTCATTGGCCTAAAGCCCGCGAGCCGCCCTTCGCAATGACAGCGGCGCTGTTCCATAGGTCCGGGTAAACACTTCGCGGAGATGACGTCCATCACGGAATCCGACTTCTCGCGCAATCGTCTCAAGCGAATGACGGCCACGCTCGACCATGTTTCTCGCCGCTTCGAGGCGGAGTCGTTCGATTGCCCTGGCCGGAGATTCGCCCGTCTCGGCAAGAAAAATGCGTCCGAATTGCCGGGTACTGAGGTGCGCAGCCTTTGCCAGATCGTCGACGCGCAAGGGCTTGGACAGATTGACGCGAGCGTATTCCAACGCCATTTGAATTCTGTCCGACTTGGGTGCGAGCGCAAGCATTTCCGAATGCTGCGATTGTCCGCCGGACCGTCTGTGGTGCATGACCAGCGCGCGTGCTACCGAGGTTGCGAAGTCAGAGCCGTGATCTTTTTCGACAAGGCCGAGTGCGAGATCCATCGCAGCCGTTAATCCCGCCGATGTCCATATCGCACCGTCGACGATAAAAATCCGATCGGCTTCAATCTGCGCGAGTGGACAGCGTGCCTGCAAGGCGTCCGCATACGCCCAATGCGTGGTTGCGCGTCTTCCGTCGAGAAGTCCGGCTTCACCAAGTACAAAAGCACCCGTGCAAAGTCCCGCTGTGCGCCTCGAGCGTGCGAATGCATCACCGATGAATTTCAGTTCTTCGGCCGACGTGATGCGATTGGTTGGATCGGCGACGCCGCTGATCATCCACGTGTCTTCTGCCGTTTCCGCGCTCACTGCTTTTGTTATGACGGAAACACCCAGTGACGAGTGCGTTTCTCCGCCAGCGAGCGAATAGTTCGTCACGCGATAAATCGGCTCACGCGCCACGATGTTTGCGATTTCGAACACTGTCTGGGTTCCGATGGCCATCACCTGAAAACCATCCGTCAAGAAATAACCAATCCGATGCATTACTTTTCACCAGTCGCTATGTCCGAAAAACTGATTATAAATGTCGTTGAAAAACAAGGTGCGTGGGACGGATCATAAGCTTATCGAATCATGTCAAAGCTCTGCTTCCAATCAGCAAGTCGTTAAAAAGGAATATGTGCCTGTGTTTGACATTTTTTAGCGGGCACCGATCGATAAGGATTTTGACTAATCACATGCTGTCATTTTGAACGCATTTCAAACGCTACCCTGTCTGTGAAAAAGCAAACCCCGACTCCGCCACCCACAGATTCATTATCAAACGATGACGATATTGTCGAGCGTGCGCTGCTGCGTTTGCTGTTTCCCGGAAAGTTGCAAGCCCTGCCGCCTGTCGAAACGTCGTACAGCAAAAAAATGCGGCGCGCGAGTGTCGCAGCCGGACAAAAAAATCACGACGCTGAATGGATCCCTCTGCCAGCCCGCATTTTCGTGCATGAAATCCTGTCCGCGCATACGGTCAGTGTCAGCTGGAGCGATTCGCAAACTGGGCACTACGCGGAACAGATCTGGCGCCTAGGCCTCGCACGCAATGATGGCTACTGCGCGCTTTCCGGTCTGCCTATCGTTGAAGGAAATGACGTATTCCGTCCTCGACGCAGTGCGACAGGTGTTCCAGCAAACTGGAGTCGTATGATCCTTGCGTCAGCCGTGCCGATCGAGCGGCAATTTGCTGTGCGTGAAACGGATCATGCGATATGAAAGCGCCAAGGCCGTAGCGGCGGTTTCACGCTCACGTCATGATTGAAGCGAGCTACCACAGGTTCCCGGTTTCGCCTTCGCCCCAACCGACGCTTGCGAGATTCTGAGGCTGAGAGTCGCCAGCGCGAGAAACAGCAGCGAGCTGCCGATCACACCGGCGAATCCAAGGACCGGATAGATCCATCCTGCGACGGCCGAGCCTAAGCCAATTCCACAGAACACGAACGATGCCGTCAACGCCAGCGCGACGCCGCGCCATTGCGGCACGAGTTCGACGATGCGCCGCTGCTGCGAAGGCCACAGCAGATCGGTCGCGAACGCCCACGCCGTGAGTGCGACGAAGAGCCACCGTACGCTCGGCGCCGAGAACCACAGAAACGCGAGGTCGGCCGCAAGCAGCGCGAGTCCAGCAAGCAACATCGTTTCCGCGCGATAGCGCCGTGCTGCGCGCGTCACGAACAGATTGCCTGCGACGCCCGCAACGCCCAGCACCACAAGCGATGTCGATACCGTCCCAGGCCCCGCATGAAATACATCGCGGATGATGGGCGCGATGAACGAATAGGTCGAATAGACGCCCGCTGCAATAAAGAACACGACGAGGAATGCGCTGAGCGTGTCGACGCGTGTCAACAGCGCGGTGACCGTCGAGAGCTTGATGTGTTCGCCTTCGCTGGAATCGGGCACCTGCCATGCGATGAGTGCTGCCGTCGCGGCGCTAGCGACGCCCACGGCCACAAACAGGGTCCGCGCGCCCCACGCATGCGCGATCCACGCCGACAGCGGCATACCGACAAGGCCCGCGACGCTCAGTCCGAGCAGCACGACGGCGATGGCGCTGCCCTGGTGCTCACGATCGGTGAGACTTGATCCAAGTGCGCCCAGCACGGGGCCGATGAATGCCGCACCGAGCCCCATCAGCACGCGCGAAAGCAGCAGCACAGGATAATTCGGCGCGGCAGCGAACAGCAGCGCCGCCGCGCTGAAGACAGCCAACCCGAGCAATACCTGGCGACGCCGTCGCAAGTGTCCGAAGCCGACTTGCAGCAACGGCGCAGCAAAGGCGAACGTGACGCCGAATACGGAGAGCAGGTAGGCGCTTTGCGCATCGGCAAGCCCCCATTGACGCGAGATGGCATCGAGACTGCCGACGACGGACAGCGCGCCCGTCGCTTGCACGAAGTACGCGAGGCTGAGGGTACGAAGTGCGCGTTGGGTCGGCGCGGAAAAGGGCGTGGTCATGAGTGGTTCCAGAATTCAGGCGCGCTGCAATCAGACACCGAGCGCGTACCGGATGGCATCCGCTGCGAGGCGAAGTGCGCCCGCAGCGAAGATCAGCCAGCCGAGCGTTCGACGCAGCGCAAGTGGCTGCGCGTTCACAGGTTCGCGAGCAGCGTGTAGCTGGCCGCTTTTGTGACATCGGCATGGGGATTCGAGATCGCGTTCTCCATCACGCCGACAACCTTTCCGCCGCTCACCAGCGCGGGCGCATCGTGGCTCGGCAGCAGGAAGCGACTGGTGGCGAGAGCACGCTTGATCGCGCGCTTTTCGTCGAGTGTCGACATCGCGCGGTTCGCCGTGATGGTCGGCTCGTGCGACGCCTGATCGAGAATTGGGTCGATCAGTTGATCCTTCACGTTGTACGCAATGTCGCCGCTGATATTCGCGATACCTTCGTCGGTTTCGACCAGTACGGACAGCGAGCCCGGCGTGTGTCCGCCCGAGAGCCGCACGGCAACGCCAGGAATCACTTCTTCCTCGTACGTGCCGTCGATGTCATACAGCCGCAACGCGCCGCGTGTGTACAGGCGGTCGATCAGATGTTTGGTGGCGGCGGCGGTGTACATCCCCGGTCCCATGATCCCGGACGCGGCAAATTCGAGTTCGCGCCGTGTGATGCCGACCGTGGTCGTCATCGGAAAGCGGTCGGTCATGCCGACGTGATCGATATGCGCGTGCGTATGCACGATGTGCCGGATGTCGCGCATCGTCAGCTCGTGCTGAGCGAGGTGATACTCGATCGCCATCTCGGGCGTGACCTCGTACGGCATGCCGAACTCGGCGTATTGCTCGACGTTGCGTGAACCCGTGTCGACCAGCACCGGATGTTTGCCGCCCGTAATCAGGAATCCGAGCACGGGAATCGTCACCTGCTTGCCGGGTTCGCGAAACAGGACGAGGCCGCTCGAATCGAGCGATATGTTGCCGAAATTGATGGGGTGGACTTTCAGTGCCATGACTGCTCTCCGCTGGAAACGCTATTTATTGAACCGACCAGTTCATTATGTGTGGCGTAACGCGGTGCAGCAAATGAAAAAAACCAATCGGTTCAGAATAGTCGATCTATGGCCGGCGACCGACGTGATTCGAAACCCGGAGAGTTACAGAAGGCGCACGGCCTGCATGAAAGCGCCGACGGGATCGCTGTCGGCCAGTGCGGGCAGATTGCGTTCGATGCAATAACCCGAAAAGAACACCGTCACGATAGTGGCGATGGTGTCGGCGGGGAGCCGGTGAGGCTCTGCCTCGATGTTCTCTACAAGTTGCGGTATCAGCCGATGGTGATACGCGCCGACGACATCGCGCACGCGCGCCGACAGCGACGGGAATTCGCGGATCGCGCTAACGGAAAAGCAGCCCACGCAGCCGTCGTCTTGTGGATCGCCTAGCCGCAGGAATCGCTCGATGTTCCCGTAGCCCTTGGGTTCGGCAGTGAGGATCTGCAATGCGCCACGATGCTCGTAGTAATAGACGAGCGATTGCAGGAACAGGTCTTCCTTGTCTTCGAACTCGGAATACAGCCCGGACTTGTTCACGCCTGTCGCCTGTTCAAGTTGCTGCAGCGAAGTGCCGGCGAAGCCATATTTCCAGAAGAGCGGAAGCGTCTTCTGCAATACGCCTTCGCGGCTGAATTTCTTGGGTCTGCCCATTACCGTCACATCGCAGAGAGAACTGTGTAGCTATTTTAAACCGAACGGTTTGAAACTGCACAGTGTCTCGGCGAAGTGAACGGGAAGGGATCACGAGCGTCAGGCGACGGGGATCGGGCTATCATGCAGCGACAGGTTGAACTGGTCGACGAATGCGTGCTCGTTTGGCCCCGCGTTGTCGCGCAACGGCTGCGCGACGCTGACGATCACTTCCGTGGTGGCTGTGGCCAGCTTGTCCATCGTCTCGGCGATGAACGCATCCAGTGGCATGGCACGCGGATCGCCGCTCTTGTGGACGAGATCCGTGTCGACCCAGGGCGGTGCGATTTCGAGCACGCGCACGCTGGTGTCACGCAGCATGAATCGCTGCGACATCGAGTACGAATGCAATGCCGCCTTCGTCGCCGAGTAGAGTGCGGTGGAAGCCAGTGGCACGTAAGCGAGCACCGAACTGTTGTTGATGATGTACGACTCGGGCTGTTGCTTCAGATGCCCGACGAGTGCAGCGCTCAGCCGTACGGGCCCGAGCAGGTTCGTGTCGATCAGGTGGACGGCCTGCGCGTCATCCAGTACGCCGCCGGCATTGTCGAACGGCATGATGCCGGCGTTGTTGATGAGGACGTTGAGTGCTGGATACTTCGCGATCAGCTGCTGCGCGACCTGCTGGATCTGTGCGCCGTCGGCGATGTCGAGTTCGATTGTGTCGATGCCCGGATTCGCCTTTGCGACCTCGTCGAGCAGCGCCTTGCGGCGTCCCGCGACGATGACCGTGTTGCCGCGCTTGTGAAACGCTTCGGCCAGCGAACGGCCGATGCCCGACGTACCGCCCGTGATGAAGATCGTGTTACCCGTGAGTTTCATGAGTGCTGCTCCAGTGACGATGAAGTGCGAGCGTGTTCAGCGGGAGGCCGCATAGCGCGGTGCGGGCGTATTGGTCGACAGCAGGTTCGACATCGCGCGCCGCGCGCCCTCGAAGTCGTCCCACTTGCCGGCGTCGTGCAGTGACGGGATCGTTACGAGTTCGCCGCGGTCGAACCCGACCAGTGCGGCATCGACGAGGTTGTCGGCAGACATCACGATTGCCTTGTCCAGGTTGTCGAGCGGAAGGCCGCCCGTCTGCCAGAAATCGGTGGCCGTCGCACCAGGCAGGACGGCCTGGACCTGGATGCCCTTGCTGGCCAGCTCGTGATGCAGCGACTGGCTGAACGCGAGCACGAACGCCTTGCTGCCGCCATACACGCCGTTGAGCGCTTCCGGTGCGATTGCGACGATCGACGAGATGTTGATGACGGCGCCCTTGCCACGCGACAAAAAGCCCGGCACGGCGGCATAGGTGAGACGCGTCAGTGCCGTCACGTTAAGATCGATCATGCGCGACATGGCATCGACGTCGCTATCCGCGAGCGAAGTGTGCGTACCGACGCCTGCATTGTTGACCAGCAGCGTGATGGTTGCATCTTCCTTGAGCTTCGCTTCGACGCTCGCCAGGCCCGCCTTGTCGCCGAGATCGGCGTCAAGGATCTCGACGCTGCGCTGCGTAGCTGTGGTAATGCGGTTGGCGAGCGCGGCGAGGCGTTCGCGGCTGCGCGCCACCAGCACGAGGTCGTAGCCGCGCCGTGCGAGACGGTCGGCATAGATAGCGCCGATGCCTGACGAAGCGCCCGTGATCAGCGCTGTGCCCAGATGTGTTTGCGTCATGCTCGCTCCGGATCGGAAAATGGTGTGAGCGAATTGTGGAACAGGCAGCGTTGGGCGCAAACGACGTAGAAGGGTGTGTTTTAGGACATTCTGCAAATCATTGACTATGGACATTCGCTACGTGCAGAGTTTCGTCGCAGTGGTTGAGAGCGGCTCAATTGCCGAAGCCGCGCGGCGCCTTGGTTTAACTGCAACGGCGGTTGCAGCACGGATCCGGTCTCTGGAGGAGACGCTGGGTGCGCCGCTCATCCAGCGCTCGGGCCGATACGTCAGGCCCACTGCCGAGGGCATGAAGGTTCTGGACAGCGCGCAGGCGCTCCTGCGAGCCATGCGGGACATGCAGGCGATCGCCCAGGACGGTCAAACCCAGATTGGCGAACTGAGAGTCGGTGTTTTCGTCTCGGCCATGGTCAGCGTGTTGCCTTCGGTGCTTCAGCGCGTGTATGCGGACTATCCCGATGTGAAGCTCTTCGTGGAACCGGGTAGTTCCGTCGAACTTTGCAGGAAGGTGGCGTCGAGCGAACTGGATGTCGCGATCGTCGTGGAGCCGCAGTTTGCGATGCCGAAGACCTGTGAGTGGCAACCGCTCACAGAAGAGCCGCTTGTTGTCGTGGCGCATGAATCGATGGCGGGACGGGATGCTCACGAGGTCCTGCAAAGCGAACCATTCATTCGCTACGCACGTTCGGTTCTCGGCGGTCAACTCGCGGACCGATACCTTCGTGATCACAACATCCACACGCGGTCGCGACTGGAGATTGATGGCCTGCTTGCCATTGCGACGCTCGTGGACAAGGGACTTGGCGTTTCACTCCTGCCAGACTGGCCGTCGATGTGGACGAGTGGTCTGGCGATTACCCGCATACCGCTGCCTGAACGCGCGCCCGTTCGCCGCATTGGCCTGATCATGGCGCGTCACACTCCGCGTTTTGCGCTGGTCGAGGTCTTTGCTCGCGAGGCGGTTGGCCTGTTCAATCGTCCGCACGGCGATCTCGGCGCGTGACCGTTCCGCTGCGTCAAATCGCAGGCAGATCTGCCGATGATTTCGTTACTGTTGTCATGCAAGAAAGCCCCGCGAGAGCGGGGCCAACATGCAACAGCCAGAGGGGAACTAGCGATACAACGCGCTCAATCCGGCTTCGTCTTTGCGTCGTTCTGCAGGCTTGCCGCACGCAGAAAGTCGAAGTCGACACCCTCGTCGGCTTGCGTGACGGTTTGCAGGAATAGCTTGCGATAGCCGCGCTCAGCGGTGGGTCGTTCGACGGGCATTTCCGCCGCGCGCTTCTGCATGTCTTCATCGGAAACCAGCAGGGCGATCTCGCGGCGAGAGACGCTCAGGCGAATGCGGTCACCGTTGCGCACGTAGGCGAGCGGCCCGCCGACGGCAGCTTCAGGAGTCACATGCAGCACAACGGTTCCAAACGCAGTACCACTCATGCGCCCATCTGAAATGCGCACCATGTCTTTAACTCCCGCCCGCGCGAGCTTTCGTGGGATCGGGATATAACCGGCTTCGGGCATACCGGGCGCACCGACCGGGCCGATGTTCTTCAGAACCAGAACATCGTCTGCGTTGACATCGAGCGCTTCATCGTCGATCCGGTTGATCAGGTCTTCGACATTCTCGAACACCACCGCCCGGCCCTCATGTTCCATCAACGCGGGATCGGCGGCAGACTGCTTGATGATGGCTCCGCCTGGCGCAAGGTTTCCACGGAGCACGGCAAGGCCGCCTTGTGGATAGATCGGGGCTGCGAACGGGCGAACTACATCCTGCCTGAAGCCCTCGCCCCTTGCCTCGATTTCTTCGCCAAGCGTGCGGCCCGTCACGGTCAGCGCATCCAGATGCAGCAGAGGCTTCAACTCACGAAGCAAGGTCACAACGCCTCCGGCTTTGTGGAAGTCCTCCATGTAGTGCTGACCGGTTGGTTTGAGGTCGAGCAGCACTGGCGTTTCCTTGCCCATGCGGTCGAGCGTGTCCAGCTCGATCTTGTGGCCCAGACGGCCAGCGACAGCCGCCAGATGAACGATCGCGTTCGTTGATCCACCAATCGCCAACAGCACGCGCATCGCGTTTTCGAAGGCCTTTGGCGTGAGAATCCTGTCGATGGTCAGACGTTCGCTTGCGATCTTGACGGCAATCGTTCCCGTCTGTTCGGCAACCCGGATGCGGTCAGATGTGACGGCAGGCGGCGTCGCGCCACCCGGCACCGTCATGCCCAGCGCTTCGGCGATGCACGCCATCGTGCTGGCGGTGCCCATCACCGAGCACGTTCCCACGCTCGCGACCAGCTGGTTGTTCACATCCGCGATCTCTTCCTGATCGATCTCGTTCGCGCGGAACTTTCCCCAATACCGCCGGCAGTCAGTACAGGCTCCGACCCGTTCGCTACGATGCGATCCCGTCAGCATCGAGCCGGTGACAAGCTGAATGGCCGGAATGCCAGCGGACGCTGCGCCCATCAATTGAGCCGGTACTGTCTTGTCGCAGCCGCCGATCAGCACCACGGCGTCCATCGGTTGCGCGCGAATCATCTCTTCGGTGTCCATCGACATCAGATTGCGCAGATACATCGACGTCGGCGACGAGAAGCTTTCGTGGATCGAGATAGTGGGAAAGTCCACGGGCAAGCCACCCGCAAGCATCACGCCTCGTTTTACGGCCTCGACCAGTTGCGGCATGTTGCCGTGGCAGGCATTGAATCCGCTGCCCGTGTTCACGATGCCGATGACGGTACGATCCAGCGCCTGGTCCGTATAGCCAGCGCCTTTGATGAATGCCTTGCGCAGGAACAGCGAAAACCCCTGATCGCCGTATGACGTCAATCCACGCTTCATGCCCGTTGCTTCGACGGGTTTCTGGGGAGCATCTTTCTTGTCAGCCATGACTTTCTCCAAATTAAACGGCGCTCGCGATCAGGCGACGGCGCGTACGACGATCTTGCTACGCATGCAATCTGCAGCATGCCAGACGAGGAGGGTCGGAGAAGTGCTTCATTGACGGCTCATCAAATCAGTTATCTCACGACATTTCCCGAGTGTCATCGGTTGACGACGCGGGCGGGAAGAAAAACCAGAATCAGGATCGCAGAAAGGGTCAAACATCCAGCGACGAGGTAAAGGCCGGACGTGAGCGAATGCGTCTCGGTCTTGAGCGATCCCATCACGGAAGGACTGACGAAGCCAGCAAGATTGCCTGTCGAATTGATCACAGCAATGCCGGCCGCCGCGCCCGTGCCGCCGAGAAAGGAGGTAGGAAGCGCCCAAAACATAGGTAGCGCAGAGATAATGCCGGCGGCAGCGAGGCACAAGCCGAGCATCGATGGAACCAGTCGACTGCCACTGAGCGCGCAGATGCAAAATCCAAGCGCGGCCACGAGAGCTGGCGCGCTCACGTGCCATCTGCGTTCCCTGGTTTGATCTGCATGGCGACCCACCATGATCATGGAAACAAGCGCACAGGTATAAGGAACGACTGTGAGCAGGCCGACGATAAACGGATCATTGACGCCGGCGCTTTTGATGATCGTCGGTTGCCAGAAACCGAGTGCATACGATCCCATGATAATGCCGAACAGGATGACGCAAAGCAGCCAGACCCATTTTGACGTAAAAGCGGCCTTGACTGATCCATGTGTGCGCTTTGCCGTGTCGCCGTTTATTTCATGCGCTATGTGCGACTTCTCCTGATCGCTGAGCCACTTTGCATCCTGCACCCGATCGTCAAGAAAGACATAGACGACGATTCCGAGGACGATGGCCGGCACGGCTTCAATGATAAAAAGCCACTGCCAGCCTGCATATCCAGCCGTGCCACTGAATGCGTGCATGATGTAACCGGACAGCGGTCCGCCAATCATGCCCGACACAGGGTTACCCGCTGTGAGTACGGCCATCATCTTCCCTCGGCGATGAGATGGAAACCAGTAAGTGAGGTACAGGATCATGCCGGGATAGAAGCCCGCTTCGGCGACACCGAGAAGGAATCGCACGACATAGAACGTCGCGGGTGTGGTGACCCAGGCAGTCACGAGCGACAGGACCGCCCATGTCACCATGATGCGCGCGATCCAACGGCGAGCGCCGAGGCGGTGCAACAGCAGGTTGCTGGGAATCTCGAAGAAAAAATAGCCCACGAAAAAGAGGCCAGCGCCGAGTCCGTAGACAGCGTCGCTGAAATGCAGATCGTTGAGCATCTGCAGTTTTGCGAATCCCACGTTGACGCGGTCAAGGTAGGCGACGACGTAACAGACGAACAGCAATGGCATAAAGCGCCATGCTGCCCGCCTGAAAATCGCATCGGCGGTCGCACGTTCAGCGTCCACCGGCAAGGCGGAATGTGAGGACATCAGTTGTCTCCTTTCATGAGTCGACTCGTGCCATTCGGCGTCGGGACGATCGCGTGCCGCCTCTCGTTTCTGGAGGCGTTTCGGTGGAACGGGCAGGGCGGTGTCGCCGGGTGGTCAAGCAACGGTGCTCGTTGTCGACGCTGTGAATATTGCTGGAGGCGGGAAGACGGAAAAAGGCGGGATCGGGAGGTTGAGAACGAAAAAATATTTTGGTTTGCGCTTCACACGGGGCGTGTGTTTTTATGATTCTTTGCCCGTCATGGGCAAGCTCATGTTGGCATTGCGCGCTCTTTCGCTCACGGCTTCCACAACGCGAACTCGCCCTCTGCAAGCTCACGCTTGAGAAAATCGATGCAGACGCGCACCTTGGCCGACTGCGCCGCGCGTGCGGCCGACATTGCCCACACGTCGGCCGGTTGCTCCCACGCCGGCAGTACGCGTTCAAGCGTACCGTCGGCAAGCGCCTGTGCCACATAGGACCGCCCGACCATCACGATGCCGTGTCCGTCGTGAGCCCAGCCAAGCACGACGTCACTGTGGTTCGACGCGAGCGTTCCGTTGACCTTCACCGTGCTCCAGCCGCCCGGCCCGAGCAGACGCCACACGCCGAACGGTTCATCGCGCTCGCGAAAGACGAGGCATTCGTGCTGCGCAAGATCCTCAACACTCTTCGGGCGCCCGCGTGTGTCGAGATAGCCAGGCGCTGCACACAGCACACGAGGGCTGACCGCAATGTGATGCGCAATCAGCCCAGGCTCCTGCAGCGCGCCAACACGGATGTCGAGATCAAATCCCTCTTCGACGAGGTTCACGCGGCGATCGACGAGTTCCAGCCAGATTTCGAGCTCCGGATAGCGTTTCTTCATCAACGAGACGATAGGCGTGATGTGACTGCGTCCGAGGCGCTGGCTGGAACTGATGCGCAGCGATCCCTTGGGATTTACCCGCAGGCTGGACAGGTCGTCGCGCATCGAGTCGACATCCTGGAGAATCGCGCGCGCCCAGCGGTGCACCGTTTCGCCATCGGTCGTGAGGGATACGCGGCGTGTCGTGCGGTGCAGCAGCTTCACCCCGAGGTTCTTTTCCAGCAAGGCGATGCGCTTGCTGACGTGAGTCTGCGAACTGCCGAACTCGTGCGCGGCGGCGACGAAACTCAATCGGCGCGCGACTTCACAGAAAAGCCGTAGATCGCCGAGCATCGGTTCATTAAGCATGATCTGGTGATTATGGTGTGCAGAATCGGATAATAATAGTTCAGATTGGTGATAGTAATCTCCGGTCATGCTTTGAATACGGAGACAGGCATGATCAACGGCAATACCGGGCTCATTGCCCACATCGGCTATCCGACCCACGCATTCAAGTCGCCGATGATTTACAACCCCTATTTCGAGCACGCCGGCGTGAATGCGGTAGTCGTGCCGATGGGATGCAAACCCGAGCATTACCCCGCCTTCCTGCAGTCAGTCTTCTCGCTCGAGAACATCTGCGGCGCGCTCGTCACGATGCCTCACAAGGTGACGACCGTCGGCTTGCTCGACGACGCGACGGCGACCGTGAAAATCGCCGGCTCCTGTAACGCAGTGCGGCGCGCGAAGGACGGGCGGCTCGTCGGCGACATGTTCGACGGCGAAGGCTTCGTGCGCGGTGTGCGGCGCAAGGGCGGCCAGCTCGAAGGCGCGCGGGTGCTTGTGGTGGGTTGCGGCGGTGTGGGATCGGCGATAGCCGCATCGTTGGCTGCGGCTGGCGTGGCATGGCTCGCTCTGTTCGACGCGCGAGCCGAATCCGCGCATGGGCTGAAAGCGCGTCTCACGACGCATTACCCGAGGCTCGAAGTCACGACGGGCAGCAATGACCCGGCCGGCTATGACCTCGTCGTCAACGCGACGCCGATGGGCATGAACGACGGCGACCCATTGCCCATCGATGTCACGCGCATCGCGCCAGACACCTTTGTCGGCGAAGTCGTGATGAAGACGGAAATGACGGCGTTCCTCAAGGCGGTGCAGGCACGCGGCTGCCGTTATCAGGTCGGCTCGGACATGCTGTTCGAGCAGATTCCCGCTTACCTCGAATTCTTCGGCTTTCCGACCACCACGCCTGACGTGCTGCGCTCGGTTGCGAAGCTGAGCTACTGAGCCAACCTGAATATCAAGGAACAGACATGACGACGACACCCCAATTCGGCTGGTGCGGCCCGCTGCAGAACGCTACGTTGATGAAAGAGGCCGGCCTCGATTACATCGAGGCGCAGCTTGTGCCAATGAAACTCGAAGACGACGCAGCCTTCGATGATGCGAAGGCACGCATCCGTGATCTGCCATTGCCTGCGCTCGCGTTCAGTTATCTGTTTCCGCACGATGCGCGCATTGTCGGTCCTGAGAAAGATGAAACACGAAATCGCGCCTACTTCGACCGTGTGGTGGCACTGCTGACGCTGGCACGAGCACGCATCGTCGTGCTCGGTAGCGGCTGGACGCGGAACATCCCTGAAGGATGGACTCAGGCGCGTGCCGAAGACGAATTCCTGACGACGCTCGCATGGTGCGCCGACGCCTTGCGGGGCAGCGGCACGACACTCGTGATCGAGCCGTTGAATCGCAAGGAATCGAATCTGGTCAACAGCGTGGCCGATGGTGCGCGCCTCGCGAAAGCGTTGAACCGGCCCGAGGTGCGTGGTCTCGCGGACTTCTATCACATGGATGAAGAAGCCGAGCCGCTTGACGAGCTACGTGAGCATGGCAACTGGCTCGCGCACATTCATCTGGCTGACACAGGGCGGCTCAATCCAGGCACAGGTTCCTACGATTACGCGACGTTCTTCGCGCATCTCAAGTCGTGCGGCTATCAGGGTCTGCTGAGTGCCGAATGTGGTCTCAAAGGAGAGCCGCTCGCCTCGATGCGCGAGAGCGCGGCGTTCCTGCGCGACGCGTGGAGCGCCGCATAGCCCACGTTGATTGAACGGGTCGATACAGACCTGACACGGGTCCGCGACACGCGGGCCGACCTCATCGGAGGAGACAAACATGAATATCGCCATCAATGGCAAGACGGCTGCCGACCGCGCCGTCGACAAATCGACACAACGCCTGATTCCCTTTCTGCTGCTGATGTACGTGCTCGCATTTCTGGACCGGGCAAATGTCGGGTTCGCGAAACAGGCACTGCATGACGTGGTCGGCATTTCCGATGCGGCGTTTGCATTTGGCGCCAGCGTCTTTTTCATTGCGTATGTGCTGCTCGAAATCCCCAGCAACCTCGCGATGTACAAGGTGGGCGCGCGCGCCTGGATGTGCCGGATCATGGTGACGTGGGGACTCGTGTCGGCATCGCCGATGTTCGTGCAAGGATCGACGAGCTTCTACACGGTGCGCTTCATTCTGGGTGCCTGCGAAGCGGGCTTCTTTCCCGGCGTGATCCTGTATCTGACTTACTGGTTTCCGGATCGCACCCGCGCAAAGGTCATGGGTCTTTTCTACTTCGGCGCGCCGCTTGCATTCATGTTCGGTTCGCCGCTGTCCGGGTATCTGCTGCATTTCGACGGCGTGTTCGGACTGCACGGCTATCAGTGGATGTTCATGCTGGAGGGACTCGCGGCAACTGCAGTCGGCGTGTGGGCATTCTTTTATCTCGACGACAGTCCCGCTGACGCCCGCTGGCTTGATATCGAAGAGAAGAGCGAACTCTTCACCGTGCTTCAGGCGGAGCAGTCTGCAAAGATGTCCCATGGACCCCATAGCCTGGGCTCAGCGCTCACCGATCGCACCGTGCTGTACTTTGGCCTGATTTTCTTTCTCATCCAGATGGGCGTGTCGGTGGTGGTGTTCTATCTGCCGACCTTCGTCGGCAAACTGCTCGGCACGGGTCCGAATGCAATCGTGGGCTTCGTCGTTGCGATTCCGTGGACGTGCGCGCTCATCGCGACCTTTATCGTTCCGCGGTGGGCGGCACGTCGAAACAGGCTGGCGTTCTTTGGCAGTGCAAGTTTGCTGGTGGCCGCGATCGCGATGTTCATTTCGGCAGGCGCTTCGCCGCTACTTTCAATGATCGCGCTGTGTCTCGCGGTGGCGGGCCTATGGGCAGTCCAGCCGATATTCTGGTCGATGCTGACGAACTACCTCGGCGGGATGGCAGCCGTCTCTGGCGTCGCGATGGTGAACACGATCGGCAACATTGGCAACTTCGTTTCACCGAACGTGAAGACGTGGGCCGACGCGAACTTCGCTTCCAGCGTGGCCGGGCTGATTCTGTTGAGCGGCGTCGTGGTGCTGGCAGCACTGCTCTTTGTCGGCGCGCGGCGTTCGTCACAACCGGCTGTTGCGAGACCCGTCCAGACGTGAAGTCCATCTAGCGACCGCGTCCGGAATCCGACACGTTCACGACGGCGCTTACGCTACCGTTTCCGTGCAACAGAAAGCGTGGTCTCAGCGGTCGGGTTAGCGCTTAGGCTTCCGACCGCCCGACGACAACACCTGACTGACGCGATCAGCCGCTGGCATCGGAGTCGAGAGCACAAGCGAAGTCGTAATCGTGCCGAAGCTGCCAATCCTGTCGATAACCGCCTCCAGCTCCGCACTCGAGCGGGTCAACACGTGAAGAACGTAGCTATCTTCTCCCGTGACCCGCATGACCTCCACCACGTTTGGCGTTTCGCGAAACGTTTTCAGCAGACTGGTGCCTCGCTCCGCGTAAGCCCCGATGCGGATGATGGCATTGATCGGAAAACCCAGCCGCGTCCAGTCCACTTCAGCGCGATAACCCTTGATCACGCCGCGCTCCTTCAGACGCCGGACACGCTCCGCACACGCGGGCGCAGTCAGGCCGACTTCGGCCGCAAGTGACTTGTAGGGCGCCCTGCCGTCGCGCAGAAGCATCTGCACCAGCTTCAGGTCAATTGCATCGAGAAAGTTTCGATCCGCGCTTTCCATGGAAATAAAAGGTAGATGACGTTCTGACTTTCGATTCTAAAGCGAACAACACCTCGATATAAAGCAAACTTGCTCCATCCCCGACTTCATATGGAGCGTTCGATGAGTAACGTGATGACAGCAGGCTTCGCCTTCGTCGAATTTGTCTGCCGCGATCCCGGCGCGCTGGTTGCCCTGTTCGCCAGGCTTGGATTCAGGGTGCTGGGGCAGCATGCGCACAGTGGGGCAATCCTCTTGCGCCAGGGCGACGCTGTCCTGCTCGTGAATCCTGCGCCGAATCCGTTTCGGGACGTGCACGGGACCTCTGCGCGCGCGATCGCCATCAGGGTCGACGACGCTGAGCATGCCTTGGCGCAGGCGTTGAAGGGCGGCGCCCGCCAGGCCACACCCGCCGGGTTCGGTGCATTCGCCGTCGACGTCCCTGCAATCGTAGGCATTGGCGACAGCCTCGTCTATTTCGTCGATCACGACATCGCGCCTGTGTTTTCGACGCCGTATCGGCCGGGGCAAGTTGCGGAAGTCGCGGACGCGGCCATCCTGGCAATCGACCACACCTCGAATATCGTCAAGCCAGAGAACCTCGATTACTGGGCCGACTTCTACAAAGACACCTTCGCCTTCGTCCAGAAGCAGTATCTGGACGTGAAAGGCAGGCAGACAGGAATGCGGGCCCGCTCGATGGTGAGCCCGTGCGGAAAGGTGTCGATCCCGATTGCAGCCGCCGCGCACGACCAGCCCGGCGTGCTCAACCAGAACGACGAATTCATCCGCGACTACGGCGGCGAGGGCATCCAGCACATTGCCTTCCTGTCGTCGAACATCGAGCAGACCATCGCGGTGATGGACGCGGCGGGAATCGGCTTCATGGATCCTCCGCCGAGTGCTTACTACCGGAACCTGGATGCGCGGGTTCCCGGGCATGGCCAGAACCTCGACAACATGGAACGCCAGGGCCTTCTCGTCGATGGCAAGCGCGACGGCAGGATTCTGCTGCAACGCTTCACACGTCGCCAGATCGGCCCGATCTTCTTCGAAATCATCGAGCGGCGCGGCGAGGACGGGTTTGGCGAAGGCAACTTCAAGGCGCTCTTCGAATCGCAGGAACAGGATCAGGTTCGGCGCGGGTCATTGGACGCTTCATAGGCTGGGCCCGTTCAACACGCTTTCTTTCACAAGGTACCCATCATGCAATCTTCCAAGACGACAGTGTCTCTCTCGAATCCACATCCGGTTTTCGGCAGCACCGAGGTGTTCAGGACATTCAACTACGCGCCGGCCGTTGCGGCGGGCGGCTTGCTGTTCATTGCCGGCCAGATCGGCATACGCGCAGACGGCAGCGTGCCGGAGAGCGTGGAGGAACAGATCGATCTCGCATTTCAGAGGCTGGGCGCGATATTGCAGGCGGCGGGGCTAGGCTTCGAAGATCTCGTCGAGCTGGTCAGCTATCACGTGGATGTCGGGTCACAACTCGCGGCGTTCCGCGAGATCAAGGACCGCTACATCAAGGCGGACGCGCCGGCGTGGACCATCCTCGGCGTAGCGGCATTGGCCCGGCCGACGCTTGTGGTCGAAATCAAGGCAGTGGCCGCGACACGCGCTGCGTAACGGCCAGGACCGCGGCACCGGATATCGACCGAGCGTTTCCTCGTGCGTACCGGGCCGCTCTGGCAGACAGGACTCCCTTTACGCGAGCGACACATATCGCGTTTTACGATTTCGATTTGCCAATCGCTTCGTAGACCGTCTTTTCAGGCGCCCCTATCATAAGCCGACCTCAATTGGAGAGAGGCGATGATGCATCCGGCGACCCATCCTGTTTCCCGCTGTCGGCGCTGAGCCTGCGCGGCAGTCGTCCACACGCGGTACCCAGCGGCGCACACAGCCTCCCCGAGCATGACAAGCCCAGCAGGCGTGAATCGACACGCCTGCGTCGGCGCATGCTCCCCAACCCGACCATCCCATCGTGAGAATCCGAGCATGAGCCAGATCCTGTCCGCTATCCGGCGCGTTTACCACGCGCGAACCCGGGCGGCCCTCCGCGTCATCCTGCTGGCGTTCGCCGTGAACGCCACTTCGGCCTTCGCAGCCGACACCGAGACACTCAAGATCGGCACGGCAACCAGCCCGCAGATCGACGCATTGAAAATTGCGGCCCAGGAAGCGAAGCAGCAGGGACTGGACGTCAAGATCATCGAATTCACCGACTGGAATACGCCGAACGCCGCACTCGCCAACAAGGACATCGACGTCAATTACTTCCAGCACATTCCTTTCGTCGAAAACGCGAAGAAGCAGGGCGGCTACAACTTCGTGGCGATTGCGCCCGGCACGATCATGAAGATCGGTTTGTATTCGAAGAAGGTCACACGCTTTGAAGACCTGAAAGACGGCGCGACTGTCGCGATTGCGAACGACCCCGTCAACGGCGGACGGGGACTGTTGCTGCTGCAACGCGCGGGCCTTATCAAGCTGAAGCCGGGCGTCGATTACCGCGCGACCACGCTGGATATTGTCGACAACCCGAAGCATCTGAAGATCGTCGCGCTCGAAGCCTCGCAACTGGCTCGCTCGCTCGATGATGTCGATCTCGCGCAGGGCTATCCGAGCTTCATCAAGCTCGCAGGCACGGCAGACCCCAATAGCGCACTGCTGTTCGACGGCCTCGAAAACAAGAACTTCGCGATTCAATGGGTAGTGCGCCCGGAAAGCGTCAACGACCCGCGTATCCGCAAGTTCATTTCGATCTACCAGCATTCGCCCGCCGTGCGCGCGGCGCTCGACAAGGCGTTCGGCAACCTGTACGCGGTTGCCTGGTGAAGGCTGCGATGGCGTGAACGGACCGCCTGACAAGGAATCGACGACATGACCCATCTGTTCGACGCAGCGCATTTCATCGAGGACGCCGCCGCGCTCGCCGTCCGACCGGCGCCTGCTGAAGACACCGCGCCCGCCGTCGTGTTCGACGATGCCGGCAAGGTCTTCACGGGCGCACGTGGCGAGTCAGCCGTGGCGCTCGCGAACGTGCGATTGAATGTGCGCCGGGGCGAGATCTTCGGCATTATCGGACGCAGCGGCGCGGGCAAGTCGACCTTGCTGCGTCTTGTCAACGGACTCGAAAAGCCGACTTCGGGCGCGGTGCGCGTGAACGGCGTCAGCGTCGGCGAACTCGATGAACGTGGACTCGTCACGTTGCGACGGCGCATCGGTATGGTGTTCCAGCATTTCAATCTGTTGTCCGCGAAGACGGTGCACGACAACATCGCGCTGCCGCTGAAAATCGCGGGCGTGCCAAAGGCTGCAATCGAGAAGAAGGTGGCGGCGCTGCTCGAACTGGTCGGGCTGTCGGCCAAGCGCAATGCGTATCCGGCGAGTCTGTCGGGCGGGCAGAAGCAGCGCGTCGGCATTGCGCGCGCGCTGGTGCACGATCCCGACATTCTGCTGTGCGACGAAGCGACCTCCGCGCTCGATCCTGAAACGACGCAGTCCATTCTTGCGCTGCTGCGCGACATCAACCGGCGCCTTGGTCTCACGATCGTGCTCATCACGCACGAGATGGAAGTGATACGCGAAGTGTGCGATACCGTCGCCGTGATCGAGCAGGGTGCCGTGGTCGAAACCGGGCCTGTGTGGCGTGTGTTCGGTGCGCCCCAGCACGATGCGACCCGAGCGCTGTTGCGTACATTGGTACACGATCTTCCGGACGATCTTGCCGCACGACTGAAACCCGCGCGCGACGATGCCTTGCCGCACGGCGCGACCGATGTTCTGCTCGATGTCCGCTACACGGGCGCCGATGGGCACGACCCGGACCTCGCCGCGCTGAGCTCGGCGCTGGCCCTCGACGGCGGCCGCGTGAGCTTCGTGCACGGCGGCATCGACCGGATTCAGGGGCACGCGCAAGGCCGTCTGGTGGTGGCCGCACAACTGTCGAACAGCGCGCGCGAACCCGGCGCACTGGCCAGCCGTATTGCCGCATTGATCGAGCGCGCGCGGCGGCACGCGGATCACGTGGAGGTACTCGGCTATGTCTGAACTCTGGCTCTCGGAACTGACGGGCGCGATTCGCGACACCGTGCTGATGGTCGGCATATCGGCCATCGTCGCGTTGATCGTCGGCATTCCGCTTGCCCTCGTGCTCGTTACCACGACGCGCGGTGGCATCTACGAACGGCGTGCTGTGAACTCGACGCTTGGGGCGCTGGTCAACGCGTTTCGCTCCACGCCCTTCATCATTCTGCTCGTTGCGCTATTGCCGCTCACGCGTTTGCTGGTCGGCACGACGATAGGCGTGTGGGCCGCCATCGTGCCGCTTTCCATTGCGGCGATTCCGTTCTTCGCTCGCGTTGCGGAAGTGAGTCTGCGCGAGGTGGATCGCGGCCTGATCGAGGCCGCGCAGGCGATGGGCGCGCAGCGCCGTCACATCATCTGGCATGTGCTGTTGCCGGAAGCGTTGCCGGGCATTCTGGGCGGCTTCACGATCACGGTGGTGGCGATGATCGGCTCATCGGCGATGGCGGGCGCCGTCGGCGCGGGCGGCCTCGGCGATCTGGCCATACGTTACGGCTATCAGCGTTTCGACACGACTGTGATGGTGACGGTCATCATCTTGCTGATCGCAATTGTCACAGCCGTGCAGTTTGCGGGCGACCGGCTGGTTCGCCGTCTTTTGCAGCGCGCGTGACTTTGCCTTGATGCATCGAATCAGGATCGCGGCTATTCGCGAGCCTCGGCTATCTGCGCGTTAGCGCGCATCGAGCGTTCTAACGGGCGCGCATCTTCAACGACTGAGCGAACGACCCGCATCATCAGAGGCCATCTCTGATGGTGCTTTCGCGCGTGCGTCCCCCGAACAGATGAAATGCCGACAAGCAGGCAGGTGGATGTCGCACGTATCCATCGTTCACGAGCCAACTCACCACTATAGGAAATCCTGCGCGTCATCGTAAATGAGCTTTTCGACGAAGCTACGCACGCCGACACAGGACAGCGTGTGCAAATTCGTTCGTTGTCTGCAGTGATTCATTGATGCTCTCATGGCCGTCACTCGACAACCGACAACGGAGAACGTTATGAGCACGGTACTGGACCATCCGCAATCCCAGGCTGACGCGCATCAGGATCTGCACGTGCGCCGCTACAAGCCGCTGATCGGCGCATTGATCGACAACGTGGATCTGTCGCAACCGTTGAGCGAGTCGAACCGGCAAACACTGCGTCAGGCGCTGGTCGATCACGGCGTGATCTTTTTTCGTGAGCAGACGCTCACGCCCGAACAGCATGTGGCGCTGGCGCGTATCTTCGGCAATCCTATCCGCAAGAACATCTATCTGCCTGCCGTGGCGGGGTTTCCCGAGATCGAAGTCATCGCCCATAGCGACAGGACGCGCTCGGGCGGCACGGACAACTGGCACGTCGACGTTTCGTGGCAGCCTCAGCCGCCCAAGGCGACCGTCCTCCACGCCCAGGACATTCCAGAAGGGGGCGGCGGCGATACGATCTGGTCCTCGTCGGCGGCAGTCTACGACTTGCTGGATCCCGATCTGGCACGCTACTTCGAGAAGCTCACAGCCGTGAACACGTTCATCGCGTCGCCAAAGAAGGGCGCGTTGTCGGAACTGCTGAGCGGTTATGACGTGCCGGCAGGCACTCAGGAAGACAGCGTCGAGGCAGGCCTCGCACGGGTGCGCGATGCGGCGCAGAAGTATCCGCCCATTGAAGTGCCCGTCATCAAGACCCATCCCGAGAACGGCCGCAAGCTCGTGTTCGTCAACGAAGGTCATACGAGTCATCTGCTCGGTGTGTCGAAGACGGCGAGCCAGAGTCTGCTCAACTATCTGTACGACCTGATCAAGACGCCCGAAGTGCAGGCGCGTTTCGAATGGCGCAAGGGCGATGTCGCGATCTGGGACAACCGGCAGGTGCAGCACTACGCGGCGCGCGACTACGGCTCGGCGAACCGGCGCATCCATCGCATCACGCTGGAGCACGACGGCGTGTTCTGAAGCAAGCCGTCAGATCGCTCGAACCATCCTCTCGCACTTTCACCACGGAACCTGTTCAATGAAGCGTCGTGTCTTTGATGCCGGACGCCGCCTGGTGGCGCTCGTCGCTGCCAGCGTGATCGCAGTTGTCGCGTCTGCAGTTGTTGTGTCCATTCCCGCACGTGCGCAGACGCCCGAAAAGCTGGAGCTGCGCTATCAGGGCTGGGCCAGCAAGGTGCTGTATCCCGAACTGGCCGAAGATCTCGGTTACCTCGCGCCGATCAGGCTGAAGTGGGTTGGCAACACGATCAGCGGCCCGCAGGACATTCAGGCGGCTGTCACGGGCGATGTCGATTACGGCGGCGCGTTCAACGGCTCGATCGTGAAACTCGTGGCTGCGCACGCACCCGTGAAGGCGGTGATCTCCTACGTCGGAACGGACAAGGAAACCAACGGCGGCCTGTTCGTCTTGCAGGACAGCCCCATCAAAGGCGCGCGTGATCTGATCGGGCGCAAGATCGGCGTGAATACGCCGGGTGCGTACGAGCAGTATATGGTGACGGCCTATCTGCAGAAATCGGGCTTGTCCAAAGAGGACATCGAGAAAGTCGTATTCGTCGCGGCGCCGCCTGTGAATCTTGCGCAATTGCTCAAGCAGAAGCAACTCGATGCCGTGTTCCTCGAAGACATCATCAAGGACAAGCTGCTTGCCGACGGCGGCGCAAGGCTGCTCACCACCGACTATCAGCTGCTTGGCTCGTTCGGCTATGCGAGCTACCTGTTCACCGACAAGTTCATCGCGGAGAACCCGAACACGGTGCGCAAGTTCGTCGACGGCACGGCGCGCGCGATCGAGTGGGCGCGCAATACGCCGCGCGCCGAGGTCGTTGCGAGACAGAAAAAGATCGTCGAGGCGCGTCATCGCAACGAGGACACCTCGATCGTCAACTACTGGAAGTCGGCAGGTGTGGGCGGCAAGGGCGGTCGGATTGCAGCCGAAGACTTCACTACCTATATCCACTGGTACGTCAACAATGGTGTGCTCAAACCGGGGCAGGTGAAGCCAGGCGCCGTCTATTCGAACGAATTCAATCCGTTCAATCAGTCGGTGGCGAGCAAGTAAGCCATTGGCGTATCAACGGGAGGCAGTATGAGTGCGTCGATTAGCGTGCGTAACGTCGGCAAGAGTTTTCATCTGAACCGGCGCGGCTATTTCGTGGTGCTGGATGATGTGTCATTCGATGTCGCGCCAGGTGAATTCGTCGCGCTGGTCGGACCGAGCGGATGCGGCAAGACAACCTTGCTCGATCTGATCGGCGGCCTGACGAAGCCCGACCGTGGACAGATCCTGGTAGGCGGGCGCGAGATCGACGGGCCGGGTCTCGATCGCGGCATCGTGTTCCAGCAATACGCGCTCTTTCCGTGGAAGACGGCGCTCGGCAACATCGAGTTCGGACTGGAAGCGAAGGGCGTCGATAAACGCGAGCGTCGCGCAACGGCGCAGCGCTTTCTCGATCTCGTCGGCCTGGGCGCGTTCGCCGGTCATTACCCTCATCAGCTGTCGGGCGGGATGAAACAGCGCGTGGCGATTGCCCGCGCGTTGTCGTACGAGCCGGACGTGCTGCTGATGGACGAACCATTCGCCGCGCTCGACGCGCAAACGCGCGAAGCCTTGCAGGACGAGTTGCTGCGCATCTGGCAACGCACGGGCACGACGGTGGTGTTCATCACCCATTCCATCGATGAAGCCATCTATCTTGGCCAGCGGGTGCTCGTCATGGCGGCGGCGCCAGGGCGCATCACGCACGCGCTGCCGGTGAATGTGCCTCGCGACGATCTCTCGGAAGACGTGCGTGCCACGCCGGAATTCGTGCGGTTGCGTCACGAGATCTGGCAACTGATCCGCCAGCGCCGCAGCGGGCCGCATCTGCAGGTCGCGCACGCGGCCTGAGCGTGATCCGGACAGGAGGAATCAGCATGAGCACGTTGTCGGTCGAGTCGAAGCACGGCAGCGCGTGGCGTGCGATCCGCGAATACGTATTGACGGCGGCGCCTCGCGTGTTGCGTGGAAGTATCGCTATCGTTGCTTTCGTTGCGCTGTGGGAAGTGTTGCCGCGCGCCGGTTGGGTCGACTCGACCTTCCTGCCGCCGTTTTCGACGGTGCTGCGCGCGTTGTTCGACATGGCCGTGTCGGGCGAACTGGGCCAGCATCTGCTTGCCAGCGCGGCGCGTGCGGCAGCCGGGTTCGCGATCGCCGTGGCAGTCGGCGTGCCGCTGGGGCTCTTTATCGGCTGGTATCGCACGCTTGCCGACGTGTTGAACCCGTTGCTGGAACTCTTTCGCAACACCGCGCCGCTCGCGCTGCTGCCTGTGTTCGTGCTCGTGCTGGGCATGGGCGAGACGTCGAAGGTTTCGATGGTGATCTACTCGTGCATCTGGCCCGTGCTGCTCAATACCGTCACGGGCGTGCGCAATGTCGATCCATTGCTGATCCGTTCCGCACGCTCGATGGGGCTCAGGCCCGTACAACTGTTCGTCAAGGTCGTGCTGCCCGCTTCTGTGCCGTCGGTGTTCACGGGCATCCGTGTGGCGGGCGCGTATTCGATTCTCGTGCTGATCGCAGCGGAAATGGTGGGCGCGAAAGCAGGGCTGGGTTATCTCGTCAACTACTCGCAGTTCACCTTCGAAATCCCCAAGATGTACGCGGGCATCGTCACGCTGGCATTGCTGGGGCTGGCGTTCAATCAGGCCGTGGTGGTGGCCGAACGGCGTCTGACGGCATGGAAGGGCGAAGGCTGATGAGCTGTCTTCCAATGATGTTCTCCAGGACACGGACATACGGATGAGCGAATTAGCGGCAAGCAGAGGTCTCGAGCGCGTGGCAGCAGCCGACGCGCAGGCATGGCATGACGCAGACGTGCTGGTGATAGGCGGCGGGCCGGCCGGCACGTGGGCGGCCATCAGCGCGGCCGCGAAGGGTGCGAAGGTCATCCTCGCGGACAAGGGCTTTTGTGGCACCTCGGGCGCTACGGCACCCTCGGGGACGGGCGTCTGGCACGTCGCGCCCGATGCAGCCGAGCGCTCGCGCGCCAAGGCGAGCCGCTATGCGCTCGGCGGCGAACTGGCCGAGCACGCATGGATGGACCGCGTACTCGAACAGACGTGGATCAACAGCGAGCAACTCGCGCAATGGGGCTATCCGTTTCCCATCGATGAAACCGGCGTCGAGCGGCGCAATTCGCTGCAAGGACCGGAGTACATGCGGCTGATGCGCAAGCACGTCAAGCAGGCGGGCGTGCGTATTCTCGATCACAGTCCGGCGCTCGAACTGCTCGTCGACGAGCAGGGCGTCGTCGCGGGCGCGGCGGGCGTGTACCGGCAATCGGACGAAACATGGATCGTGAAGGCGGGCAGCGTGGTCATCGCCACGGGCGGCTGTGCGTTCCTGAGCAATGCGCTTGGCTGCAACGTGCTGACGGGCGATGGCCAGTTGATGGCTGCGGAAGCGGGCGCGTCCCTTTCAGGCATGGAATTCTCGAATGCCTACGGCCTTGGGCCCGCGTTCGCTTCGGTGACGAAATCGTTGTTTTACAACTGGGCCACGTTCTATGACCGTGAAGGCTCGGTGATCGAAGGGGCGGGCTCGTCGCGCGGCCGTGGTGTGATCGCGAAGACGCTGGAGACGCAGCCCGTCTATGCGTGCCTCGACCGCGCCGACGAAGCGATTCGCACATGGATGCGCAGCGCGCAGCCGAACTTCTTTCTGCCGTTCGACCGGCGCGGCATCGATCCCTTCACGCAGCACTTTCCCGTCACGCTGCGGCTGGAGGGGACGGTGCGCGGCACGGGCGGTTTGCATCTGGTCGACGAGACGTGTGCGACTTCGGTGGAAGGCCTATACGCAGCCGGCGATGCGGCGACCCGCGAACTGATCTGCGGCGGCTTCACGGGCGGCGGCAGCCACAATGCGGCGTGGGCGATGTCGTCGGGGTTCTGGGCGGGCGCGGGTGCCGCAGATCATGCGCGTTCGTCGCGACGCACGCGAGGCGCGCGCACGCTGCTGCACGCGGGCCGTGTCGCATTGCGCGATGGCGGGGGCGTAGCTCCCGTCGATAGCGAGGCTGTCATCCGCGCAGTACAGCAGGAAGTATTTCCGACCCAGCGCAACTGGACGCGCAGCAGTGATCTGCTCGACGATTCGCTGAGCCGTCTCGACGCGCTCTGGCTGCATTTGCGTCATGCGGGCGCACCGCGCGATGTACGGCAGGGCGTGCGCGCCCGCGAAGCGGCCGCGATGCTCGCCACTTCGCGCTGGATGTACCGCAGCGCATTGCAGCGCAATGAAACGCGCGGCATGCATCGGCGGCACGAATATGCGGCAAGCGATCCCGGTCAGCGTCACCGGCTGTTAAGCGGCGGCCTCGACGAAGTGTGGGTCGAACGTGTCAAGGTGAAAGGAGACGTGGCACAAGTCGAAGGAGTGGCGGCATGATCGAGATCGTCGATACGTCCCGCGGCACCGGCTGCAACATCTGCGTGCGCGCCTGTCCCACCAATGTGTTCGATGCCGTGCCTGAAGGCGTGCCAACGATCGCGCGGCAGGAAGACTGTCAAACCTGCTTCATGTGCGAACTCTATTGTCCGGAAGATGCACTGTTCGTCGCGCCCGAGACTGCACAAAGCCTCGACCTCGCTGTCGATTCCGCATTGATGGGCAGCTATCGCCGGGCAGTTGGCTGGGGACGCGACAGGCGTTCGACCGCGAGCGACGACGCCAGCTTCGAACTGCTCAGCCGCGCGCATTGATAACCTCGTAGCCGCGATTCTTTTTTTGCCGCTCTCAAACGCAAACGCCGCGCACATCTCATCGATGTGCGCGGCGTTCTTATGCTGACGCTTCACAGCGCCAGCGAATCCACTCAATCGTGCATTAGAAGTCGAAGCCAGGACCACCCGCGCCCGGACCGCCCGGCGCAGCAGCAGGCGCTGCATCCTTGGGTGCTTCATGCACGGTGGCGTCCGTCGTCAGCAACAGGCTGGCCACGGATGCCGCGTTTTGCAGCGCGGTACGCGTGACCTTGGTCGGATCGACGACACCTGTTTCGACGAGATCGCCGTACTGACCCGTGGCGGCGTTGTAGCCATAGTTGCCCGAACCTTCCGCGACCTTGGCGACGATCACGCTCGCTTCCTCGCCTGCATTCGCGACGATCTGGCGCAGCGGCTCTTCGAGCGCACGGCGCACGATGTTGATGCCGGCGTTCTGATCGGCATTCGCGCCCTTCAGTTCGGCGATCGCCTGCTTGACACGGATCAGCGCCACGCCGCCGCCCGGCACGATGCCTTCTTCGACGGCCGCACGCGTTGCGTGCAGCGCATCGTCGACGCGGTCCTTCTTCTCTTTCACTTCGATCTCGGTCGCGCCGCCTACCTTGATGACGGCCACACCGCCAGCGAGTTTCGCCACGCGTTCCTGCAGCTTCTCGCGATCGTAGTCCGATGTTGCCTCGGCGATCTGCGCGCGAATCTGCTTCACGCGTGCCTCGATGTTGACCTTCTCGCCCGCGCCGTCGATAACCGTGGTGTTCTCCTTGCCGACCTCGATGCGCTTGGCCTGGCCGAGCTCCGCGAGCGTCGCCTTTTCGAGCGTCAAGCCGGTTTCTTCGGCGATCACCTGGCCGCCCGTCAGAATGGCGATGTCTTCGAGCAGTGCCTTGCGACGGTCGCCAAAACCCGGTGCCTTCACGGCCACTGTCTTCAGGATGCCGCGAATATTGTTCACGACCAGCGTCGCAAGCGCTTCGCCTTCCACGTCTTCCGCGATGATCAGCAGCGGGCGTCCCGACTTCGCCACCTGTTCGAGCACGGGCAGCAGATCGCGGATGTTCGAGACCTTCTTGTCGTGCAGCAGGATGAACGGCTCTTCGAGCACGGAGAGCTGGCGATCCTGATTGTTGATGAAGTACGGCGACAGATAACCGCGATCGAATTGCAGGCCTTCGACCACGTCGAGTTCATCGGCCAGCGACTTGCCGTCTTCGACGGTAATCACGCCTTCCTTGCCGACGCGGTCGATAGCCTCCGCAATGCGTTGACCGATCGATTCTTCACCGTTGGCCGAGACGGTCGCAACCTGTGCAATCTCCTTGCTGGTGGTGGTCGGCTTGCTGATCTTCGCGAGTTCTTCGACGGCGGCGATCACCGCCTTGTCGATGCCGCGCTTCAGATCGAGCGGATTGAGACCCGCCGCGACGTATTTCTGGCCTTCGCGCACGATGGCCTGTGCGAGCACAGTGGCCGTTGTCGTGCCGTCACCGGCGGCATCGCTGGTTTTCGACGCGACTTCCTTGACGAGTTGCGCGCCGATGTTCTGCAGCTTGTCCGCAAGCTCGATTTCCTTCGCCACCGACACACCGTCCTTCGTCACGATGGGACTGCCGAAACTCCGTTCGAGCACGACGTTACGGCCTTTCGGGCCGAGCGTGACCTTCACCGCATTGGCGAGCAGGTTGACGCCTTCTACCAGTTTCGAGCGTGCGTGATCGCTGAAAGCGACTTCTTTGGCTGCCATGATTGCATTCTCCTCAGGATTGAACGACCGCGACGATATCTTCTTCGCGCAGCACCAGCAGTTCGTTGCCGTCGACCTTTACCGACTGGCCCGAGTACTTGCCGAACAGCACGCGCTCGCCGACCTTCAGGTCGGGTTCGATACGCTTGCCGTCGTCGCCGCGACGGCCCGGCCCGACGGCGACGATTTCGCCCTGATCCGGCTTTTCGGCGGCACTGTCGGGAATCACGATGCCCGATGCAGTACGGGTTTCCTGATCGAGACGCTTCACGATCACGCGATCATGTAACGGACGCAAACTCATCTGTTTCTTCCTTCAAGGCATAAAGAAATGGGAATCTCGCTGGCACTCTCATGCGGCGAGTGCTGACTGAGAGCCGAGTATAAAAAGCGCTCTGTGCGCACTCCAATAATCGTTTTGCAGAAACTTAACCGGACGCACGAGATTAGCAATGCACGTAGCGGCCTAAAGACGTCGAGCCGCGCTACACGGTTTGGCGCATATCGTTATCGGCTTTTGTTGGTTGCAGCGCCGTGTTGGCGGCGCTTAGTCTGGAGGGCTGTTAACCTGTCCGGAGACTGTCGATGAGTACGATTCCCGCCGCCCCGCACGACGCCGCCAGCGGCGCCGACGACGCGGAACTCGACGCGCGCTTTGCGCCCGTATTCGAGCGGATTGCTGCCGGTAGTATCGAGCGCGAGCAGAATCGGGAACTCGCCTACGATGCCGTGCGCTGGCTGAAAGAAGCGGGATTTACCGCGTTGCGCGTGCCGCAGCGTTACGGCGGCAGCGGCGTGAGCCTGCCGCAGTTCTTTCGCCTGTTGACGCGTCTGGGTGAAGCCGATTCGAATCTGCCGCAGATCTTGCGACTGAATTCGGGCTTTATCGAAAGCCGGCTCGAAAGCGATGACGAAGCACTGCGCGAGCGCTGGCTGCCGAAGATCGCCGCGGGCGAAACCGTCGGTGCGGCGATCTCCGAGCGTACGGGCAGCACGCACAACACCGTGACACTGGTAGCCGACACAGGCGGCAACGGCTGGTGGCTAAACGGCGAAAAGTACTACAGCACGGGCACGCTCTACGCGGACTGGATCGACGTTGCCGCGCACGATGGCACCGACGACGTGCGCGTGGTGGTGCGCGCGGACGCACCGGGTGTCGTGCGCATCGACGATTGGGACGGCTTTGGCCAGCGTCTGACGGCGAGCGGCACGACGCGTTTCGAGTCCGTGCATGTGACAGACGATCAACTGCTGGTGCGCTACAAGGCGTCGGAGCCGCGACGCAATACTTCATTGACGGCGTTCTATCAGACCGTCCATCTCGCGACGCTGACCGGCATTGCGCGCGCCGTGCTGCGTGATGGCGTGGCCTTCGCGCAGGCGCACACGCGCACGTTCGGCGTGCCTGGCCGCTCCAGTCCGCGTGACAATCCGCTCGTGCATCGTGTCATTGGGCGTCTCGCCAGTCTCGCGTATTCGGCGGAGAGCATCACGGCATCCGTCGCACGTTCGCTGGAAAGCGCGTATCAGGCGCGACTCGCGGGCCGCGCGACGAAGGAAACCTATATCGCGCTCGATATCGAAGCGTACCAGGCGCAACAGATCGTGATCGAGCAGGTGCTGGAAGCGGCAACGCTGGTGTTCGAAGTGGGCGGCGCGTCAGCAACCAGTGAGACACGACGGCTCGACCGTCACTGGCGCAATGCGCGCGTGCTGGCTTCGCATAATCCTGCGATCCAGCGTGAAGCGGCCGTGGGCAATTACCATCTGAACGGCACGCCTTCCAATGAACGCTTCAGCCTCGCGCATTCGCGCAGTGAACTGGAGCGCGCAGAAACCGGTCAAGCGGTTGCTGTCAACGGATAACGCGGATTGAACCGTGAGAAGGCGCATCTCGTCGAGATGCGCCTTGCCGCACAGATGACGGCGCTTAGAACGTGAACTGTCCTTCAGCAGCAAACGCCGCCAGCGGATTGCGCGGACTCGGCGACTCGCGCTTCTGCAACCCTTCAGGCAACGACGACTTGTCGCCCGCACGGCCGATAGCGATGGCGGCTTCGACGGCGTAATCATCGGGGATGGCGAGTTCCGCGCGGATCTGCTCGCGTTCGATACCCGCTAGACCGTGCGCCTTCCAGCCGGACAAGCTCGCCTGCAGCGCGAAATAGCCCCATGCAGCGCCCGTATCGAACGAATGCGTGGCCAGCGCGACCGGGTCGGCTGCCCCTGGCGGCGTGAACGAGCGCTTCGACAGCACGATCAGAATGGCGGCTGCATGTTGCGCCCAGCCGCGATTGAATTCGTTGAGAAAGCCCAGAAAGCGGTCCCAGTGGGCCGTGCCGCGACGCGCATAGACAAAGCGCCACGGCTGCGAGTTGTACGAAGAAGGCGCCCAGCGCGCTGCTTCGAGGAAGGTCAGCAGCGAGGCTTCTGGAATCTCGTCCGGCGCGAAAGCGCGCGGCGACCAGCGCTCGAGAAACTGCCGGTCGATGGGATGTTCGGCGGTGCGTGAATTCGATGTGGTCATGGTCGTGAGCATGAAGGGTAATCCGACCCACGACGTTAAGTGGCGACAGGCACGAATCCAAACAATGTTTGTGCATATCCTAAGCAGTGTCGCGCATATTTGCGCAGCCGGGCCGCGCAGCTTCGACCGGCCGGCTCATACATCGTCCACGCGTTGCAAAGCATTGCACAAATGCTTGTTTGTGCAATGCCACCTCACTGACTAGATTCAACTGATATTGCCACTAGCAGGAGGGCGCATCATGTCGATGAGCCTCGCATCGTTTTACCGTCTGGCCGTGCTTCATCCGTTCGAGTTCGTGCGTCAGCGCGCGCAGGCGCGGCCTGTGCCGTCTGTGCCGGAGCACACGTGCAACGACGATCCGGAGCGCCTCGAACGCATCGCCCGCTACGCGCGCGCCGGCTATTTCAACATCACAGTCACATCGGATTCGTGTCAGATCATCGGTGAAATAGCGCCGGACTGATTCGTTCACGCGCAGGCATGGAGCGTAAGCAATGAGCGATGTCGTCATTGAACAGCCGGCCGTCGTCGAGGCCGCCTTGAACTATCTCGTCCCGACGGGAGAAAAGCCCGCTACGTACGCTTATGAGCCGCCTGCCGGCGTGCCGCAGCGCAGTGGCGTGTATCGGACCCAGCGGGTGAATATCGTCAATGCGCGCGTTTCGCCGCCGCCAGGCGGCTTATCGCTGGACCGCAACGGTTTCGAGTTGCGGCAGCACGCGAGCACGCTCAGCGATTTCTCGGACCCTGCCGCGATAGAACGCATCTATTATCCGGAGTCGGAAGCGTTGCTCAGACGCTGGACGGGCGCGAAGCGCGCCGTCATCTTCGATCACACACTGCGCGACGGCCGTGCGGCGCGTCCAGGCAACGTGCGCGAGCCGGTCAAGTTCATTCACAACGACCAGACCTTTGTGTCGGGTCCGCGCCGCGTGCGCGATCATTTGCCGCCGCACGAAGTGGACGCGCTGCTCAAGGGCAGGGTGGCAATCGTCAATCTTTGGCGTCCCATCGGATGGACGGTCGAATCGTCGCCGCTGGCGTTGTGCGATGCGCGCAGTATCGCGCCGACCGATCTCGTGCCGTCGGATCTGATCTATCAGGACAAGGTCGGCGAGACCTATGCGTTCGTGTACAACCCGAAGCATCACTGGTATTACTTCCCGCTGATGACGCCGGACGAAGTGCTGCTGCTGAAAATCTACGATTCCGCCGGCGACGACATCGCGCGGCTGACGGCGCATACGGCATTCGATGATCCGTCGTCACCGCCGGATGCCAGGCCGCGTCGGAGTATCGAACTGCGCACGCTATTGTTTTTCTGACGCTTGCCGGAGCGTGCACGGGCATCTGCCGTCCGTGCCGCCAAACAAGAACAGCAGCGCATCCATCGGGACGGACCGGTTCACCTCGTGTCAACAATGCATCGGCGTAATACAGGGATCTACTGATCCCGCACCGTCACGTCACTCGACAGGCGCGCGGCAATGGCGCGCGCCGCGAGATCCAGCAGAAAACCCAGCACGCCGATCACGAGGATGACGGCCGTCAGCTCCGAATACGCGAGCCGGTCGCGGGTATCGAGAATCAGATAGCCGAGTCCCGCGCTCACGCCGAGCATTTCTGCAGGCACCAGTACGATCCACAAGATGCCGATGGCGAGTCTCACGCCAGTGAGCACATGCGCAGCGACGCCCGGCACATAGATATGCCAGAGCATTTCCGCACGCGTGGCGGCGAGGCTTTCGCCAAGCTGGATCCAGCGCCGGTCCAGATGTGCGACGCCCGACGCCGTGCTCATCACGAGCGGCCAGACAGCGGCGAACGCGAGCAGAAAATACACCGCACGATCGCCGACGCCGAGCGACATCACGGCCAGCGGCATCCACGAAAGCGGCGAGATCATGCGCAGAAACTGCAACGTGGGCGAGAGTGTCTGTTCGAGCCAGCGCAAACGGCCGACGGCGAAACCTAGTGGCACGCCGACCACGAGCGCCCATGCCAGTCCGACGGCAATACGCTTGAGACTGGTGGCCACGAGCACGAGCAACAGCTCCCTGCTGACGAGGGCAGGCAGGGCTTCGAGCGCGCGCTGCGGCGCGAACTGTGCGGCCATCGCGTGGTGGCCCGCGAGCAGCGTGACGGCGAGCCACCAGAGCGCCGGCGTGGCGGCGAGGCCCGCGACGCCCAGCGCGACACTGCGCCAATGCGCGGACGCTGGCTTGCGGCTGCGTGCAGGTGACGAAGCCTCACGAACGAGCACGCTAGACAACGATCGTCTCCTTGCGAACATAGCCCGCATCCTGACCGAACGCCGCGAGGCCGCCGGATGCTTCGATGCTCTTCTTCACGAAGCGGTCATCGACGAGGTCGCTTGCGACCTGCTTCGGATCGAGCGACGCGAGGAACTGGCTCGCGCCTTCCACCTGGGTCGTTTTCAGCCTGCGCACGAGTTCTTCTGTGTAGCTCGGATACGGATAGGGCTGGAAATCGATCCGCTTCGAGTTCCAGTCGGCGTGCTGGATCGCATGGTCGCCGAGATAACGGCCCTGATCGGCGGCCTGGGGCGCCAGCACGCGCGCGAGCAGTTGCGGCGCGTGCGGCGTGTAGTGATTCGGGCCTTCCTTCGACAGCAGCTTTGCGGCCTCTTGCGGATTGGCGCGCGTCCACAGTTGCGCCTTGACGATGGCGTCGACCACTTTCTGCGACCACGCTGCGCGCTGCGTCAGATCCTGCTCGTGCATGAAGATCACACAGCACGCGTGATTGCGCCATACGTCGCCCGTAAACCGCAGAATCTTGCCGACGTTCAGTTGCTCAGCCGCCGCATTGAACGGCTCGGCGACGATATAGCCCGCAATCTGTTTCGAGGCCAGCGCGGGCGGCATATCGGACGGCGCCATCACGATCAGGTTGACTTCCTTCGGCCCAGGCGTGCCCGAATGCTTCAGCACAGGCGTGAGGCCCTGCGCACGCAGCATGTCCTGCAGCACGACGTTATGCACCGAATACCAGAACGGCACGGCAACCGTCTTGCCGCCGAGATCCGCCACCGTGTTCACATCGGGCGAAACCGTCAATGCCGATCCATTCACGTGATTCCATGCCACTACCTTGGCGGGCGCCTTGCTGCCGTAGCGCGCCCACACCGTCATCGGAGAGAGCAGATGCACGACGTTGACCTGTCCGGACAGGAATGCCTCGACCAGTTGTGCCCAGCTTCGCAATAGCGTCGGCTTTTCCGCCTGAATGCCTGCCGCGTCGAAATAGCCGTTGTTATGGGCGACGAGCAGCGGCGTTGCATCGGTGATGGGCAGGTAGCCGATGCGTACGGGCGCATCCGGATCGACGGCAGCGCGCGCATCGAGCGATTTCAGCAGCGGCGCCGCGCCTGCGACGGTAAAGAGCGACGCGAGCTTGAGCCATTCGCGTCGTGACATCGGTACGTTGCACATGAAGATTCCCCGCTTGTTTGTGCCGGATTCGTCTGCCGGATTCAGGCTGTCTCTGATATCGAGTTTTGCAGCGCCTGAAGGATGGATATGCGCAACTCGCCGAGCGAGCGCACCTGGGTGTGGCGTGGCTGCGGCAGTTCGACTGCCCAACGTCCCACGAGCGTGCCGCGATTGCCGAGCAGCACGATCTGATCGGCGACCAGCAGCGCTTCGTCGATATCGTGCGTGACGAACAGCGCGGATGCGCCTGTGTTGCGCACGGCGGCGATCAGAAGCTGCTGCATGTCGGCGCGGGTCACTTCGTCGAGCGCGCCGAACGGTTCATCGAGCAGCAATGCACGCGGTTCGCGCGCGAGGCAGCGTGCCAGCGCGACGCGCTGCGCCATGCCGCCGGAGAGTTGCGACGGCAGCCAGTGACGCGCATGTTCCAGTCCGACGGCGGCCAGCGCGTTCGTCACCCGTTCCTTGCGGACCGTGCGCGTGAGTTGCGGCTGACGCGCGAACGTCAGCCCGAAAGCCACGTTGCGCTCGACCGTGAGCCACGGCAGCAGACACGGATCCTGAAACGCGAGCGCAACTTCGGGGCGCGGTCCATCTACCGTTGCGCCATCGACGCGAATCGTGCCGGACGTGACTCGCGTCAGGCCCGCGATGGCCCGCAACAGCGACGACTTGCCACAACCGCTTGGTCCGAGCAGCGCAACGAGTTCGCCCGGCGCGACCGCCAGATCCACGCCGTTCAGCACGCCGCGCGTGGCATAGCGCAGCGTGACGCCGCTCGCGACGATATGCGCGCCTTGCGTCATGCCGCTGCCGCCCGTCGATGCCGCGCGAGTTGCGACTTCAGTTGCACGAGGCTCGGCGTGACGATGGGGATGAACGACGCCTCTCGCACACGTCGCGCGCCGCCGCTCTGGCCACGCAGATAACCACGCCCACCCGTCGCCTGCACTTCGAGCGAGACGGCTTGCGTGACGGTATCGACGAGTGCGATGCGCAGCTCGAACATCGTTGCAGGCGAGTTGAAGAAGGTGCCGTCGAGCACGCCCTGCTTCAGTTGCGACGACTGACTGGCGAGCGTCGCTTCGAGTTCGTTAATTTCGTCGCGGATCGATCCACGCGACGCTTCGCTCGCTTCCAGCGTGGCGAGCAATGCACGCCGCGCGAGTCCGACCGACATCCCGCATTGCAGGCCGAGAAAGGCCGGGCGCACGCGGGCGAGCCACACGGGTGCGTTGGCGGCGAGCCGGTACGTGTCGTCGAGCACGGTGCCGTTGACGCGCAGCGCAGCCGTATTGCTTGCGCGCAGGGCGATCAGGTCGAGATCGTCGCTACGCTCGACGCCGGGTGCATCGTGCGGGATTGCGAAGATGGAGGGCGGCGAGCCGTCGTCGTGATCGAAGGCTGCGGCGGCGATGAAGCCTTCACGCCGCAGGTTGGTGATCCACGGCAGGCTGCCGTTCAGTGTGAACGCGTTGCCGCTGCGTGCCGCGTGCATCTGCAAGGACTCGATATCCGACAGATACTTCATCGCATTCGACAGCCCTGTGGCGCCTGCGATCTCGCCCGCAAGAAGCGGGGCCAGCCAGCGTGTGCGCAGCGCTTCGTTCTCGCTTTGCAGTACGTATTCGATGAAGGTGCGATGCCCCCACAGCACGAAGGCGGCGGTCAGCGAACGTTGAGCGACGGCGGCGACCGTATCGATTGCGTCCGCGATGCTGCCGCCCGTGCCGCCCAGCGCTTCGGGCACGCCCACCGCAACGGCACGCGAGCGCACCAGTTGCGGCAGCACCTCTGACGCACGGGATGCGTCGACGTCGAGTGCCTCGGCGTTCGCGTCGAGCCACGCGTCGAGCGCCTCGAAGCTCACGGGCGCGTTCATGCCGCCTGCGCCTTCGGCTCCCAGCGATACGCCTCGAGTTGCGGATTCAACTCGTTGCGCGCCAGGTTGTTCGCGAAGTTGCACAGCGTTGCAAGGCTCACGCCGAGAATCACTTCGAGTGCGTTGGCGTCACTGTAGCCGGCGGATTTGAACGCGGCGAAGGCTTCGTCGGACACAGCGCCGCGCGTGGCGATCACCTCGCGTGCGAACGCCGCGACAGCGTTCAAACGCACATCGGACACGGTGCCTTGCGCACGGATTTCATCGACAACCGCTTCGGGCAATTGCGCCTTTTTCAGCGCGACGGCCGTATGACCGGCAACGCAGAAACCGCAGCCGTGAATCGCGGCGGCCGTGATCTGCACGACTTCGCGTTCGGCCAGCGTGAGACCGCTGCGCGAATTGATTTCACCGACGGTCAGATAGGTTTCGAGCGCGGTGGGCGCATTGGCCAAGGCTGCAACCAGATTCGGCAGAAAGCCATTCGCGGCTTGCGACTTCTGAAGAAACGGGCGGCTGGCTTCGGGCGCGCTTTCGATGGTTTGGAGAGGCAGACGGCTCATGGCATCCTCGATCGGAAAGCCTCATTGTTGACGCCGCCAGTCGAGCCGGCAATGCGCCGCCGTCTCGCTTTCATGCGCGTTTGTCTCAAGTCAATGGACGGGCGTTTGAGCGGCGCTTGCGGGCTCGCGGCGACATGTACCCGGCGGCAGGCCCGTGACGCGTTTGAAGGCCTGTGCGAAGGCGGATTCCGATTGATAGCCGACGTGCTCGGCGGTGCTGAGCGTCGATGCGCCGTGCCGCAACATCTCCGCCGCGACCTTCATGCGCAGCAGGGCAAGAAACTGCGCAGGAGGCTGTCCGCACGCTTGCGCAAACTGCTTGCAGAAACGCGCACGCGACATGTGGCAAAACGCCGCCATCGTGTGCGTGGTCCAGTCGTCGCCGGGTTTCTCGATGATCGCGCTGACGAGCGGCGTAAATTCGGAGCGCCGCATCACCGACCACAGGCCCGGCGCGAAATCGTCGGCGCTGGCGACGGCGCGCAGCGCATAGAAGAACAGCGCATCCGTCAGACGATTGATGAGCGGCGAGGGCGCGTCGTGCGCTCGGGCGGCTTCCACACGGATCAGATCGAATAGCGTGCGCGCGCCGTGCAGCTTCGCGTCATCGTGACGCGCGAGGATGTGATCGGGCAGCAGGCCGGTGATCGCTTCGCCGAGATCGGAACGGAATTCGAAGAAGCCGCACGCCAGCGCGATGCCATCGTGTGAACCGTCGAGTGCGTCGAGCGGCGTCATGGCGCCGATGCGCACGGCGTATTCGGCAGCGGATGGCGCGTTGGAATCAGGCGTCAGACAATGCGCCATGTCGTGCATCAGAAACACGGCATCGCCCGCGACGAGCCGCGTGCTTTGCGCGGCGCGGCCGTTTTTGGCCGGAAGATGAAGCCAGCAGGTGCCTTCCAGCACCAGATGAAAACTCGCGCGCTGATGGCCTGCCGTCGACGCGCGATACGCCCCGCAGTAGCGCCCCACGTGAAACAGGGTGCTTCGCAGTTCGAGTCCGGAGAGCAGCCAGTCGGCGGCCTGTTCGGCGGAGGTCGGCATGATGGGCGTAGGCGGTGAAGCCATGGGAAGTCGATGGCGGATTTCGAGCTTAGCGTTGTGCGCTTGCGCCGTAAAACAAGCGATCGTGGAATGCATATGCGTTTGCGGCATAAGCTTTGCACCGTGGTGAGCGGCGGGCGGTCTTCGGCTGGCTGATGCGCGTTTGCGGGACTTACGTTACGCCAAGCTCGAACAGACGATGTGTTTCATCGCGCTCCGTGCCCCCTGCGCGTGCCCGTTTCCAGCCGAGTGAGCGGCCATAGGCGCCAAGCGCACCGTCGTGCACGAGTTGCGCTTCGTCGACAGCCACGTGCTCGTTCGCGAACGGGTGCACGTACAGCGCGTCGGCGGGGCAATACAGCTCGCACATGAAGCAGGTCTGGCACGCGTCGGGGCGGGCGATGACGGGAATACTGCCCTTCACGGCATCGAACACGTTGGTCGGGCAGACGTCGACGCAACGGTCACAGGCAGTGCAGCGCGATTCGCTGATAAGTTCGATCAAAACGGGGTGTCCTGTCAGGCGATGGCGGGGGCGGCAACGGTCTGCCAGCGCAGCGCGGGTTCATCCTCCACGCCGCCGATCAGCAGCCGCGACGCAAGACCGTCTTGCAGCGGAAAGTCGTCACGCCGATGCATCCCGCGCGTTTCGCGCCGCGCGAGCGCACTCGTGTACGACAGTTTCGCGACGTACATCAGCGCGTGGGCGCTGCGGCTGGCAGCGAGTGACGCTTCAGCGGGTGCGCGGGTTGCGAGCGCGGCTTCGATGGTGCGCAGCGCAGCCGTGAGCCGTGGTTCACGGCGGAACAGATGGACCTCGGGCGGCCGGACATCGCGTTCGAGCGTTTCAGCGGCGGCGTGCGGATCGCTGGTGGCAAGCTGCGCACGGAGCGCGTCGACGTCGACCGCTTGCAGGCCGCTGTGCGCTTTCGCGAAGCGGCTTGCCGCCGCGCCCGCCCAGCTTCCCGTGGCGATGGCCCATGCGGCATTCGGCGAGCCGCCGCCTGTGCGCGCACCGACGATCACTTCACGCGAGGCCGCGTCGCCTGCCGCATAGAGGCCCGGCACGTCGGTACTGCCGTCGGTATCGGCAAGGCGGATGCCGCCCGTGCCGCGCACCGTGCCTTCGTGGCGCAGGCCGACGGGGAAGCGCGTACGGAACGGGTCGATACCCATGCGGTCGTAGGGCAGGAAGGCGTTGGCCTGACCCGAGCGCAGCCATCGTTCGATCTCGGGCGTCGCGCGATCGAAGACGGCAAACACGGGCTCGTGGATGAGCGTTCTGGCCACGGGGATAAACGCATCGTCCTCGTCGACAGGAAGTGGCCTGCCGTCCTGCGTCGAATAACTGGCCCAGATGAACGGCAAACCCTTGGTGACCGACGAGAACGCCGCCGCGAGGCCGTACTGGCTGGAAAACTCCATCCCGGAGAACAGCGCGCCTGCTTCGGCCGCCGCCAGATGCCCGTCGCCCGTGCAGACGTTGGTGCCGAGCGCGCCGCCCAGAAACGCGCAGCCGCCCGTGGCGATCACGCAGGCATTGGCGCTTACCTGCCAGCGCGAGCCGTCGCGGCGCTCGCCGAATGCGCCTGTGACGCGGCCCTCGCGCTGGTCGCGCACGAGGCCAAGCAGCGGCGCATGATCGAGTATCGTCACGCCCGCGCGTCGAATCTGCTGACGCATGAAGCGCATGTAGTCGGGGCCGCGCAGCGTGGCGCGATTCGGCGTGCCGTCATCCTTGCGCGGAAATGGAAAGCCGAGCGTCTCGAGCAGTTGCAATTGACGCGCTGAAGCGTCGAGCACGCTCGACGTCCATGACAGTTCGCTGAGTTCGCCGCCGCTGCGATAACGCTCTACGAAATGACGCGCGTAATCGTCTGGGTCCGGCACGTACCAGACATTGTTGTTCGAGGCAGCGGCAGCGCCCGACGTGCCGCAGTAGCCCTTGTCGGCGAGCACGACGCTCGCGCCGCTGCGTGCCGCCATCAGCGCGGCCCATGTGCCCGCCGGGCCGCCGCCTGCCACGAACACGTCCGCCTGCAACGCAACGTCGTGCTGGTCGTGTGACGCGCTCATGCGTGCCCGTCCCACGGCACCAGCGCCTTTTGCACGCGCCGCAGGCCCCATTCGATCGTGGCGGCGATCAGCGCGATCACGATGATGCCCATGATGACCACATCGGTTTCGAGGAACTGCCCGGCGGACTGGATCATGAAGCCGAGCCCACGCGTGGCCGCGATCAGTTCCGCTGCAACCAGTACCGACCAGCCGACGCCCAGGCCGATGCGAATGCCCGTCAGCACGTCCGGCGCGGCGGAAGGTATCACCACGTAGCGTACGATTTGCCAGCTGGACGCACCGAGCGCGCGCGCACCACGCACACGTCCCGGCTTCACGCGCTTCACGCCTTGCTGCGTGGCAATTGCAAGAGGCGCGAAGATGGCGAGCCAGATGAGCAGCACCTTCGACGGCTCGCCGATCCCGCACCAGATCACGATGAGCGGCAGATACGCAAGCGGCGGAATCGGGCGATAAAACTCGATCAGCGGATCGACGATGGCCTGTGCGACGCGGTTCATGCCTGTCAGAATGCCGACGGGAATGGCGGTGACGATGGCCAGCAATAGCGCGGCGAGCATGCGATGCAGACTGGCGAGCGTGTGTTCGAGCAGCGTGGCATTGCTGGAGCCATCCGTGGCGACGGTGACGAATTTCTGCGCGACGGCAGCAGGCGACGGCAGAAACACCGGGCTGACCAGTTGAAGACGCGCCGCAACGGCCCATGCGACGATCAGCACAACCACAGTCACTGCGCTGATCTGGCGCGAACTGAGCCATGCGGCACGCGGCGTACCCGCTGCATGCTGCGAGCCGGAATCTGCGGCCGCGTCCGGCGTACCGGGCGCTGCACGCACGGATTGATCGGCTGCGCTCATATCTTTTCTCCCTCGTCGGCGAAGAAGGTCGTTTCGAGTTCGTCACGCAGTCGCGCGAACGCCGGGTCATTGCGGATCGCGCGGGCGCTTTCGCCTGCTGCGAAACGCCGCCCGAAGTCCAGCGCGCGCACGGTCTCGATACGGCCAGGGTCGCCTCGCATCAGCACGAGATCGGTGGCCATGAAGAGTGCTTCCGTGATGTCGTGCGTGATCATCAGCATGCCCTTGTCGTAGCGCGTCCAGAGTTGCAGCAGGTATTCCTGCATGCGTTGACGCGTGAACGCGTCGAGTGCGCCGAGCGGTTCGTCGAGCAGCAGAAAGCGCGGATCGACGGCAAGCGAGCGTGCAAGATTCACGCGCTGACGCATGCCGCCCGAAATCTTCCACAACGGATAGTCGGCGTACTCGCTCAGACCTGTCAGCGCCAGCAGCGAGTCGACCTTGTCGCGCAACGCGTCGCGTGGCAAGCCGTGCAGCTTCAACCCGAAGCCGATGTTCTGCGCGACGTTCTGCCACGGCAGCAAGGCATCGTCCTGCGAGACGACGCCGCGTTCCGCGCCCGGCCCCGTCACGGCCACGCCGTCCAGCGTGACCTTGCCGGCCGTGGGCGCGATGAATCCCGCGATCACGTTCAGCAGCGTGGTCTTGCCGCAACCCGAAGGACCGAGCACTACCGTGAAACTGCCGTCGCGCAGATCGAGATCGATATTCGACAGCACGGTACGGCGCCTTGCGCCCGTTTCGAAGTCGACGCTGACGGATTCGACGCGAATCATCGGCTGGCCTGTCGCGTCGGCTTACTGCTTGATCGCCTGCTGCACATAGGCGGCAGTGACGGTCGGACGATAGTCGGGCAGCAGCGTGTCGAGGCGCTTCTGCTCCTTGAGGAACTTCGATGTATCCGCCAGCGCGGTGGCCGTGCCGCCGCCCAGCAGCATGCTGCCCGGCTGCTCGTTGAGCAGCGGATAGGTCGTGCCGTGAAGCAGCGGCGGCACATCGGCCGGGTCGGAGCCGCTGACGCGCGCGATGGCCTCGACTTCAGGCGAACTCGCCGTCCAGTTCGCGCCGTTCTTCCGGTAGTCCTCGTTCACCTGGCCCGTCACCTTCGCGAAACTCACCAGAAAGTCCGGATGCGATTGCGCAAAGTCTTTGCGCACGACCCACGCGAGGAAAGTTGGCGAACCCCATTTGCGGACCTCGGCCGACGTCGTGAAGATCTTGCCGGTCTTCTGGATCTTGCCGAGCGCGGGCTCCCATACATACGCGCCGTCGATGTCGCCGCGCTGCCATGCGGCGGCGATTTCGGGCGGCGCGAGATTGAGGATCGTCACGCGATCGGCAGGGACGTTCCAGTGCTTGAGCGCGGCCAGCAGGCTGTAGTGGGTGGTGGACACGAAGGGCACGGCGATCTTCTTGCCGATCAGGTCTTGCGGCGTATTGATGTTGCTGCCGTTGCGCACGACGAAGGCTTCCGCCGAACCGATTTCCGCCGCAACAAAAAATGTCTCGATAGGCAGACCGCGCGTGACGCCCGCAGCCAGCGGGCTGCTGCCCGTGAAGCCGACCTGCACGTCGCCCGATGCCATCGCGGCGATCACGTCGGCACCCGTGTTGAACTTGCGCCAGTTGATCTGGTAACCGCTGTCCTTTTCATACAGACCTTTGGCCTGCGCGATCTTGGAAGGCTCGATGTCGGTCTGATAGCCGATAGTCACGGTCTTGTCGGCCGCATGCGCGAGTGAAGTGCCGAGGATCGCGCTCGCGAACAGCGGGGCAAGCAGCCGGATAAAAAATCGTGTGTTCATTGCATGGACCCTGAATGGATAAAACAGGCAGATGAAGGCGCCGGATGGCGCTTAACGTGCGGAATACAACACCACGTCGATTTCCACGCGGGCGTTGCGACCCAGTTGCGCGACGCCGATCGTGGTGCGCGCGGGGAGCCGCGCCGTATCGTCGAAGTAACGGTCGTAGATGCGGTTGAAGCCCGTGTAGTCGGTGTCGAATTCGCGCAGATAGATGCGTACGAAAACCGTATCCGACAACGCAAAGCCCGCGTGCCCGACGATCCGTTCGATACTGCGGAAACACAGCTGCGCCTGCGCTTCGATGCCTTCTGGCAAGGGCTGATCCGGCGCATCGGGATCGATGGGGAGTTGCCCTGTGACATGCAGCCAGCCGCCTGCTTCGACCGCGTGGCTATAACGCGCCGATGGCGGCGGCGGAGCGGCATCGGGCGCCCGGTGATACACAATGGAAGACATGACGGCAGCACTCTCCGGGCGCGATGTTCACGCATTTGACCGATTCGTCGTTGTTATAACAACGACACTGTGAAGCGAGTATAGGTGCATGCTGTTCGCGTTCAAAGCGATCATTTCTGACATGCTTATGTCGGCGTTCGATTTGCGCGTCGTGCACAATCACGCACCGGCAACGCCTTGCCGCACTTGGGGTTCAACTATCGATGGGAAAAGCCAGACAATCAGCCGCGCCGCTCTATGACCGTGTCCGTGACGCCTTGCATGCGCGCATCCTCGACGGCACGTATCCGCCGGGTTCGCGCCTGCCGACCGAGCACGAACTGTGCGAGTCGTACGGCGTCAGCCGGATCACGATCCGACAGGCGCTGGAGCGACTGCGTCAGGAAGGATGGGTCGAGAAGATTCACGGTCAGGGCACCTTCGTGCAACGATCGCGCGCCGTGCAGAACATCAGCGCGCTGCAGAGCTTTTCGGAGGCAATGACGCCGCTCGGGCATCGCGTGTCGAACCGGGTGGAGAGCGTGCGTGTCGTGGATGCCAACAGCCAGTTGTCGAGCCGCTTGCGACTGAATGCGCAAGCGCGAGTAACGGAGATCCAGCGCGTGCGGATGCTGGACGGCGTGGCCGTATCGTTCGAAGTGACGTACGCGGCGCATGAGATAGGCGAGCAACTGCTCACCGCCGATCTGGCGAACCGCGACATCTTCCACGTCATCGAGCAGGATTGCGGCGAGCGCATCGGTCATGCCGACCTCTCCATCCGTTCGATGCCCGCAAGCGAGGCAGTGGCAGCCGCACTGGAAGTCGAGCCGGGCAGCTCGTTGCTCGGTATCGAGCGAGTCGTGTATAGCCGCGACGGCGCGCCCGTGCTGTTCGAAGCGCTAAACTATCGCGGCGACGCGTTCCAGTATCAGTTGAGAATCGAGCGGTCGAAGCGGTAGGGCGATAACACGGTCGATATGCGCTTCCAGTCATATCGAATGTCGAAATGATGATTTGCCATGACGCGGCACGCACATAAGATGCCGTTCTTTACGCTCGATTCCTGCCATGCCTCGCCAGATCCGTTTCAACGCTTTCATGATGAATTGCGCCGTGCATCTCGCGCCGGGGCAGTGGGCCGCGCCGCAAGATCAATCGGTTGGTTATCTGGACACGGCGTATTGGGTCGAACTGGCAAAGCTGCTCGAAGAAGGGTTGTTCGACGGCCTGTTCCTCGGCGACGTGATCGGCATCTATGACGTGTTCGCCGGGAATGCCCGCGCCGCAGTGCGCACCGCCGCGCAGGTGCCGATGAACGACCCGACCGTGCTCGTCCCGCTGATGGCACACGCGACGAAGCATCTGGGTTTCGGCGTGACGGTATCGGTCGCGTATGAAGCGCCGTATCTGCTGGCACGCCGGTTCAACACGCTCGATCATCTCAGCGGCGGACGGGTGGCGTGGAATATCGTCACGTCGTATCTGCAGAGCGGCGCGCGCAGCCTCGGCGATACCGCGCTGCGCGCGCATGACGAACGTTACGATCGCGCCGATGAGTTTCTCGACGTCTGCTACAAGCTGTGGGAAGGCAGTTGGGAAGAAGGCGCGGTGGTGCGTGATCGGGTCAACGGCATCTACGCCGATCCCGATCGTGTTCATGCGATCACGCATCAGGGGCGCTACTTCGAGACGGACGGCATCTTCCAGTGTGAGCCGTCGCCGCAACGCACGCCACTGCTGTTTCAGGCAGGCGGTTCAGAGCGCGGCACACGTTTCGCGGCCCAGCACGCCGAGTGCATTTTTCTCGGCGCACCGACGCGTAACGGCCTGCGCAAAGCCGCGCAGAGCGTGCGCACTGCGCTCGCCGAAGCGGGCCGCGCGCCGGACAGTGCGCGGCTCTTTGCGATGTTGACCGTGATCGTCGATGAAACGGCGCAGCAGGCGCAGGCCCGTTACGCTGAATATCGTGAGCGCGCGAGCTACGAAGGTGCGCTCGCGCTGCTGTCAGGCTGGACGGGCATCGACCTGTCGCGCTACCAGCCGGACGATACGCTCGCCTATGTCGATACCGACGCGGGCCAGTCGGCGCTCGCCTCGTTCAGCAAACTCGATCCCGATAAGGTGTGGACGGTGCGCGATGCTGTCGAATTCGTGTCGATCGGCGGGCGCGGCGCAGTGGTAGTGGGCGATGCATCGCAGGTCGCGGATGAACTGCAGTCGATTGTCGAGGAAACGGGTATCGATGGTTTCAACCTGACATGGGTCGAGTCGCCGCGCACGTTCCGCGACATCGTGCGCTATCTCGTGCCTGAATTGCAGCGCCGTGGCGCGTATAAAACTCACTACGAAGAAGGCACGTTGCGCGAGAAGCTGCTGGGCGGTGACCGCTATCTGAGCGCGCCGCATATCGGCGCGAGCTACCGGCGTTGATCTCACTGAGCGTTTGCCACGCTCGCGCAACGTGTGTCGTCAGATCAGGCGTCGGTGAACGCGTTGGCGACGTGCAGCGTATGTGAATACACCGCGCCGGCACGCAGAACAACCACGATTGCGTACGCTTCGTCCATCGCTTCGACGTGTTCATCGGCGTCGAGTGCCCGCTGGTGAAAGAGCTGTCGGCGAGCTTCGTTTGCTTGCGTATAGCCGACTGCCGCCGCAACGATGGAGACAAAGCCGGCTTTGAGCGCATCGGTGTCGAAGACGGCTCGCAGGAAATCCGCTCGCGCGGACGCGACAGGCTTGCCAGCAAGATGCGCTTCGTTGTCGAGCGTGAAGCCCTCCTTGCCGAAGGAGATCGCCGCATCGCCAAGCGATTCCAGCGCTGCCGCGATATAGCTCACGGCGAACGCTTCCTGCTCCGATGCGCCGAATTTGCGCGCCAGTTCCGCATGATGTTCGATACAGAACGCGCAGCGCGTTACCTGTGCCACTGCAACGGCCACGAGATGCTTGTCCTTTTCGGACAGATGCCCGTCGCGCCATACAGGCGCGGACAGCGCCCGAAAGGCCTTCGGGCCTGCATGCTTACGTTCGAGTGCGCCGAGCAGGCGCGCTTCGTCGGCATGGGTACGGTCTTGACTCATTGATTCCTTTTCCTCTTCCTTTTACCAGTCGGCGTTAGCCCGCAACGCTCGTCTGCTCGGCGTGACTCGATGCAGCCTGGCTCGCCGAGCGGCGCACGGGATCGGCCGCAGCGAGCACGGCAATCAGGCTCAGCAGGCCGAGCGCGGAGATATACGCGCAGATCAGCCACGGCGCGCCGTTGCCCGCTGCCAGCAGGGCCGCCGCGACGAACGGCGTCAGCCCGCCCGACAGCAGCGTGCCGATCTGGTAGCCCAGCGAGATGCCGCTATAACGCACTTCCACGGGAAACTGTTCGGCGAACCATGCCGCACCCGGCGCGTAGATGGCGGCATCGAAGATAGCGAGCTCGATCGCGTACACGAGCGGCAGATAGGCCAGATTGCCGTGATCGAGGAACCAGAAGAACGGCCACACCAGCAAACTGATACCGACCACGGCCCAGATCGCCGGACGACGCCGGCCGATGCGATCGGACAGCGCGGCCCAGAGCGGCGTCGCAATCACCGCGAAGATCGAGCCGATAATCACGGCGCTCAATGCCGCCGACGCGCCGCCGCGTTTCATGTTCAGATAGCTGATCGCGTAGGTGGTCACGATTGCGTACATCGCGGGCTGCAGCAGGCGCAGGCCGATCGTCACGAACAGCGCGCGCCGATGATGACGCAGCACCTCCGCGACAGGCAGACGGCGGATACGCCCTTCGGCTTTCACGGCGATGAAGGGCGCCGGTTCGTCGATGCGTGTGCGCACGAACACGCCGACTGCGACGAGGATCACGCTGAACAGGAACGGCAGGCGCCAGCCCCACGCGGAGAAGGCATCGGCGGAAAGCGACGAGCGCACGATCAAAAACGTCGCCGACGCGAGCAGCATCCCCGCTGCGGAACCCGCCTGTGTGAACGAGCCGAGCAGCCCGCGCGAACGTGGCCGCGCATGCTCGACGGCCAGCAGCGAAGCGCCGCCCCATTCCGCGCCTGTCGCCACGCCCTGAAGCAGGCGCAGCAGCACGAGCAGCGCAGTGGCGAGCAGACCCGCTGTCGCATAGCTGGGCAGCAGTCCCGTCAGCACGGTTGCAATACCCATCAGGACGAGCGAGAACACCAGCACCTGCTTGCGTCCCAGGCGGTCGCCGAAGTGTCCCGCGAAGACGGCCCCGAGCGGCCGCGCGAAAAAGCCCACGCCATATGCAGCGAATGCGCCGAGGATGCCCGTCAATGGATTGGTCGAAGGCGGAAAAAACGTGTGACTGAAGATGAGTGCCGAAGCCGTACTGTAGATGTAGAAGTCGTACCACTCGATGGTCGTGCCGAAGAAGGCGGCGAATCCGACTTTCTTCGAGTTGGTGTGTGCGGTTGGGGTGGCGGGTTGAGCGGTCGACATAAAGACTATAAGCAGAATGCAAGCAGGTTAAGCGAACGTCAGTTGTACACTGATTATCCAAAACTCTTAACGATGATCGATGCTTTGCTATCGAGAAAAGATGCTAAGCGAGTTGCCACATGCGTGAAAAGGAGAGCATCGCATGGCTTTACAGTGCAATGTTGTCTGAACTGGACGCTATAGCGCGCATGCTCGCGTTCACTGCATGCGCGGCACATATCGTTAGCAAGATTGATTCGTTGGAGAAGGGGAAAGTCTTTACTTAGGCTGCGGGATTGCTCTCCACACTCTTTCCCGATGATTCACGACGTCTCCCGCCGCACACGCGCAAATCATTCGAATAACACCTCTTTCGCACTCCTCGGCGCACTGGCTGTCGGCGCATCCTTGCTGCTGACCGGCTGCAGCAAATCGGACGCCGATACGAATGCGCAACGCGCGCAAGCATTGAAGCCCGTTTCGGGCGGCTCGCTGACCTGGGGTGTGACGACCGAGCCAGCCTGCTTCGATCCGCATCGCTCGTCGCAGCAGAACGCGTTCTGGGTGATCCGCAATTACATCGATTCGCTGATCAGCAAGAAGACAGACGGCACCTACGCGCCGTGGCTCGCCAGATCCTGGACGGTCGCTGACGACGGCAAGAGCTACACCTTCAATCTGCGCGACGACGTGCACTTCACCGATGGCACGCCGTTCGATGCGAACGCCGTCAAGGCCAACTTCGACTACATCCTGAAGAACGTCAGTACGACCTCGGCATCGGCCTCGTTGCTGGTGCATTTCGATCACGCCGAAGTGGTGTCGCCGTATGTCGTGCGGCTCGTGATGAAACAGCCGGATTCCACCACGCTCGAATCGCTGTCGAGCGTGAAACTCGGCTTCATCTCGCCGAAAGCGCTCGCCGACAACAAGGATCTGTGCGGCGGCGGGCCGGGCATCGTTGGCACCGGGCCGTTCGTGTTCAGCTCGTATCAGCGCGGACAGTCAGCGACGTTCACGCGTAACCCTGCGTACAAGTGGGCGCCGGACAATGCACAACACCAGGGCGCCGCGTACCTCGAACATGTGACATACCGCTTTCTGCCCGAGGCCGCCGTACGCACGGGCGCGCTCAGTTCGGGGCAGGTGGACCTGATCGAAGGCGTACAGCCCACCGACGTCAGCGTGTTCGACAAGGTGGACGGCTTCCAGTATCTGACCGGCCCATCGGCGACGACATCGTTCACGTTGAACATCAACTACACGGTCGCACCCGCAAACGACGTCCGCGTGCGGCGCGCGCTGCGCGACGGCTTCGATCTCGATGCGATCGTCAAGAGCGTGTATCTCGGCACAGTTCAGCGGGCCTGGTCGAACATCGGGCCGGATAATCCCGATTACAACGCGCAACTCAAACAGTCGTGGGGCAACGACGTCAAGGAGGCCAACCGCCTGCTCGACGAAGCAGGTTGGACTACGCGCGACAGCGAAGGCTTCCGTACCAGGGACGGCAAGCGCCTGTCGATCGAAGTCGGCTACCCGCAGCCCTACGTGCGCGACAGCCGCGACGTGCTGATCCGCGCGATCCAGTCGGCGTTGCGCCAGAACATCGGTCTCGATCTCGGGCTGCGTATCACGACGGCGGGCGATTTCGCGAACCAGAAGGCCACGGGCAACTGGACCATCTACCCGAACACCGACAATCCGTCCGACGTGGCGATGGAGCTGTGGGACATGCTGGGCGACCAGGGCTTCCTGTACAACGCGATCAAAACGCCGGATCAGACCATCGTCGATACGATCAACCGGGCGCGGCTGCAGCCGGTCGGCGACGAGCGCCGCAAGCTGCTTGCCTTCGTGCAGAAGCGCGCAGTCGATGAGGCGTTCATCGTGCCGCTCTTTGCACCTGCGTATCACCTTGCCGCGAAATCGACGGTGCATGGCGTAGGCTTCGAGCCGCAACTCGACGGCCCGGCGAGTTCGTACGACATCTGGGTCGAGAAGCAGGGAGGCTGACGTGATCAGGCAGCTTGTCACGCGTGTGCTGACGGGCATGCTGGTGATGTGGCTCGCGGCGACCACGGCCTTTCTCGCGATTCACGCACTGCCGGGCCGTATCGAGGACGTGCTGGCGGGCGACCTCGCGTATCCCGGCTTGCGTGAAGCCATTGCCGCACAGTGGGGCCTCGATCACAGCCTGCTCTGGCAGTACGGACAGTTCCTGCTGCGTCTCGCGCGTGGCGATCTCGGCACGTCCTTCGTGATGCAGCAGCCGGTGCTGGCCGTGCTCGGCAGCCAGTTGTGGCCGACCATCCAGCTCGCCTGTGCGGCGGGCGTGCTGGCCATCGTGCTCGCCTTGCTCGTTGCGACCTCGACGGCGGGGCTGGCGGCGGGCCGCCATGCGTGGGCGAGCCGCATCGCATCCGCGCTCGAATTGCTGTTCACGTCGTCGCCCGTGTTCTGGCTCGGGCTGTTGCTGCTGATCGTGTTCTCGTTTCACTGGCGGCGGGTTCCGGTGTCGGGCGCGGCGGGCTGGCGCGCACTGGTGCTGCCCGCCGTGACGCTGGCGCTGCCGACAGCGGGCGTGCTGTCGCAGGTCATGCGTGAAGCGCTGGAGGCCGTGTTCGAACGGCCTTTCGTGACGACGGTGAGGGCGCGCGGTGTGTCCGAATTTGCGCTGCGCACGCGGCATGTGCTGCGTCATGCGTTGTTGCCCGTCGTCACGTTGGGCGGGTGGCTGATCGGCGGCCTGCTGGGCGGCGCGGTGATCACCGAGAAGATGTTCGGCCGGCCCGGCATCGGCAGCGTGACGTTGACGGCGGTGACGTCGCAGGACGTGCCCGTCGTGCTGGCCGTGGTGCTGCTGGCCGCGTTCGTGCACGTGGCGATCTCGACGCTGCTCGACGTGCTGTATCTGTTCATCGATCCGAGGCTGCGCGCATCATGAGTGATCTTTCTACGGCTGGCGTTGCACAGCCGCGTCGCCTGACGCTTGTCAGCCGTCTGCCCGCAGCGGTGTGGGTATCGGCCGCATTTCTGCTGGCGCTGGCTTTTGCGCTGGCTTTTCCGCAAGTTGTGACGTCCTACGATCCCCTCGTCAGCGACGTTGCCCACGCGATGCAGGCGCCTGACGCCACACACTGGTTCGGCACGGACCGCATCGGCCGCGACGTGTTGGCGCGCGTCGTGTATGGCGCGCGCTATTCGCTGCTGATCGGGCTTGCCAGCATGATTGTCAGTCTGCTGATCGGTCTCGTGATCGGCATGACGGCGGGGTTGGGACGTCGTGCCGTCGATGAAAGCGCGTCGCGCGTGTTCGACGTGCTGTCGGCCTTTCCGCCGATTCTTCTGTCGCTGTTCGTCGTGACGTTTCTTGGTCAGGGCATCGTCAATATTGCCGTGGCAGTCGGCATCGCGGGGATTCCGAAGTTCGGCCGTGTGCTGCGCGCGCAGACGCTGGTGGTGCGCCGCGCCGACTATGTGACGCATGCGGTGGTGTGGGGGCAGACGCGCCGCGAGGTGTTTCTGCGTCACATCCTGCCGAACGTGCTGGCCGCGATACCCGTGATCGCCACCATCGATATCGGCAGCGCGATCATCGCGGTGTCCGCTCTGAGCTTTCTGGGTCTCGGCCCGCAGCCGCCGACGCCCGAATGGGGCGTGATGCTCGCCGAAGGCCGCGACGTACTGCGAGTGGCCTGGTGGCCGAGCGTGTTTCCCGGCATGGCGATTACGTTGACGGTGATTGCGTTCTCCGTGATCGGCAAGTATCTGTCACGCGTCTACGGAGTCAAAGCGCGATGAAAAACGATTTCTCCACGGCGCGCACGCTGGTCGATGTGCGTGGACTCGAGATCCGCTTTCCCGATGCAAACGATGGCGAACCGCTGGTGCGAGGCGTCGATCTGACGATACGCGCAGGCGAATGTGTTGCGCTCGTTGGCGAGTCGGGTTCCGGAAAGAGCCTGACGGCGCGCAGCCTGATCGGCCTGGCGGGCCACGGCGCGCGGATTTCGGCGCAACGCTTCGAGATCGACGGAAGGAGCGCGCTGCAATTTCGCGAGCGCGACTGGCGCGGCGTGCGCGGCGGATTCGCGGGACTGGTGATGCAGGACGCGCTGGTATCGCTCGATCCGTTGCGCACGATTGGCGCCGAGATTGAAGAGACGCTCGCGCTGCATGTGCGCTCTGACTCGCGTGCGGCGCGCCGCGCGCGCGTGCTGGAGACGATGCGCGATGTCGGCATGCCTGAGCCCGAGCAACGCGCGCAGCAGTATGCGCACGAGTTGTCGGGCGGTTTGCGGCAGCGGGCGCTGATCGCGTCGGCGATCGTCGCGGGCCCGGCGCTCGTGATCGCTGACGAGCCGACTACCGCGCTCGACGTGACGGTGCAGGCGCAGATTCTCGATGTGCTGGCTGCGCGCCTGCGTGAAGGCGTCGGTGTGCTGCTGGTGTCGCACGATCTCGCCGTGGTGGCGGAGGTAGCCGACCGCGTGCTGGTGATGCATCGCGGCGAAGTGGTGGAAAGCGGCGCGACGCATGAGGTGTTGACGCGTCCGGCGCATGCCTACACGCGGCGGCTGATCGCTGCGCAGCCGTCTGCTGGCTCGCGGGGGCAGCGGCTGACGTCGGCGCGTCTCGATGATGACGCGCCTTCCGGACATGCGTCGCTGATCGGGCGTGATCCGTTGCCGCCTCGCCAGCGGGTGTCGGATGAAGCGTTGTTGCAGGTCGAAGCGGTCGGCAAGCGATATCAGCGGCGAGGCGCAAGCAAGCGCGCCACCGACACAGGCGAGTTCATCGCGCTCGACGATGTTTCTTTCGAGGTGCGGCGAGGTGAAGTAGTTGGTATTGTCGGCGAATCGGGTTCGGGCAAGAGCACATGTGCGAAGCTCGTGCTCGGACTCGCGGCGCCGTCGGCGGGCCAGGTGCGCTTTCTCGGCACGCAATGGAATGGCGCAGGCGTGCATGAGGCGGCGCGCCGTGCGTTGCGCCCAAAACTGCAGTACATCCCGCAGGATCCGCTCAGTTCGTTCGATCCGCGTTATACCGTGCGGCAATTGCTCGCTGAAGCGTTGACCACGTCGGCACTCGATCCGCAGCAGATACGCGATCGTAGTGTCGAATTGCTCGAACATGTCGGACTCGATGCGCGCCATCTCGAACGGCGGCCGCTGTCGTTATCGGGCGGTCAGCGGCAGCGCGTGGCGATTGCGCGTGCGATTGCACCTCAGCCTGAGCTGATCGTCTGCGACGAGCCTGTTTCGGCGCTCGATGTCTATGTGCAGGCACAGGTGCTCGATCTGCTCGGCACCTTGCAGGCCGAACTGGGTTTGTCGCTGCTGTTCATCTCGCACGATCTCGATGTGATCCGGCATGTCAGCGACCGTGTGCTGGTTTTCAAGGATGGGCGCGTTGTCGAAGCAGGCGATGCGCAACGGCTGTTCGATGCGCCACAGCATGCGTATACCCGCTTGCTGATGTCGTCGGCGCCGTCGCTGCGGCGCGCGAAGAAGGAAGCGGGCAGCGATGCGCACACGCGTGAAGTCGAGTTGCATGCCGGTTAAGCGTGAATCTGCAAGCCTGGTGCTAGCGTCGGCTTGCGTGCAACCCGCGCACGCACCTCGGGCGAGGCAAGACAGGTTGCCACCGCTTCGTAGCCGGGCGCGCCCGGATAGGGCGCGACACGCATCGGCGGACTGTGATTGGCGGGGCAAAGAATGATGGCCTCGTCGGCGCCGATTAGCGAAAGATCGAGTACCGCCGACGAACGCGTCAAGATGAACAGTGTCTGTTGTGCTGTTTTCGCACGGTGGCGAAGATAGGCGATCAACGCTTCCTGAGTCGATTGATCGAGATCCTCTTCGATCATATCGACAATCAATGCGCGAGGCGCCTCGCTTTCCAGTGCAGCGAGCAAGGCAACCAGTGCTGCTGAAGCGCTAGAGCCTTCGTCGACGAGCCACGCTAGAGCCTGATCGACGCGTGATCTGAGCGCGGCATCGGCGTTCAGCAACGCAACGGATTCAGCGCTGGCATGATCGAGCCGGTCGAGACCGATGAATATCGTGTCGGGCAGCGTTTCCGCAAGCCTGTGTGCAAGGCGCGTCTTCCCGCTGCCCAGCGATCCGATGATGTAGTTCAACGGACGGAGATCGCGCAACTCGAACCATTCCCCGCCCCACGGCCACGGCAATTCGAAAGCCACGCGCGGCCCGGCCCGGTCGAGCAGACCGGCCAGCTCCGCCCCGGCGGGCAACTGGCCTTGCGCGATATCCGACTGAAGCCTGCGTACCTTGTCGAGCTTCGCAACCAGATCGTGCATCTGCCGACCCAGCGCGGTTTCATGTGCAGCCAGCGCGGAAGCCAGCCCCCGCGCGTCGCCTTGCAGCACGCGGGCAATCTCGGTCAGACTGAGACCGAGCGCGCGCAGGCCCACGACCTCCGTGGCACGCGCCATGTCATGCTCGCCGTACGCCCGATATCCGGCTGCCGTGCGGCGTGGAGATAACAACCCGTGCTGTTCGTAAAGCCGCAACGCTTTCACGGAAACGCCGAGCCTTCTGGCTGCCTCGGATGCGTTCAGACCATGGGCGGGATGTGTCATCTGTCACCTTTCTCTGTTCGTTGAAGAGTGACAATCAGCATGAGGGTAACCCCAAGGTCCGGGTCAACAGGCGTCGCGGATTTTATTTAGCCGGCAATCAGGTATGGGTTAGACGCTGGAGGTAATCACGTCTTCCAGCGCGCATCCGCAACAGTCAGCTTGCCGGGAATCAGCTTGAGCGCACTGAACGCATCGGCAATCTGCTGCTGATAGGCGAGGGTCGCGTCGGTAATCGGTTGAACGCCGTAGCCGGTGCGCTTGAGCGCGACTTCGAGTATCGACGCATCCAGTCCCACGAGCGGCGACAGCTGCGCGGCCACTTGTGCGACGTTGTCGCGCGCCCATGTGTCGACTTCGTTGACTTCGTCCAGCAGCGCGTGAAGCGCCTGCGGCTGGGCCGACGCGAACTTGCGGGCCGCGACGTAGTACTGCGTATTGCGCACCAGGCCGTCGCCGTTGGCAAGCGTGCGCGCATTGGCCTGACGTTCGATCGCGGCGAGGTACGGATCCCAGATCACCCATGCATCGACGCTGCCTTGCACGAAGGCGGCGCGCGCATCGGCCGGCGTCAGATAGACAGGCTGGATGTCCGTATAGGCCAACCCGGCCTGCTGAAGCGCTTTCACCAGCAGAAAATGGACATTCGAACCCTTGTTGAGCGCCACCTTTTTGCCGCGCAGTTGCGCAACGGTGCGGATTGGCGAGTCCTGTGCGACGACGATCGCTTCGCCGCGCGGCGCGGGCGGTTCGTTGCCGATGTAGACGAAATCCACGCCACCCGCCTGCGCAAAAATGGGCGGCGTTTCGCCGACGCTGCCCACATCGACGGCGCCCGCATTCAAGCCTTCGAGCAGTTGCGGACCAGCGGGAAATTCCAGCCATTGCACGCTGACGCCCTGGCTCGCGAGCCGCTTTTCCAGCGTGCCGCGCGCCTTGAGCACGACAAAGTTGCCGTACTTCTGGAAGCCGATTCTCAGCCGGTTGTTCGTGCCTTGTGCGTGAGCGGCGCTTGTCGCGAATGGCGCAAGCGGCGTGAGCAGCCCGCCGAGCGCAGCGCCTGCCACGCCGGCACCCGCGCGCCGCAGCAGTTGACGCCGATCGGGATCGGCGGGAGAAGGGGCGATTGATGTGTCGCGTTTGCTCATCGGCTTTGCGTGTCGGTATCGGAGAATAGATTGCTGACGTTAATTCGCGAGGCGCACGAATTCAAACAACGTTTGCGCATATCGAAAGCAGGGAAACGGCTATAAGACGCAACGCTCAACGCGCGTTGACTGTCCCGCCGAATCTCCCTGCATGCTCGACATCATTCAGGAAACACAGGCTCGCCGAGCGTCAGCATCAGGCGGTTCGCCCACGCGAAGATTGCAATCGCATGGCTCAGGTCGAGGATTTCAGCTTGCGTCAGGCCGTTTTCCTTGAGTGCTGCAATCGATGCCGCATCGATCGTGTCGGGATGCAAGGTCAGATCGATCGCGTAACGGACGATGGCCCGTTCTCGCGCCGTGGTGCCTGCCGTTTGCGGATCGGCGAACACCTGCTGAATGACGTCGTCGCGTTTCGCGAGCTGCTGGAACCGCTGCGCATGCACGGAAGCGCAATAGACGCAGCCGTTCACGCGCGAGACCACCGTGCTGGCGAGTTCACGTTCCGCGCGCGACAAACCGCCCGGTGCATACATGATGCTGTTGAATGCGCCCGAGCGTTGCCGCAAGATCTCCGGCTCATGCACGAGCAGCAGGTAGTAGTCGGAAGTCTTCGCTTGCGGATGGCTTTCTTCCAGAACGGCTGTCTGTTCGGACGTGGCATCGGCGAGCGCCACTGTGTCGAGCCATGCCGACCAGCCGAGTTGCTGCGATGTGAAGCCGTGTGATGTGCTCATGCTGAAGCCTCCAGTGCGCGCAGTGCGGCAACGACGCGGACCTGATACGTGACGAATGCGACGAGCTGCGAAAGCGCGACGATCTCCGGCGTGGACAGTGCGGCTTGCTTCACGCGCAGCAATGCGGACTGCTCGGGAGTTGGGGTGAGGGTCGTCAGCGCGTGCGTGTGCTTGAGAATCGCGGCGAGTCGAGCATCGATGTCAGCCGCGCTCGCATGCGTCACGCCCTCGGCGATGAAGCCTTCCAGCGCCGCAATCGCGCTCTCCGCCGATGACCCCAACGCAAGCAGGCGCTCGCGATAGGCAAACGCCGCCTCGGGTGCTGCCGACAACGCGGCTGCGTAGCTGGCGGCCGCGAAACGCTCGTCGAGCGAAAGCCCGGTGGTGCTCGGGTCGAACAGCGCGTCGAAACTGCCCTGCGTATAGCGTGTGGCATCGGCGCGAGCGGCGCGCAACGCGGCGACGGAACCCGTCGATGCGATTCCGGCCAGACGCGCGGTGTCGTCGTGTGCTGGCGTTGGCTTCACTTCTGTTGTCATGCAAGATCCTCAGGATAAGGTGTTCACGATTCGTCGATGACGGACGGCGCGTCCGCGTCGGTCCATTCGTCGCCGGCAAGCTCGGCCTTGTCGAATGCCTGGAGCGCGGCGTAATGGCTGTCGCGGTCGGCGTCGAACAGCATCGACGCGATCGCGCGCGCAAGCCGCTGCGCGCCGTCGCTGATGGCGGGAATGTCGCCGGCCACCTTGCCGTGCGAGAGGCTCGCCGCATGATTGAAGCAATGAATGCGGGCAAGCGCGGGACAGGTGCCCGGCACGCGCTCCTGAAACGCAAAGCGGCTATCGAGATCGGGCGATGTCGCCAACTCTTCGTTGTCGAGTTCCGCGCCGGGATCGAAACGATCGCGCCAACGCCTCACATGTGGAGCAATGGCGGCGAATTCGTCGCGCGTGTCGATCTCCGAATGGAAGCCGGTGGCGAAAATCAGATAGTCGAGTGCATAACGCCCTTTGGGTGTATCGATCACGAGTTCGTCGGCATGAGCATCAGCATGCGTGATCGGGCTGCCCAGATGCAGATACGCATTGTCGTGACGCGTGACGCGCAGCACGCTGTCGCGCGGCGGCGGTGTCTGGCTTTGCGCCGAATAGTGCAGAAAGCGCCACTTCCATGCGTCGGGCAGATGCATGAAGCCATGCACCAGCCCCGGACTGCCAATCCCCGTCAGCTTGTTGATGCGCGGCAGTTCGCTGCGGCGGATAAACATATCGACGCGTGCGGCACCCGCTTCGAGTGCACATGCCGCGTTGTCGAATGCCGATGCGCTCGCGCCGACGACGCCCACACGCCGTCCACGCAACGCGTCGAAGTCGATGGCATCCGACGAGTGCGCATGGCGATGCGCAGGCAGATGCCGCGCAGCGGGCGGCACATAGGCGCCGCCAAGACCTTCGCGGCCGGTTGCGAGCACGACGTGGCGCGCAAGCACCGTATGTGTCTGCGCGTCATCCGATGTGCGCAGTTCGAGCGCGAGCAGGCCGTCCTCGCGTGGCTGAAGCTGTGCGATGTGCGTGCCGTTGATAACCGGCAGTGCCAGCACCTTTCGATACCAGCGCAAATAATCCATCCATTGCGTGCGCGGGATCTTGTTCAACACTTCCCATTGGTCGCGCCCGAACTGCGCTTCATACCATGCGCGAAACGTCAGCGCAGGAAAACGCAGCGCCGGCCCGGTCAATTGCTTGGGCGAACGCAAGGTATTCATCCGCGCGTAAGTCACCCACGGACCTTCGTGTCCTGCAGTCGCCTGATCGAACAGCTGGATGTGCTCGATGCCGAGCATGCGCAGCTCTGCTGCCGCGGTGAGGCCCGCCATGCCAGCACCGATGATCGCGACGTCGAGCACGCGTTCGTTTTCCGCGAAGCGCGGCGGCACCCACGCAGGCGCAGGCAGTTCGAGCCACGCGAGGTCTTCGCGCAGGCGGGCTTCGAGTGCGGCGAGTCCGCCGCTGTGAGCGGGAGATGTCGTCTGGCTCATGCCGTGGCTCCCGTGGTTTTGCGGATGGTGCGTTTGCTGTTCGCTGCATCGCGTTGAGCGGGGGACGACAGCAGCGCATCATGCTGCGCCGCCTGATGACGCACCGCGCCTGGCAGCAGTTCGCGCGATACGAGGTCGATTGCCGTGATCAACGCGTCGATAGCTGGTGTGACGGCTTTGCCCGAAGCCGTGACCACGCCATAGTAGAAAGGAATGTTCACGTCGACTGGCCGCACGACGACGCCCTGAACGGGCGTGCCGAAGGCCGTAGCCGGATCGACCACCGCCACCGCGAGCTTCGCCTGCGCGGCCATCACGGCGTTGAGCGAGGCATTGCTTTCGAATGCCACGGTCGATGCGAGGCCGGCTACGTCGAATGCCGCGTCGATCCGTCGTCGCAGCCGGTAGCGGTTGGCGACTGTCGCAATCTTGCGCGTGGCCAGATCGCGCAGAGAGATCATGGGCGCGTCGGCCAGCGGATCGTCTTCACTGACGACAGCCACACAAGGCGCTTCGATCAGATAGTGCAGATCGAGCGCGGCATGATCCAGCGGCAGCGTAGCGATGCCGACATCCACCGAACGCGACAGCAGCGACTGCACCACCTGCTCGGCGGACGCGCTGCGCAACTGCGTTTCGCGCGGTGCCACGTCCTGCCCGATTCGCGCAATGGCACGAGGCACCAGCGCGGCCGCGAGCGCAGGCGTGGCAGCGATTCTCAACGGTGGCGCTTCGTTGCGCCCGATGGCAAGCGCACTGGCGCGAATCCGTTCGAGTCCGACGAGCATGCGTTCCACTTCCGCATAGAGCAGAAACGCGCGCTCCGTCGGCGTGACACGTGGGCCTTTGCGATCGAAGAGCGGGTAGTCGATCTCCTGTTCGAGATCCTGGATCATGCGCGACACGCCGGGCTGCGATCTTCCGAGCAACCGGGCGGCTCCCGTCACGCTGCCTGCCGACATCACGGCCGAAAATGCTTCGAGCTGATGCAACTCCATACGCCAATCCATTCATGTGGTGGATGCATTGTAGGAGGGCTTGCATGCGCATTTCTTATAATAAATTCGGCTATCGAAAGAACAGGATTGCAACAGGCAACACTCGTTCACGACGCATGGGATGCGCGAACGGATGCATTCAGCAGCGGCAAAGCCTTGTCGCGTGGCGCCTCGCGGCACATGCCAACGATCAATCAAGCATCATGCAGATGCTTTGCATGCAACGCGATAAGCATTCCACTGAAAAGCACATAACGATTGACGCTTATGTTGTTTGGTTCGCTTCTTTCCGACATGGTTACATCGCATCAACATCATCTGATAGCGTGAGATCGACATGTCGAAAGAGCAGAACAGGGGAAAGCGCCGCGTGACATTGCGGCATATCGCGGGTGTGATGGCGCTGGGCGTTGCATGCGTATTGCCATTGATGCAAACCAGCGTGGCCCATGCCGCAGGCGACCCCTACTGGGTCGGCGTAACGGGGCCGTTGAGCGGTCAGGATGCGCAGTACGGCGAGCAATGGAAGCGCGGCTTCGATCTCGCACTCGAACAGATCAACGCGAACGGCGGCATCAACGGCCATCCGCTCAATTACGACTTCGAGGATAGCCGCAGCGACCCGCGCCAGGCCGTGGCGATCGCACAGAAATTCGTCGACGACAAACGCATCCTGCTCGAACTCGGCGATCTGTCGAGCGGCGCATCGATGGCCGCTTCGCCGATCTATCAGCGCGCCGGTCTCGTGCAATTCGGCTTCACGAATTCGCACCCTGACTTCACGAAGGGCGGCGATTATATGTGGAGCACGGCTATTAGCCAGGCGGAAGAACAGCCACTGCTGGCCAACTACGTCACCAAGGGTCTCGGCTTCAAGAAGATCGCCGTGCTCTATCTGAATACCGATTGGGGCCGCACGAGCAAGGACATCTTCGCCAGGGCAGCGGTGGAAAACGGCGCGCAGGTCGTGGCAGCGGAAGGCTATCAGCCGAACGAAAAGGACTTTCGCGCCACGCTGACGCGTGTGAAGAGCGCCTCGCCGGATTCGCTGGTGCTGATCTCGTACTACTCGGACGGCGCACAGATCGTGCGCCAGGCGCGTGCTTCGGGCGTGCATGAACCGATCGCGGCAGTCGGTTCGGTGTACTCGCCGAAGTTTCTCGATCTGGGCGGTGATGCCGTGAACGGCGTCTACACGGAGTCGAACTTCTTCCCCGGCGATCCGCGCCCGGAAGTGCAGAGCTTCGTGCAGCGCTATCGCGCGAAGTACAACGCCGAGCCCGATACGTTCGCAGCCCGTGCCTATGACGCGATGACCCTGGCCGCCGAAGTGATCCGCCGCTACGGCCCGACGCGCAGCGCCGTGCACGACGGCTTCACGAAGATCGACAACGTGCCGAGCGTGATCTTCGGCAAGTTCCGTTTCGATCCGCAGACGCGCCGCGTGGCAGGCGCGAAGAATCTCGATCTCGTCGTCAAGGACGGCAAGTTCGCGCTGTGGGACGGCAAGGGCGCGCCGCGTGCGCAGTAACCACGATATCGCACAGGACTGAAGCTATGGCGGCGTGGTTCGATTACACGATCAATGGGCTGATTGTCGGAAACATCTATGCGTTGCTCGCAGTCGGGCTGGCGCTGATTTTCGGCGTGTCGCATCTGATCAATTTTGCGCACGGCTCGGTGTACATGGTGGGCGGCTTCATCGGCTGGCTGTGCCTGACACGGCTCGGTCTACCGTTGCCCATCGCGCTGGTTGCGACTATCGGCGGCTGCGCGCTGCTCGGCATCGTGATCGAACGGATTGGCTTGCGGCCATTGCAGGGCGCAGCCCGCATCGCGCCGCTGCTCGCGACCATCGGCATCAGCTTCGTGCTCGATCAGCTGGCGCAGATCGTGTTCGGGCCGGACCCGCGTCCCGTGCCGGGTTCGCTGCCGCAATGGACGGTGGCGATTGGCGGCGCGACGCTCAGTTCGCTCGACGTGCTGATTGCCGCCATCGGCATCGGCGCGGCCGCAGTGCTGTACGCGTTTCTGCGCTTCACGCGGTTGGGCTGGGCCGTGCGCGCCACCGCACAGGACCGCGACGCCGCGCAGCAGATGGGCGTGAACGTGCACGCCGTGAACCGCACGGTGTTCGCGATCGCATGTGGTCTCGGCGGACTCAGCGGATTGCTGGTCGGCATGTACTACAACAGCATCGATCCGGCGATGGGCGTTCAGGCCACCCTCAAGGGCGTGGTGGCGCTGCTGATCGGCGGCCTGGGCAACGTGCCCGGCGCGATTGCCGGAAGCCTGCTGCTCGGGCTGGTGGAAAGCTATGGTGTCGCGCTGTTCGGCACGAGTTACCGCGATCTGTTTGCGTTCGTGCTGTTGCTGCTGTTTCTTGTGTGGCGCCCGAATGGACTGTTCAGTTCGAACCGCCGACTGCCGCCTGAACCGCTGACGGGCACGTTTCTGTCGAACAGCAAGGCCGTGCGCATTTCGCCGCGCGTGATCGGCGTTCTGCTGGTGGCTGCGGTTGCGCTGCCTTTCGTTGCGCCGTCTCCGTATCTGCTGCAAACGCTCACGAACGGCTGGATCTTCGGCCTGCTCGCGCTGAGCCTGACGCTGGTGGCGGGCACCGTGGGGCAGATATCGCTCGGTCATGCGGCGTTGCTGCTGATCGGCGCATATGCGTCCGCGTTGCTGTCCGTCGATCTGGGCTGGTCGCCTGCGTTGACGATCCTGCTGGCGGGCGCGATCACGGCTGTGATCGGCACGCTGCTGATCTATCCATCGTTCCGGCTGCGCGGCCACTATGTGTCGATTGCGACGCTGGGTATCGGCGAGATCGTCGGACTGGTGATTCTCAACTGGGACAGCCTGACGCGCGGACCGATCGGCGTGACAGGCATTGCGCCGCTGTCGCTGTTCGGCTGGGAACTGTCGGGCGCACGCGGGGTGTACTGGTTCACGCTGGCGGTGCTGGTGGTGCTTGCCGCGCTTCAACTGCGGCTGCTGCGCTCGCATCTGGGCCGCACGTGGCGCGCCATCCGCGAAGACGATGTGGCGGCGCGCGCATACGGTGTGCGGCCGAACCGCTACAAGGCCATTGCGTTCGCGTGCGGCGGATTTGCGGCGGGTATCGGCGGCGGGATTGCAGCGCATCTCTATAGCTACATCAATTACCAGACCTTCGATTCGCAAGTGTCGATTCTCGGCCTGACGATGGTGATACTCGGTGGCCTCGGCAACGTGCCGGGCGCGATCATGGGCGCCGTCGCGCTGGTCGGTCTGCCGGAACTGTTCCGGTTCGCTGCCGATTACCGCATGCTGGTCTATGGCGTGGTGTTGCTGCTGCTCGTGCGTTTCCGTCCACAAGGCCTGTTCGGCGCCGTTTGAGGAGATGACGATGACCATCCAGAATAGCCACGCATCGCCTGGCATCCTGTTCGACGTGCGTCACGTGACGCGGCGCTTCGACGGCCTGACGGCGGTAGATCAGGTGAGCCTGTCCGTCGCCGAGGGCGAATGCGTGAGCGTGATCGGGCCGAACGGTGCGGGCAAGTCGACGCTCTTCAATCTGCTCGCGGGCACCGACAAGCCGGATGACGGCATCGTGCGCTTCGACGGCGAGGACGTCACGGGCTTCGCGCCCGAAGCATTGGCGCAGCGTCGCGTCGCGCGGACCTTCCAGCATGGCCGCGTATTCGGCAATCTGAGCGTGCTGGACAACGTGCTGATCGGCGCGCATTCGCGGCTGACGATGACGCGACGCGGCTGGCCGCTGATCGGCGCAATCGCGGAGGTGTATCGCGCGCTCGTACCGGGCACGCGGCTGCGCGACGAAGACGAACAGTTGCGCGACGAAGCGAAGGCCGTGCTGGCGCGCTTCGGAACGCGGCTCACACCGCGCATCGATGCACCCGCGCACAGCCTGTCTTATGCAAACCGCCGGCGCGTCGAAATCGCACGCGCATTGATGCTGCGTCCGCGCATCCTGTTGCTCGACGAGCCGACAGCCGGGATGAACGAATCCGAAACCGCCGAGATGCTCGAACTGATCCTGCAACTCAAGCAGGAGGGTCTGACGATCCTGCTGATCGAGCACAAGCTGGATCTCGTGATGCGTCTGTCGGACCGCGTGATCGTGCTGGACGACGGCAAAAAAATCGCCTCGGGCCTGCCCGACGAAGTGCGCAACAACCCGCGCGTGATCGAGGCCTATCTCGGACATCGGCATGTCGGGCAGCAGACGGGCCACGTCGTGCCTGCTGCTGCGTGAGGCTTTTCATGCGACACAAGAACTGCAATACGCGAGTCGAGCAATGACGGATATTTTGCTGAAGCTGGACAGCATCGACACTTTCTACGGTCAAAGCCAGGTGCATTTCGGCGTGGATATCGCCGTGCCGCGCGGTGAGATCGTTTGCCTGCTGGGCGGCAATGCGAGCGGCAAATCGACCACGATGAAGGTGATACTCGGTCTGCACAAGCCTCGCTCGGGAGACGTGCTGTTCGACGGCGCGTCCATCAAGGGGCTGCCGACGGCGCAGATCATCCGGCGCGGCATTGCGTCGGTGCCGGAAGCGCGCCGCCTGTTCGGCGATATGACGGTGCGTGAAAACCTGCTGATGGGCGCGTTCTCGCGGCATGACCGCGATGGCATCGCGGCAGACTACGAACGCATGCTGGAACTCTTTCCGCGCGTCAAGGAGCGGCTCGCGCAGCGCGCGGGCACGCTGTCGGGTGGCGAGCAGCAGATGCTGGCGATGGCGCGGGCGCTGATGAGCCGCCCGTCACTGGTCTGCATGGACGAGCCGACCATGGGTCTCTCGCCGCTTTATGTCGACAAGGTGCTCGAACTGATCCGCACGGTCAATCAGCAGGGCGTGACGTTTTTCATGGTCGAGCAGAATGCCAGCCTCGCGTTGCAGATTGCACATCGCGGGTATGTACTGCAGACGGGGCGCGTGGTGCTATCGGGCGAAGCGCAGACCTTGCTCGGCGATCAGCGTATCCGCGATGCGTATCTCGGCGGTGCGCTGGCCGCCGAGACGGCGTCATGACGAAAGGTCGGGCTTCGATATGCCGCGCTCTGTAGCGCCAGCACGCTCACGCGGCTCACGCGTGCACGAGGTCAAACCGTGCACCATGCGTGAGTTCGCCCGGCAATGTGCGCGCCTGAGCAGCATCCGCCACGCGTAGCGCTGCACCGATCACGCCTTCACCGCGCGTGGCAAGCTGTGCGCGCAGTTCATCGGCGAGACCTGTCGCGCCAGTGCCGGTATCCTCGACAGGCGACAGCAGCGTCACCGTAGTAGCGCCGAGCGGCAGCGTCGCGAGCTGCACGCCATGACCGACGAGCGTGCTTCTGTGCACTGCCACGTCGCCGAGCAGAATGCGATACCGGTCGATGCTCTTGTCCAGATCCGCCACCGCCACATTGATGGCAGCCAGGCCAGTCGTCCCATTGCGATGCTTGCGCACCTCGCCCTCGGCGACACGCAGAAAGCGTGGCGTCAGATCGCCGCACAGGAACGGCAGATCGCGCGTCGAAGGCCGGCCGATCTGCCACTCGAGCCGCGTGCCGTCGGGACGGACACGGCCGCCCGGAATCGGGCCTTCATAGTAGAGGCCACGCGCATAAGCAGCTTCGACAGTGCGGGAGACAGACTCGGGCAACAGCGCGAAGTCAACGAGCCCTTCACCGACACGCTGTCCCGCATCCCACCAGCGATGTTCCTTCGCGTCTTTCAGGAATGCGATCAGTGCGATATAGCTGCCGTCGTCGAAACCGATCAGCGCATTGTGCGTCGATCCATCGGCATGCGTGCCGCCGCGCTGGACAGTGAAGCCCAGTTCGGTGAAGTCTGCGACGGTCTGTTTGAGGTCGTGCACACGAATCACAAGATGATCTGGCAGCAAGGGCATCCATTCGCTCCTTTGATTGAAGATAAGACAGTATCGACGGGCGCGTTTGACGACGCCAGCAACAATATGTCGATACCTATCCACGTCTTGCGCTAAAGAAGCCGAGGCCTGCTTGAATCTTCATACAAACAGCCCTTTTGACCAGCAGTCAATGAAGAGCGCGCCAATCCACGCCCCCGTCTTTAGAAATGAAATTTGATTGGTTCTGTTTCGGGGCCTGGATGCAACATCATCTCCTTTGATGGCTATAGACGGTTTGCCGCGCTGTTGCGGCACTTTCCATCAACAAGGAGGCGAAATGGCTGCAGTACTCGAAGAACGACCGACCCAGGCAGTGCTTGAGACGGCACGCGACAAGGCGGCAACAGCAGGTCTGACCTATCCGGGCGGCGTTTCTCCACGCGATGCCTGGGCGCTGTTCTCCAGCGGCGAAGCAGTGCTCGTCGACGTTCGCACGGCTGAGGAACGCAAGTTCGTAGGCTATGTACCCGACTCGGTACACGTACCGTGGGCAACGGGTACGAGCCTGACGCGCAATCCGCGTTTTGTCAGGGAACTCGAAGCGAAGACCGGCAAGGATGCCGTGATCCTGTTGCTGTGCCGCAGCGGCAACCGCTCGGCGCTGGCGGCCGATGCTGCCGCCAAGGCAGGCTTCACGCAGGTGTTCAACGTACTGGAAGGATTCGAAGGGGATCTCAACGACGGGCAACATCGCGGCACAGTCAATGGCTGGCGCTATCTCGGCCTGCCGTGGGTGCAGGACTGAGGTGTTGGCCCGGCTCATTGCGAATGCGTGTCACGCTGCGCGTCACGCGCAGCGTGACACGCTGCTCGCCGTATTCGAAGCATAAGGAGCATGGGCAGTGGCGGCATTCGATATCGACAGCATCGCCGGATCGCTGCAGGCGGTCCGGCAACAATGGCGTGACGGCCAACGGCGCGCGCTGGAACCGGGCGGCCGGGATCTGCCTTCGCGCGACGCGCTCGCAGCAGCGATCGACGCACTGAAAGGCGCGCTCTTTCCGATGCGCCTCGGACCGCCTGACTTACGTCAGGAAAGTGAAAACTTTTACGTCGCACACGCACTGGACGCGGCCTTGCATGGGCTGCTCGCTCAGGCGCGACTTGAATTGCATTACGCCGCGCGGCGCGAAAAAACTGCCAACGAAGGCATCGAAGCGCGCGCGCTGTCGGCCATCCGCACGTTCGCGGACCGCTTGCCCGAGATCCGTTCGTTACTCGACAGCGATGTCATTGCCGCTTATCACGGTGATCCCGCTGCAGGCAGCGTCGACGAAGTGCTGCTGTGCTATCCCGGCATACTCGCGATGATTCATCATCGCCTTGCGCACGAACTGTATAAACTTGGTTTGCCGCTGCTCGCGCGGATCGTTGCCGAACTGGCGCACGCACAAACGGGTATCGACATTCATCCGGGCGCGCGCATTGGCTCGGGCTTTTTCATCGATCACGGCACGGGCGTCGTGATCGGCGAGACGTCGGTGATCGGCGAGCGCGTGCGCGTCTATCAGGCAGTCACACTCGGTGCGAAGCGCTTTCCCCTCAACGAGGACGGCCATCTCGAGAAAGGGCTTGCGCGCCATCCCATCGTCGAGGACGACGTGGTCATCTATGCAGGTGCGACCATTCTTGGCCGGGTGACGATCGGGCGTGGCGCGACGATCGGCGGCAATGTATGGATCACACATGACGTAGCGGCAGGATCGCATGTCAGCCAGGCGGTATTGCGCAGCGAGGCGGGCAGGGCTGCGTCTGTCGCCAACGGTGTATCGGCGGGAGCACTGGGATGACAGGACTCGTTCGCGACTTCGGCGCAACCGTGCGCGCGCTGCGCGAAGCCCATGGATGGTCGCAGGAGCAACTCGCCGAGTACGCGGGGCTGAACCGTTCGTATGTCGGCGAGATCGAGCGGGGCAGTGCGATCGCGTCGATCGTCACGGCCGACAAGCTCGCGCGCGCTTTCAACGTGCCCATTGCAACCCTTCTGTGTACTTCTTCGCCGGTTGATCCGCCGCCGCAGGAACGCGGCGCGTCGCCGCCACAGCTTCCCGCCTGACCCGATCACGCTCGCCTGTCGCGAGCTGAACGCACGCACGTATCTGTCATGCGCGGCGGCGCACCACGTGCGGGCTTTTCTTGCCGCCGCGATGCATCACCTTGATGGCTATAGCATGTTGAGCCCCGTTTTCGGGCTCCCGATAATTCCATGCCGTCATAAGCATTCCCGTTTTTCTTCTAACGACCTGGAGCCTTCGTATGTCGACGTTAGCGAGCGGCCAGACCGCGCTCGGCGATAACGCAGCACGGCAACTAGCCAATGCCACCAAAACCGTTCCCCAGCTTGCGACCATCACGCCGCGCTGGCTGACCCATCTGTTGCAGTGGGTGCCTGTCGAGGCGGGCATCTACCGGCTCAATCGCGTGAAAGACCCGGAAGCCGTGCAGGCGCTCTGCACCGCACGGGAAGACGAAAGCACGCTTCCCACGACTTACGTGCCGTACGAAGAGCATCCACGTGAGTACTTCCTTAATGCTGTCAGCACGGTGCTCGACGTCCACACGCGTATCTCCGATCTCTATAGCAGCCCGCACGATCAGATCAAGGAACAGCTGCGCCTGACCATCGAGACGATCAAGGAAGTGCAGGAAAGCCAGCTCATCAACAATCCCGATTATGGGCTGCTGGCTAACGTCGATGAAGAACAGCGCGTGTTTCCGCTGACGGGCGCGCCGACACCCGACGATTTCGATGAACTGCTCACGAAGGTATGGAAAGAGCCTGCCTTCTTCCTGACGCATCCGCTGGCGATTGCAGCATTCGGACGCGAGTGCACGCGCCGTGGCGTGCCGCCGCCGACCGTGAGCCTGTTCGGCTCGCAGTTCATCACGTGGCGCGGCATTCCGCTGATTCCGTCGGACAAGGTGCCCGTTGCCGACGGCAAGACCAAGGTTCTGTTGCTGCGTGTCGGCGACAAGCGTCAGGGCGTGGTGGGTCTTTACCAGCCTGGCGTCGCGGGCGAACAGGGACCGGGGTTGTCGGTGCGTTTCATGGGCATCAACAATCAGGCGATCGCCTCGTATCTGATCTCGCTGTATTGCTCGCTCGCGGTTCATTCGCCCGATGCGCTGGCAGTCCTCGACGACGTGGAGATCGGCAAATACCATGACTATGCAGACACCTATCGCTAGTCCAGTGGGCGCAAGCCCGTTGCCCGACGTGCAGGTGCCTGTGTTGCCCGCAGGGCTGCCCGATCCGGCACAGCTTGCGCGGCTCGCGACGGAGTTCTTCAGCGCGTTGCCGGGCGGCGCTGCCGTGCCGGATGTCGCAGCGGGCAGTGGCGCGGTAGGCGGCCTGCCTTCGGCGTTGCCGGCCGCGGCGCCTATCCTGTCCTCCGTCAGCAATCCCGCGCCGGCTGGTTCGCCGCTCGCGGGACCGGGTGGCACCGGGACCGGCGTGCCGGGACTTTCGGTGCCGCAGGGCAAGGCGCCGGGCGCCAACCTGTTGCCAGGTTCGCCGACGCATATCCTCTCGCTCGGCAACCGAGCGCCCGCGCTCGCGCCGCATGCCGCGGCGCAAAACGGCCTGCCCGACAATCTCGCGACCATAGCACCGGCACTCGAGCCGCGCGCAGGTGGGGCGGCGCTGGGTGTGCCACCTGTGCAGAGCGGTGCGCCTTTATCGGCGGGCAGTGGGACGCGTGGGGCGGCGGCTTCGTCACAGGCTGCGGCGCCTTCGGCAGGCGTTTCGCCGTTCTATTTCATGGACACTCCCGGCCGTGGCTGGTCGCGTCCCGCTGAAGACTTCACCTTGCCGCAGCACGGCGCGGCCGCCCCTACGTCGTTCGGGTTGCCGGGTGAAGACGAACTGCGCGAACTGCTGTCGATCCATCGCTTCGCACCCGCTGCCGATCCCTATGAGCTTCCGCGCGGCGGCACGCCTTACTATGCCGAAGGCGCGCAGGCACGCAGTGGTCCGCACGCGAGTTCGAGCGCGGTTCCGGCAGGTCACCCCCCGTTCGATGTCAACGCCATTCGTCGTGATTTCCCCATCCTGCAGGAACGCGTCAACGGCCGGCAGCTGATCTGGTTCGACAACGCAGCGACCACGCAAAAGCCGCGCCCGGTGATCGACCGGCTGTCGTATTTCTACGAGCACGAGAACTCGAACATCCATCGCGCAGCCCATACGCTCGCGGGCCGCGCCACGGATGCTTATGAACATGCACGCGAAACCGTGCAGCGTTTCATCGGCGCGGCGTCGCCGGAAGAGATCGTGTTCGTGCGCGGCACGACCGAGGCGATCAATCTGATCGCGAAGTCGTGGGGCGATCAGAACGTCGGCGAGGGCGATGAGATCGTCGTGTCGCATCTGGAACATCACGCGAATATCGTGCCGTGGCAGCAGCTCGCGTCGCAAAAGGGCGCGAAACTGCGCGTGATTCCTGTCGATGACTCAGGTCAGGTGCTGCTCGACAAATACCGCAAGCTGCTCAACGACCGTACGAAAATCGTCTCTGTCACGCAGGTATCGAATGCGCTCGGCACAGTGGTGCCGGTCGCCGAGATCGTCGATATGGCGCATCGCGTCGGTGCGAAGGCGCTGGTGGACGGCGCGCAGTCGGTGTCGCACATGCGTGTCGACGTGCAGGCGCTCGATGCCGACTTTTTCGTGTTCTCGGGCCACAAGATTTTTGGCCCAACGGGCATCGGCGTGGTCTACGGCAAGCGGGCGCTACTCGAGGACATGCCGCCATGGCAGGGCGGCGGCAACATGATCTCGGACGTGACGTTCGAGCGCACGGTATTCCAGCCGCCGCCTTCGCGTTTCGAAGCGGGCACGGGCAATATCGCGGACGCAGTGGGTCTCGCGGCAGCGCTCGAATACGTGACGCGCATCGGCATCGAAAACATCGCGCGTTATGAGCACGATCTGCTCGCGTATGCGACGAGCGTGCTGGCGCCCGTGCCTGGCGTGCGCCTGATCGGCACGGCACAGGACAAGGCGAGCGTGCTGTCGTTCGTGCTGAAGGGCTATTCGACGGAAGAGGTCGGCCAGGCGTTGAGCCAGGAAGGTATCGCCGTGCGCGCCGGGCATCATTGCGCACAGCCCATCTTGCGCCGCTTCGGGCTGGAGGCTACCGTGCGTCCATCGCTGGCGTTCTACAACACCTGCGATGAGGTCGATACGATGGTGTCGGTGGTTCAACGGCTTGCCTCACGGCGGACCTGACGCGGCGCTTCCGCGATGCGTTGACCGTTATTACCCGCAGCAAGCAGACAGTCATGGCGCCTTACGGCGCCATGACTTTTTATGCATCGCGAAGAGACGCGTCAGGCACACGCCCGGTCTGCGAAGAGACAGACGCGTCGTCTTCATTACCCGCCAGTTCCGCTTCGATCTCGCGCAAACGATGCGGCGCGAACACGCGCAGCGCGACAAACCATCCAAGTCCCGCCAGCAGCAGTGCAGCGAACACATACGGCAGGATCGCATACGCGCCCGGCGCAGCCGGATAGACGCTGCCGGCAAACGGAATCCCGATCAGCACGACGGCGATCACCGTGATTGCGATATGCAGCGGTTTCAGTTCGCCGCGTTTGCGCAGGAACAGCGGTGCCGCGATCGCCACGATCACGTACGTCAGCAGAAAGCCGAAGGTGGCGATTGTGCTGAGATAGCCGTATGAATCGAAGAGCGACGTGCCTGCGAACTGAAACGCAAGACCCGTGACCAGCGAGAACAGCGCGACGAGCGTAACGGCGACGTGAGGTGTCGCGTTGCCCGCGTGGGCACGGCCTGTCGCCGCATGCAACAGGCCTTGACGTGCAAACGTGTAGAGCAGGCGCGCGGCAGCATTGATCGACGAAAAGAACGCCGCGAAGAAGCTCAACGCGACGCCCACGTCGATCAGAATACCCACCGCGCCAAAGCCGATGCCGTGCGCGACCGACGACAGTGGCGCGCTGACCTGATCGAGCGGCGTCGCATCGCCATGAAACAGCGCGACGAGACCGTACGACGTCACGAGAAACAGCGCAGCCGGCCCGAGAATACTGACGATGACCGCACGCGGAATCAGCCGGAACGGTTCTTTCGCTTCGAGTCCGAGCGCCGTCACGCTTTCGAAACCGGTGAAGCTGAAAAACGCCAGCACCATGCCGAGGCGCAACTGATCGGGCTTCACGCCGTCGAGCGTCAACTGGCTGCTGTCCGCCCAGCGATGCTTCGCAAACAGTGCCACGACGATCACGAGCAGAATCAGTGCGACTGTCGTCAGTTCGATCCACAGCGTGGTGCGCGTGGACAGGCGGATGTCGCGATACGTGATGAACCACGCCGCCAGCGCGATGATCGCCGTGAGCGCCACCGAAACGGGCAGCCATGCGCCCGCGGTTCCCAGCACCCCGACGTCTTTCAGCAGGACCACTGTCTCGTTGACGGTGCCTTGCAGAATGCCAGCCGCGCCGATCGAGTAGGCGATCAGCAGCGACCAGCCTGCCACCACGCCCCAGATCGGGCCGATGCCGCGTGCGGCATAGGTGTACAGCGCGCCCGGCGAAGCGGTACGCCTGGCGAATTGCGTGATGCTCCATGACGCGAACAGCAGGCCCACGGTCGCGAACAGATAGGCCAGCCATGTGCCGTTGCCGGCCGTGGCGAAGACAGCGGGCACGAGCAGGCCGGCGCCGCCCGCCGCACCGACCAGACCGATCGATTGCGCGATCAGTTCCGACAAGGACAGATAGCCGCGGCGCAGAGTGCCGCCGCCGTGCGTATCGACGGTAATGTGACTCATCTGTAGAGGTGCTCCAGAAATATGAAAAGCTGGATGAATGAACGGCCGGGAAGCGCTTATCTCACCGTTTCGGCTTCGGCATGGGCAAGATCGCTCGCGGCGGCCTGCGCCGGTTGCGACTCGCGCTTGACGCGTTCGATATCGCGAAAGCGTTTAGCAGGATGCGTCTCGGGCAGGCGCGCGCCGCCGCCAAACAGCTTCTCGCGCAGCGTGCCAGGCGCGTAGGCAGTCGGATAGACGCCGCGCCGCTGCAACTCGGGCACGAGGTAATGCACGACGTCTTCGAACGTTTCGTGCGCGATCGCATACGCAAGGTTGAATCCATCGACGCCCGTTGCTTCGACCCATTGCTGCAGGATGTCCGCCACCGTCGACGCTGAGCCGACAAACACAGGGCCCATGCCGCCGACACCGCCCCAGATCGCGAGTTCTTCGATGGTCCATGCCTTGTCGCCGCCCGCCAGATGCTCGACCGCCGAGACGATGGCGTTGGTTTCGACTCGTCTCACGAGATCGGTGGGCGCATACTGGCCGAAGTCGATCCCCGTCCATCCCGACATGAACACGAGCGAGCCGTCATACGACACATAGCGCTTGTATTCTTCGAACTTCGCCTGCGCCTTCGCGTCGGTTTCATCGACGATCACGGTGACGAGGTTGTAGATCAGCAGCTTGTCCGCATCGCGTCCCGCTTCCGCGGCCTGGCGGCGCACATCGCTCACGTAGTTTTTCAGGATGGTCGGAGTCGGCGCGGCGACGAACACGCATTCGGCGTGCTGCGCAGCGAATGCCTTGCCCGGACCCGACGCGCCCGCCTGGAAGAGCACCGGCGTGCGCTGCGGCGAAGGCTCGCAGAGGTGGTAGCCGGGCACGTCGAAGTACTTGCCCTTGTGGCCGATTTCATGGACCTTCTCCGGATGCGTGAACACGCGCTTCTCGCGGTCGCGCACGACGGCGCCGTCTTCCCAGCTTCCTTCCAGCAGCTTGTACAGGACTTCGACGTATTCCGTCGCGACTTCATAGCGGTTGCTGTGATCGCGCAATCCGCCTTCGCTGATGTTCTTCGCGCCGCTCTCCAGATACGAGGTGACGATATTCCACGCGAGCCGTCCCTTGGTGTGATGATCGGCGGTCGAGAGGCGGCGGGCGAACGTATACGGATGCTCGAAACTCGTCGATGCCGTGATGCCGATGCCAAGGTGTTCGGTGACCATCGCAATCGGTGCGGCGAGTTGCAAAGGATCGTTGACGGGAATCTGCGCGGCCTGATGCAGCGCGTGATAGTTGTTGCCTTGATAGACGTCGTAATAGCCAATGACGTCGGCGATGAAGATGCCGTCGAAAATGCCTTTCTCCAGTACCTTCGCGAGATCGGTCCAGTATTCGAGATCCTTGTATTGCCACGAGCGGTCGCGCGGATGCGCCCACAAACCCGGCGACTGATGACCGACGCAATTCATCTCGAATGCGTTGAAGCGAATGGGTTTGGTCATGACGCTCACTTGCTCCCTCGGCCGGGGCCGTTGCCGATGCTCCAGATAAACGGCGGCTCCTTGCCGTTTATCACCCAGTCGCCGACGATGCGCGCCTTGTAGACGAGCGGGTTGTGCGACGACACGGTGCGCGCGTTGCGCCAGTGACGATCGAGCGCCTGCGTGGTGCTGATCGCCGATGCACCGAGCGCATCGAACAGATGCGTCGCCGCGCGCAACACGAGGTCCGACACGACGAGCTGGCTCTGCGCCGATTCGATTTCGGCATCGACGTTGGCGCGATGCTCCGCTTCGGCATCGTCGGAAAAGCGGGCTTCGTACGCGCGTTGCAAAGGCTGCGCCGCCTGCGCGGTCAGCGCCTGTGCTGCATAAGCCCACGAAGCGATTTCGCCCGCCACCTGCTGGATCTGCGCATCTTCGCTCACGTGCGGCGCGTTGCCGTGGCTGTAGATACGCTTGCGCTGCCGCACCAGCGTGCCGACGTCGCGCGTGATGGCCGCGCCGATGCCCGCCAGTGTCGCGACATGCACCAGCTGATAGAACGCGGTCTGATACCTGAAGCGCCGCTCGAACGCGATGATGTTGTGCGCATCGACGGCGGCATTGTCGAATACCGTCGTGCCGCTTCCCGTGGTTGTCTGGCCGAAGCCGTCCCAGTCGTCCTTGCGTGTCACGCCGGGCTGGTTCGTGCTGACGGCGGCGATCACATCGGCGCCGTCTTCCTCGCGTTTCGCGAGCACGTCGATCCATTCCGCGAAGATGCTGCCCGTGCTGTAGTACTTCGAGCCATTCACCACGAACTGGCCATCGCGTCTGGATACTTTCGTCGCGAGCGTGCCGACGGCGACGTCGCCCACTTCGGACCACGCGCTGCCCACCAGTTGTCCGCTCACGAAGCGGTCGAACCATGTATTGCGTTCATTCCCCGGCGGCACATTCAGCCAGTCTTCGACGAAAGCGAAGTGTGCGCGCAACGCCTGCGGCAGGTTCGAATCGGCCGCGGCGAGTTCGATCAGAAGACGAAACAGTTGCGGCAGCGATGCACCGGCACCGCCATGCGCAACAGGTATCCGCACCGCGCCGAAGCCCGCGTCCTTGAGCCAGCCAATCGCTTCATGCGGCAATTCGCGTGAACGGTCGCGCTGTGCAGCACCTTCGGCGATGCGCGCGAAGATGGGACGAAAGCGATTGGCGAGTGATTCGTAGTCGGTTCCGATGGAGAGTTCGGCGGCGTGCGATGAGGTCATGCAGATCCTTTGCAATAGCGGTAACGAAGCCCACGGCGCGCATTGGGCGCTGGACTCAGATGAGTATAAAAATCACCGCTTGCCGCCCGTAAATAACGGATTGGCAGATCGTTATCCGTATGGCGACTTATGTCGACGATAGCGGCGGTATGACTGCCAGGACAGAAGCCGCGATCAATCGATTCAGAATACTAAGCATATGAAGAGCGATTCGTTTGCGGCATGGATGAGTTTGTCTAGCATGAAAGGTCATGCATCGAAAAGCGATCCACTCTGCAATGAATCAGCCTGTCCTGAAGGCCGTCTCCATCACGAAGCGATTCGGCGCGACGACTGCGCTGACCCATCTCGATCTCGACATTCGTGCGGGAGAAGTGGTGGCGTTGATGGGCGCAAACGGCGCGGGCAAATCGACGCTCGTCAAGATAATTAGCGGTGTCTACGGAGCGGATAGCGGTGCGCTGTCATTGCGCGGCGAGCCCTTCGCGCCTTCGTCGCCGCAGCACGCCAAACGGCTTGGCGTTGCGACCGTGCATCAAAGCATCGCCGATGCCGTCGTGCCGACCTTATCCATTGCGGATAACCTGCTGCTGGACAAACTTTGCGACGGCGCGTCCGCATGGCGCATGACGCCGGCGGCACGCGTCGATGCCGCGCGGCCACTTGCGCAGCGCGTTGGTCTGGATGCGGACCTGTCTGCGCCGTTGCACACACTGTCACTGGCAGCGCAGCAACTTGTCACGCTGGCGCGTGCGTTGGCGGGCAATCCGTCGCTGCTGATTCTCGATGAACCTACGGCCAGTCTTTCTGCGCCCGAAGCAGAGCGGCTTTTCGCGTTGATCGAGCGTTTGCGCGCCGATGGCGCGGCGATCTTGCTGGTGTCGCACCGGCTGGGCGACTTGCGCCGCATCGCGGACCGCGTGACCGTCATGCGCGATGGCCGCATCGTGGCAGACCTGCGTCCGCCCATCGATTTCGACGCCGCGGTAGAAACGATGATCGGCCATGCACTGCCCGCCGATCGCGCTGCGTCGCGTGAAAGCGGCACATCCGGCAACGTGTTGTTCAGCGTACGTGATCTCAGGCTGACGCCTGCCTCGATACCTTTCGATCTCGACCTGGAAGAAGGGGAGATCGTGGCAATTGCGGGCCCCGTCGGTGGCGGCAAATCGCGTCTCGCACGCGTCATCTTTGGCGAAACGCGCGCCGTGCAAGGTGACATGCAGTTGCTCGGCAAGCCGTGGCGTCCACGCTCTCCCGCTGATGCAATTCGCGCGGGTGTCTACCTCGCGGGAGAAGACCGCTGGCGTTCGTCGCTGTTTCCCGACAGCGTGCCGTTCGCGTCGATTGCGGGCACGCTCAGTTTTCCGTTTCTGTCGCGCTGGCATAGAGGTGGCTTTGTACACCGCGAGACGGAGCGTTCGGCGGCTCGCGACGCGATTCCTGCATTCGGCGTGCGCTGCACAGGACCGGATGACCGGCTGTCGCGTCTGTCGGGCGGCAATCAGCAAAAGGTCGTGCTCGCGCGCTGGCACACGGAACCGTCGAAGCTGTTGCTGCTCGACGAACCGTTTCAGGGTGTCGATGCGGGCGCGCGCGCCGACATCGTCGCGCTGCTGCGCAAGCGTGCGGCAGGGCGCGCCACGCTGGTGTTCGTCAGCGATCTCGAAGAGGCATTCGAAATCGCCGATCGTGTCGTGCATTTCGATCGCGGCACGACACTCGAACGCGCGGCACCCGCCGATTCTTTTTCATCAGTTGCTCTCACTCATTCATGAAATCGACCACCCCGCCTGTGACGACAAACGTCCCTACCCAATCGACAGCGCGCCCGCGCTCGAACAGTCTGCGCGAGCACCTGGAACGCACGGGCATCCTGCTGGTGCTGGCGGTGCTGATCGTCGTGTTCGCGGTGCGCGAGCCAGCCTTTCTGAACGTCGACAACCTGCTGAGCATTCTGCAGGCCGTTTCGATCGTTGCGCTGCTGGGCATCGGCGTGACGATCACGCTGGCGGCAGGCGGCTTCGATCTTTCGGTAGGCAGCGTCGCGGCAACGGCGCAGATGGCGGCGAGCTATGTGCTGATCGTATGGCATGGCGGAGCGTGGAGCGCCGTGCTGGCCTGTCTGGCACTCGGCGTGGTCGCGGGCCTGTTCAATGGTTTGCTGATCACACGTCTGCGCGTGCCCGACCAGCGTGCCACGCTCGGCACGCTATTCCTGCTGGCGGGTCTGCAACTGATTCCGACAGGCGGGCGTTCGCTTGCAACGGGCACTGTGCTGCCCGACGGCACGGAAGCGACGGGCAGCTTTCCTGATCTGTTTCTCGCGCTGGGGCGCTCGCGTCTGTTCGACATCGTGCCGTTGCCCGTTCTGCTGCTGGTCGCGTTGACGGCAGTGGCGTGCTTCGTGATGGAAGCGACGCGCTGGGGGCGGGTGATCTATGCGATCGGCGGCAACGAAACGGCCGCGCGCCTCGCCGGTGCGCCGACGGCCCGCTATCGCATCGCCGCCTATGTCGCGTCATCGACGATTGCTGCGTTGGGCGGCGTGCTGATCGCGGCGCGCGTTGGCCGCGGCGATGTGAGTGCGGGGCATTCGTTGCTGCTTGACGCCGTTGCGGCGGCGCTGGTGGGTTACGCCGTGTGGGGCGCGAAGCGGCCCAACGTGCTCGGCACGGTGGTGGGCGCTGTGTTCGTCGGCGTGCTGCTCAACGGCCTGACGATGCTGAACGCGCCTTACTACATGCAGGACTTCATCAAGGGCGTGCTGCTCGTGTTCGCACTGGCTTTCACATTCAGCGTCGGGTCGCGTTCGGGCGCACGCGCGTGAGACGAGAAAACCATCTGCAATACGACGTCATATCCATTTTCAAATCGCTCAGTTTGTGTTTGTGACGAGCGTTGCTAGATTGTGCCGATAGTCATCAAAGGGAGACATTCATGGCCGACACGGACGTAGCAGATCAACAGCAGGTGGACGCGAATGCGCGCGCGGTGCGCGTGATCGCCGACGATGCACAAGCCATTGCCGTCGCGCATGAACTGGCGCGGCGCGTCGCTGTGGGCGCGTCCGAACGCGATCGCGAACGCCGTCTGCCGCGTGAAGAAATCGAGTGGTTCTCGCAGTCGGGCCTGTGGGCCATCACGGTGCCGAAGGCATATGGCGGCGCGGGTGTGTCGTTCGTCACGCTGACTGAGGTCATCAAGATCGTCTCTGCTGCCGATCCTTCGCTTGGCCAGTTGCCGCAGAATCATTTCGGCCTGGTCGATGTGATCGCGTTGACGGGCACCGAAGAACAAAAGCGCCATTTCTTTGCGGAAATTCTGGCGGGCAAGCGCTTCGGCAATGGCTTCTCCGAGAAAGGCACGAAGAACGTGCTCGATCTCAGGACCACGGTGCGGCGCGATGGTGACGACTATGTGATCGATGGCACGAAGTTCTATTCGACAGGCGCACTGTTCGCGCACTTCGTGCCCGTGCTCGGCCTCGATGAAGCACGCAAGGCATGGCTCGCGTATATCCCGAAGGGCACAGCGGGTCTCGAAGTCATCGACGACTGGTCCGGCTTCGGCCAGCGTACGACGGCCAGCGGTACGGTCACGCTGGAAGACGTACGCGTGCCGGCTTCGCACGTGCTGCCCGCGCAGCGCGTATCGGACGAGCCGACGCTCAACGGCCCGGTGTCGCAGATCATTCAGGCTGCCATCGATGCCGGCATCGCGAAAGGCGCGATTGCCGATACGCTGGAATTCGTGCGCACGCGCACGCGCCCTTGGGTAGACAGCGGTGTCGACAAGGCTAGCGAAGACCCGCTCACGCTGCGCGAAATCGGCCGCCTGCATGTCCAGTTGCATGCCGCCGAAGCGCTGCTCGAACGCGCGGCACGCGTGATCGACGAACTCTCGGCCAGGGGCGCCACTACGGAAGACGATGTCGCGCGCGCCTCGGTGGCCGTCGGCGAGGCAAAAGTATTGACGACCGAAATCGCGCTGCTGGCAGGCGAAAAGCTTTTCGAACTCGCCGGGACCCAGTCGACATTGAGCGAACACAATTTCGATCGCCACTGGCGCAACGCGCGCACGCATACGCTGCACGATCCCGTCCGATGGAAGTATCACCTCGTCGGCAACTACTATCTGAACGGCGTGAAGCCGGCACGTCACGCATGGAACTGACGCTGCCGGTTATCAGGCATCACACAAGGGGACTTTCGATGAAATCGCTGTTTCAAAGCCGCTCGGTCTGGGTGCGTGCGCTCGGCGCGCTGACGTTGTGCTCGGCTGCCGTGCTTTCCGCCGTCTCCGCGCAGGCCGAGCCGCTCAAAGGCGCGCCGGCGCCGTTCGACAAGGGCGGTGTGCGGATTGCGCTCGTCAACTATCTGTCGACGGGTGACTTCTTCCAGGCCTACGAAGCAGGCGCGCAAAAGCAGGCCAAGGCGCTGGGCGTCGACCTGCGCATCTACGAGGGCCGTCAGGATGCGTCGGAGCAGCGAGAGCAGATCCAGCAGGCCATCAGCCTGGGCGTGTCGGCCATCATCGTCAATCACGGCTTGCCGGAGTCGCTCAAGGACGTCGTGCAGCGCGCGCTGGACAAGGGCATCAAGGTCGTCGCGTTCGACGTCGATCTGGCCAATCCCAAGGTGCCGCAAATCGAGCAGAGCGATCACGATCTCGCGTCGCTGCTGCTCGACCAGGCTGTGAAGGATAACGGCGATACGTTCGCGGCCGGGTACGTGTATGTCGCGGGCTTTGCGCCGCTCGACCGGCGTGACGCCGTGTGGCGCGACTTCAAGCGCGCCCATCCGAACGTGCAGGAGAAAGCGCGTTGGGGCACCGTCGATAGCCCGATCGCGCAGTCGGTGGCGAATCAGGCGTCGGCGGCATATCGCGCGCATCCAGAGATTCGCGTCGTGTTCGCGCCGTACGACGAGTTCGCGCGCGGCGCCAAGCTGGCCGCCGACGAAGCGAAACTGTCGTCGAAGCTGCGCATCTACAGCGCGGACATTTCGACCGCCGATATCGAAGCGATCCGCGCGCCCGGTAGCGCGTGGGTGGCGCCAGCGGCGACCAATCCTGCCGTGGTCGGCGCCGTATCGGTGCGCGCGGCGGCCTTGCTGGTGGCAGGGCAGGACCCGGGACATCACATCGTGGTGAAGCCCACGCTGATCACGCGCGACGATCTGGTGAAGAACGACATCAAGACGATTGCGGATCTCGGCGCGAAATTCCCCGCGTTCCGTTCGAGCGATGCAGCCACGGCAGCGTGGATTCCTGCTGCGCAGTAAGCCGCGAGGAGCGTGACACAGGCTGGCATTTGTCGAAGCGTCACTTCGAACCGCTGCAAAACGAAGGCGGCGCGCAACCCGGGAGAGCTCATGCTGTTTTATCACCGTGGGAAAGCCGTCCAGACGTCGGCGGCGAAACGAGGCCGGCTGTTCGTGTCACGCGTGTCGAGTCTCGAGGAAGATGGCGAAGCCACTTCGCTGGGCGATCTGGGCTACTTCGCCAACCGTCGATCGGCGCTGGCGTTTGCGATGCGTTGCGCCACCGCCTTTGCCTACGACGAGCCGATGCCGAAGCCGCCATGCGAAATCGTGCATGTTACTGTCGCGACGCAGGTGAGCCTCAGCGAGGACGCTGCAAATACGGCGCGAGACGGGCGCGCAGTGAGCATCGTGGCGTCGTAGCGGGCACGCATTGGCACAGCAGGGCCGCTGCATCTCATGCGGCGGCCCTGCCGCCATGCTTCTTCGTCAACGTGTCCACGATCCATTGCGCCAGTCGTTGCGCCCCATCCGGCAGTTCCGTGCCTGCCCGCACGCAAAGATAGTAGTGCCGCCCATCGTCGAGTTCGTGCTCGAACAGCCTCACCAACTGGCCTGACGCCAGCTCGCGTTCAATCAGCGGTGCCCGCAGCAGCGCGGCGCCGAGATCGGCGAGCGCCGCATTCAAGGTCAACTGTCCATCCTCGAACAGCGGGCCTTCCGTCCGCGCAACATGCTTCACCCCCGCGCTTTGCAGCCAGTGAGCCCACGTGCTGCGGTCTTCGTCGTGGACGAGCGGGACGCTGGCCAGATCGGCAGGGCGTTTGAATGGACCGTGACGCCGCAGGAAGCGCGGCGTGCACACGGGCACGACCGCACCCGACAGCAGGCGCGTGCTCTCATAGCCCGTCCAGTCGCCCGTGCCGAAGCGGATCGAGAGATCGGCGGCATCGCTGCGATAGTAGCGATGGTTCGCATACAGCACCGTGACGTCCACGTCGTCGTTCCCTTCCAGAAAGTCGTGCAGGCGCGGAATGAACCATCCCATCCCAAACAGCGGAATCAGACTCACGGTGATCTGCCGGCGCGTCGAGCGTTCGCGCACGAAACCCGTCGCGCTGCGCAACACGGCAAAAGCAGTACTGATGGAGCGGTAGTAGTCGCGGCCTTCGTCGGTCAACGAGAGTGCGCGACCGTCGCGCACCGTCAGCGCAGTGGTTACGAAGGTCTCGAGCAATTGCAACTGGTGGCTGACTGCCGAAGGTGTGACGCCGAGCTCACGTGCAGCCTCTGCAACCGAGCCCAGGCGTGCAAACGCTTCGAAGGTGCGCACCGCACGCAACGGTGGATCGCTCGCCGAATGCCGAATTTTTTTCATGTATCAAATTATAGGCGTATGTGGAGGTATGAGTGGAAATTAAGAAACATACTTAAAAACAAAGAGATAAGTGCCAAATGCCGTGTGGAAATATCCATCTGCATTTTGCTGCTTTGCGGCCAGAGGGCGCTTCTCTTTAATGTTTCTCATCTTATGACTCGCGGTGACTCACTGCCGAAGTGACGGCCGCGCCCACACAACTACGGTCCTCGATCATGAACAGACACAAGCCTCTGCATTGCGCCCTCGTGGCAATTTCCGCGTTACTGGCCGGGATGGGCTACGCTCACGCGCAGACACCGCAAACCGTGCTGATCGGCGTAGCCGGTCCGCTGACCGGGCCGTCGGCGCGCATCGGCAAGGATCTGGAAAACGGTGCGCGGCTCGCCGTCGATGACGCCAACAGCACGCACCCCACCATCGACGGCAAGCCGGTCGTGTTCAAGCTCGTATCCGTGGATGACCAGTCGGACCCGCGTACGGCCGTCAGCGTCGCGCAGCAACTGGTCGACCAGCATGTAGCCGGCGTAGTGGGGCATTGGAATACAGGCTGCAGCGTGCCCGCATCGCGTGTCTACCACGATGCAGGGATTCCGCAAATCGCGCCCGCGTCCACCGGTCACGCGTACACACAGCAGGGCTTCGACACGGCGTTCCGGATCATGGGGCACGACGACGGCAGCGGCGCGTACACGGGTGCGTACGCGGTGAAAACGCTGAAGGCGAAACGCATTGCCGTGATCGACGATCAGACGTCGTTCGGCGCCGGACTCGCGAACCAGTTCATCAAAGGCGTGGAGAGCAACGGCGGCACCATCGTCACGCACCAGTACGTGACCGACAAGACGGTCGACTACAGTGCAGTGCTCACGGCGATCAAGGCGCAGCACGCGGACCTCGTCTTTCTTGGCGGTATCGACAGCGAGGCGGCACCCATCGTCCGACGCATGCGGCAGTTGCAGATACAGGCGACCCTGCTGGGCGGCGGCGGTTTCGTCAGCCAGACCTTCCTGAAGCTCGCGGGCTCGCAAGGCGAGGGCGTTACCGCGCTGGAACCGGGACGCCCGCTCGAACGCATGCCCGGCGGAAAACAGTTCGATACGCAATACCGCGCGCGTTATCACGCGCCCATCGAACTGCATGCGCCGTTCGCATATGACGCTGCCGCCACGCTGATTGCGGCGATCGAACAAACCGGCTCGACCGATCCGAAGCGGCTGGTCGCGGCACTGCATGCCATCCAGCGTCCGGGCATTACGGGGACAATTGCTTTCGATGCCGAGGGCAATCTCAAGGATCCCGCCTACACGATCTACAAGGTCAAGGGCGGAAGCTGGGATGTGGTGGACGTGCTGGGCGGTTCGAACCATGCGTCAGCCAATGCGTCGGCCACGCAGACTGCAAAGGAGTAAACGGCTATGAGCACGCGCACGCCTGAACACGATGCGATCGACAACCTCGGCATATTGGCGCGGCGGCGCATCGAGGCGGAAATTATCAAGCCGATCTACGCCATCCTGAAGCGCGACTTCGGTATCGAGCGTGCTCAGGCCGTGATCGCGGAAGCCGTCAGCGGCGCCGCTGTGCAGGCGGGCGAGCAGTTCGCGCAGCGCGAGCCGGAAGGCACCAGCATCGCATCGTTCATCGCGCTGCAGACGTTGTGGGAAAAGGACGATGCGCTGCAGGTCGAGGTGCTGCGCGCCGACGACGCGCACTACGACTACGACGTAAAGCGCTGCCGCTATGCCGAGATGTATCACGCGATGGGGCTGGGCGAGATCGGCCATCTGCTGAGCTGTGCGCGCGACAGCCTGTTTATCGAGGGCTACGATGCGCGCGTCAAGCTCGAGCGGACGAGCACGATCATGCAAGGCGGCAAACGTTGCGATTTTCGTTATCGGTTGGCAGGCGAGGCATCCGGGCCTTCGCATGTGGACCAGCAAGGCAAGGACACATCGCAATGACAGCTGATCTCCGCGTCAATGCGGCTCGCCTGTGGGACTCGCTGGAGCGCATGGCCCAGATTGGCGCAACGGAAAAAGGCGGTGTGCGGCGGCTTGCGCTGACGCAGCTCGACCGCGAATCGCGCGATCTGTTCGTGCGGTGGGCGCAAGAAGCGGGCTGCACCGTGCGTGTCGACCGGATGGGCAACATCTTTGCCCGTCGCGCCGGGCGCAATCCTTCGCTCGCGCCTGTCCTGAGCGGCTCACACGCCGACACGCAGCCGAATGGCGGCCGCTACGACGGCATCTATGGCGTGCTCGGCGCGCTCGAAGTGGTGCGTACGCTGGAAGACGCAGATGTCGTAACCGAGCGTTCGATCGATGTCGTGCTCTGGACCAACGAGGAGGGCTCTCGCTTCGCGCCGGCCATGATCGCCTCGGGTGTGTTCGCGGGCGTGTATCCGCTCGACTATGGTCTGTCGCGCACCGACGCGGCAGGCGTGACCATCGGCGAAGCCCTCACGGAAATTGGCTACGACGGCGCCGAACCGGTTGGCGGCTTCGACGTGCATGCACTGTACGAATTGCACATCGAGCAGGGCGCGATCCTCGAGCGTGCGGGCAAAACCATCGGCGTGGTGTCGGGAGGTCAGGGACAGCGCTGGTATGAAATCACGCTGCGCGGCGCCGATGCGCATGCCGGCACCACGCCCATGGACCTGCGCCGCGACGCGCTGGTCGGCGCGGCCCGGCTGATCGATTTCGTCGATGGGCTGGGGCGCCGCCACGCGCCGGATGGCCGCGCCACCGTCGGCATGATCGAATCGCGTCCCAACTCGCGCAACACGGTGCCGGGCGAATGTTTTCTGACGGTCGAGTTCCGGCATCCCGATGCGCAGGTGCTCGAGCAGATGGACGCCGCGCTTCGCAAGCAGACGGCAGACGTTGCGCACGCACGTGGCCTCACTTACACGCTCGACCAGATATTCGACTGCGCACCTGTGCCGTTTGCGCCGGCGTGTATCGAGACCGTACGCAGCGCCGCGAACCATCTGCGCCTGTCGCATCTGGACATGATCTCAGGCGCCGGACACGACGCAATCTATGCTGCGCGCGTCGCGCCGACGGGCATGATCTTCATTCCCTGCATTGGCGGCGTGAGTCACAACGAAACCGAGGCGATTACGCAGGAATGGGCCGAGGCGGGTGCGAACGTACTGCTGCATGCCATGTTGCATTCCGCCGGCGAACGCGACAGCGACCGAACCGCTACCCATTCCCCAACCGCCTCTCCAGCCAACGCGTAAGCAGCGAAATCGGATAGCAGTAAGCGAAGAAAATCACCAGCGTCGCCAGATAGCTCAGCACGGTAAAGCTCGATCGCGCTACCGTGCTGCTTGCGACCTGCGCCGTGTCGATCAGATCGTGAATGCCGACCAGCGACGACAACGCGGTGCCCATCGTGATGATCGCGTAGACGTTCATCCACGGCGGCAGCATGCGCCGGATGCACTGCGGCAAGACGATATGCAACAGGATCTGCGCGCGCGAGAATGCGAGTGAACCGGCCGCTTCCCATTGGGTAGTCGGAATCGACGCCACCGCGCCGCGAAACACCTCGGCAATGTTGGCGCTGGCGGGAAGCGCGAGCGCAAGGGTCACCTTCAGCCAGTCCGGAAACGGAAATGTCGTGCCGAACAGTGTGAACTCGAACGGAAACACATACGTCGTGAAATAGACCAGCACCAGCCACGGCGCATTGCGGAAGGCCTGCACCCATAGCCTGGCGATGCGTCCCGGCAGCGAATGCGCGAGTGCCAGCGCGCCGATCGCGAGGCCGAGGACCGAGCCAATCGCAATCGCGCCGATGCTGATCAGCACGTTCAATGCAAAACCATGCGCGAGCGCGGGCGCCCACTCGACAAAGCGCGCCAGCGTTTCGCCCCGTGCGCCGGAGTCGGGCGCGAAGGTCCATAGCAGTGCACCCGCAACCAGCACACCGAGCGCCGCAGCGACGCCAGGCGCGGGACCGCGTACGCGCTTTGCGGGGCGGCTTTCTGCAACAGGAAAAGACGATGCAGCCGATCTAGGCGCCATAACCGGGAATCCATAAACGTCGTTCGAGCCAGCGTCCTGCGCGGCTCACCAGCCACGTGAGCAGGCCGAAGAAAAGCAGAATGACGACCATCAATGCGAGCACGTTGTCGCGCTGCGTCCAGATCATGATCGACTGATAGGTGATATCGCCGACGGCAATCGCCGACGCGAGCGCCGTCGCTTTCACCAGTTCGACGAAGTTATTGACCAGCGCGGGTAACGCCGTGCGAAACGCGAGCGGCAATTCGATGCGCCAGAAGCGCGTGGCGCGGTCGAAACCCAGCGACGCAGCCCCTTCGAGCGTTTGCGCCGGCAACGCATCGAATCCGGCGCGCAATGCCTCCGCATGAAACGCACCCTTATGCAGCGACAGCACCAGCACGACCCAGAAAAATGGCTTGAACGGGTTGTCGATATGACTCTCGCGCAGCCACTGGGTGATCAGCATGTTCAGCACCAGAAACGCGCAATAGAGTTGCACCAGTGTTGGCGTGTTCCGCGTGAGTTCGACGTAGGCGCGCGCAGATGCGGCGATCCACACGTTCCGGTGGCGCAACGCGATGAGCAGCAGCAAGCCCGCGAGCGCGCTGCCGACCATCGTCGCGATGACCAGTTCGATGCTCACCACGATGCCCTGTATGAAGGGCACGCGGTCGTAAGCGTCGAACAGAAAACGATAGTCGAAGCCCGCATGCGCCGCCGCATCGACCAGCGAGTGTAAAGAGAAAGCCATGTTTATTGCACGGAGGGCAATTGCTTGTGCCACTCTGCGAGCGCGGGCGACGGCGGCGTCAGACCGTTTTTCGCTTCGTCTTCGATGAGCCAGCCCGTGTGATGCCAGTCACGCACGATGGCATCAAGCTTCGCTGCCGTATCTTTTTCGCCTTGCCGCACCCAGATCACCGAAGGCGCCGGTTCGAGTTCCGGCTGCAGCGTGCGGTAATCACGCCATTCGGGATCATGCTGCTGTAACGGATAAAGCAACGGTGCGGCGTCGTGCACGGCTGCGATACAGCTTCCGCCGCGCAGCGCGAGCAGCGATTGCGACGCGCCGGGGAATGCGCGCGGTATCGCGCCGTATTTCTCGACCACGGGGCGGATATAGCTGCTGCCTTGCGAAATGCAAACCGGTTTGCCGCGCAGATCTTCCCACCTGGTGATACCGCTCGAATTCGGCGTGATCGCCGTGCCGCCCACGCGATAGTACGGCGTCGGCACGTGATCGAGAATTTCGCCGCGTTGTGCGTTGTATTCCATATTCGCGATCAGGATATCGACCTTGCCTTGCTGCAGGAACTGAACGCGCGTCGAGGGCAGCACAGAGACGAGCTGAACCTTCACACCGAGGCGCTTGCCGATGTCATTCGCGAGGTCGACATTCATGCCGCGTGGCTGCTGGGTCTGCGGATCGAGCGAGCCGAACGGACTGCCCGTAATCATCACGCCAACGGCGATTTCATGGCGTGAATTGATTTTGTCGAGCGTCTGGTCTGCATGAGCGCGCGGCGTGCATAGCGTTGCGGCGAGCGTGGCAAGCAGCGCAAAGCGCAGCGGGAAACCCAGGGATCTTTTGTTATGAGCCGCTTTACTGATGGTCATGAGCGATCGGATAAATGAAAGGACTGAGGCGTTCAGGCGAACCACGGTGAATACGCCAAGGCTGGACGGCATACCCTATGCCAATCCCGATGCGTGGCCAACGAAATGAATCTGCTAAGCAAAGCACACAGACGTTAAAGCGTGTCTGTACATGCCGTCGCGCTGTTCTCGTGCATATAGCAGATCGCCGCATAAGGTTTCGCCGATTCGTTGGTTAGTGAATGACTTTTGCGTTCCTAGAATGATCGGCTGCTGCGTGCGCAACTGATCGGATGTGACGCGCGGCACCGCGCCATCGAAACCGGCCCGCAAACCAACCGTGGAGGCGGCATGAACCGCATTGCTATCGACGAACACGCTGCCCTCGCCAACGCCCACACTGCCGGTCATGCGCTGCTGTCGTTGCACGATGTGCATCTGCAATACGGCAATACGTCCGTGCTCAACGGCATCGATCTGTCGGTACAGCGCGGTCAGGCCGTGTCGATCATCGGCCCGTCAGGGTCGGGCAAGTCGACCATTCTGCGTTGCATCAATGGCCTCGTGTCGCCGCAACGCGGCGAGATTCATGTCGATGGTATCGATGTGCGCGCACAAGCTACCGACGCCCAACGCATCGCCTTACGCAAGCGGATCGGCTTCGTGTTTCAGCAGTACAACCTTTTTCCGCATCTGAGCGTACTGCAGAACCTGACCATTGCGCCGATGCGCGTACTCGGCCGCAGCCGCGCGGAAGCCGAGAGTGACGCGCATGCGCTGCTTGCCAAGGTGCGGCTCGGCAACAAGGCAACGGCTTACCCTGGTGCACTGTCGGGCGGCCAGCAGCAACGCGTGGCGATTGCCCGCACGCTCGCCATGCGGCCGGATCTGATCCTGTTCGACGAAGTGACATCGGCACTCGATCCCGAGACGGTCGGCGAAGTGCTGAACGTGATCGGCGAACTGGCCGACGAAGGCCAGACCTGTGTGCTGGTCACGCACGAGATGCGCTTCGCCGAGGACATCAGCGACGAAGTGTTTTTTACGGAAGGCGGCGTGATTGTCGAGCACGGCAGCGCGCGGCAGATCTTCCATGATCCTGTTCACGAACGAACCAGGCTCTTTTTGCAGCGTGCCCGCGGCGAAGACCGTACGGGCCGCGCGCGACGGCGTGATCAACGAGACACGCCGACCACACACGACACCTCAATCTGACGATCATGAGCACAACCACCAACGAAGCCGTCACAGACGTGGCAGCGCAACGCAAGTCCGCTGTGCAGGCGCTGCTCGCCGATGCCCGCACGATCATCGAAGAAAAAGGGGTGACGCGCGAAGCGCTCGCCGCAATCAGCGCGCGTCTGCTCGAACTCGCGACGCATCGCGCGCTGTTCGACTCCGCCGATTTTCCGCCGCCGCAACGCGATAGCGGCGATACGTCGACGCGTTATCGCCTCAATCCCGGCGAAGACGGTTTCGCGCTGTATCTGAATTCACTGCTGCCAGGCAAGACGACGATCCCGCACAACCACGACACGTGGGCGGTGATCGCCGCGATCGATGGTGCCGAACTGAATCGAATCTATCGCCGCACCGACGATGGTCGCGACCCGGACCACGCGAAGATCGAACTGTCGCAGGAAATCGTCGTGCGGCCTGGCGTGCCCATCGCCTTCCTTCCCGACGATATTCACAGCATTCACGTCGGCGGCGCGGAACCGACACTGCATTTCCATCTGTATGGCCGCCCGCTCGAAACGCTGACGGGACGGCTCGGCTTCGAGACCGACACAGGGCTGATCGTGCGATATAACGCGACGCATATGCAGCGCGCGACGCAGGCAGTCGGCTGATGGCGGCACCCGACGATCACCTTCTGACCCGCGTCGTGCACGCGGGCTCACCGCCATTCGATCAAGGCGCCGCGCCTGTCAACGTACCCGTTGTGCGCACGAGCACCGTGCGTTTCGCGAGCGACGCTGATCGCGTCGAGCTTAATCATCGACGTGAAGCGGGCGAGCCTGTCAGTACCTACGGGCGGCACGGCATGGCGACGCACCGCGCGCTGGAAGCCGCGATTGGCGAACTCGAAGGCGCAGATGAAGTGCTGCTTGCGCCTTCTGGCTTGTCGGCGGTGTCACTGGTCTTTATCGCATTGCTGTCGCCGGGCGACCATGTGCTGGTGCAGGACAGTGTTTATGGTCCAGTGCGCGAACGCGTGGAGCCGTTGCTCACGCGCCTGGGTGTGTCCGTCAGCTATTTCAGTGCGGGCGATGGCGTGCCCACCGCGAGCGTCAGGCCAAATACGCGGCTCATCTATGCAGAGTCGCCCTCGTCGTTTTTGTATGAGGTGATCGATCTGCCCGCGCTAGCGGCGTTCGCACGCGAACATCGCATCGTGCTGGCTGCGGACAATACGTGGGGCGCAGGGCTGCTGTATCGGCCGCTCGCGCTCGGCGCGGACATCTCCGTGCAGGCAATCACGAAATATCTGGGCGGCCATTCCGATCTGATGCAGGGTGCGGTATCGACTGCGAATCCCGCGCTTGCCAGCAAACTCCGCGATACGCACGACGCGCTCGGCCTGAGTGTGAGCGCAGACGACGCCTATCTGGCGCTGCGCGGCATCCGCACGCTCGCCGTGCGGCTCGCCCAGCATGGCCGCAACGCACTCGAGGTCGCGCAATATCTGCAATCTGAACGCAAGGCGATCTCGCGCGTGTTCCATCCCGCGTTGCCCGACGATCCGGGTCACGCGCTCTGGCGGCGGGATTTCGCGGGCGCCAATGGACTCGTTTCATTCGCGCTGCGCAACGCGGATCAGACCAGGGCCCGCGCATTCGTCGATGCCTTGCGTCTGTTCGGCATTGGCGCGTCGTGGGGTGGCTACGAAAGTCTCGCGCTGGTTGCGCCGCCGTCACGCGTGCGCGAACACAGTTATTGGCGCGGCGATGAACCCGTGGTGCGGCTCCATATCGGCCTCGAAGATCCCGCCGATCTGATCGCCGACCTCAGGCAGGCCTTCCATCGCGTCCTTCAATAAGCGCGCGCCTTCTCCATTTCATTTGCTGATCGAATCCGAATGACAGACAGTTTCCCTCTGATTTCCGCGACGACGGTGCGCGAATGGTTGAACGACAAACAGGAGCTTGCGCTATTCGACGTGCGCGAAGCCGGCGAATTTGGTGAAGGCCATCCGTTCTTTGCAATTCCGCTGCCATATAGCCGGCTCGAACTCGATGTCGGCCGGCTTGCGCCGCGTCGTAGCGTGCGCGTTGTCCTGATCGACGATGGCACGGATAACGATGCAATTGCCAGGCGCGCCGCGACACGTTTGCATGCTCTGGGCTATACGCGCGTGTCGGTTCTGCAGGGCGGCGCGCGAGGATGGGCCGAGGCGGGCTACACGCTTTTCAAAGGCGTCAACCTGCCGTCGAAGACCTTCGGTGAACTGGTCGAGCATGCGTTGGGTACGCCGCACCTGTCGGCAGATGAACTCGCCCGTTGGCAAGCCAGCGGCGAGCCGCTTGTGCTGCTCGATGGACGTACTGTCGAAGAGCACAAGAAGATGACCATTCCCGGCGCGATCAGTTGCCCGAATGGCGAACTGCCGTACCGGATCGGCGCGCTCGCTGCCGATCCCGAGACGCCCATCGTGATTCATTGCGCGGGCCGCACGCGCAGCATCATCGGCGCGCAGTTGCTGCGCAGTCTCGGCGTACCCAATCGCGTCATTGCGCTGGAAAATGGCACGCAAGGCTGGGCGCTGGCCGGACTCGAACTCGAACACGGCAGCACGCGGCGCTATCCGGATGCGGTTGACGAGCACGCCATCGCCGATGCGCGCAAGCGTGCGGCTGAACTGACACAACGTTTCGAGCTGGCGTCGCTCGATGCGCACACGGCGCAGGCCTGGCTCGACGCGCCCGATCGCACCACCTATCTGCTCGACGTGCGCAGCGCCGCGGAATTCGCTCACGATGGCGTATCCGGCGCGGTGCATGCCCCCGGCGGTCAACTGCTACAGGCAACCGATCAGACCATCGGCGTGCGCGGTGCGCGCGTGTTGCTGGTCGACCACGATCAGGTGCGGGCGCCCGTGATCGCGACATGGCTCGTGCAACTCGGCTTTGAAGTGGCGCTCATTGCGGAACATCACGCGCGAGCGTTGCGTCCAGGCGAAGGCAATCCTGCAAGTGAACCATACGGCGCAGACGTAGCTCGCATCGACGTGAACGGACTGCGCGCATTGCGTGGCGCGGAAGGCGTGCATCTGATCGATTTGCGCGCTAGCGCGGCCTATCGAAACGGTCATCCTCAGGGCGCGCGCTGGTCGATCCGGCCGAGACTGCCTGATGCGTTTGCTGGTGTCGATCAATCTGCGCGGATCGTGCTGTACGCGGATGCTTCGGAACTCGCCGTGCTCGCCGCGCTTGATCTGCGCGATGCGGGGTTCGTGAACGTGTCGGTTGTGGAAGGCGGTATCGAGGCCTTCAAACAGGCAGGTTTCGCGCTGGAAGCCACGCCTCAGACACCGCCCGAAAGTGAGCGCATCGATTATCTGTTCTTCGTGCACGATCGCCATGAAGGCAATCTCGATGCCGCGCGCGCCTATCTCTCATGGGAAACGGGTTTGATCGCCCAGTGTGCAGCCGACGAACTCCAACATTTCAAAATCGCTACGCAGCCCGCTCTTACTGACACGCTTTCGGAATCGACCCATTCATGATGTTCAGTTTGTCGAAGCGCGCGTTGCGCGCCAGTCTGTTTTTATCCGCTGTCGTGACTTGTGCCGCAGCAGCAGGCACCGCACATGCCGATGCCACGCTCGATCGCATCAAGGAACGCGGCACGCTGGTGGTCGGCGTGGTGCTGGATGGCACCTATGGCACGCTCGATCCGGCAACCCGCCAGCCGATTGGCTACAACGTCGAGCTTGGCGAAAGCCTTGCGCGTCATCTGGGCGTGAAATTCGAAGCGATCGAAGTGACGCCGCCGAACCGCGTGCAGTTCCTGCAGCAGGGCAAGGTCGATGCGCTGATCGCCAGCATGCAGTACACAAAAGAGCGTGACGAGATACTCAGCTACGTGCCGACGCCGTTCGAGGAAATTGGCGGCAGCGCGATGGTGCACAAGGGTTCCGGCATTCATGACTGGGCCGATCTGCGCGACAAGCCGGTGTGCGTCTCACAAGGCAGCAATTACACGAAGCCGCTGATCGAGCAGTACGGCGCGCAGGTCAAGGCCTTCAAGGGCATGCCCGAGGCGTTGCTGGCGCTGCGTGGCGGCACGTGTGTCGCATCGGTGCATGTGACGCCCGGCATTCAGGCGCGTCTGGCGAATCCGTCGGGCGAATGGAAAGACTATGAATCGCCGATGCGCAGCCAGCTCATTCCGTCGCCGTCCGTGATCTGGGTTCGCAAGGGGCAGACGGACACGGTTGTCGCGTTCGACAAGATCGTCAAGGACTGGCATCGCACGGGCTTTCTGATCGAAGAAGGCAACAAATGGCACATGCCGCCTTCGCAACAGTTGCAGCAGTGGCATCAGCAATACGCGTCCAACAAGGAAAACTGAACCATGACACAGACTGTGGATGTAGATCACGATGCCCGCCGTACGCTCGACCTGCTCGGGCCGGCGCCCGATAACTGGGTGCCCGCCCATCCTGGCATCGATCACAACGTGTTGATCGTCGGTGGAGGGCAGACAGGTTGTGCGTTTGCGTTCGCGCTGGGACGCGCGGGCATCGGGCGCGTCAGCGTGATCGATGCGGCCGCCGATGCGTCGAAAGCGGGCGTGTGGCTCATCCGTGCGCGCATGAACAAGCTGCGTACGCCGAAGACGCTGGTCGGGCCCGAAGGCGGCTTGCCGGGGTTGAGCTTTCGCGCGTGGTACGAAGCGCGTTTCGGTGCGGCGTCGTATCAGGATATCGACCGTATTCCGCGCGAGCGATGGGCCGAGTATCTCGCGTGGTATCGCGAGTTTCTCGACGTGCCTATTCGCTACGGCACGCGCCTCGTGAGAATCGAGCCTAAGGACACGCATTTCGCGCTGCATCTGGAAACGGACGGCAGCACGCATGTCGAAACCGCGCGCAAGATTCTGTTGTGCAACGGCGTGGCAGGCAACGGCGGGGCGTTCGTGCCGGCGGTTCTGCAGTCGTTGCCTGCGCAGCTTGTTGCGCATACGTCCGATGCGATCGATTTTGCCGCGCTGCGCGGCAAGTCGGTCGCCGTGCTGGGCGGTGCCGCTTCCGCATTCGATGCAGCAGCCACTGCGCTCGAAGCTGGCGCGGGCGAGGTCCATCTGTTCGCGCGCCGCACCACGCTCGCGGCCACGCCTGTCTCGCGCGCGCGTGCGTATCCGGGCGCCTACGACAACTACTTCGATCTCCCGGACGCATTGCGCTGGGCACAGGCGCTTCGCTTCAAGCGTTCGGGATCGACGGCGCCGCCGGACTCGATCGAACGCGTCACGCGCTTCGAGAATTTCCATCTGCATCTCGGCGCGCAATGGGTATCCGCAAGCGAGGCTTCAGGGCAGATCGAAGCCAACGTAGCAGGCGAATCATTTCGCTTCGACCTGGCGATCGCGGGAACGGGTTACTTCGTGAATCCGGCTGCGCGTCCCGAACTGGCAGACTTCGCTTCGCACATTCTGCTGTGGCGCGATCAGTACACGCCATCGAAAGAGGATGCAGACGATGGACTCGGTGCGCATCCCTATCTCGGCCAGGCGCTCGAATACCGCGAAAAGGTCGCGGGCGACGCGCCGTATCTGAAGCATATTCACGTCTACAATCCGGCGGGCTTCGTCAGCGCTGGTGTGCCCGGGGGCGACGTGCCGAGCATGAAGCGCGATATCCCGGCCGTGGTCCGCCGCATCAGCCGCGATCTGTTTCTGGCCGATATCGACCTGCACGCAAAGCGGCTCGCTGCCGACGTGGCGCCGGAATTCGATGAGTCGGCGTATGCGTCGAGCGTGTGGCGCAATGAGACGTCGAGTGCCTGAGCGAGATTGAATGCGGAAATGAAAACGGGCGTCGACGACGCCCGTTTTTTTAAGGCTGTTCCTGCGCACCCGCTAACGGGCCGCTCTCCACGCGCTCCTGTCTTGAGGCGCGGATCGTGCCGCGCAACCAGAACGTGAGTTGCAACGCCACCAGCAGCGCACAGGCGCTGAGCACGCTCGCCGCAATCGGGCTGTCGAACAGCGAGAGCAGATCGCCGCGTGCAAGCAGCATCGAACGGCGGAAGTTTTCTTCGACCATCGGGCCGAGCACATAGCCGAGCAGAATCGGCGCAACGGGAAAGTCGAGCGCCAGCAGCACGGCGCCCGCCACGCCGAATGCCAGCACTTCTCCGACCTCGAACAGATTGTTGTTCGTGCTGTACACGCCCACCGCAATGAAAAACAGCGCGGACGGGTATAGAAAGCGGTACGGCACCCGCAGCAGCTTGACCCACACGCCGATGAGCGGCACGTTCAGCACGACCAGCAGCACGTTGCCGACCCAGAAGCTCGCTATCAAGCCCCAGAACAGATCGGCGTGATCGGCGACGAGATGCGGCCCGGGCTGGATGCCCTGAATCACCAGGGCGCCGAGGATCAGCGCCATGACGGCATCGCCGGGAATGCCCAGACTCATTGTCGGGATAAAGTCGACCTGGGTTTTCGAATGCGAAGCGGCTTCGGGCGCGGCAACGCCTTCCAGCGCGCCGCGTCCGAAACGCTCCGGGCGGCGCGCGAGTTTCTGTTCGAGCGCATATGCAACGAATGTCGTCACCGTCGGACCCGTGCCCGGCATCGCGCCAAACAGCGTGCCGACCAAGGTGCCACGAAGCATCGGCGCGAACGACTGGCGAAGTTCGGCACGGCTCGGGCGCATGTCTTTCATGCTCAGCTTGAGCGTGCTGCCCACCGTGGCCGTCTGGTTCACGCCGCGCAGAAATTCCGCGACGCCGAACAGACCCAGCGCGAGCGCGACCAGTTCGACCTTGTCCGACAACGACTCGAAGCCGAACGTGAAACGCATGATGCCCGTATTGACGTCTGTGCCCACCGTGCCGATCAGCAGACCGACCACGGTCATCGCAATGCCCTTGAGCGACGAGCCTTTAGTCAGCGTCGCGCCGCACAACAGACCGAGCAGCATGATCGAAAAGATCTCTGCGGGCCCGAAGCGGAATGCGATCCGCACGAGCAGCGGCGAAGCGAAGATCATCACGATGATGCCAAACGATGCCGCGAAAAACGACGCAATCATCGTAATGCCGAGCGCAGCGCCGCCTTTGCCCTGACGCGTCATCGGATAGCCGTCCAGGCAGGTGACGGCGTGCGGCGGATGGCAGGGCAGATTGAGCAGGATCGCGCCGATGGCCCCGCCATACTGCGAGCCATAGAAGATGCCGGCGAGCATCAGCACGGCGGGAATAGGCTGCATTGTGTACGTGATGGGCAGCAGCATCGAAATGGCCGACAGCGCGCCCATGCCCGGCAACACGCCGATCAGGTTGCCGACCAGCACGCCGAACAGCGACCACATCAGATTGTGCGGCTCGAGTGCGACGCCGAAACCTTGCCAGAGATCGAGCAGCGATTGAGCGATCATCGGTCAGCCCCAGCGGAACAGGGGCATCTGCAGTTGCAGCGCCCACCAGAACACGATGATGCCGATCGCGACCATCGCGGTGGAAAGCAGCAGGGCCACGCGCAGCGAGTTGCTGCGGTCGCCGAGTGCGGACAGCAAAACGGTGGCGAAGGTCGCCGGAACGAGGCCGCCATATCGCCCGAGCACGATGAACGCAACGGTGCCCGCGCAGATGCACAGCCAGCCGCGCCAGTCCGCGACCCGTGCTGATGCATGGCCGGCTGTGCGTTGACGGCTTGCGCCAACCAGCATCGCGGCGCCGATCAGCGCGAGCACGACGCCCAGCGTGACGGGGAAAAATCCCGAACCCATGTGGCTCAATGTGCCGACGCCGTACGAACGTCCCCGGTACGCGGCGCCGACGCCGATAAGCAGCATCAACGCACCGCCGTAGTAGTCCTTGTTGAGGGAAACGAGGCGGGGCGCGGGCAGCGGTTTGATCGCGATGGCTTCCGGCATGGTCTTGCACCTTGATTCGATGAAGCGTGAGAGAGCGCTGTGATGACGTTGCCGAGGTTCAGGCGGCAGCGCTTCGCAGACGGGCATCGCGGCTCGCCGCGCCTTCGCGCAGCAGGGGGATCAGTTCCTTGCCATATTCGTCGGCATCCGTGCGCGGATCGAAGCCGCGGAACAGGAAGCCGGAGACGCCGATGTCGTAGTAGTCGAGCAGGGCATCCGCAACCTGCGCCGGCGTGCCGACAATCGCCGTGGTGTTGCCGGGCGCGTTGGTCGCGCGTGCGACACCCATGAAGAGGCGCTTGTCGAGCACTTCGCCTTTCTCGACCAGGTCGAGCAGACGCCGCGAACCTTCGTTTTCGGCCGAGGCGGGTGGACGATGGCCGCCGAATACCTTGGACTTCGAACTCCACAGACCGACTTGCTCGGTTTCGCTGACGATCTGATGCGCGCGTTCCCAGGCTTCGTCTTCCGTCGCGCCTAGAATGACGCGGATCGAGATGCTGAAGTCAGGCTTTCTGCCGTATTGCTGCGCTTCGGCCAGCACGCGTTGCGTGAGTTCGCGCGTGCCGTCGAGCGTCTCGCCCCACAATGCGAAGATGTCGGCATGGCGGGCGGCGACCTGAATCGCGGCATCCGATGCGCCGCCGAACGAGATCGGCACGTGCGGCGTCTGCAGCGGCTTGAGTTCGGAGAACGCCTGTTCGAAGCGATAGTGTTCGCCTGCATGGTCGATGGGTTGATCGCTCGTCCAGATGCGCCGCACGATGTCGAGGAATTCATCCGTTCGCGTATAGCGCGCGTCGTGTTCGAGAAAGTCGCCGTCGCGGCGTTGCTCCGCGTTGCGCCCGCCCGTGATGATGTGCACCTGCAAACGGCCGTTGGTGAAGTGATCGAGGGTCGCGAGCTTGCGGGCGGCCAGTGTTGGCGAAATGAAGCCGGGGCGATGGGCAAGCAGGAAATTCAGCTTCTGCGTGACGCCAGCGGCGCGCGCCGCAGTCAGAAAATTGTCGGCCCATCCGGCGTTGTGCGGCAGCAGCACGCCGTCGAAGCCGGCGTTTTCGTGGGCCCGCGCCGTGCGCTCGATATGTTCGATGTCGCACGCCGGACCTGTTGCGGGAATCGTCTCCGAAAAGAGCCGCGGGTAGAGCGTGCCATACAGTTTGATGCTCATGGTGCGTGTTCTCCGTATCAGGCGCCGGCTTTCGCCGTGGGAATGTGAGCCGCGGCGATGACGCGGGCGTTGACCGCGATCTCGGATTTGAGCAGCGCGACTGTCTGGTTGCGATCGAGCGGCCTGATCTCGACGCCGAGCGGCTTCAGACCCGCGACCACGCTGGGATCGGCGGCGAGCTTCAGAAATGCCGCACTCAGATCGCTGACCACGGCAGCGGGTGTCGCGGCAGGGACGACAGCCAGATAGAAATTGGTGATTTCCCAGTGCGGCACGCCCGCAGCATCGATCGACGGCACACCGGGCAGGTCGGGCGCTGCCGTCGCGCCGGAAAATGCGAGGCCGCGCAAGTCACCCGAGCGCACGTATTGCGTCGCGAGCGGATCGATGACGAGTTGCACGTGGCCTGCCACGGCATCCGTCAATGCGGGTGCGGAGCCGCGATACGGCACATGCACGATATCGATGCCCGTGCGCAGCTTCAGGTATTCGCCCGCCAGATGCCCGGCCGTGCCGACACCCGCCGTGCCGTAATTGATCTTGCCGGGATGCGCCTTCGCGTAGTCGATCAGATCCTTCAGGCTCTTCACATTCAGCGAAGGATGCGACGCGAACACGAAGCGGATATCGCCGAGAAAGCCCACCGGGACGAAATCCGTGAGGGGATGGTAGGACGCGCCAATCACCTGTGGCGCGGACGTGAGGTTCCCGCTCGACGCGTTCAGCACGGTATAACCGTCGGCATTGGCCTGCGCGGCGTAGCTCGTGCCGATGGTGCCGCCCGCGCCGCCGCGGTTCTCGACAATCACCGACGTGCCGAGCAAACCCGCAAGCCGCTTGCTGACGATGCGCGCGACGAGATCGTTGGTGCCGCCCGGCGGATACGGCGAAACGTAGTGAACGGGGCGTTGCGGATAATCCGCTGCCAGCGCCCGGCTGAACGGGCTCGCCGAGAGCGCGGCGAACAGCGCGGTCTTTAGCAGATCGCGGCGCGTGGGCTGGACGATCATGCTACGGCTGGGAGTGCGCTTCATGGTTGCGCTCCGCTGTCGAGGGCCGTCAACCGCTCGCGGCTGCGCGCGCTCGTCTTCGTGTCGAAGTCCAGCGGCGCAATCGCCGCGATACCGTCGCGATCCACCTGTTCGACCAGTTGCAGTTCCCACGCAAGGTACGCGTTCATCTGCGCGGCGACCTGATCGGGTGCGGCGTGATAGGGGCTGTACCAGGCATCGTCGTCGCCCGTCAGATTGCCTGTGTCGCCCGTTTCGACGGGCAGCTTGAGCGATCGCCAGCGCCGCGTGCCACCGAGCAACGCGGCGATATCCGGCACGCGATGCGCAAGCCGCGCCGCGACCAGACCCGCCAGCGTGCCGTCTTCCGAGGTCAGCACGATCGGGTCTTTGTCGACCCGTTGTTCCAGGTGATCATCGAGCGCGCTGGCGGCGATGAAGCTTGCGCCTGCGATATGGCCCGCGCGGAAGCCGAGGCTGTGGTCGATATCGATCACCTGAACCTTGCCCGCCGCGACATCGTCCGGTTCGACCCAGCGCGTGCGGCCCTGCGCGGCAGGCAACGGGCGCGGTTCGGGGCCGGCTTCGAGCGAGTGCGCGGCGAGTTCGCTGCTGGCGGCATCGTCGAGTACGTACACGTCGAGATAGCCGAGTTGCACCAGCCACGAAGCCGTCATGCGAGCGCGCACACCGTCGTCGTCGCGCAGCACGACGGTTGCATGCAGGGTGCCGACGTATTCGTCAGTGGCCTGCACCAGTTGTCCGCCGGGTGCCGAGCGCCAGTTCGCCGGATGACCTGCTTCGTATTCGAGCGGATGACGCACGTCGAAGCGATACAGCGTGCGCGTTGCCGTTTCGCGTTCGAGCGCGGCAAGACCTTCGGCGTCGATGATCCGCACGTTGGCCCGCTTCGCGACCGTGGCGGCGAGTTCGCGTGCGGCCGCGAGCGTGTCGCCGGAGGGGCGCGGCGCCGTGCGCGTTTGCCCGTGCTCCAGCGTATAGCCCGACAGCAGCCAGGCCATCGAGCCGCCCGTCAGCGCGGCCACCGGGTTCGGAATGCCCGCGTTGATGAGCGACTGCGCGCCCAGAATGCTGCGCGTGCGGCCCGCGCAATTGACGACGATCAGCGTGTCCGGCGAAGGCGCCGCGGCCAGCGCGCGATAGACGAGTTCCGCGCCCGCGCATTCGATGCCGCCGGGAATGTTCATCGTGTGATATTCGCCGAAGGGGCGGCTGTCGAGCACGATCAGATCGTCGCCTGCATCCTGGCGCGCCTTGAGCGTCACCGCGTCGATATTGGGCGTATGCAGCCGGGCTTCGATGATTTCGCCGAATGCCTTGCCGGGCACATTGGTGCCGCTGAAGACTTCGTAACCCGCGCGCGCCCATCCTTCCACGCCGCCTTCGAGTATGGACACGTCCGTATAGCCGAACTCACCGAGCAGCGCGGCGGCACGCGACGTGTATTCACCGTGATCATCCACCAGCACGATGGGGGCGTCGAGCCTGGGTACGAGGCGGCGGACCACGTAACCCAGCCGGCCAACCGGCGCGACTGACGAATAGAACAGACGGCGGCGTGCAGACACGCCTTCTTCGCGCACGTCGAGCACGGCGACTTCGCTGCGCGTGGCGAGCAGGTTTCTCAGGGCTTCAGGGGTGAGTGTGCGGACTGGTTTGGCGGACATGCGGGTCGATTCCTCGATGCGGTCGCGGGACGGGCCTTGCGGCACGTCGGTTGGAATTCAGGAAAATGGGAAATTTCTTCCATTTTTTGAATTATGCGAGCGCTGAGGCGGCAGACTAACCAACAAATCTGCCTGAGCTTCCGACGAATACGGGATAGCGCGGACCGCCTTGTGAGCCACGCTTGTGAACCGTGCTTCCGCTACGTTCAATGCATCGTCACAGGTTCAGAAAACGTCCGACCGCGCGAACCGCAAGCGACGTGTTCGACAGGATGTTGGTCGCTTCGAGCAGATCGCGGCGCATCGCCGTGACGCGGGGCGGGGTGAAGTACTTGCTGGGCCCCGTCAGCACGATCACGCCGATCGCGCGCGCATCGGGCAGGCCGAGCCGTGCGCCGACGGCGGAAATGCCGAGAATGTTCTCGTTGAAGTTGGTGGCGATGCCGCTGGTGGCAACCTGGTCGAGATCACGCATGAGCGGCGCGCGGGTAATGATGGTTTGCGGCGTACGGGAAGCATACGGTTCGGCGCCGAGCAGCGCGTCACGTTCCGCGACGGAAAGCTGGCTTAGCAGCAGCTTGCCCGACACGGTGCAGTGGAACGGCGTCAGGTGTTGCGTTTCGTAGTAGGGCGCGACGTTGTCGCGTCCCAGCACGATATCGACGTAAAGCCGCATCGTGCCCATGAAAACGATAAGGCCGGCGGAAGCGCCGTATTCATGCTGGAGCGTCTTGAGCGTCTCGGCTGTGTCGCGGCGCAGCAGGTTGAGCGGGTGATCGATGGTCAGCGGGCATACCGCGCGCGGTGTCGGGTAATAGCGGTTGCCGGCATCGCGGTAGACATAGCCCGCCTGGATCAGCGTTTGCAGCAGGCGGTGGCATGTGCTCGACGACAGGCCGACGGTCTCGCCGACTTCGATCAGCGTGAGCGGGCGCGCAGCGGCGATGATGGCTGAAAGAACGGTCAGGCCGCGGGTCAGCGCGCCACTGTCGGCGGATTTGCCGGTGCTGTCGTTGTCGGCTGCGGCGATCTCTGGTGCAGGTGGTTGAGCGACGTCTGCTCGTCGGCTTTTGCGAGGTTGTCTGGCTTGCATGAATAAACGGGCGAGTACGCGATCATGACATCAATGAGTCATCGCATCATACTCGCGGCCATGGCGCACGCCACTTCACATCACTAATAGCCCAGGCGGATATCCACCCGATCTTCCAGCGCGGTACCTGCGGAAAATGCCCTGAAATTGCGCACGAACTTGTGTGCCAGTTCCACCGTATTGTGCGGACCGATGGCCGATGTGTGCGGCGAAAGCCGGACGCCAGGATGCGTATAAAAGCGATGGCCTGCGGGCAAAGGTTCGGGTTCGGTGACGTCCAGCGACGCGCCGCCGATCACGCCATTGTCGAGCGCTTCGAGCAGCGCTGCGTCGTCGATGAGCGAGCCGCGCGCGATATTGATCAGGTGAAGTCCAGGCTTGGCGACCTGCAGCGAAGCCCGATTGACGATATGACGCGTTGATTCCGTAGCAGGTGCCGCGAGTACGAGATGATCCGATTGCTGCAACAGTTCGCCGATGTTCGCTACAAAGGTCACGCCGGGTACGGCTGCCTGATCCGCCGTGCGGCGCCTGACGGCGAGAACCTGCGCGCCTAGCGCAAGCGCTTTCTGTGCAACCGCTTCGCCGATCGAACCGAAACCGAAGATGCCGACGGTACTGCCCGCCACGGTCGCGAGCGGCGACATCTGCCATTGCTGCGCATCGTGAATCCAGATGTCCTGCAGGCGTTTCGCGTGCGCGAAGATCGACGCCAGCACGAATTCCGCAATCGCCTGCGAGGCCGTGCCGCGCGCGGTGGTGACGGGCGGGCCGTCGAAGAACCAGCGCGGATAGAAGTCGATGCCGGACGAACCCAGTTGTACCCAGCGCAGTCCGAACGGCCAGCCTTCGGGCGCATGCTCGGGCGCCGTCGCGCCCCTCACGATGATCGGCGCGGCGACAAGGATCGACGCGTCATCCGGCAATCCCGCCGGCACACCGCGCGGAATGCCGATCACCTGCGTATCGGGCAGGAGGGCGCGCACGGCGTCGTTGAAGGGTTCGGGAAGCTGACTCGCGATCGTGACCATGAATGTGCTTGAGATAGTCGCCAGGGATGCGTGTGCGACGGGCTGTATCGACGGGATGGCGGAAACACGCATTGCGCGCCGGATGCACGAGGCTACGGGCTGATCGCGCACGCGACAACGAACGATTGCTGCAAACCATATGAAGCGCGGCACGCGCGCAGCGGTTGAAGGGCAGTCAGCCGTATTCGCTTCCAGAAGAAACCAAAGATTGATTTGTTGGTTTGGCGTGGGCTGACGTTTTTGTAAGCTCGCATGCCTACAACCGATAAACCGTCGCCGGACCCGATCCACGGGCGTCACGGCGCAGAGGAGAACCCGATGAAAGTGTTTCGCCGTGTCTGGTCGCCCTTGACCGCCATCGCGCTTGGCGCATTGATCGCAGTCAGCGTGACCGCGCATGCCGCCGATCCCGACAAGAAGGAAATCCGTTTCGGCGCGACGGCCGGACCGTATTCCGATCAGATCCGCTACGGCATCAAGCCTCAGCTGGAGAAGGAAGGCTACAAGGTGACGATCGTCGAGTTCAGCGATTACGTTCAGCCGAACCTCGCACTCGCCGACGGCGCGCTCGACGCCAACGCGTTCCAGCACGAGGTGTATCTGAAGAAGTTTTCGGCGGATCACAAGCTCGCGCTGTCGGAACTGGTGAAGGTGCCCACCGCGCCCATCGGGCTATACAGCCACAAGCACAAGCGTCTCGACGAACTGAAGGACGGCGCCACCGTGTCGCTGCCGAACGACGTCCCCAAGCAGGCGCGCGCGATCATCCTGCTGCAGCAGCTTGGCTGGGTGACGCTCAAGCCCGGCATCGATCCCGGGAAGTCGTCGGAACGCGATATCGACGCCAATCCGCACAAGATCAAACTGGTGCCGCTGGAAGCCGCCCAGTTGCCGCGTTCGCTCGACGACGTCGATTACGCCTTCGTGAACGGCAACTTCGCGCTGGCCTCTGGCTTGAAGCTCACGGATGCGCTGCTGCTCGAGAAAATCCCGCCGTACTATCTGAACCTCGTCGCAGTGCGAACGGCCGATCTGAACAAGCCGTACGTGAAAGACATTGCGAACGCGTACAGATCGGCAGAATTCAGGCGCGTGATCGATGAGCGCTTTGCAGGTTTCTCGAAGCCGTCCGAATGAGGTAAGCAGGTGGTGCGCTGCGCCTTCACGGCCGCAGCGCTTCGACTCCCTCCTGACGTGACGCCGCGTCGACACGGCGGTTTCTCGACAGGCGCGGATTGAAGGTGGCGTGCAGCGCATCGCTCAACAGATTGAGCGCGAGAACCGTCAGCGCGATCGCCGAGCCGGGCACCGCGATCATGTACCACGCCGTGCGCAGCGCTTCGCGTCCCGTGCCGACCATCGAACCCCAGCTCACCACGTTCGGATCCCCAAGCCCGAGAAACGAGAGCGCCGCTTCGGACAAAATCGCATTCGCCACGAGCAGTGCGGTGGAAACGAGGATCGGCGTGAGCGCGTTGGGCAAAATCTCGATGAAGATCAGATGCGCATCGCTGGCGCCGAGCGCCACGCTGGCGCTGACGAACTCGCGCTCGCGCAGCACGATGAACTCGCCGCGCGTGAGCCGCGCAATGCTCGGCCACGCGGTGATGCCGAGCGCGAACACGATGGTCGACAGCGAAGGGGTGAGGATCGCGACAAGAATAATCGCGAGTAGAAACGGCGGCACGGTCTGAAAGAACTCGGTGATCGCCATCAGCGTTTGATCGATGACGCCGCCGAAATAACCCGCCCCGCCGCCGATCAGCACGCCCAGCACGAGCGCGATCAGCGCAACGGTGATCCCCACATACAGCGAAACGCGCGCGCCGTGGAACAGCCCGGCGAGCAGGTCGCGGCCCATCAGGTCGGTGCCGAGCGGATAGGCATGATCGGCGCCCGGCCATTGATACGGCGCGGCGACCATGTCGAGCGGATCGCCGGGAAAGAGCCAGTTGGCCGACAGCGCGGCAAACAGCGCGAGTGCGAGCAGGATTACGCCAGCGAGGGCGGACGGCTGGCGCAGGAAATGGAACAGTTTCATCGGCGCGACCTCGTGCGCGGATCGATCAGTCCGTAGAGCAGATCGACGACCAGATTGAGCAGGACCACCAGAAACGCGGAGAGCAGCAGCACGCCAACCAGCAGATTGACGTCGCGGCTCTTGATGGCCTCGAACGACAGCTGCCCGAGCCCAGGCCAGCCGAACACCGTTTCGACCACCACCGACCCGCCGATCAGCGCGCTGCCCTGCAAGCCGAGCATGGTCAGCACGGGTAGCACGGCGTGACGCAGCGCGTGATGCGTCGTCACGTACCACGGCCGTCCGCCTTTCGCGCGCGCGGTGCGGATGAAGTCTTCCTGCAAGGTCTCGATCATCGAGGCCCGCGCGAGGCGCGCAAAGATGGCCACGTAGTACAGCACGAGCGTCGCCGCAGGTAGCACGAGATGGCGCAGATGATCGAGCAGCAGCGCGAAGCCGAGATGCGCGACGTTGGTATCGGCCACGCCGCCGATCGGCAGCCATTCGAGATGCACGCCGAGCACCACGATCAGCATCAGCGCGGTCCAGAACATCGGTGCGGAATAGCCGAGCGTGGCCAGCGTGGACACGAGCGTATCGACGAAGCCATGCGGACGGCGTGCGGCCAGCACGCCGAGCAGCAGCCCAAGGCTCACGGAGACCAGCAGGGCCGTGCCGATCAGCGCGAGCGTGGCGGGCAGGCGGCCGAAGATCAGCGTCGCCACGGGTTCGCCGAAGCGGAACGAGAAGCCCAGATCGAGCCGCAGCGCATGTTCGACATAGTGCAGCAGCTGCCACACCACGCCCTGATTCAGACCATAGGCTTCGCGCAACTGCGCCACGTATTGCGGCGACACATTGCCGCTCTCGCTGGCGATCACGTCGACGAGATCGCCGGGCATCAGCTTGAGCAGCGCGAAGTTGAGCACCGTGGTGCCGAACAGGACCAGCACGAGCTGAATCAGCCTGCGCCCTATCTTGCGCGAAGCCGGCGTGGAAGTGAGCTGCATGATGCTCAAGCCTTGTCGAACCAGACGCGCGCGAAGTTGGCGCGCGAATGGCTGGCCGTATCGGTGACGTTGCGCAGGTTCTTCGCCCACACGCCGAACCAGCGGAACTCGAACAGATTGATCAGCGACAGGTCGCGCTGCGCGATCTTCTGCAACTGCACGTACAGGTCGCGCCGTTTGGCGGGATCGGTTTCCGTCTGCGCGGCTTCGATCACACGGTCCATTTCGGGGCTCGCGTAGCCGGACGCGTTGAACCACGGCGTGCCGTTGGAGGCCGCTTTCGACCAGTAATGCTGCTCGATGCCGATCTGCGGATCGAGACCGTCCGTGCCCCAGCTGCTGATCAGCTGGAAGTTGTAGTCGGTGAAGACGTTCTTGATCCAGGTGGGCAGATCCTGGCCGCGCAGATTGACGTCGATGCCGACCCGCCGCAGCGACTGACGCACGAATTCGCCCGTGCGGCGATAGTCGTCGCCATACGGGATGAAATCGTGATCGAGCTTGAAGCGCCAGCCGTCCGCTTTCTTCGGGAACCCGGCCTTGTCGAGCAGTTCTTCCGCGCGCTTGGGATCGTACGGATATTGCTGCGTATCGGGCGAGTAGAACGCCTTCACCAGCGACGACTCCGGCCCCGTCGCGGGTACCGCATAGCCGCCCCAGACGGTCTTGACCAGCACGTCGCGATTGATCGCGTGCGAAATGGCCTGACGCACTTCGAGCTTGCCGAGGATGGGGTCGCGCAGATTGGGTTCGAGCCACAGCCACGCCGCGTAGCCGTTATAGCCTTCACGCGAGACCACGAGGTTGGGCAGCTTCGCGAGGCGGTCGGCATCGGCGAACGTCACCGGGTTGCGCTCGCCATATTGAGCGGCGCCCGTTTCGAGCGCGGTCGCGCGGCCCGAGACGTCCGGCGTGATCTTCCACGTAATGCGGTCCAGATAAGGCTGACCGGGCGACCAGTACTTCTCGTTGCGGTCGAGCACGATGCGGTCGCCGCGCGCCCATTCCGTGAACCTGAACGGCCCCGTGCCGATCGGCTTGTTGTTGTACGGATTGTTGCGGATGTCGGTGTTTTCGTAGAGATGCTTCGGCAGGATTGGCGTGCCCAGCGAATCGAGAATGCCGAAGGTCGCAGGCGTCGATTTCGACAGATGCAGCACCACGGTATGCGCATCCGGCGTGTCGATCTTCGTCAGGTATTGCAGCACGCGCCGCGAGGCCGGGCTGATCTTGAGCCACACTTCTTCGGCGGAGAACTTCACGTCGGCGGCGGTGAAGGGCTGGCCATCATGCCACTGCACGTTCTGGCGCAGCTTGAAGGTCCACGTCCAACCGTCCGGCGAGACATTCCAGCTTTCTGCAAGCTGCGCGCGCGGCTTCAGGTCGGGACCGTACTCGATCAGGCCGTCGAAAATCTTGCTCGCCACCGCGCCGATCATGGTCGCGGAGTTGACGAAGAAGGCGAGCGTCGGCGGCTCGGGGTGAAGGACCGCGGTGAGCGTGCCGCCGCGCTTCGCGCCGTTCAGCGTGATGGGCGTGGTCTCTGTCGTGGCCCAGGCTGCGCCTGTGAACGTGAAGGGCGTTGCCGCGCCCGCGAGCAGTGCGCCAGCGCCTTTGAGCAGCTTGCGCCGCTTCAGGTCGGCAACCGCGGCGCCCAGCGGATCATCGCGGAACAGGAGCGTCGAAGTGGAAGGGGGCTGCCGCTTGCTCTTGAAAGTCACGATCAATTTTCCTTGTATCGGTTGTAAATGAAGCCTGCGATGACGGCACGGCGTCGATCAGTGTGCGCGTGTAAGCGTGTTGGGGTGAAGTCCAGATGGAAGCCTGATCGCCGCGTTCGACGATGAGCCCCGCCTGCATCACGAGGACGCGATCGGCGATGTAGCGGACCACCGAGAGGTCATGCGAGATGAACAGCAGCGCGAGTCCGAGTTCGTGTTTGAGATCGACCAGCAGGTCGAGCACCTGCGCCTGGATGGAGACATCGAGCGCGGAAACGGGCTCGTCGCAGATGACGAGTTGCGGCTCCAGCACCAGCGCGCGCGCAATGCCGATGCGCTGCCGCTGTCCCCCGGAAAACTCGTGCGGATAGCGCTTCAGCGCCGATGCGGGCAAACCGACTGCATCGACGATGCGGCGGATCTTCGCATCGCGTTCGCGCCGGCTGGCCACGCCGTGAATGGCCAGCGCATAGCCGAGCGTGCGCTCGACGGTGTGGCGAGGATTCAGCGAGCCATACGGGTCCTGGAAGATCATCTGCACGCGCCGCCGGTACGGCCGCAACGCGCGGCGCGCGCGATGCGTGATGTCCTCGCCGTCGAATACGATACTGCCGCCCGAAGGCTCGACCAGCCGTGTCAGCGCGCGCGACAGCGAAGACTTTCCGCAGCCCGATTCGCCCACCAGACCCACGGTTTCGCCGGCCTGAATGTCGAAGCTGACGCCATCGACGGCACGCACGCCGTGATAATCGACGTGGATATCGCGCGCCTCCAGCAAGGTGCGGGCAGGCTTGCTGTCCACACGTCGAGGCGCTGCAACGGGCGCATCCGTGAGCCGCGCGTCGCGATAATGCAGACCTGCGCCGAAATGCAGCGAAGCGCCGAGCAGCGCGCGCGTATACGGTTGCGAGGGCTGCGCGAACAGCGTCTTGCTCGCTGCCTCTTCGACCTTCGCGCCGTCCTTCATCACCACCACGCGATCCGCCCAGCGCCCGACCACGCCGAGATCGTGCGTGATGAGCAGCACGGCCATCGAGAGTTCACGGCGCAAGCGGTCGATCAGTTCGAGAATCTGTGCCTGTATCGTCACGTCGAGCGCAGTGGTCGGCTCGTCGGCGATCAGCAGGCCTGGACGGCAGGCGACGGCAATTGCGATCATCACGCGCTGCCGCTGTCCGCCCGACAGTTGATGCGGATACTGTCCGAAGCGCCGCTGCGGGTCGGGCAGGCGCACCAGGTCGAGCAGCCCGAGTGCTTCCTTGCGTGCGGCCTGCGCCGACATCGGCCGATGCAGCGTCAAGGCTTCCGCCACCTGCTTGCCGATCGGCTGCAGCGGGTTCAGCGAAGTCATCGGTTCCTGAAAGATCATGCTGATGCGATTGCCGCGCACCGCGCTCCATTCGCGCTCACTCTGCCCGAAGAGCGGTTTGCCTTCGAAGCGCAGTGCGCCTTGAACCTGTGCCTGACGGGGCAGCAGACCCATCGTCGCGAGGGCGACGGTGGACTTGCCGCTGCCCGATTCGCCGACCAGCGCGACGATCTCGCCGCGCGCGATCGTCAGATCGAACGGTCGGACGGCGGCTTGCGCGCCGAACGAGACGCTCAACTGGTCGATCTGCAGAAGAGGCGGCGCGGCGCTCATGTCGCCTGCTTGTCCGTGACGTCCGCCGTGAGGTCCGGCAGATTGCGAAAGCTCGCGCCCGTATGCCGCGACCCGAGCCGCGCGCCGTTGCCGAACAGCTTGTCGCGCAGGGTGCCCTGTGCATACGCGGTCTTGTAGATGCCACGCGATTGCAACTCGGGAATGACGAGATCGATGAAATCTTCGTAGCTTTCCGGTGTGACCGTGCGCGTGAGATTGAAGCCGTCGATGTCGGCTTCGTCCACCCACGCCTGCAGGGCGTCGGCCACCTGCTCGGGATCGCCCACGATGGTCGTATAGCGGCCGCCCAGTTGCATCTGTTCGAGCAGATGGCGCACGGTGACGCCGCGCTTGCCATCCGTCACGCGCTGCACCGACGATTCGATGCCGCGCCCTTTGTGACCGCCGGGCGGCGCAAGCTCGTCATCGGGCGCGTAGCTCGAATAGTCGATGCCGCTGCCGGCCGAGAAGTGGGCGAGGCCCGCCTCGGGGCTCGCGTAGCGCGCGTATTCGGCGAATTTCTCTTCGGCTTCTTTCTGGGTGCGCCCGACCACCACGGTGATGCCCATGATGATCTTCAGGTCGCGTGGGTCGCGTCCGGCTTCGGCGGCTTGCGCGCGCAGCGCGTCGACCAGTTTGCGCGTGCCGGCCTTGCTCTGGCTCGATACGAACACGCATTCGGCGTGACGCACGGCGAACGCCTGACCGCGCCCCGACGAGCCAGCCTGAAAGAGCACCGGCGTGCGTTGCGGCGAGGGTTCGCTCAGGTGATAGCCCTCGACGTCGTAATAGCGGCCGTGGTGATGCAGCTTGCGGACTTTCGCGGGATCGGCGAACACACGCTTTTCGCGGTCGCGCAGCACGGCGTCGTCCTGCCAGCTTCCTTCCCAGAGCTTGTACAGCACGTCGAGATACTCGTCGGCGCGATCGTAGCGCTCGTCGTGCGCGATCATTTCGGTGTGGCCCATCGCGCGTGCGGCGCTGTCGAGATAGCCCGTCACGATGTTCCAGCCGATCCGGCCGTCGGTCAGATGATCGAGCGTGGAGAAGCGCCGCGCGAGTAGATAGGGCGCCTCATACGTGAGATTCACCGTGATGCCGAAGCCAAGGTGCTGCGTCGCGGCTGCCATTGCGGAGACCAGCATCATCGGATCGTTGACGGGCAACTGCACCGATTCCTTCAGCGTGACGTCGGCCGATTGCTGATAGATGTCGTAGACACCGACGATATCGGCAATGAACAGGCCATCGAACAGGCCGCGTTCGAGCAGCTTTGCGAGATCGGTCCAGTACGAGAGCTTGCGGTAATCGGTGGAACGGTCGCGCGGATGTGTCCACAGGCCATGATTGATATGGCCGACGCAGTTCATGTTGAACGCGTTCAGAATGATTTGCTTCTTGCTCATGGGAGGGTATGCGGCAGACCTTGGCCCGTTGCACGAGCGTGGCCGGGCGGCGGCGCTCGCATCATGCGTTCAGATGTTGAAACGCATAGCGTCCCACAGATGCAGCCGGCGGCTAACCATCAAATGCGCATTTGCATTTCAGGTACGCCGCTGCCCGTTGATGGTGCGTGCTTGCCGCTGCACCGATGTCAGGCCGATGCCAGCAGGCGCTCAGAAGGCCGGAATGATCGCACCTTGATAGCGCGACAGGATGAACTGCTTCACTTCAGGCGACTGATACGCCGACACCAGTTGCTGCACCCATGGCTTGCCGGCGTCCTGTTCCCGCACGGCGATCAGGCAGGCATAGACGCTCGAGCCGTTCTCGACGAGGATCGTGTCTTTGGCGGGATTGAGGCCCGCCTTGATTGCATAGTCGGCGTTCACAGTGGTGGCGTCGAAATCGTCGAGCGTGCGTGGCAGTTGTGCGGCGTCGACTTCCTTGAAACGGAAATGTTTCGGGTTGTCGACGATGTCGATCGGTGTCGCGTTGATGCCCGTCACAGGGTCGATGCCTTGCCGCAGTTTGATGCTGCCTGCTTTCTGGAGCAGCAGCAGAACGCGGCTTTCGTTGGCGGGATCGTTCGGAATGCCGATGCTCGCGCCATCCGGCAGATCCGCGAACTTCCGGTAGCGTTTCGAATAGAGACCAATCGGCCCGATCCATGTGCGGCCGATGCCCACCAGCTTGTAGCCGCGCGCGCGAATCTGCGACGCGAGAAACGGCCGGTGCTGGTAGCTGTTCGCGTCGAGATCGCCGGCAGCGAGCGCCGCGTCAGGCTGGATATAGTCGTTGAACGACACGATGCGGATATGCAAACCATAGTCACGCTCGGCAACCTTCTTGACGGCCTCGAAAATTTCCTCATGCGGTCCGCTCGTCACGCCGATTCGCAGCACCTGTTCCTGAGCGTGCGCGGAGATGCTGGCAACGGTGGCAAACAATGCCCACACGAGGGCGCGCAGAAACGGAAATGAGAGCACTTGCACGATGAGCGGATACCCGTCAGGGCGTGATAGTCGAATGCGCTCATTCTATGGACGTGTCGTGTGTCCGCTAACCAATCGCTTCGCATAACCTTATGCCGTGTCGCGATTGTCTGATGCTTGCACGCGGCACGCCGACCAAAGCGCGCCGCGCCATCACTACGCTGCAGGCCCTTTGCCCACGCGATACGTCGCGGGCGGCACCGAGCCGTTCACCGCATACGCACCCACCTGACGCTCGCGATACACGCGCGGATTGTGCGAGGAGATCGTGCGCGCGTTGCGCCAGTAACGGTCGAGTCCGGCTGTGCGCAGCGTCGCCGAAGCGCCGAGCGCATCGAACAGTTCCGTGCTCGCATCGAGCACGAGCCGCGTGATCACCGATACCGACTGGTCCACTTCCACATGCGCTTCTGCGTTGGCCTTGTCGCGTTGCGCGTCGTCGGCCCGCGCATCGAGATGGGCGTCGTAGCTGCGTTGCAATGCCTTCGCGGCGTGCAGCGAGGTCGCACCCGCCGCGTACGCCGCGCCGTGCACGCGTCCCACCACCTGCAGGATCTGCGGATCGTCGGCGACGCGCGCGGCGTTGCCGTGACTGTAGACGCGATCACGCTGCTGCACGCGGCGCGCGACATCGTCGGCCAATGCGCGGCCGATGCCCGCCAGCGACGCGAGATGCACCAGCTGATAGAACGGCACCGCGTATGGAAAACGCGCCGCCGTCGGCCGGACCCATTCGGGCCGCACAGCCACGTCTTCGAAGACGGCCGTGCCGCTCGCGGTGAGCGCCTGACCAAAGCCGTCCCAATCGTCCAGCACATCGACGCCGGGCGTCTTGCGCGGCACCTGCAGAAACACGGTCTCCTCGCCATGCTGGGCGGCGACGGCGACCCAGTCGGCGAACAGCGAACCCGTGGTGTAGAACTTCTTGCCATTCAGGCGCAAGCCCTGCGACGTATGCGTGAGCTCGGTGCCGAACGTGCCGCCCTTGGCCGGGCCCGACTCGGACAGTCCCGCCCCCATCAGCGCGCCGTCTGCAAGCACGCCGAGCCAGTGCGTTCTCCATTCCTGTTCGCGCGCGGTGAGCACATCCTCGACAAAACCGCGATGCGCGCGCACGGCGTTGACGACGTTGGTATCGGCCGCACCCAGTTCGATCAGCAAGCCGAACAGTTCCGGCAGCGTCGCACCTGCGCCGCCGTGTTCGCGGGGCAGACGCAAGCGGGTGAACCCCGCCTCGCGCAACCATGCGATCTCTTCGTGCGGCAAACGATGTTCGAGATCGCGCTCGACGGCGCTCGCACGAATGCGCGCGAACAAGGGGCGCAGCGGAGCCGCCAGTTCCTCATAGCGTTCGCTGGGCGGCGCGCCCCATGCGGCAAGCGGCTGGTTCGCCACGCCTTCGCCCGGCGATGAGGGTTGGTTTGACTGGGTCATGGTCGTTGAGTCCCGTTAAAGATAAGGTAGATGGGGAAGAGAGGTCTAGCGCGCTTATTGCAGCGGCAACGGTTCGCGATGCCACACTTCATGGCGCAGCACTCTCGCCGGATGGTGATCGGGCAAGGCCGGACCGCGTCCGAAGACCTTTTCGCGCAGCGTGCCCGGTGCATACGCGGTCTGCATCAGGCCGCGCTTTTGCAGCACGGGCACCACGTGATCGACGAATTCGCTCCACCAGCCGAGCGTCGTCACCGGCACCACGTTGAAACCGTCAACGCCTGCCTGCGCATAGCGCTCGACTTCATCGGCGATCTGTTCGGGCGTACCCGCAAAACGGCCGGACACGGTCTCCTTCAGCAGATCGCCGAACGTGACCGTACGATCCGGCGCGGCTTCGATGAACGCGCGCACGTTGCCGCGCACGCGATTGTTCAGCAGCAGTTCCGACAGCGGGCGGCCCGGATCGATACTTGACAGGTCGACGTCAAGGCTGCCGCTGTAGAACGCCTGCAGTGCTTCGAGACTGAGCCACGCTTTCAGCTCGCGGCGGCGCGCGTGCGCTTCCTGTTCGGTTGCGCCGATCACGGGCGCGAGCGAGACGATGATCTTCAGTTCGTCGTCGGCGCGGCCGAACGCGCGGGCGCGCGCACGCAGATCGGTGACGTGTTTCGCCGCGCTCTGCGGCGTGCGCGCGGCGATGAAGGTCGCTTCAGCATGACGCGCGGCGAACGTGCGGCCGGCTTCCGAGCCGCCCGCCTGAAACAGCAGCGGCGTGCGCTGCGGCGACGGCTCGGACAGATGCGGACCTTCGACGCTATAGCGCGCGCCGCGATGCAGGATCTTGCGCACCTTCGACGGCTCCGCGAATGCGCCGCTGTCTGCGTCGGCTACCAGCGCGTCGTCTTCCCAGCTTGCTTCCCACAGCTTGTAGACGACCTCGACGTACTCCTCGGCCCAGCGATAGCGCTCGTCGTGTTCTTCCAGCGCGTCCTGACCGAAGTTGCGCGCCGCGTTGTCGAGATACGAGGTCACGATGTTCCAGGCGACGCGTCCGTCGGTCATGTGATCGAGCGTGGACATGCGGCGCGCGAAGTCGAACGGATGATCCTGGATCACCGAACTCGTGACAGCGAAGCCGACGTGCTCCGTGGTGGCCGCCAGTGCCGACACGAGGCTGGCGGGATCGAGACTCGGAAACTGCATCGCCGTGCGGACCGCCGTGTCGCCGTTGGCGCTGAAGCGGTCGTAGACGCCGACTACATCGGCGAGAAACACCGTGTCGAAACAGCCGCGCTCGACCGTCTTCGCCAGCTCGATCCACGGCTGGAACCGTTTGTAGTCGAGCTGTCCGCGGCCTTCAGGGTGACGCCAGTAACCGTGGCTGTGATGGTTGGGTGTGACGTGCGTGAAGGCGTTGAAGATCAGATGTCGACGGGTCATGACAGCAGTTCCGTAAGCGTGGCGTGGGCGTCGAGGGTTTCCATGATGGGACAGTGCATGTGAGACGGGCACAGCTTGCTTACCGGCCAGCCGCCGCTTCATATCCCGGCGGCACGAGAAAGCCGCCATACGCTTCTTCGAGCAACCGCGCGAACGCAATCGGTGTACGGTCTTCGAGCCACGGACCGACGGCTTGCGCGCTGACGGGCAAACCCGTGTCATCGAGGCCGAGCGGAAAACTGGTGGCGGGCAATCCAGGCAGCACGGGCAGACCTGCCCAGTAGAAGAAATCGAGGAAGCGCACATCACGCAGACCGTCCTCGTAGGCCACGGGATACGTGCGGGTGTCTTTCGGCTCCGCGCGGTTATGTCGGAACGCGGGCGTGGGCGCGACAGGCGTCACGACCACGTCGAAGGATTCGAAGAGCCGTTCCCATTGATGTCGCAATGCATGCCGCGCTTCATCGGCTTTGAGCCAGTCGCGATGACTGAGCGTGGGCGCGCGCAGCCATGCGGCATCGGCGCTGTGATCGTCCGGCGCGAGGGCGGCGAGCCGTTGCCGTGCCGATTCGCTCTGCGCAGGCGGCTCGGCCAGTGATGAACCCAGCAGCGTGCGATACAACGGATGCGCGCGCGCCAGATCGGGCAGCACGCCGTCGGGCAGATCGGCGGCCCGGCTGACAGCGGCACCTTGCGTGCGCAAACGCTCGACCACGCGCTCGATCACAAAGCGTTCCGACAGGCTGGGCGCGGTGCCTGGCCATCTGTCGATCACGAGCACACGGAAGTCCGCCAGCCGTCGATGACGCGCGGGCGGCAAGTCGACTCGCCATGCTTTGGCCGTCAACGGGTCGCGGTTGAGCAGCAGGTCGAGCGCCAGTTCGAGATCGTCGGCACTGCGCGCGAGCGGCCCGGCCACACTCAGATCGCGCGCCGAGAAGCGTCCCGGCGGCGCGCCCGCGCCACGCAGCGACACAAGGCCGTAGCTGGGCTTGTGTCCATAGACGCCCGTGAAGTGCGCAGGAATGCGGATCGATCCGCCGATATCCGAGCCCAGTTCCAGCGCGACATAGCCTGCTGCAAGCGCCGCAGCCGAACCCCCCGACGATCCACCCGGCGTGCGTTCCAGATCCCACGGGTTGCGTGTCAGGCCGTACACGTCGTTGTAGCTCTGCAGGTCGGCCAGACCGAGCGGCACGTTGGTTTTGCCGACAATCACCGCGCCGGCTTCACGCAGTGCGGCAACCGCGAGCGAATCGGTCGAGGCGCGGTTTTCGGCGAATGCAGGGTTGCCGCCGCTGGTGACGAGGCCCGCCACGTCGAACGATTCTTTCACGGTGATCGGCACGCCGAGCAAGGGCCGTCGTTCGCCGCGCGCCAGTGCCGCGTCGGCTTCACGGGCTGCCGTACGCGCCTGTTCATCGTCGCGTGCGACAACGGCGTTCAGCTTGCCGTCCAAACGCGCAATCCGGGCCAGCGTGTGTTCAAGCAGATCGACTGCGGAAACGCGCTTCGCGGCCAGCGCTTGCGCCTGTTCCTTTGCGCTCGCAAAGGTCAGCGCGTCGAGCACGGCGGATGTCGATTCGTTCAGTTGTGGTGCGGTCATGATCGGAATGGCTCGCTTGAAGGGCAGCGGTTCAGGTTTTCGGTTCGATCCATGCGTCGGAGAAATCGCCGGCCGTCAGATCGATGCTGTTGATCAGGTTGTGCACTCTCGTCTGATAGACCTGCACGGCAGACGGAACCGTGACGAGCGGCAGCACGGGCAGATCGCGGCCGACGATCTGCTGGATCTGCCGGAACGAGGCTGCACGGCGGGTCTCATCCGTTTCCGTCGCAGCTGCACGGAACAGGTCGTCGACCTGTGGGTTCTGATAGTGCGAAGCATTGATCCAGATAAGCGGATGTTTGACCCCGTCCGACCAGTAGATGCGTTGCACGCCAACAGTCGGGTCGTAGAGACGGCCCAGCCCGTTCAGATTCAGATCGAACTCGCGCGCCGTGTAGGCGCGGCGCAGATAGGTCGGCAGATCGCCGTCGAGTATGGGCGCCTTGATGCCGATGCGGGACAGCGCGGCCCGCAGATAGTCCGCCGCGCGCCGGAAATCCGCGCCGCTGATGTAGTTGATCTTCACCGCGAAGCGCTGGCCGTCGGCCTGCTTCGGATAACCCGCTTCGTCGAGCAGACGGTTGGCGGCGCTCAGATCGAATGGATAGTGAAACGTGCTGTCGTCGTAGTAGCTCGCCAGCACGGCGGGCACGGGCGAGTTGACCACGCTCGAACGCTTGTAGAAAACATTGTCCTTGATGAAGTTGCGGTCCACCGCGTGCGCGATGGCCTTGCGCACTTCCGGTTTGGCGAGGATCGGGTTGTCGAGGTTGAATTCGAGGAAGGCCGCGTTGTTCAGGTACGCGTCGTAGCTGTCGTCGATCTTCAGTTGCGGCAACGTTGCCAGACGGCCGAGATCGGCGAGTCCGACGTTGGCGGCGGCATCGACTTCGCCTGTTTCCAGCGCGGTCGAGATCGACGCCTGGTCGGGCACGATCCGGTAGATCACGCGGTCGAGAAGCGGCGCACCTGGGCGCCAGTAGTTCGGGTTCTTGCGCAGGCTCACATAGCTGCCGCGCACCCACTTGTCGAACACGAACGGGCCGGTGCCGATGGGCGCGGTGAGGTTGGGGCTCGTCAGCGGATCGCCGTCGCCGTAGCGGTGCTGCGGCACGATCGGCAGTTCCGCCGACGACAACGCCCTGATCAGATACGGCGTCGGCTTGCCGAGCACCACGACGACTGTCAGGAGATCAGGCGTATCGACGCGTTCGACGTTGGCGAGCGTGATGCGCCCGCGCGGGCCGAGGCGCTTCTGCGTGAGGATCGAATAGCGGACATCCGCCGACGTGAAGCTCTCGCCGTCGTGCCACTTCACGTTGGGCCGCAATCTGAAGGTATAGCGCAGGCCATCGGCACTGACGCTCCATGCAACGGCGAGCAATGGCTGGGGATTGAACTGTGCGTCGTAGCGCAGCAAGCCTTCCGTGATTTTCGCGCTGATGTTGCGGATGACTGTGTTGGTGTCGAGCAGGGACACGAGCGACGGCGGCTCCTGCTGCACCGCATAGGTGAGCGTGCCGCCGGGTGTGGGCGTTGCGCTTTGTCCGGCAGTTGAGGAAGCTGCTTTCCCCAGCGACGGCCACGCGGCAGCCGTCCCCGCTGACAACACGGCCAGCGACGTCTGTATGAACTGACGACGATCGAAACGCATGGCTATCCCTGTTGAACTGGCAGTTCGCTGTCCGTGGCGAGGCCATGACGTGGAATGCGGCCAAAGAACGGATGGCCGGGATCGTTGAATCCGGGTGTCGACGGATGTCCGGTGGTGACGAGCGAGTCTACGAAAGCTTCGTCTTCGGCCGTCAAGCGGTAGCGCAGCGCGGGCAGATAATCGAGCCACTGTGCTTCCGTGCGCGGGCCTGCAATGGTCGAACTGATATAGCGGCTGTTGAGCACCCACGCGAGCGCGAATTGCCCGGCCGACAGCCCGCGCGCTTCGGCATGCTCGCGCACGCGCCGCGCCAGTTCCAGCGACTCCGGCCGCCATTCGGTCTGCTGCAGGCGGCGGTCGCTGCGTCCGGCCCGCGTGTCGGCCTGCGGCGTTGCGCCGGGTTCGTACTTGCCTGTCAGCACGCCACGCGCGAGCGGACTGTAAGAGATCACGCCAAGCCCGTATCGATATGCAGCCGTCAGTTGCTCGGCCTCGGCCTGGCGGTTCGCGATGTTGTACAGCGGCTGGCTGGCCACGGGTGCATCGAGTCCCAATGCCTGCGCGGTGTGGCTGAATTCGGCGATCTTCCACGCGCGATGGTTCGACAGTCCGTAATAACGCAGCTTTCCAGAACGGATCAGATCGTTCAGCGCGCGAACGGTTTCTTCCACCGGCGTGTCGTGATCTTCGCGATGGATGTAGAGCAGATCGATGTAATCGGTATTGAGCCGTTTGAGGCTTGCTTCGACCGCGCGGATCACATGTTTGCGCGATGCGCCGCGCGCGTTGACGTCGCCTTCGTGAGAAGGGTTGGCGAATTTGGTGGCGAGAACCCAGTGATCGCGCTGCGCGGCGATGCTGCGGCCCACTACGCGTTCGGATTCGCCTTTTGCGTAGACGTCCGCCGTATCGATGGAATTCACGCCCTGTTCGCGGGCCTGATCGATGATGCGTGCGGCGGTGGCTTCGTCGGTCGGGCCGCCGAACATCATCGTGCCGAGCGTCAGCGTCGATACCTGGATGCCACTGCGGCCGAGTTGTCTGTGTTCCATATCAGTCGTCTTCAGTTCGAGAAAATCGGAGAGGGGTTCAACGTTGCAGCCACACGTCGGCGAAACTCGCCGACACGCCGTCCGGCGAGATCGTGTGGTTGTGCACCGTGCGTGAATAGACGGTCAGGTATTGCGGCGACACCAGGTTGATGTCGGGCAGATCGCGTTCGAGAATGCGCTGGATCTGCGAGAAGAGCTGCTTGCGTTTCGTTTCGTCGGTTTCTTCGGCAACCTGTGTAAACAGCTGGTCGATTTCCGGATTGCTGTAGTGCGAGCCGTTAGTGAACGGCACGCCGCGCCGGAAATTGCTGGTCGTATAGAGCCGCGCTACGCCGGCGACGGGGTCGAACAGATTGCTCATTCCGTTGATGCTGAAATCGAAATCGCGGTCCGTATAGATGCGCTTCAGATAGGCCGACAGATCCTGGCTGCGCACGGTGACGGTGATGCCGACGCGTGCCAACGCCGACTTCACGTACGCCGCCGTACGCGTGGGCAGATCGCCGATGGGCAGTGGATCCACCGTGAGCGCGAAGCGCGTGCCGTCGGCTTTGCGCGGATAACCGGCTTCGTCCAGCAATGCGTTGGCGCGCTCGACATTGAACGGATAAGGCGTAGGCGTCGGGTCGTAGTAGGGGTTCGACGGAATAATGGGACTGGCGAGCGGCGTCGCGTAACCGTAGTAGATGACCTTGCGGATCACCTCGCGGTCCAGCGCGGACGCGATGGCCTGACGCACCTTCAGGTTCTTCAGCACCGGATTGTCGAGATTGAACTCGATGCGTGCGACGCCGGCCTGAAACTCGTAGCCGCGCGTTTCGAGCGCCAGTTTCGGGTCGCCCTTCAGGCGCTGCACATCGGACAGCGGCACGGGCGAATCGCCGCTCAGGTCCACGGAGCCATCTTCGAACGCGACGGTGCGCGCGGCGGGATCGCTGATCACCTTGACGACAATGCGATCGAGGTAGGGCTTGCCGGTATCCCAGTAGTCGTTGTTACGCTCGTATTCGATGTAGCTGCCGCGCACCCATTTGACGAAGCGGAATGGCCCCGTGCCGATGGGTGCGTTATTGGCGGGATTGCCCAGTACGTCGGTGTTGTCGTAGATGTGCTTCGGCACGATCGGCGTTTCCGACAAAGAGAACGCCTTGAGCAGCCACGGTGCCGGTTTCGACAGTGTGATGACGACGGTGTAGGGATCGGGCGTGGCGATATCGGTGACATTGGCGAAGGTGGTCTTCGCGCGCGGATGCACCTGCCTGAGCGTCTGGATCGAATACGCGACGTCGGCGGACGTGAAGGGCTTGCCGTCGTGCCATTTCACGCCGTGCCGCAGATGGAAGACGAACTTGCGGCTGTCGTCGCTGACCTCCCATGAGGTGGCGAGCGAGGGTTTCGGTTGCAGGCGGAAGTCGTAGTCGAGCAATCCTTCGACCACTTTCGGACTCCCCTTCAGCACATTGGTTGCCGTCGTGGCGAGATCGACGAGTGCGGTCGGCTCCGGCGTGACGACGAAATTGAGCGTGCCGCCGCGTGTCTGTGCGTGCCCTTGCGGCGTGGCCAGCGTAATGAGCAGCGTCAGCGCGAATCCGAGCGCGTGGTGGACGAGGCGGGCACCGTGGGGGCGGCGGGTCGCCCGCGTGAAGACATGAAGCATCGTATGCCTGCGTAGGAAAGGGAGAAGAGGAATGTCACACGGTGGCGTGCGCCGGCAACGCGCGGCGCGCGAGCACGCTGCGCAGTGGCACAGGATCGACCCATGCATCGATGTCGAAGTCCGATGGAATAAAGCCCCACTTGAACAGAAACTGCTTGAGATCGTCGAGCGCGTTCAGCGCGTGAGGATCGAGCCCGATCGTCAACTGTCGATGCAGGCCGCCCGGATACGCGCGCTCGACCCAATGTTCGGCGCTGCGGGTTTCGCGGGCGACGTACTGCGCGACATCGGGTGCATGCGTTTCGGCCCACGCGCCCGTATCGAGCGTGCGCGCCAGCACGCGTTCGACGAGGTCGGGACGCTCGCGCAAAAGTTGCGCGTCCACCGTCAGCGGGCGGGGCGTGCCGTTATTCGCGTGCAACAGGCGGTTCGGCTGTGCGCTGATATCGACGAGTATCTTTGCGTTCAGCACATTCGCGATCTCCAGCCCCGTCGCCCCTTTGACGAACACCACATCGGCTTCGCCGCGCAGCAAGGCTTCGGCCTCGCGCGCGAATTCGTGCGAGCGTTGTGCGTCGAGCCAGTCGGCGAGCGGTGCGTCGGCTGCCGGTTTCGCGTCCTGGAGGCCGCGCGGCGTATGCAGCAGGTCGACCAGATCGACGTCTTCGAACGGGATGCCGTAGACGCCCAGCAACGACGCAAAGCCGCGCAGTGCCGTTGCGCGGTGGAAATCGACCACGCCAGCACGCGTGTTGAGCGGCAGGCCGAAGCGGCTGCGCGCAAGCGCCTCCGGATTGGCGTCCAGTCGCCGGTCGAGCGTGATCAGCGCCTGGAACTCGTCCACCCAGCTCAGGCCGATCAGCCGCGTGTCGCTGCCTTGTGCACGCGCCCACAGCGCGGGAATGTTGCCACCCTGGCGAAACGACCACGGCTGCGTATGCGTGAAATGCGAGCGGCGGATGCGGACGTCGTCGGCATCCTGGAGTGCTTTGACATCGATGCCGTCGGCGGCGAACTCTTCTTCGAGCCAGCCCTTTTGCACGGCAATGCCGAATGGCGTCGGAGCGGGACAGCGTGTGTACCAGAGGCGGCTCATGGTTTGACCTTGTGATCGAGGGCGTCAGGCCTGGTTGAAAGAGGTGTTGCTTGCGGCGCCGCGGATGGATTCAGTATCTGAGTCCGGCTTCGCGCAATAAGGGCAGCACACGCTCGCCAAAGAAGGCGAGGTCCGGCTGAAAATCGAAAAAGCTCAATTGCACGCCGTCGACGCCGGCCTGATGCAGACGCACGATGTAATCCGCGATCTGTTGCGGCGAGCCCGTCATCGAGATGTTGCCGCCCACCGCGCGCGAGGCCGCCTGATTGCGCTGTTCCGCGTTGCCGCGCCACGCGTGCGCGTCGCTATCGAAGCGGTGGAAGCTGCCTTCGTCGCCGTGCGCCACGATGGCATCGCGATACGCGAGGGCTTCGGCTTCCGTCTCGCGGCAGATCACCATCGGATTGAGCAGGGTGCGGATCTCGCGGCCATACTTGCGTGCGGCCGCCTTCACGCGTGCCGTATGCGCCGGCAAGGCGGCGATGGCGGCTTCCACTTCGGAGCCTGCCGGACTCGTGATAAAGACAATGTCGGAGTGGCGCGCGGCGAAGTCGATGCCTGCGTCCGACCCCGTTGCGTTCACGAGCAGGGGGCGGCCGTAGGTCGGCTTCGGCGTGACAAACGCCTTGTCGAGCTTCCAGCTGGATAGCTCCGGCGCGAAGCTGAAGTTGTCGGGCTGCGCCCAGAGTTGCTTGACGGCCTGGAGGAACTCATCGGCGAGTTCGTAACGGTGGTCATGCTCGATACGGTGCCAGCCGAACATTTCGTGCTCGATGGCCCGATGGCCGGTGACCACGTTGATGCCCCAGCGGCCTTGCGAGATGTGGTCGAGCGTAGCGCTGAACTTGGCGAAATGCAGCGGATGCCATGGGCCGTAGAGCACGTGGCTCGTCGCGACGAGGATGATGCGTTGGGTGCGCGCGGTCATCGCGGCGAGCGACATGAAGGAGTCGAGCGCCTCGCCGTTGAACACGCCACCGTAGCCACCTTTGGGCAGCCATTGCGAGAGCGCGAACACCAGATCGAAGCCCAGTGCTTCGGCTTTCTCGACCAGCGCGAGGTTGTAGTCGAAGCGCCAGTCGGTCGTGCGAGGCAGGGTCGAAGCGCTCCAGCCGCCCGCCTGGATCGGCAGGAACAGGCCGAGTAACAGCGGCTGTTCGAGTGCACGCGAAACGGGACTATCGGCGAAGCTCGCCGGAGAACGGGCGGGAACGAATGGCGTGTTGGCGATCGTGTGCGTTGCTTCTGAGGCGGCTGAAGGCGCAGTGCTTTGAGATGTGAGGGTAGAGTGCGTCACAGTGAGTATCCGTGCTTGGGTAGCGGAAATGCGCGTGGCAGGTGCCAATCAGGATTGAGCCTTCCACACAATGTCGCGCACGTTCACTTTCTTCGGAATGAGACCGAGCGCGAACAGCCGGTCTGCTGTCGTCTGCTGTGCGTCGAGCAGGGCGGGTTCGAGCGCGGTCACGTCGAAACTGGCGTTCTGATTCACGATGGTCATGATGTCGGGCGCGATGCCCGTTGCAGCCGACAGCGTCGCGACTACGTCGGCAGGGTGAGACTTCGCCCACTCGGCCGCCTCTTTCGAGCCGTCGATGTACTCACGCACCAGTTCCGGATGCGCGGCCGCGAAGGTGCTGTTGGCGAGCAGGAAGCCCGAGCTGGGTTTGATATCGCCGGTGTACGCCAGAATGCGCGACGGCGTATGGCGCTGCGCGATCGAAAAGTACGGATCCCAGATGACCCATGCGTCGATGCTGCCGTTATCGTAGGCAGCGGCGGCGTCTGCCGCGCCGAGCGAAATCGATTTGATCTCCGATAGCTTCACGCCCGACTGCTCCAGCGCCGCTGCGATCAGATCATGCGAACTCGAGCCTTTGGCGTAGCCGACTTTTTTCCCGCGAAGATCAGCGAGGCTGTGTATGCCCGAATCCGCTCTCACCAGAATGCCTTCGCTTTTCGGTCCCGATGGCTGTGCTGCGATGTACTCGACATGACCACCGCCCGCTTGCAGAAAAATGCACCCCACGTTGCCGGAGTTGCCGAACGTAATCGCGCCGATGTCGAGTGCCTGCAACAAGGTCAGGCCCGAAGGAAACTCGATCCATTTGACGCGCAGGCCGTGCGCGCCGAAACGTCTCTCGAACACCTTCAACTGCCTGGCAACAAGCGGGATGCCCGTTTTCTGAAAGCCGAGCGTGATCGTGTCGGGCTCGGGCGTGAGCGCTTTGGCCAGCGGTGTGATGAAAGTCGAACCCGCCAGTGCAGCGACGCTGGCAGCGAGAAATTGTCGGCGTCCGGGCATGCGCGCCACTCCTGGGCAAGAGATACGGTGTTGATCGAACGAGGCATTGGCCGCGTAAGCGGCACACACATGAGCTGCGCGAGACTCAGGTCTGCCCCGAGGTGGGCGGCCGCACACCGTTCAGATAGAAGTTGCCGACCGCCGCGTATTTCCACCGCACGGGATCGTGCAGCGTGTGAACCCGTGCATTGCGCCAATGCCGGTCGAGATTGAATGACGGATGCGTCGAACGCGTGCCTGCAAGTTCGAACAGTTGATTGGTGGCGTCCACGGCGATCTCGGTAGTCAAGGCTTTGGCTTCCGCGACCGCAATCGATGCGCTGGCAATCGTGTCGGGTCCGGTATCGGCAAGACAACGGTCGATCTCGCGGCCGGCGCGGTCCATCATCGCTTCTGCTGCATGCAGTCGTGTCTTCAGGCCACCTAGCTGGAAAATCACGTACGGGTCGGCAGCGACGGGCGGGATGCCGCTTGCTGCCAATGTAGCGTCGCGATCGCGGATGAAGCCGATCGTCGCGTCGATGGCGGCACGCGCGATGCCCGCATCGATGCCCACGTGGCTGATCTGCGTGACAGCGTTCTGCGGCCACTCCGCGTAGCTGCGGTATATCGGCAGCACGTTGAGGGCAGGTACCCATACGTCGTCGAAAATCACGGTCCCGCTTGCCGTCGTCTTCTGGCCGAAGCTCTGCCAGTCGTCGAGAATCTTCATGCCAGGATGTCCTGCCGGCACAATTGCGACGACGCGGCGTCCCTGCTCGTCCTGACCAATGGTCGAGACATACTCGGCGAACAGCGCCCCCGTCGAGTACAGTTTGGTGCCCGACAGACGGAAGCCGTCGCCGTCCGGCGCGATGGTCATCGCTGACCCGGTGGGCCGCCGTCCACCCACATCCACGTTCGCATTGCCGAAGCGCGCACCGCGCAGAATCTCGCCTAGAAAGAATTCGCGCTGTCGCGCGTTACCTGTTTTCCAGAGCCAGAAGACCGCGCTGTTATGGTTCTGCTGGATCTGTGCAATAGACGGGTCGGCCGCCGCGAGAATCGCGAACACGCGGGCCACCGTCGCGTAGGAAACCTGCGCGCCGCCGTATGCGGTAGGCACTGTGATGGCCCACAAACCGGCGTTCGAGCAGGCGTTCAGTTCGTCGTACGGCAAGATGCGTTCGCTATCGCGGCGTGCGGCATCGATGGCGAAATGTCTGGCCAGTTCCTGTGCGACGCGAATCGCTTCATCGTCCGAGCCGATGATATGTGCCGCCGGATAGTCGCGCGGCGCAGTTCCGCTGTTTCCGGGCAACGTGATATCCGGCGCGTGGGCACTCATCCATGGCTCCAAAGCTGTTTATCCCGGAACGGCAGGTGCCGTCCGGCTTGATAAGCATCGGAAGTTATCAGCCAACAGATACCGTGGACAACGAATAAAAGTTTCTATTCATATGTGATTCATCGAACGGTGAAATGAAGCATCGGCGTAAGCAAAGCAGAATCGCTTGGTTCACGCGTGCACACGGGCTGGTTATGTTGTCGTGTTGCGTGGAGGCGGTTGATGGCGACATCTGCTCCACGGCTTTCACGTTGCTTCCTCTAAGACAATTCGAATCATCGAACCATGACAAGTCTCAACGAGTATCTGGTGCAGAAGCGTGCGGCGTGGCTCGCGAAGCGCGCAGCGGCGCGCAAAGACCCGCATATCAAGGCGAATCAGCTGAAAGCGAACGTGCGCGCATTAGGGCGCAGCGGTGTGCGCGAGATCCGCATTCGCGATTTCCAGGTGATCAGCGATAGCCCCGAAGATTTCGCGGGCTATAACCTCGGGCCGGCGTCGCCTGAATTGCAGCTTGGCGTACTCGGAAGCTGCCTCACGCACATCACCCTGATTCAGGCGGCAGAGCGCGAATTGCGGATCGATTCGATAGAGGTGGAAGTGACGGGTGAGCAGCATCCGCTTGCGCAGCAACCCGGTTTCGAACACGTGCCGATTTTCCCGCACAACATTCGCTATACGCTCGATATCGTCTCGCCTGAGTCGCCCGAAGCTATTCGTGCGTTGCATGAAGCGGTCGAAGCGGTCTGCCCGATCTTCAATCTGCTCAAGAATCCGCAGACGATCGAAGGCGAGTTGCGGCACGCAGCGACGGCATAGGTGCAGCAGGTGGCTGGCTGTCGTCGCATTGACTGTCGGCCTGCACGGTGAATCCTCGATGCAAAGCTAATCTCTTTTGCTTGTTTTTCGTTTTGCAAGGCACGCCTTACCATCCGTCATTCAAAAATAATGGGGACAGGTATGAGCATGCGAAGCAGACTACGGGGAACCTTGCTGGGCGCGTTGATCGCGATCACGCTGACGGGCGCTGGCCTTGCGCCCGCGCTTGCTGCGCCGGACCACGGCGGCACGTTGACATGGCTTGTCACACCCGAGCCGGCGTCCATCGTTCCCCTCACCACGACGGCGGGCGGCAATGCGGAAATCGGCCCGAAGGTGGTCGAAGGCCTGCTTACCTACGACAAGAATCTGAATCCTCAGCCGCTGCTGGCCAGCGCATGGTCAGTCAGCAAGGACGGACTCGAATACCGCTTCACGTTGCGGCAGGGCGTGAAGTGGCACGACGGCAAGCCGTTCACGTCCGCCGACGTTGCCTTTTCGATTTTGACGCTCAAGCAGGTGCATCCGCGTGGGCGCAGCACATTCGCGAACGTCACCGACGTCAGGACGCCGGACCCGTACACCGCGATCATCCAGTTGTCGAAACCGGCGCCGTTTCTGCTAACGGCACTGTCGGGCTCCGAGTCGCCCATCATCCCCAAACACCTGTATGAGGGCACGGACATCGTGTCCAATCCGTACAATAGCGCGCCCGTCGGGACGGGGCCGTTCGTTTTCAAATCATTTGTTCACGGCAGCCATATTCTTCTTGAGCGCAATCCGGACTACTGGGACAAGCCGAAGCCCTATGTCGACAAGATCATCGTGCGCTTTCTGCCTGATGGCGCAGCCCGTGCAGCGGCGCTCGAATCAGGTGCCGCCAATCTCGGCGATCAGGCCATTCCGCTCGCGGACGTCAAACGATTCACGGCGCTGCCCAATTTCAATGTGGACACGACCAACTGGCCTTATGTCAGCAACCATCAGCAGCTGATCTTCAACCTCGACACCCCCGTCCTCAAGGACAAGGCGGTGCGCAAGGCGATATCGCAGGCGGTGGACGTGAATGCATTGAACCGCGTGGTCTGGTACGGCTACGGTCAGGTTTCGGCGGCGGCCATCGGCGTGGCCAACACGAAGTATCACGATGCCGATATTCACTATTTTCCGTATGACATCGCTCAGGCCAACGCAGCGCTCGATGCGGCAGGACTGAAGCGCGGTGCGGACGGGAAGCGCTTCAGTCTGCGGCTGCTGTTCAATCCGTTTCAGGACCCGCGCGCGGCTGACTTCGTGCGCAAGTCGCTCGCGCGGGTGGGCATCGACGCGGAAATCGAAAGTTATGACTTCGCGACTTACGTGAAGAAGGCCTATACGGATCGCGCATTCGATATCACGCTGGAAGCACTCGCCAACGTATTCGATCCGACGGTAGGCGTGCAGCGCGTATTCTGGTCGAAGAACTTCAAGATCGGCTTGCCGTTTTCGAACGCGGCGCACTACTCGAACCCTGAAGTAGACCGTCTGCTCGAAGCGGCTTCCGTGGAGACGGACGAGACGAAGCGCCGGCAACTATTCATCCAGTTCCAGCAGATCGTGCACGAAGACATTCCGTCGATCGAGTTTGGCGCGAATCCCAACATCACGATCGTTTCGAAGAAAGTGAAGGACTATGCACCGACGGGCGAAGGCCTGCGGGGCAATTTCGCCGATCTCTACATCCAGCCTTGAGGTGTCATGGTTGCGGTACGGCGATGTCACGCCGTACCGCATGCCTGAGTCGCGATCAGCGCCGATGCGTTACCTGCCAACGCCGTCAACGCAATTCGAAACCAAGCGCATTGAGCGCATCGCGCAGACGGTCGCGGCCATGCAGTGATTCGCGTGTACGCCAGCGCTCGACCGAACGCTCCGTCCACGATGCGTCGGACTGCCCCTGGCGAGCCTGGAACCCGGCGAGAATCTCGTCATAGCGTGCGATACCCGCAGGCTGTGCATGCGCGTCGTAATGTTCGCGATGCAGCACGACGGACTGCGGCAAGCGCGGTTTAACTTCCGCACGGCGGGCGGGATCCGCGTATCCGACACACAGGCCGAACACGGGCAACACATGCGGCGGCAGCGCGAGTTCCGCCGCGACCTGTTGAGGCGCGTTGCGGATAGCGCCGATGTAAACCGAGCCAAGACCCAGCGACTCGAGCGCGACCACGGCGTTTTGCGCAGCCAACGCTGCGTCGATCACGCCAACCAGCAGGGTCTCGAGATAGTGCAGGCCCTCCGGCTGCACGCCGGCGCGGGCCGCCACCGCTTCGAGTCTGGCGAGGTCGGCGAGCCACACGAGCAGCAGCGGCGCGTCCCGGATGTGCGCCTGATTGCCTGCCAGAACCGACAGGCGGCCTTTTCGCTGCACGTCTTCGACGGCGACCACACTCCACGTCTGCAGGTTCGACGAACTCGGCGCCGATTGTGCGGCGGCAATCAGTGTTTCCAGCGTGCCTGCGGGTAGTGGGCGCTCGCTGAAGGCCCGCACCGAACGATGCGCGAGCAGCGTTTCCAGCGTGTCGTTCCAGTCCGGCAATGCATGCTTGAAGGGGGTGCCGTAACGTGCCTGAAATGCTGCGTCGGGAGTGCCGGAAGCAGGGTGACGCGGGACGAGTTCGAGCGTGTTTTCGGTGGACATGTTTTCTCGCAAGGTTGCTGATGCAATGGATTGCTTTCGATGCGCCAACACAGCGGCGTCCGGCAAGCCGCGCGCGGTTGCCGCATCACGATACCTTGCATGGGTTGATTCAACGACCAACAGATCGGCATTTGCATGTGCAAAATGCTTATTTCTCTTGTGTCGCCAGGCCAGATAACGTTTAACGACCTCTTTCGTGTGGTTCTCAAACGTTCAAGGAAAGTTATGTCTCTCATCAATACCCAGGTGAAGCCGTTCAAGTCGACTGCGTACCATCGCGGTGAATTCGTGCCCGTCAGCGAAGAGAACTTCAAGGGCAAATGGTCCGTCGTGGTCTTCTATCCCGCTGATTTCACCTTTGTGTGCCCGACGGAACTGGGCGATCTGGCCGATCACTACGGCGAGTTCCAGAAGCTGGGCGTCGAAATTTACGGTGTATCGACAGACACGCATTTCACGCACAAGGCCTGGCACGATACGTCGGAGACCATCAACAAGGTGCAATATCCGCTGGTCGCCGATCCGACGGCGACACTCGCGCGCAACTTCGATGTGCTCATCGAGGAAGAAGGGCTGGCCTTGCGCGGCACGTTCGTGATCAACCCCGAAGGCCAGATCAAACTCTACGAAGTGCACGACAACGGTATTGGCCGCGACGCGAGCGAACTGTTGCGCAAGGTGCAGGCCGCGCAATATGTCGCGTCGCATCCCGGCGAAGTCTGCCCGGCCAAATGGACGCCCGGCGCCGACACGCTGACACCGTCGCTCGATCTGGTGGGCAAGATCTGAACGCCGGGCATCGCGCCACTTCAGGGCGCAAGTTTCGGGCGCGCCTTCGATTTCCAAACCGTCATGGCAACTCTATGAGCAAGGATCCGTTGATCGAAAGTCTGATGCTGAAAATGCGCTATAACCGCGTCTACACCGCTGTCACTTTCGCCCGTCTGTTCGAGGTATCCGAACAGGCCGTGGAAGCCGCGCTCGCTACGCTGATTGATGAGGGCAAGGTGCGCGCCTGCAGCAACGCGCGGCGCGATGTGGGCTACTGTCTGGCGGGCGCGGCGCCACAACCCAGATCTGCTGCACTCTCCGAGGTGACAACGGTCGCTACGCCGCCTCGGACACGCCGGATAGACGGCGTGCTGAGAGGCTACGACCGCGAACTCGATGCGCACCGCTCACTTGCGATGCTCGTGCGCCGCTGAGAGCGTGGCGCATCGCGCGCCACGGGGTTGCCGATTTACTTTACCGCCAGCGCGGGCTTGCTGCCGAGTAGCGTCCACTGTCCATTCTGTACGACGAGATTGACGCTTTTGACACCGATCACGCGTCGCGTGGTCGGATCGAAATTGGCCTTGCCGAATACGACGCTCGGCACGTCATGCAGTTTGGGCAGCGCGTCGCGTACGCCTCGCCGGTCCAGGCCCCCGGTGCGCAACGCGTAAGCAGCGATGATGGTGGCGTCATACGCAAACGCGTTGAAGGCGTCCGGCTGACGGTTGTATTTTGCCTTGAAGGCACGCACGAAATGCTGCACCTCGGGGCTCGGGTCATCCGGGAAGAAACTGGTATTGGTGGTGACGCCGTTGACGGCATCGCCGCCAAGCTCCATGAATTTCGGCGAGTACACGGAGCTCGCGGCGACGATGGGCAAGTCGATGCCGCTTGCGCGTGCCTGGCGGGCGATCTGCGCACCGTCTGAATAGTAGGAAATCAGCACCAGCGCATCGGGCTTCGCATCGCGGGCGCGCAGCAAGGTCGCGCGGAAATCCTTGTCGGTGGGCTGATAACCTTCGGCCGCCACGACTTGCGCGCCGCGCGCCGCGGCGGCTTTCACAAAGACATCCTTGCTGGCGCGGCCCCAATCGGTGTTCTGGAAGAGCACGGCAATGTGCCGGAATCCCTGCTTGACGGCAAGATCCGCGAGCAACGGCTGTGCATCTGCCTGGCTGACGGACGGACTCCAGATAAAGTCGCCGCCCTTGGTAAAGTCGGGATGCGAGTTGGTGAAGCCGAGTTGCTCGAGTCCCGCTCGCTGATAGATGGGCGACGCCGCCATCGACGCCGGGCTCGAGAAATCGCCGAGTTCGATGAGGATGCGTTTGTCGTCGACAAACTTCTGCGCGATGCCGACGGCCTGGCGCGGGTCGCTCTGGCTGTCTTCGAACACGTATTGCAAGGGGCGGCCGTTGATGCCGCCATTTGCGTTGATTTCATCGAGCGCGAGATCGAAGCCTGCTTTCCATTGCGCACCGTATTGGGCATTCGGGCCGGTAAGCGGGTCGCTCACGCCAAAGAACACGGGTTCGCCAGCGGCAGGGGCCGCGGATGCCACGCCGAAAAAGGACAGGGCGAGCGCGGCACCGGCGGAAAGCAGAAGTCTTCGGCGCAAAGAAGATGAACGTGTGAGAGACATGAGAAGGCTTCCAGAGGAGTCGGAGTGCGGAGTCTCCAACGCAAGCCCATCGCCCGACAACGAAGCGATTGACATATCCATATCTGCATCGGGCATTTGCTTATCGCGCGGCGAGTCGTCGATGCACGATCAAACGTTGTGATGCGTACTTGATAAACATTGAAGAAATCGTTCGTTCCCGCTACCCGACGTTTCCCGTATTGTTGAAGTGACGGCGTGTGGATCCGATATCTGCGCGACGCAACTGGACCCGGCAGCAACGGAGCGCATGCATGCGCGAAACGCCTACGCCTGAGGTCCAGTTCTCACATTTCAGGGAATGCTCATGGCAACAGGTAAGGTCAAGTGGTTCAACGATGCAAAGGGTTTCGGTTTCATCCAGCCGGACGACGGCAGCGATGATCTGTTTGCGCATTTTTCCGAAGTGCGCACGGAGGGCTTCAAGTCGCTGAAAGAAGATCAGCGGGTGAGTTTTGAAGTCAGGCAGGGGCCTAAAGGCAGACAGGCGTCCGATATCAAGCCGCTCTGAGGTGGTGGCCCGCTATGGCGGGTTCTGGGGCAGGCATAACGTTGCCGTCTGTTCCTTTAGATGCCGATATGACCACCTGGCTTTCACGTCTAGCTCGTGCCTGCGAATCGCGAGCTTTTTTTTGGCCCGGACCCGATCGTCCGGGCTTTTTTTTGGGGCTTCTGTTTGGGTTGGGGCGTTAACGCTTGACTCCGCGATCCGCCGCTTTAGACTGAAACCCACTCCCCGTCGCAGGCAAACAGGAAACGACCATGACACATTGGTTCGAAGACAACTCACGTTCAATCGGCCGCACGCCGCTGATTCGCCTCAACCGCATCACGGAGCATGCCCCCGCCACGATCCTGGCGAAAATCGAAGCCAGAAACCCCGCCTATTCCGTCAAGTGCCGCATCGGCACCGCGATGATCTGGGATGCTGAATCGCGCGGCCTGCTCGGCCCCGGCAAGGAAATCATCGAACCCACCAGCGGCAATACAGGCATTGCCCTTGCCTACGTGGCAGCGGCACGCGGCATTCCGCTGACGCTCACGATGCCCGAAACGATGAGCATCGAACGGCGCAAGCTGCTCATCGCATTCGGCGCGAAGCTGGTACTGACGGAGGGCGCGCGCGGCATGCCGGGTGCAGTGGCGAAAGCCGAAGAAATCGCTGCTGCCGAACCTGATCGCTACGTTTTGCTGCAGCAGTTCAAGAATCCGGCAAACCCCGCCATCCACGAAAAAACCACCGCCCCGGAAATCTGGGAAGACACCGACGGCAAGCTCGACATCCTCGTGTCGGGCGTCGGTACGGGTGGCACGATCACTGGCATCTCGCGGTTTTTCAAGCAAACCAAAGGCAAGCCGATCCTGTCTGTCGCGGTCGAGCCAGCCGCCAGCCCGATCCTCACGCAGACGCGGGCAGGTGAGCCGCTCAAGCCGGCGCCGCACAAGATTCAGGGTATCGGCGCGGGCTTCGTTCCCGACGTGCTGGATCTCTCGCTCGTCGATGACATCGAGCAGGTCACCAATGAAGAGTCGATCCTCTACGCACAACGTCTTGCCAGAGAAGAGGGCATACTTTCGGGGATTTCGTCGGGTGCAGCCGTCGCCGTGGCCGTGCGGCTTGCCAGGCGCCCGGAAAACGCAGGCAAGACGATCGTCGTCATTCTGCCCGACTCAGGCGAACGCTATCTGAGCACCGTGCTGTACGAAGGTGTTTTCGACGCCCAGGGAATCGGTTCGTAACCGGCACACTTTCGCAGGAGAGGCGTATGGCGACCTATGCGATAGAAAGACAGGCGTTGCAGCGGGTCGCCAATGTCCTCGCGGGGCGATTCGATCGGGACGCGCATATCGCCGGACCTGAATCGAGCGAAAAGACGTTCGTGGGACTCACGGTCAGCAACCCGCGCGGACCCGATACGCCCGCTATCCTGCTTCGTTTCCAGCACGATGTGCTCGATCGATACGACCGACTGACGGAGGCCGAGCAGGCCGAGTTCAGCGCCCGGTGCAATGCGAAGCTGGTCGGTGCATTGCTCATCTACGAACGTATTCGCGCCGCGGCTGAACTCGGTGCTACGCAGGTCTACGTAATCGAATTCGGCGACGAACTGCTTTGATTCGTTTCCAGACGCGGTCTGCCAATACCCGCTGGACGAGGCAAGCCGGGCGAGCGTGTGACGTCGATAGCCATCACACCTTTCGACACTGCGTCGCGTCGATACGAGCCACGGTCAGTTGCTTATCAGAAATCAGGCATACGAAGCGTTGGTGCTTGCACTATCGTGTCAGGCAGGCCCACCTGATTTCGAGGAGTAACCTGATGTCGACCCTTGCTTCCGAAGCAAAAGCCTTTTCGCTCGATCGCGCCGCGCCGGGCAACCACGATTCAGCGCACGAACCCATTTCCCGCTTCGGCATTCCCGACGAAAGCAGCTTGCCGCCGCACGTCGCCGACATTTATGCGAAGTTCCGCCGGCAATACGGCTTCGTGCCAAACTGGCTCGCCGCATTGTCGGTGAACCCCGACACGGCGTATCGGCTGGTCGTGTTCTATGAGCACCTGTTCGATCCGCAGCGCAGCCATCTGACAGCGGCGGAACGCGAACTGATCGCCGTCGTGACATCAGCGGCTAACCAGTGCAGCTATTGCGTGTTCAATCACACGCAGGCGCTCGCCGCGGCAATCGGCGACACCGTGCGTGCGCAACGCATCGCGCAAGGCTTTCATCATGTACGCCTGACGGCCAGAGAAAACGCGCTCGCCGAACTGGCCGAACGTCTCACGCGCGAACCGGCCACGATCGACGAAGCCGAACTCCAGCGCCTGAGGCAAGCGGGCTTCACCCGCGAGGCCGTAACGGAGGCTCTCGAAATCTCCGCGTTTTTCAGCTATGCAAACCGCCTGACGATCGCGCTCAACGTGGTCCCCGACGATCAGTTCTTCGCGGGCCGCGATCTGCACTGAATGCCTTGTCGATCCGCATTTGCGCGGCACGCCTGAAGTCCAGTCCGTCATTTATCTTCCGCAACGAACGACACCCTACGACTGAGCCAATTCACCATGAGTACAACACTGGAACATGCAGAGGTGGTTCCGAAGGAAACCGTAACGCCTTTCGCGCTCGCGCCATCCGGGCATGCCGACCAGCCTTTGCTGTCGGACGAACTGCTCGAACGGATCGGCGCACGCGCAGCCGGCTATGATCGCGACAACCGCTTCTTCGACGAAGACCTCGCCGAACTGAAGCAGGCGGGTTTTCTGCGCGCGAGCGTGCCGCTTGAAATCGGCGGTTTGGGCTACACGCTGCCGGCCTTGGTGCGTGAGCAGGTGCGGCTCGCATATCGCGCCCCGGCGACAGCGCTCGCGCTGAACATGCATCTGTACTGGGCAGGCGCAGCGCTGCACCTCTGGCGGCGTGGCGATCGTTCCGCCGAGTGGATTCTGCGCGAGATTGCGGCCGGCAAGGTGTTCGCGGCCGGACATGGCGAGCCGGGCAACGATCTCGGCCTGGCGGATTCGTTCGTGAAGGCGACACCGCTCGCGGACGGCGGCTACCAGTTCGATGGCCACAAGGTGCTGACCTCGCTGGCACCCGTATGGGACTGGCTTGGCGTGCATGGACGCGACGACAGCGACCCGTCGAACCCGAAGATCGTGCATGCGTTCATTTCGCGCGATAGCAGCGGGCATCGCACGGAGCAGACGTGGGATGCCCTCGGCTTGCGCGCCACGCGCAGCGACGACACCTGGCTCGACGGCGCAATCGCTTCGAAGGAACATGTCACGCGCGTGCTGCCGGCAGGCGACCCCGACGATCCGTTCGTGGACGGCATACTCGGCGCTGTGCTGCCGGGCCTCGGCGCGGTGTATTACGGCATCGCCAGACGGGCTTTCGATCTGGCGCTCGCATCGGCCACCACGCGCCGCTCGCAGGCGCTGGCCGGCCGCACCTATGCATTCAAGCCACTGACGCAGTGGAGCGTCGCTGAGGCCGCGATCGAACTGGAGAGCATCGAGGCACTGCTCGAACGCACGGCAGAACACTGGTGGCGAGGCTATGCAGCGGGCGAGCCCTGGCTCGCGAAGCTGCTATCGGCCAAGCAGCATGCCGTCGATGGCGCGCTGCGCGTGGTGAATCTCTCGCTGCAGATCGCAGGGGCGGGGTCGCTGGCACGACGTAACGAACTGGAGCGGCTGTACCGCGATGTGCGCGCGGGCGCGTTCCATCCGCCTAACGCCGATGCGTCGCACGAGGTCATCGGCCAGTCGTGGCTGGGTGTGCACGGAAAGGTGGGCGCGCCGGCTTGATGCGATGTGAGCTTGCCCGATCATCGGGCGGGCTCACATCGTTGCGCGCAATTGGGGTGCAGGTCGCTTCTCTGAAGGCTTTACGCGCGCAGCCAGACATCGGCGAGTGAGCCATTCAGTCCCGATGCTGTCGTCGTGTGATCCTGCACACGTTTGTTGGCAATCGTGACCTGCTTCAGTGAAACCAGATTGATGTCAGGCAGTTCGTCCTCGACGATATGCTGAAACTGCGTGAACAACGCACGCCGCTTCGCCGCGTCCGGTTCGACGGCTGCCGCTTCGAGCAGCCGGTCGACTTCAGCGTTGGTGTAATGAGCGCCATTGGAAAACGGCACGCCGCGCTTGAAGTTTTGTGACCAGTAGAGCCGTTGCACGCCTGCGGTGGGATCGAAGAAATTCCCCATCGAATTGTTCGTGAACTCGAAATCGCGTTCCGTATACACCCGCCGGATATAGGTCGGAAAGTCTTGCGCGCGGATCGTCACGTCGATGCCGACACGGGCGAGTGCGGGCTTCAGATAGTCGGCAACCCGCTTGAAGCCATCGCCATACGGCAGGAAATCGTGCACGAGCGCAAAGCGTTTGCCGTCCGAGCGACGCGGATAACCGGCTGCATCCAGTAATGCCTCGGCCTTCTTCGGATCGTACGGATAGGGTGACGGACGCGGATCGTGAAAGGGCGAGCCTGGCGCGATAGGTGTGGGCGAGTCATCCGCATAGCCGTACCAGATCGTATTGCGGATGACCTTGCGGTCGAGTGCGTGGGCAATCGCCTGACGTACAGGCAGCTTGCCGAGAATCGGATGATCGAGATTGAATTCGATGCGCGTCTGCGTGATCGAATATTCGTAGCCGCGCGTGTCGAGTGTCAGCGTGGCGTTGTCGCGCAGGCGCGCGAGATCGGACAGCGGCACCGGGCTTTCTCCGCCCAGATCGACAGCGCCCGATTCGAACGCGGCGGCGCGGGCCGCCGGGTCCGGGATGAACTTGACGATGAGCGTGTCGATGTACGGCTTTCCGCCGTCCCAGTAGTCCGGATTGCGTTCGTAAATCACATGCGAGCCGCGCACCCACTCCTTGAAACGATACGGGCCCGTGCCGACGGGCGCATTGTTGTTCGGATGCGCGGCGATCTTCGGCGCGGGTGTGTCGCGATACAGGTGCGCAGGCACGATGGGCGACTCGGCGGCATCGAAAGCCTGCAGCAGATAGGGCGACGGTTTCGACAGAATCACGATGGCGGTAACGTCGTCCGGCGTGCGCACTTCCGTCACATTGGCGAAAGTGCCGCGTCCGCGCGGATGCACCTCTTTCAGCAAGCCAATCGAGAAAGCCACATCCGCCGAAGTGAAAGGCCGTCCGTCATGCCATTTCACGCCACGCCGCAGCGTGAAACGGTATTGCAGGCCATCCGTGCTGACTTGCCAGGCGGTTGCGAGTTGCGGCTGCGGGCGCAGGTCGAAGCCGTACTTCAGCAACCCTTCATTCGTTTTCGCGCTGGTCTTGACGGTCGAACCGGCGGTGTTGGCGACCGACAGCAGGGTGGGCGGCTCGGGATCGACCAGCAGTGTCAGCACGCCGCCGCGGCGCGGCGTCAGCTCGGCTGCGAAACCATCGGGCACGCCAAAAGGGAACGGTAGAGCAGCCGTCAGCGTGCCGGCAAGCGCAAGAAACTGTCGTCGATCGATACGAGGCATGTGTCGAATCCTGTCGGGCATGGTGACGCACATGGTGATTCGACTTGCGGCTTCGCAGAACGAAGGAATTTTCCTATCGTTAGCATTCGCCGGGCACTGGGTCGCGCTGGGTCACGCCGGGTCATATGGTTAGCAGCATCGATTCGTTCGCCGTTGCGAGGCGCGTTGCTAGCATGATGAGCTCGCTTGCCCTGGTGATCGCATGGATTGCGTCGCCGCGGCGGCATACCCCACCGCAAGCAACGCCCCGAAGGAGAGCGACGACATGACGCGACGAGTGCGCTGGCAGACCATCCTGCTGCGGACGGCCTGGCAGGCGCTGCCGACGGTGATCGGCATTCTCGTGCTGAACTTCTTCCTGCTCAAGCTGATGCCCGGCGACGCCGCCGACGTGATCGCCGGCGAGGCCGGTTCCGCGACAGCCGAAACGATGACGATGCTGCGCGCGAAGTTCGGCCTTGATCAGACGCTGCTGCATCAGCTGTGGAGCTATCTGACGCATCTGTCGCACTTCAGTCTCGGCTATTCGCCGCGCTATGACATGCCCGTGATGCAACTGATCCTGTCGCGCCTGCCGAATACGCTGCTGCTGATGGGCGTGGCCTTGTCGCTGGCGATCGTGGTGGGCGTCGTGCTCGGCGCGGTGATGGCGCATTGGGCCGGCAAATGGCCCGACCGCGTACTGTCGGTGTTGGCGCTGCTGTTCTATTCGACGCCGGGTTTCTGGATCGGCTTGCTGGCGATCGTGCTGTTTTCGGTGCGGCTCGGCTGGTTGCCGAGCGGCGGCTACGTGACGATCGGACTGAACCTGCCCGGCTTCGCGTATCTGGCCGATCTGCTCAGGCATGTGTTGCTGCCCGCGACCACGCTCGCCACGTTCTTCGTCGCGATCTACGCGCGGCTCACCCGCGCAGCGATGCTCGAAGTGCAGCGCCAGGATTTCGTCAGGACGGCGCATGCAAAGGGCTTGCATCCATGGCGCGTGACCGTGCGTCATGTGCTGCGCAACGCGCTGATGCCGCTGTCGACCATCGTCGCGATGCACTTTGGCACGCTGCTGGGCGGCGCGGCCGTGACGGAAACGGTGTTCAGCTGGCCGGGGCTCGGCCGGCTCGCACTGGATGCCGTGCTGGCGCGCGATTTCAGTGTGCTGCTCGGCGTGCTGCTGCTTTCGTCGCTGCTGGTGATCGTCGCCAACGTGGTGGTGGATCTGCTGCAGGCGTGGCTCGATCCGCGCATCGCCGCGTGATGCGGCATCTTTTATTCCGTCCGGCTGGAGGCTCGCGATGAGTTCCGAATCGTCAAACGTGCATACCCAGACAGGCGAGAGCGTGTCCGCCGATGCCGTCAGCACACTGTCCGCGGGTTCAGCGTGGCGGCGTCAACTGGGCGGCGCGCTGTTCGGCCGCCGCGCGGTCAATGCCGATGCCGATGCGCCGCGCCACGCGCATGCCGGCGCATGGCGCGCGCTGTTGCGCAATCCATCCGCGTGTGCCGGACTCGTGCTGTTGCTCGCCTTCATCGCGCTGGCGCTGCTCGCGCCGCGTCTTTTTCCCGGCGATCCCCTCGACATGGTCGGCGCGCCGTTCGAATGGCCGGGCACCGACCCGCAATTCTGGCTCGGCACCGATTCTTTGGGCCGCGACGTTGCGGCGGGCATCGCGCATGGCACGCGCGTGTCGCTGCTGATCGGCGCGGCATCGGCGGCGCTGGGCCTCGTGATCGGCACGCTGGTCGGTGCGGCGGGCGGCTATTTCGGCGGTACCGTCGACAACCTGCTGGTGCGTATCACCGAACTTTTCCAGACGATCCCGTCATTCCTGCTCGTCATCGTGATCGTCGCGATTGGCCGGCCGAATGTGACGGTGATCGCGCTCGCTATCGGGATTGCCTCCTGGCCGACCGTCGCGCGCATCGTGCGTGCCGAATTCCGATCGCTGCGGCGCTCCGACTTCGTGCTCGCCGCACGCAGCGAAGGCTTCAGCAACACGCGCATCATCTTCGGCGAGATTCTTCCCAATGCGCTGCCGCCTGTGATCGTCACGGCTTCCGTGATGGTCGCCAGCGCGATCCTGATCGAATCGTCGCTGTCGTTCCTGGGCATGGGCGACCCGAATGTCGTCAGCTGGGGCGCGATGATCGGCTCGGGACGCGACTCGCTGCGCACTGCGTGGTATCTGACGGCTTTACCGGGCACGGCGATCGTGCTCGCGGTGCTCGCGCTGAATCTGCTTGGCGATGGTCTGAACGATGCACTGAATCCGCGCTTGCGGCAACGAACCTGAGAGGCGCGACGTGAGCCAACTGCTCGAAGTGCGGGATCTGCGCGTCAGCTTCGGCGCGCATGAAGCGGTGCGGGGCATCAGCTTCGATATCGCGGCGGGCGAGACGCTCGCGCTGGTGGGCGAATCGGGCTGCGGCAAGTCAGCGACGGCGCTCTCCCTGATGCGGCTTGTTCCGGAGCCGGGCCGCGTGACGGGCAGCATCCTGTTCGATGGGCAAGAACTGCTCGATCTGAACGCGCGGCAGATGCGCGACGTTCGCGGTGGCCGTATCGCGATGATCTTCCAGGAGCCGATGACGTCGCTCAATCCTGTGCTCTCCATCGGCGAGCAGATTGTCGAGACGCTGCGTCAGCACGAGTCGCTGTCGAAAGCAGCGGCGCTCAAGCGCGCGGTCGAACTGCTGGAACTGGTGCGCATCCCCGAGCCGCAGCGCCGCGTGTCCGACTATCCGCATGAACTGTCGGGCGGGCAGCGGCAGCGCGTGATGATCGCAATGGCGGTGGCATGCCGGCCGCGTCTGCTGATCGCGGACGAGCCGACTACGGCGCTCGATGTGACGATCCAGGCGCGCATCCTCGAACTGCTGAACGCGTTGCGCAAGGAACTGGCGATGTCGCTGCTGCTGATCACGCACGATCTCGGTGTGGTCGCGGATCATGCGGACCGTGTCGCGGTGATGCTGGCGGGGCACAAGGTCGAAGAAGCGCGCACCCAGGAGATCTTTGCCCGTCCGCGCCATGCGTACACGCGTGGCTTGCTGGGCGCATCGTTGAATCTTGCGGACGATCTGCACTATCGGGCGTCGACGTTACCGGAGATTCGCCACGACACGCCGGCAGGCGGCGACGCTGTCTTCACGGTCGTGCCGCGTGCGGCGCGCGCGCTGACGCAACATGGCGATGCAGCGGCGCGCGCAGCCTCGGTGGAGACGGCGCCACTGCTCGCCGTGCGCAATCTGCGCGTCGACTATACGCAGCGGCATGCCCGCACGGTGCTGCGCGCGGTGGACGGCGCGAGCTTCGAGATTGGCCGCGGCGAATCCGTGGGCCTTGTCGGAGAGTCGGGATGCGGCAAGTCGACCTTGTCGCGCGCGATCATGCGGCTCGCTCCTGTCGCGCACGGCGAGATCCGGCTGGATGGCGTCGATCTGGTCCCGTTGAGCGAGCGCGCGTTGAGACCGCTGCGCCGCAAGGTGCAGATGGTGTTTCAGGATCCGTACGCGTCGCTGAATCCGCGCCGTACGGTGGCACAGATTCTCGATACCGTGCTGATCGTGACCGGCACGCGCGATGCGCGCGAACGCGACGCGCGTGTTCGCAGGATTCTCGATCGCGTGCGTCTGCCATCGGCGGCACTGGCGCGCTTTCCACACGAGTTCTCGGGCGGCCAGCGACAACGGATTGGCATTGCGCGCGCGCTGGTGCTCGAACCTGAGTTGCTGATCTGCGACGAGCCGGTGTCGGCGCTCGACGTATCCATTCAGGCGCAAATCCTCAATCTGCTGGTTGAACTGAAACAGGAACTCGGCCTGTCGCTGCTGTTCATTTCGCATGATCTTTCGGTGGTGCGCTATATCGCCGATCGCGTGCATGTGATGCAGCAGGGCCGCATCGTCGAAAGCGGCGGGCACGGCGAAATATGGCATCGCCCGCAACACGACTACACGCGCACGCTGCTCGAGGCGATTCCCGGCAGGGCGCGCGAATCGATGGCCGCATGACCATGCAAGGAGACAGTCAATGAGCGCAGCGAGCATCCCGGCAGCAACGGCAGCCCAACTCGATGTCCGTCCGCTGTCCGCCCATATCGGCGCGGAGATCACGGGCGTCGACCTTGCGCATCCACTCGATGCGCAGACCACTGCCGCGATTCGCGCTGCGTTGCTCAAGCATCGCGTGATCTTCTTTCGCGAGCAGTTCCTGAGCCACGAGCAGCACGTCGCCTTTTCTGCGCAGTTTGGCGAGCTGACGGTGGGGCATCCCGTGTTCGGGCATGTGGACGGCTATCCGCAGATCTACTCGATCTCGAAGTTCCGCAAAGCGACGCGCTTTGAAGGCCAAACGCTGCTGCGGCCGTGGACAGGCTGGCATACGGATGTCACGGCAGCCGTCAACCCGCCGTTCGCATCGATCCTGCGCGGCGTGGAGATTCCGCCTTACGGCGGCGACACGCAGTGGACCAATCTCGTCATCGCGTATGACAAGCTGTCGGAGCCGGTGCGCCGGTTCGTGGATGGCCTGCGCGGGGTGCACCGCTTTGCACCGCCTGCAGGCGCAACGGGTACCAGCGCGTTTGCGTCGGCCGTCGAGCATCACACGCTGGTCAGCGAGCATCCGCTGGTGCGTGTGCATCCCGAGACGGGCGAGCGTGCGCTGTATGTGAGTCCAGGTTTTCTGAAGCACATTGTGGGTGTCACGCCGCGCGAAAGCCAGGCATTGCTCGAATTGCTGTGGGAACACGTGACGCGGCCGGAGTTGACGGTCCGCTTCAAATGGGAGCCGGGCAGCATTGCGTTCTGGGATAACCGCTCGACCGCGCATCTCGCGCCAACCGATATCTTCGATCTCGACTTCGACCGGCAACTGTATCGCACGACACTCGTCGGCGACGTGCCTGTCGGGCCGGATGGGCGTGCGTCGGTGGCGATAGAGGGTTCGCCGGTGGGTGCGGCTGCCGCGGTTGCGCTCAACTGAGCGAGGCGGGACGGCGATCCTGATCGCCGTCCCGCGGCCACTGTGCCGCAATGACCTTCGCCACCGTCAGCGCGCGATTCAACGCGTCTGCGCTCCTGCTGCAGACGGCGGATCGGTCGGCTTCTGACTTGCACGCACATCGAATGCGCCGCCTGTGAGCACCTGATCGCGCAACGTCACCGGCTTCTTGCCCGGCAGATAAGGGAACACCAGTTCCGCGAAACGAATCGATTCTTCGAGGTGCGGATAGCCGGATAGCACAAAACTGTCCGCGCCTGCTTCGACGTATTCCTGCAGCCGCGCGGCGACTGTCTCGGCGTCGCCGACCAGCGCCGTGCCCGCACCGCCGCGCACCAGTCCCACGCCTGCCCAGAGATTCGGGCTGATCTCCAGCTTGTCGCGCTGCCCGCCATGCAAGGCTGCCATCCGCTGCTGGCCGACGGAATCCATGCGCGCATAGTTCTCCTGGGCCCGGCGGATGTCCTCGTCGTCGAGCTTGCTGATCAGGCGATTGGCTTCCGCCCACGCTTCTTCATTGGTTTCGCGCACGATCACATGCAGGCGCACGCCGAGACGCAGCTTGCGCCCATGCTTCGCCGCGCGGCGCTGGACATCGGCGAATTTCTCCGCGACGGCTGCGGGCGGCTCGCCCCAGGTCAGATAGGCATCGACATGCTTCGCCGCCAGCTCATGTGCGGCCGGCGATGAACCGCCGAAGTAAAGCGGAGGATGCGGCTGCTGCACAGGCGGATGAAAGTTGCGCGCGCCTTCCACGTGCACGTACTTGCCCTTGTAGTCCACTGTCTCGCCTGACAGCAGATCGCGCCACACGGTGAGAAATTCGTCGGCGGCGGTGTAGCGCTCGTCGTGTGCGAGAAATACGCCATCGGCAGCCAGTTCAGTCGCATCGCCACCCGGCACGACGTTGAGCAGCAGGCGGCCATTCAAGGCCTGATCCAGTGTGGCTGCCAGGCGCGCCGCCGCCGTCGGCCCGGTGATCGACGTGCGCAGCGCGACCAGCAGCTTGATGCGCTGTGTCACAGGGATGAGACTCGCCGCCGTCACCCACGGATCCTGACAACTGCTGCCCGTCGGAATCAGCAAGCCGTCGTAGCCCAGTTGATCGGCGGTGACGGCAATCTGCCGCATGTATTCGTTGGTCGGCGGGCGGCCAAAATCGGACTTGCCGAGATAGCGCGTATCGCCGGAAGTCGGCAGAAACCAGAAGATGTCGAGACTCATGAATGCTCCTTCGCAAGGCGTTCGTGCGCGCCCTTCGTATCGTTTGTATCGCCGGATGGGTGCGCCGAAGCAGGGCGGCGGAAACCTGCGGCAGCGTGCCGTTCCGGAAGATGATCGCCCTCGCCGAACAGCCGCTGGCGCAGCGTGCCGTCGGCGTACGCGGTCTTGTAGAGGCCACGGCTTTGCAATTCGGGCACGACGAGATCGATGAAATCCTCGTAGCTCTCCGGCACCACCGTGCGGCTCAGGTTGAATCCGTCGATCCCCGTTTCGTCGTTCCACGCCTCCAGTTCATCTGCCACCTGCGCCGCGCTGCCGACGATCGCGGGATAACGGCCGCCCAGCTCGAACATCTCCAGCAGCTTGCGGCGCGTCCAGCCATGTTGCTTCGCGGTGCGCGTGGCCGATTCGATCGCGTTGCCGGGCGTGTAGTCGACAGGCGCGTCGAGATCGTATTGCGCATAGTCGATGCCCGTGCTCGCCGCAAAATGCGCCAGCCCAGCTTCGCGGCTCGCGTACTGCAGATAGTCGGCGTATTTCTCGCGCGCTTCGCGTTCGGTTTTCCCGGCAACGACGGCCGTGCCTGCGAAGACCTTGACGTCGTCGGGACGCCGTCCTGCCTGCACGAGCTGTTCACGCAAGGTCTGCACCGTTTCGCGCGCGACCTTGCGGTTCGGCGGTGAGATAAACACGCACTCGGCGTGACGCGCGGCAAAGCGCTGGCCGCGCCCGGAACTGCCGGCCTGAAACAGCACGGGAGTGCGTTGCGGCGACGGCTCCGCAAGGTGATAGCCGTCGACGTTGTAGTAGCGTCCGGCATGCCGCACCGCATGTACTTTCGCCGGGTCTGCGTACACGCGCGCTGACTTGTCGCGCCGCACGGCGTCCGTCTCCCAACTGCCTTCCCACAGCTTGTAGAGCACGTCGAGATACTCATCGGCGCGCTCGTAGCGTGCGTCGTGCGGAAGCTGTTCATGCAGGCCCATCGCGCGCGCCGCGCTATCCAGATAGCCGGTGACGATGTTCCAGCCGATGCGCCCTTGCGTCAGATGATCGAGCGTCGAGAAGCGGCGCGCGAGCAGATAGGGCTGCTCGTACGTGAGGTTGACCGTCACGCCGAAGCCCAGATGTTCCGTCACGGCGGCCATCGCCGAGATCAACAGCAGCGGGTCGTTGACGGGCAACTGGATCGACTCGCGCAAGGTCACGTCGACGTTATGCTGATAGACGTCGTACACACCGACGATATCCGCCAGAAACAGCCCGTCGAACAGGCCGCGTTCCAGTGTGCGGGCAAGATCGGTCCAGTACGGCAACTGACGGTAATCCACCGAACGGTCGCGCGGATGCGTCCACAAGCCGTGATTGATATGGCCCACGCAGTTCATGTTGAACGCGTTGAGCAAAATCTGTTTTCGTGTCATCACAACGCTCCATGCCGGGGCGGCAGCTTGTCGTTGAGGTAGTAGTTGCCTACCGCGTGATACTTCCAGCGCACGGGATCGTGCAGCGTGTGAGTGCGCGCGTTGCGCCAGAAACGGTCCAGACCGAGTCCGTCGAGTGTTGCCGAGGTGCCCGCCAGTTCGAACAGCCGCGTGCCTGCATCGAGCGAGATCGTCGTGGTCAATGCGCGCGCTTCCGCAACCGCCACCGATGCCTGCGCGACCGAGCGTTCCGTCGGCTCGGCCTGGGCCGCATCGACAAAGCGTCCCGCGCGGCGCAGCAAGGCCTCCGCTGCGCGCAGCCGTACGGCGAGATCGCCGAACTGTGCGATGGTCAGCGGATCGTCCGCGGCGCGGTCCACCTTTGCATCGATCCAGGGCCGCGCGTGTTCGCGCACGAACTGCTGCGCGGCCTGGAAAGCGCCGCGCGCCTGGCCCAGATCGATGGCGGCGTGGATGATCTGCGCGAGCGGTCCGATGGTGGTCGGACGTTCAAACGAGGCCTGAAACGGCACGACCCATTCCGGTTCCACACGCACGTGACTGAACTGCACCGACCCGCTGCCCGTGATCCGCTGGCCGAAGCCATCCCAATCGTCGATCACTTCGACACCGGGCGCGTTGCGCGGCACGAACGCGAGACAGGTGACGTCGCGTCCGCGCTCTTCCGTAATCACGAGCGTGGGAATCCAGTGTGCGTAGAGTGCGCCCGTGCAATAGAACTTGCGGCCATCGATATGCCAGCCTGCCGTGGTGCGTGTGAGCCGCGTGCGGCGCCTGAAATCCTTGTGGCCCGTTTCGGCCAGCGCGTTGCCGAAGCGCTCGCCCGCCAGCACCCGCTCGTAGAAAAAGCGCTGCTGTTCCTCGCTGCCGCCGACGCGCAGCACTTCGAGCGCATAGAAATGATTTTGCGGAATCTGCCCAAGCGAGCCGTCAGCAGCCGAGATCGCCGCCGTCACTTCCGCGAGCGTGCCGCTGCGCACGCCGGCGCCGCCGAACTCGCGCGGCACCGTGATCGCCCACAGTCCGCTCGCGACGAACGCATCGAGTTCGGCCCACGGCAGGCGGCGTTCGCGGTCGCGCGCGGCGGCCTCGGGTGCGAATGCATCGGCGAGGCGCTGTGCGACGCGCAGTGCGTGTGCATCGTCCTCGATCCGGTCGGGTGTGGGTTGCGCTTGCGATGCGTGAAGCGCCTGCCCGCCGACCGCGCTGTCGCGCGTCTCTTCAGATAGTTCGATACTCATGTCTCAGTTCCACGAATGCCGCGTGGGCAGCACATGATTCAGGTGATAGTTGCCGAGCAGATGCAGCTTCCAGCGCACGGGATCGTGCAGCGTATGGGTGCGCGCGTTGCGCCAGTGACGGTCGAGGTTATGCGCGGCACGCGTCGAAGCGGACCCGGCCAGTTCGAACAGCTTTTCGCTCGCTTCGAGGGCGCTGCGCGTAGTCAGTATCTTGGCCTCCGCCACGGCAACGGAAGCCCGCGCGCTTGCTTCGGCATCGATCGGTGCGGCGGCGATCGCATCGAGCGTATAGCCCGTTTCCAGCAGCACTTCGCGCGCAGCGTGCAAGTCGATCTCCAGACGGCCCACGTCACCGATGATGTAGGGATCGTCCGTTGCGCGCTCCAGACCTGAATCGATCCACGGTCTCGCGCGTTCACGCACGAAGGCGATTGCATCGACGACGGCGGCCTCGGCGATGCCTTGATCGATGGCAGCCTGGATCAGCTGCGAGTTCGGACCGAACAGGCCGGGACGGTCGGCAAGCTGCCAGATTGGCAGGACGTCCTGCGGATCGATATGCACATCTTCAAAGATCACCGTGCCGCTCGCCGTGGTGCGCTGGCCGAATGAGCGCCAGTCGTCGATGACTGTGAGACCCGGCGCATCGCGCGGCACCCACACCTGCACCGCGCGTCCTGCGTCGTCCGTCGCACGGGCGGGGACACGATGGGCGAACAGCGCGCCCGTCGAATAGAAACGCTTGCCGTCGAGGCGCAAACCATTGTGCGTCTCGCGAAGCCGAGTCGTGCCCTGCAGGATCGTCGTGGCCGCCGCCGAGCGGCGTTCCGGACCGGCATTGCCGAGCCGGCGACCGGCCAGCACTTCGCCATACAGGCGCGCTTTCTGCCCGGGCGTGCCGATTTCACGCAGCACGCCCAGCAAACCGAAATGATTCTGCGGAATCTGGCCGAGCGCGGGATCGGCTGCGCAGAGGATCACGAACACTTCAGCCAGCGTCGCAAACGATACGTCCGCGCCGCCATACTCGCGCGGCACCGTGATCGCGCCGAGTCCGCTTTCGGACCAGAGATCGAGTTCGGCCCACGGCAGGATGCGCTGGCGGTCGCGTTCGGACGCGCCCTCGGCAAAACTGGCGGCAAGCGCGTGAGCGGCGGCGATCGCGTCGGCATCGCTGGCAATGTGCTTTACGCGCGTGGGGTCGGGATTCCGCGGCAAAGGCGCCGCAGCAGGGGACGATTCGACTGTAGACATATTGGCTCACACGAACACGGAAAAGCCTTTCGCGCCGTTCGCTCACCGTGGCAACGTCGCGGTTTGCATCGGGCAAGGCCAATCCTGTATTGGATCAGTCCAGGCGAGCCAGTCCTACTATCGAATATGAAATTGCTTATGACGGATGCCGATTTTCGAACCGGCACCGGGCTGCGCTCAGGAATAGAAGGAGGGCGTTGGCAGTTCGTCGTTGACGGCCCACTCGCCGAGTTCCTGCAGCTTGTAGTCCACCGGGTCATGCAGCGTTTGCACGCGCAGATTGCGCCAGAAGCGGTCGAGCCGCAGCGCGCCGTGCGTCGCACGCGCGCCCGCCACTTCGAACAGCCGGCTGCTGAGATCGAGACCGACGCGCGTCGCCGCTACCTTGGCCGTGGCGACCGCGACGGCAACGTGGCCGCGTTCCGTTTCGTCGAGCGATGCACCGCGTGCCCACGCAGCGTCGAACATTTGCACCGCGCGCGCAGCCAGCAAACGCACACTTTCAAGCTCGACCCAGAACTCGCCATAGTGACGCAACACATGCGGATCCTTGCTGGCCTGTTGCGCCGGTGACTTGAACCATGGCCGCGATTCGTGGCGCGTATAGTGCTTCATCTCCGCGAACACACCCTCGCCGATGCCCAGAAACAGTTGCGCGAAGATCAGTTGCGCCAGCAGCGGCCGCAGGCACGCGAACGGCGTGCTCAACGGACCTGGATCGAGCAGCAATTCGTTCGTTTCGATGCGGACGTTTTCGAACAGCGCGCTGCCGCTATCCGTTTGCCGTTGCCCGAAGCTGTTCCAGTCGGGATTCAACGTAATGCCCGCACGTGCCGTGGGGATCGCCGCGATCAGCAGCTTGCGGCTCTCGGAGTCGAGACCCGACGCGACCAGCATGTCGGAATCGAGCGCGCCCGAGCAGAAGCTCTTGCGGCCCGAGAATACGTAGCCGGTATCGGTCCGCTGCGCGACGGTGCGCGTATCGAGCGGATTCAACGTATTGCCCCAGAACCAGTTGTTCTGTGCCGTCTGCGTGAGCCACGGTTCCCATTGATCGGGACGTCCGAACAGCTGCACCGTCGCGAGCAAAAGATGATGAAAGCCGAACACGTGTGCGATCGAACTGTCGACACGCGCGAAGGTTCTGACGACATCCAGTGTTTCCGTCCACGACGCACCCGTTCCGCCGTATTGCCGGGGAATGGAGAGCGCGAGCAGACCGCTCGCCCGGATCGCGTCACGCTCGGCTTTGGGCGTGCCGCCTTTTTCGTCGCGCTCGACAGCGCTTCCGGCAAATTGGGCTGCAAGAACCCGCGCGGTTTCGTTTTGCGCAGCGGGATGGAATTCAACGTGTGCTGACATGGTAGGGAAGGCCTTGGAACAACGGGCGGCACGTATCGGAGCCGCTTCGAAGCGGGCTGCCGGCAACACTGCCGCAGCCCGCGGCTAACCAGCTAGTGTAAGAAAGCTGCCGCGACGCGGCCTACTATCGAGTGCTCGAATGCTTATACGAATTCGTGCTTTAGATCTTTGCACCCTGGAATTCAAGCACCATTTCTGCAATAGCGCCAGGACTGCTTTGATTCTGAACTTTAATTGGTTCGCAGATGCGATCGGCTTCGTTACATTGAAAGCTTAAATGACACACGACCATAAAGGACAATCGATGGCATCGGTTCGGGGCTTTGCATTCTTCGCACGCGCGCGACGCGCGTCCATTGTGCGCCACATCATGACGACGGCAGCCGCTGCGCTGGCGCTTTGCTACTTCGGCAGCGCGCAGGCCGCGCCGCTCACCGAACTGAAGCTCGACTATGCGTACTACTCGCCGGAAAGCCTTGTGATCAAGCGCAACGGCTGGCTCGATCAGGAATTCGCCGCCGATCACACGCAGGTCAAGTGGGTGCTGAGTCTTGGCAGCAATCGCGCGCTCGAGTATCTGAATAGCGGCGCGATCGACATCGGCTCGACAGCCGGTCTTGCCGCCGTGCTCGGCAAGGCGAACGGTAATCCCATTCGCGCCGTCTATGTCTTCTCGCGCCCGGAATGGACGGCGCTGGTGGGGCCCAAGGATTCGCCCATCAAAAGCCTCGCCGATCTGAAGGGCAAGAAGATTGCGGCGACCAAGGGCACCGATCCGTTTCTGTTCACGTTGCGTGCGTTGCACACCGTGGGCCTGACGCGCGATGATGTGGAAATCGTCAACCTCCAGCATCCGGATGGACGCACGGCGCTCGTGAATGGACAAGTCGATGCATGGGCCGGGCTCGATCCGCACATGGCGGCGGCAGAAGTCGATAACGGTGCGCGCCTGCTGTATCGCAACGTCGATTTCAACACGTGGGGTCTGCTCGACGCGCGTGAAGATTTCATTCAGGCGCATCCGGGCGAACTGGCCCGCGTGCTGAAGGTCTATGAGAAAGCGCGTGTCTGGATTGCATCGCATCCCGACGATACGGCGAAGATCATCTCGGAAGAATCGAAGGTCTCGCTCGCGGTGGCGAAGCTGCAGTTGAGCCGCAATGACTTCAGCCATCCGCAGCCCGGCGCGCAGCAAATCGCTGCGCTCAAGGCCGCGGCGCCCATTCTCGTCGACGAACAGCTGGTAAAGAGCGGCACGAATCTCAATCAGGTCATCGATGCGCTGATCGATTCGAAGGTCGCGCAGCCGGTTATTGCGAGCAATGGCGCGCAATGACGCGCGCAATCAGCACAAGCATGCATCATGGCTGCTCCTGAACAGACACTCGCGCTGGAGGTGCGTGATCCTCCGCCGATATCCACCCGCGAAACTGGCTCACGCAAACGTCCGCACGGCACACTGCGATGGTGGCGTTACGCGGGGTTCGCGTTGCCCGTGGCATTCCTCGCTGCAATCGAAGCGCTGGTGCGGACCTCTGTCCTGCCGATGCATCTCGTGCCCGCGCCCAGCGCCATCATGCAGACACTGTGGGATCTGGGTGGCGCACGCGTGGCGCGGCACATCGGCGCGAGTGTCGCGCGCGTCTACGCAGGCTTTGCGCTCGGCGCGGGGCTCGCGTTGCTGATTGGCGCGGCGATGGGCCTGAGCCGCCGTGTCGATGCGCTGCTCGACCCTACGTTTCAGGCACTGCGCGCGATTCCGTCGCTGGCGTGGGTGCCCATTCTGCTGCTCTGGATGGGTATCGATGAAGCGCCGAAGATCACCCTCATCGCGATTGGCGCGTTTTTTCCGGTGCAATTGAGCGTCGTCGCCGGTATTCATGGCGTGGACCGCAAGCTGATCGAATTCGGCGAACTGCACCGGCTGACTGCACGCGCCATGTTCACACGCATATTGCTGCCCGCGTCGATGCCACAGATTTTCACGGGTCTGCGCACCGGGTTGAGTCTCGCCTGGATGTTCATGGTCGCCGCCGAACTGATCGCCGCGACGCGCGGCCTTGGCTATCTTCTCAGCGACGGACGCGAGACGGGCAGGCCGGACCTCGTGTTCGGCGCGATCCTGTTGCTGGCACTGCTGGGCAAACTGAGTGACGGCGCATTCAAGCTGATCGAAAGGCGTGTGCTGTCGTGGCGTGATGCGCGCCATGTTTCGGGAGACACACCATGACATTGCCGTCGGCGTCTTTGCTGGAAGTGCGAGGGCTAACACGGCGCTTCGGCGCGCGCACCGTATTCGAGCACGTTTCGTTTGCGCTCGCGCGCGGCGAGATCGTCAGTCTGGTGGGGCCGAGCGGTTGTGGCAAAAGCACGCTGCTGCGGGCGATTGCCGGCCTCGATGCGCACACGGACGGTTCCGTGTTGCTCGAGCGGCAGTTGCAGCGTGGCCCTTCTGACCGCATCGGCATGATCTTTCAGGAGCCGCGGCTGTTGCCGTGGCTCAGCGTAGCCGACAACATCGCGTTCGCCGCTGGATCGCGGCGAGGCAATGATCCGCGTGTCGATGCGCTGCTGGCTGAAGTCGGCTTGCCGGGCATTCGCGACGCGCTGCCGAAGCAGTTGTCCGGCGGCATGGCGCAACGCGTCGCACTGGCGCGCGGGCTATTTGCCGAACCCGATCTGCTCTTGCTCGACGAACCGTTCAGCGCCGTAGATGCGATCACACGTGCGCGCCTTCAACGCGTATTGCTTGCGTTGACGCAGGCGCACGGCACGACGGCTTTGCTCGTCACGCATGATCTCGATGAAGCATTGCATCTCTCGGATCGCGTGCTCGTGCTATCACCCGCAGGCGACGATCGGCCGAGCCGCATGGCACGCGATATCCGTATCGATGCGACGCGGCCGCGCGATCTGCGCGACCCCGCGATGAATGCATTGCGCGACACGCTGCTGGAAGGCATCGCGACAACTGCTGTCTAGTGACGATGTGCGGGCATCAGGCGCTTAGGCGCTGGCCGATGTTCGCATCGGCATTTGCGTCACGATAGTCTTCTCCATCGATGTCATAACCCGACGGCTCCCAGCGAATCGCCAGCAGCACCAGCAGCGACGTCAGCGGCGCAATGGCGATAACCCAGAACACCTTGGTGCCGAGCGCGGCTGCCAGTACGGGAAACAGGAACAGCGAAACCGTCGATGCCGTGCGCACCAGCGTCTGATTGAACCCCACACCAATGCCCCGCAGCGACGTCGGATAACTGAGCGACGCGTAGGTCATCGAATGGGAACCGGGTCCGAAGCCTTGGCCGAACAGATAGCCGCCCAGCAGCAGGATCGCAACGACCACCAGCACGCCGCCGCTCGGCTTGCCAATGAGCGCCAGTCCGATCAGGGAGGCAAACTGCAGCGAATGCCCGAGTACCGTCATCTTCCATGCGCCGTCCGTGGGCGCGGTGCGTACGCCGATCAGACCGCCTACGAAGGCAAACACCAGATTGAGTGCGAGCGAGGCGACGATCGTCGTCAGTGGTCCTTGCGCGAAGAAGCTCGTGATGATGACAGGCAAGCCGAAGATGATCGCGTTGTAGCCGAACGATGACGCACTGCCGATCACGGCAGCGAGTATCGTGCGCTTGCGATAGGTCGCGTTGAACAGCACACCATAATTGCGCCACGACGCGCGGCGCGGCTGTGCAACGGCTGCTGTGCTTCGCTCAACGACGACATCGACGCCCCAGGTTCGCTTCAAGATGCGCGCTGCGCCCTCGAGATCGCCCTGGTTGGCGGCCCACACGGGCGATTCGCTGATGTAGCGGCTGCGCACGAGGATGATGACGATGGCGGGCACTGCACCGAAAGCGAGCGTGAATCGCCACAGCCAGCCGAGATGATGCTCGGGCAAAACAGCGTAGAGCCCGAGTATCAGCAGATAGCAGGTGCTGGTTGCCGCATACCAGGCGGGGCACCACGCGGCGACGCTTGCGGCCTTGTTGCCTTTTCCTGCCACGCGGGAGAACTCGGCGAGAAACGCCATCGCGACGGGGAGATCGAGGCCGACGCCGAAGCCCATCAGAAAGCGGGCGGCACCGAGCACCCACGCATTAGGTGCGAGACCGGCTGCAATCGCCGCGACGACGAAGAACAGCATGTCCGCCATGAACACCCGATACCGGCCGATCCGGTCGGTCAGATAACCGCCGAATAGCGCGCCCAGAATCGCGCCGAAGGTGATCGCCGATGAAACGAAACCGACCTGCACGGGCGTCAACGCGAACTGCTTCGCAATGTCCTTGATGCCGTAGGCGAGTGAGGTCAGATCGTAGGCGTCGAGAAAGACGCCGCCAAGTGCAATCGCGATCACGATGCGGGCATTGCTGCCTTCCGCTGCGCCAGCGTTGACGATGCGCGATACGTCCTGCGCGGAACGGATCGTGACGGGTGCGGCAGACGCCTGCTGCGTAGAAGCGTCCGCAGGGGAGGAAGGAATAGCGACGGTAGACATGGTCAGCATCGAGGCATGAAGTCGAAGATCCATGCATGCTAGCGACGCCATTCCCGTCTGTTAAACGACGAATGCGTATATGCAAATTGCCGGAAACTGGATTGCACCAGGCGGTCGCACGCATCGGCATGACGCATAACTTCCAGGAGGGTAGAGCGCGAGATCGTGTGCGTGTACCGAGTGTAGTCTGCAATGCCAGGAATTTGCCGCGATGGTCTCTCAAATCAATCAGAACCTGTAGTTAGCCCGATCGATCAGCGTCTGAACTCTGCGCAGCAACCTTCGGGGTGCCATAGCCATCTCAGGATCGTAGTAGTGAATGATCAGGGATCGACGCTCTCCAGTCGAAACGTTGAGGTTATGGTGAAGCGTGATAAAGCCATTGAATATATATACGTTGCCAGGCGTGCAAGGGATTCTCACGTATCCTCGAAGGATCTCGTCGGATGCAATGACTATGCGCCGAAGCGCGAGGGGAAGGCGATGCTCGACAAAAAGCCAGCTCTTGATCACGAAGTGGGATAGGGCTGAAAATCGTTGCCGCTGTTTCAGCCGGACTACGAGATCGCCGTTTTTTTTGTCTTCGCCCACGGTCTGCAAAGAGATGAGCAAGGTGAGGACATGCGAATCGAAATGCCGCAGGTAGCTCTGAAATGGCATGTCGCGGTTCACGCAGCGCAAGACATAGAGTGGATCACTATGCGGTTCATGACCAAACGTGCTTGTGTACCAGTGTCGCGCCGATGCGCGCACGTTGGCTTCCATCGTAGAGAATGCATGTGTGGTTCGTAGCAACTCGGCAAACTGTCTTGCCAGATCGGACGCGCGGCGGCCATCTCGTGGTCGCCATCCGTCGCGCTCAATGTTGATCGTTTCGTTTAGCTGTGCGAGAAGACGCGATGGCACAACATGTTCGAAGGTACTGACGGGCACAACCTGTGTTGCCTGCCATTGAGCCGTCATAGCACCCCCGGTGTGAGTAGTCTTCTTCCCGAATCCGCTATCTGCGTCGACGCATCGGCGACGACATCCGATGATTTCGCCTCTTGCTGACCCATTAAAAATAATATCGATAGACGTATTGACGTCGGACAATCTATGTGAAAAACGCGACGCGGTAAGCCGGCGGAGAATCGCTATATAAACTATTTATTTTCCATGCACCTTTAAATTTTCACAGATCATTCATTAACAGATGGTGAGCCTGCTGATGATTCATTTCACCTGTCAATTATTATGATTTAAAACCTCGATACGTATTATCGTAAGTCCAATAAAAGACCTGCAGAAAGCAAGGCGTCAAGAGTGATGGCCGTGCGCGCAGGCGGGATGCAAATATCGGAAGATACTTCACCAGGAATGGGTCGATGCATCGCTCAAGGTCTGGGCTGCGGGTGTGAAGGCACCTGGCGTGCTCGATGGCCTTGACGGGCTGGAGTCGAATGAGGCCAATCAACTGATTGTGTTGCCTTCGCTCCAGACCACGCTTGACCCGTCTATTTTTGCTCTGGGCGATTGCGCGAGCATGTCGATATCGACATCGAAACGCGGGCTGCCTCCGACGGCTCAGGTCGCCCATCAACAAGCAAAGCACCTGTGTGCTCATATTCCGCGGCTGCTGTCCAATGGTGTGCCGGTTCCGGGATTCCAGTATCGGGATCTGGGTGCACTTGTATCGCTTGCGGACTACGATGCTTTTGCTTCGCTGGGACGGCTAGGATTGCTTCGCGGCACGACGTTTCGCGGTGACCTGGCCAGGTTGAGCCACGCAATGCTTTATCGGGCACATCAGGCAAGGTTGCATGGACCTTTGCGTGGGACCTTGCTTTGGGCTGTCGATGTGCTGGGTTCGCTGGCCAGGGCTCCGGCCCAGATGGGGTGAGGTTGTGCGGGCGAGACATTTGTCTGTAGACGCTCGATCCGGCCAGGAAGGGACGTTCGACCAATGTCCGCGACCGTCTGGTCATCGCAGGACAGGAGACGCGCACCGCGGACGCAATAGCGTGTCTCACCTATACGCGTCGACTTCCCGGTCGTCGATCTACTGGTGGTGTAACGAATCGCGCGCACGGTTCACACTTTTCCGCGATCAAAATCACTGCTTCCGCTTGCTTCTTCGTTCGATCGGTGCGGAGTGTCGCCCTTGAGTGCGCGGTGACGCCATTCGCCTGGCGTCATGCCCATGCGCTCGGTAAAAACGCGGCGAAAAGCAGATACTGACTGATACCCAACGAGATCGGTAACGGACTCGGTGGATGACGTAGTCTTCCTTAGCGCGTTAGCAGCGGCGCCAACACGAATATCGGTCAGCAGGTCCATTGCCGAACGGCCCAGGCTTGCCTGGAATTGCCGCATGAACGTAGCGCGCGACATACTGCAGAGTCCTGCCAATTCGGGAAGCGTCCATCCTCGAGCCGGGTCGTTGAACATTGCCGCGGCCGCAGGTGCAAGCCTTGGGTGAGCGCCAAGCGCCAGCATTCCGGTGCGGGCCTCACCAGCCTCACTGGCAACCCGCAGCGTCAACGCAAACATTGCAGAGGAAAGGCCATTCAGGATTGCGCCGCTCCCCACTTCATTGTCTATCGCTTCGGCCCGCATTAGCGCGACGAGTCGACCCAGACGTTCCGCCTGCGGCAGCTTCCTTGCTGCAATGTTGACATCTTCGGAGTGAATCACGAGCTCCGACGGCAGATAGCTCCGGATCAGGCGGTCATGCGGCGGTGAGACCAGAAAGCGTCCGCATAACATATCGAATGCGTCGCCGTCCCCGCCATTTTCGCTAATCAACAGACACCCTGATGTGCGTACTTTGGACGGCATCGGGAGCGCGCCGCTACCGTCTTGCAGTTTGTGCGCCGAGCCATGGGGCAATAGCACGATGTCGCCTGCCTGTATTTCGCAGGTCGCTCCATTGTCGATGTTCTCGAATACCGCTCTGCCAGTCAGGACGACGTGATACGGCATTTCCTGAGCCGCAGCCTGAGGATATTCGAGGATCCACGGCGCTCCCATCATGCACCGGACTTCCATCTTCCCGGTGACGGTCGTGAGTTCCATGAAACGGGTGAGCCAATCGATCTGTTGCATATCGGATGCCTCGTGAATAGTGGTAATGCGACGGGTATTCGGCGCTTACTTGCTGTTTTCTGCTAATTCGATAAGGCTGCCCCGCAGTCGCATCGACGGCAACGGCCGGTCCGTTTCGTTGGACGTCACTCGGGAGCGACGCACATGAAGCATGACGATGTGCGCCGCCCCAGCGGCTGGGGCTAACCGGCAAGACGATAAGTAAGAGGCGCGAGCCTTTTATGATCAGACCGTGACAATGTTCGTAACGATCTCGATGTTGCCACGCACAGACTTCGAATACGGACAGATCTGGTGGGCCAGACGTGCGATCGACTCGACGACTTCCGTTGAGAGCCCAGGTACGCGGATAGTGAATTGAGCGCCGAGAAACCACGCGGTGGCGGTCTGCCCGATGTTGCCCTTGACGTCTACGGAATAGTCCAGTGGCAGCGCAACCTTCTTCAGTGAGGCAGCCATCCCGAACACTGTGGTGTAGCAGGCCGACCACGCACCCGCGAATAACTGCTCGGCTGTCGGATGCGGTTCGGTACCGATGAGCTCAATGGTTTCAACTCCGGGCGCCGAAAGGGTGAGGTCATAGACGCCAAACTCGCCGCGCTGCAACTCGGGTGCGCGATTCACCGTGCTGTGGGTGTTGCCTGAGGCGAGGACTTTCTCGATCTTTTCCATGATGAATACCTGTGTAAATAAGACGGCTTAAGTAACGTTTATCTGGTTAGCATGCGTCGCTTCCATGTAGGGAATGCCTGCATGTAAAGCGTATAAGATTTAATCGCATACGATATTAATCACACGGAGATGACGACTTTCCGTTCCAATCACGCCGTAATGATGTTCAAGGCTACCTCGATGTTCCCGTGCACGGCTTTCGAGTACGGGCAGATCTGGTGGGCCAGTTCGGCGATTGCCTTGACGACTTCGGGTTGCAGGCCAGGCGCGCGTACAGTGAACTCGGCACCCAGACAATGGCCGTTGCCGACCTCGCCGATGCTGACCTTGATGTCCAGGGAATAATCGGCAGGCAGTGAGATTTTCTTGAGCGATGCAGCGATTTCGAATGCGCTGATGTAACAGGCCGACCATGCCCCAGAAAATAACTGCTCGGCTCTCGGGTGTAGATTGGTGCCGATGAACGCGCGGCTTTTGTCGCCAGCTGCTGACAGTTCGAGATCGAGTACACCGTGTTCACCGCGCGGGACATTGGGATCGTGATTGATCGTGGCGTGGCTGTTGCCTGAAAAGAGGACCTGTTCAATCTTGTTCATGATGGCTTCCTTCGATGTGTGGATAGGAGCCCACACTTTAGATTGGGGTGTTGCGCTTGCCGAGTCGTGAACGGGTCAAACGGCTCCTCAAAAGGATCAACTTATACAAGGGTGCCATCAACTAGCGGCCTTACCAGGCGGTTTTGCTTCCCGTTGACTGTTTGTATGCTGAAGCCGCCCACGGGGTGCGGGCACGACGACTGGAAGCCTGCATCTGTGCACCGTGAACGTTGAACCTGGCACGACCGACTGGCTGTGGATGAACGGAAAAGTCCTTCCCGTGGAGCCACTACTGCGTGAGCTTCTCAAAGGTATGCTCCACGATGGCCACGACTACGAACCGGGCAGCCGCACGGCCCTTGCGGTGCCTTTCCTGCTAAAGATGCTCGAAGAAGCGCCGGCGCTGGGAGAAGAGGGGCTGCCTCTGCCGCACGACGCGAAGTTGCTCGCCATTTGCGAGCACATGATGACGGAGCCGGCCACTGACTACACGCTTGACCGCTGGGCCGACGAGATCGGCACCAGCGGCAGAACGCTTGCGCGACATTTCAAGGAAGAAACGGGCATGAGCTTCGGGCATGTGCTGGCGTGACTCAGGTCGCACTGGATCTCGACTACAGTACGCCGAGCGCCTTTGCTGTGATGTTCCGGCGACTGTTCGGCGCGTCGCCGCAGCAATATATGTCGTCCAGTGGCGGATAGCCGTAAGTAGCGAGATTCGCGCTACGCGGTTGTGTTTAGAGCCCTGGACCGACACATATCAGGGCGCCGAACATTCCAAATAGCGAGCCGATCACGATGCTAGATATTGCTGTGGCGGACTGCCGGTGATCTGGCGAAACATCACGATAAACGCGCTCGCGCTGCTATACCCAAGGTCACTCGCGACACGTGAAAGCGGCTGGCCGAGCGTCAACCTCGTGATGGCCTCGTCCACGCGCAGGTGCTGCCGCCACAGCCCAAACGTCATGCCCGTCTCTTCCTTGAAGCGGCGCGCAAGCGTGCGGTCGCTCGCTCCCAGCCGCGCGGCCCAGAAATCGAGTGGTGTATCGCCGCCGGGGTCGTTCATCATGTGCTCGCAAATCGTCACGAGCCGGGCATCGGTTGGCAGAGGGACGCCGCTCTCCGGCAGGGTCGCCGCTTCGGCGATAACCTTGATCAGCAGCGGCGCGGAAAGGGCAGCCTGACTGGAAGGCAGATAGTTGGGGCCACCTGCGCTCAGGTTCAGAACTAGCTCGCGCAACAACGGCGACGCCGACAACGCGAGTGGTGCGTCCCAGGACCATTCAAATGCTTCGGGTTCGATCGACACGTTGCACAGTTCGAGTGCGCCGACCGCATGCAATTCGTGATCGATGTCCGACGGCAGCCACAGGGCTCGCGATTGAGGCAGCGTCCAGGTACGCTGCGGCGTCAGCACACGAACCACACCGTTTATTGCCAGTACCAGTTGCCCATGATGATGCTGATGCCACGAGATGCGCTCGCCGTGCCTGTGACGAGTCACATGCGCGAGTACGCTGCGCGACAGCGGCAACTGCGCCATCGGATAACGCTTCAGTAAAAAATCTTTCATCTGTTCCTCTGTGCCGCGTACAGCCTGCGGCCAATCGACGGATAAATGTCGAATAATGGACATATTTTGTCAAAAAATCGACATCGATTGTCGGCATTTCGTTTCTCGAAACCGATATTCTCCTTACGCATCAACCTTTGAGCCGCACATCGCGAGAAATAAGGAATGAGTCTCATTCGCCCGTCGGAAACAATCTTACCCGGAAAGATTGCAATACACACCACGTCGCCGAGGCGCGGGTGACGCTGATCCTGTTCCTGTTCAGAAGCGCCCGTTGGCTGGTGCTGATCGCGCTGGCGACGAGCGTCGTCAGCGGGCTCGGCAACGCGGCGCTGGTCGCGCTGATTAACCGGGCGCTCGCCGCGCCGGCGTCGCAGTTGTCCATGCTCGGGATGCAGTTCGCAGGCGTCGGTCTGATCGTGCTCGTCACGCGGCTCGTCTCGCAGACGCTTTTCATGTATCTCGGACAGCGCGCGAAAGCGACGCTCAGAATGCGGACGATCGCGCGCATCGCCAACGCGTCCTATGCGCATCTGGAGAAATACGGCGCGGCCCGCTCGCTCGCGGTGCTGACGCAGGATCTCGACGCGATCGTGGTGTTTTTCATCGGCTTGCCCGCCATCGCGATGCAAGGCGCGGTGATCGCAGGATGCCTTGTCTATCTGGGCGTGTTGTCCTGGCAAATCCTGCTGTTTGCGCTCGTGACGATTGGTATTGGATCGCTCGGATTCCACTATGTGAATGGCCGCGCGCTGTTTCTTTTGCGGGCGTCGCGTTTGCGCGAAGACGCGCTGGTCACGCAGTTTCGCGCGCTCTTCGATGGCGCGAAGGAACTCAAGCTGCATCGTTCGCGCCGCGAGGCTTTCGTCGGCGAAGCACTCGCGCCGCATGTCGAAGCCGTGCGCGTTCAACGTACTCGTGGCTATGTGCTGTACGCCGCTGCCGCCAGTTGGGGCAGCCTGATTCTGCTCGCGTTCGTGGGTGTGACGTTATTCGTGCTGGCGCACATCTTTACGGTCGATACGCACGTTATGTCGGGCTATGCACTGGTGTTTCTGTACATGATCATGCCGATCGAGAGTCTGCTTTCAGCGTTGCCTGGCATCGGCGGCGCGCGCGTTGCGCTCGAACGTATCGAACAGCTGAATGCGGACTTGCCGCTTGAACGGGCGAGTACAAGTCAGGCGCAGGCGGCGTTTCGCAGCATCCGGCTCGAAGCGGTCGTGCATCGCTATTTCCGCGAAAAAGAAAACGGGTGTTTCGCGCTCGGCCCCATCGATATGACGCTGCGCCCCGGTGAACTCGTGTTTCTCACGGGTGGCAATGGCAGCGGCAAGACGACGCTGGCGAAACTGCTCGTCGGTCTTTACGAGCCAGAAGAGGGCGCTGTGTTGCTCGACGGCCATCGCGTGGACGCGTCGAACCGCGAGCATTACCGGCAGTTGTTTTCGGTGGTATTCAGCGACTTCCATCTCTTCGATGCGCTGTTTGGACTGCCGCCCGAAAGCGAGCAACTGGCGCACACGCTGCTCGTCGATTTGCAGCTGGATCACAAGGTACGGATCGAAAACGGTGCCTTTACCACGCTCGATCTGTCGCAAGGGCAACGCAAGCGTCTCGCGCTGCTGGTCGCGTTTCTCGAGGACCGTCCGGTGTATCTGTTCGACGAATGGGCGGCCGACCAGGATCCTGTTTTCAAGGACGTTTTCTATCATCGCCTGTTGCCCGCGCTAAAGGCGAAGGGCAAAACAGTCGTCGCGATTACGCACGACGATCGCTACTTTCACCTCGCGGACCGGCAAATCAAGCTCGACTACGGAACCATTGTCGAAGACATTTCGCGCGACGGCGTTTCAATAGTGCAGTCAGGGCCGGCGGCGGTGTCGTCATGAATATGTTCGACAACGCGGCCACGCGGGCCTCGTCTCACACACAAGGGCAGTCGTCAGCCGGATCGACGATCGTGGCCGACCGTACGCTGCACGACAGCGCCGCGCCGCTCTATCGTCTGGAGTGCTGCACGTTTGCGCTCGGTGCGCGCACGCTGCTGCATCCACTCGACCTGACGCTGGAGGCCGAGCGTGTCTATGGTCTGATCGGCCACAACGGCTCAGGCAAATCGACGCTACTCAAGCTGCTCGCGCGACAGCTACAGCCCACAGGCGGCTCGATCGGGTTCGCCGGACGAGCGCTCGACGGCTGGCCCAGCCGCGATTTCGCGCGCGAAGTCGCGTATCTGCCGCAGCAACCGCCATCGGCTGACGGCATGCTGGTGCGCGAACTCGTCGCGCTTGGACGCTATCCGTGGCATGGCGCGCTCGGACGCTTTACGCAGGATGACGCGATGCGTGTCAACGCAGCGATGGAACTGACCGACGTCGTGCAGTACGCGGATCGCGCCGTCGACAGTCTGTCGGGCGGCGAGCGTCAACGTGCGTGGATCGCGATGCTGGTCGCGCAGGACTGCCGCTGCATGCTGCTCGACGAACCGACGTCGGCGCTCGATATTGGCCATCAGCTTGCCGTGCTGGACCTCGTTCGCACGCTGTGCGCGCAGCGCCGGATGACTGCCGTTGTCGTGCTGCACGACGTGAACATGGCGGCGCGCTTCTGCGATGAGGTGATCGCATTGCGCGAAGGCCGGATGTTGATGCGCGCCACGCCTGATCGACTGATGCGCGCCAACTGCCTCGAAGCCATCTACGGCGTGCCGATGCACGTGCTGACCGATCCCGTTGCTGGCCGGGTCGTGGGAGTGCCGCGATGACGTCGAAGCTCGGATCGCACGTACGTCGTCGCGTAGTGCGCGCGATGTCCGCTGGCGCGTTCATCGCGGCCTCGGGCAGGCTGCATGCGAGCGCTGCGACCGCTGGGACCGCTGCGGCTGTTGCGCCCGCACCGCATGCGACACCGCCGCGCCGCATCGTGACGATGAGCTGGGAGTTGACCGAGACGCTGCTTGCGCTCGGTGTCGCGCCCGTCGGCATGTCGCTGCCGCCCTGGTACACGCAGACCATTGTCGAGCCGCCGCTGCCCGCTGGCGTGGCTGATCTCGGCCTGCTGTATCAACCTAATTTCGAAGTGCTGCAAAGGCTGGCGCCGGACCTGATGATCATTACGCCTGGCCATGCGAGCATTCGCGGCGCCCTCGAACACATCGCGCCGACGCTCACGCTCGGCGCTTATATGAGCGATCCGCAACCGTATCAGAGCTTGCGTCGCGAGACCGTCGAGCTGGGTCGGGCGCTGGCGCGCGAGTCGCACGCTACGACCCTGCTCGACGCAACGACGCGCTACGTTGCCGGAGAAAAGGCGCGACTCGATGCGCAACCTGCATGGCGCGCATCGCCCGTGATCGTTGCGGATGCGGTCGACGATCGCTTTGTGCGCGTCTACGGCGCGGGCAGCCTGTTCGACGATCTGCTGCGCGAGATGAACGTCGCCAATGCCGTGCACCCGTCGAAGCCGGCCGGCCGCACGGCGTGGACGATGAATATGGCGGGCTCCGCACTCGTGCCTGTGCAGCGGCTTATGGACGCCGGGCTGGCCAGCGTGCTGCTGGTCGGCCCGGTGCAGCCGGCTGTGCGCGCCGGGTTGCTGCGCAATCCGTTGTGGCAGGCGTTGCCGGCGGTGCGCAGCGCTCGCTTGATGGAACTGCCCGTGATTGCGCCGTATGGCGGCCTGATATCGATGCAGCGTTTCGCACGGGCGGTCACCACCGCGCTCGCGCAGATTGCCGACGGGAGCGCGCAACGTGGATAGTCCGATGTCCAACCCGTCGCCGTCGCCGTCGCAAGCCATGGCGGGCGATCATCGTGTGCCGCTGGTCGGGGGACTGTTTGCGCTCGCTATCGCGCTCGCCGCCTATCACATTCACGATGTGCTGGATGGCGCATCGCTGTGGTCCGCATTGACCGCCGCGAACCCGCTCGACGTCCACGCGATCCTGCTGCGCGACAGCCTGCTGCCGCGTATCGCGATGACGCTGTTATGCGGAAGCGCGCTCGGTCTTGCCGGCACGCTCACGCAGCAGGTACTGCGCAATCCGCTCGCGGAGCCGATGACGCTCGGCGTATTTCCCGGCGCGTATCTGGCCTTGATGTGCGCCGAATTGTGGCTGCCAGGCTGGTTGTCGTCGGGACGCGAACTGATTGCATTGGCTGGTGGCGCAACCGCGATGCTGATCGTGTTCGCGCTCGCATGGTCGCAACGCATGTCGTCGCTTGGCGTGATTCTGTCGGGGATGATCGTGTGTCTGTACTGCGGCGCAATCAGTCTCGCGCTGTCGATGTCTCACTTCGACCTGCTGCAAGGGCTGATGATCTGGGGCGGCGGCTCGCTCGATCAAACCGGCTGGCACGCCAGCCGGCATCTGCTCGCCGGCTGCGCCGCGTGTGCGTTGGCAACGTGGCTGATTCGCCGCCCGCTCGGCGTGTTCGATGCGGGCGACGCGACCGCGCGCAACCTCGGCATTTCCGTTGGCTTTACGCGCTTCCTGGTGCTGCTGATCGCCGTCGCGCTGACGGCATGCGTGGTGTCGGCGGTGGGCGTGCTCGGCTTCGTTGGTCTTGCCGCGCCGCCGCTCGTCAAGCTCGCCGGGGCCCGCCGTCTGCGCGACCGCCTGCTATGGGCGCCGCTGCTCGGCGCAGCGCTGCTGTGGGCAACCGATGAACTGGTGCGCTTCGTCTCGACCGCCGACGTGTTCTCCGCCTATCTGATACCGACGGGCACGGTCACGTCGCTGCTTGGCGTGCCGTTGCTGATCGCGCTGCTGCCGCGCCTTCGTTCGCGTCCGACGCTCGATCACGCCGCACCAGTCGCCGTTACACCGATCCATGTCTGGACGCGTGCGCCGTGGTGGCTCGCGTCGACGGCTGTGATCTGCCTGCTGTCGCTGGCCGTTTCACGCGACGGCGAGGGCTTTCGGATCGCCACGTTCGCGCAACTCGACACGTTGTTGTTCTGGCGCTTGCCGCATCTCGCGTCGGCGCTTGCTGCGGGCGTGCTGCTGGCCGTAGCCGGCACGCTGATGCAGCGCACGACCGCTAATCCGATGGCGAGCCCCGATCTGCTCGGCGTGGGATCGGGTGGCGCGCTCGGCATCGTCGTCACGCTTTTTGGCGTCGCGGACCCGGGACCAGGGGCGTTATTCGCAGGGTGTGCCGCAGGCGCGTTGATCACGCTGGTCGTGCTGATGGGGCTCGCGCAACGCGCGTCGTTTGCGCCCGAGCGGCTGTTGCTCATTGGCGTTGCGATCAGTTCGCTGTTTCAGGCCGTGGTATGCGCGTTGATGGCAAGCGGCGATCCGCGCGCCGGGCTGATGATGAACTTCATGGTGGGTTCGACGTACTACGTGGCGCCTGCGGCGGCGTGGACTTCCATCGGCGTCGCCATTGTTGCGCTGTGCGTTGCGCCGCTGACCGCGCGCTGGGTGCTCGCGCTGGGGCTGGGCGGCGAAGTGGCAGCGAGCCTTGGCGTTTCCGTTGCGCGAGCACGTTTCATCGTGTTGCTCTTTGCCTCGATGCTGGTCGCAACTGCGACGTTGCTGGTTGGTCCGCTGTCGTTCGTCGGCTTGATCGCGCCGCATATCGCGCGCATGTCGGGCGGCAGACGGCCACTCGCACAGCTGTATCTGTCGGCGATGGTGGGTGCGTCGCTGATGGTGCTGGCCGAGTGGATTGGACGGCAGGTCGTGTTTCCGCAGGAAATGGCCGCGGGGCTGGTCGCCACGCTGCTGGGCGGGCCATTCGTGATCGTGCTGGCGTTGCGACGTCCAGCCGTTGGAGAGCATAGGTGAAGTAGCGCATCGCAATCCGAACGCATCGATATCCGGTCATTCGCCAGGCCGGACTGCATAACAATAAATCGTCCCTTCGTCGTGTTTGAAGAACTCCGCTTTCGATCGGAAGGGCATTGCTCGTCCATTTTTTTAACGCACTGGGTTCATTGCCATATGAAAACAACCATAGACCACGCACCACCCTGCGTTACGCGGCGGCCTGCGCGCGGGCCGCAAATGACCTGTCTAGCACTGTCGCTGCTCGCCGTATGGACACTGCAGGCGCACGCGCAATCCACGTCGGCGACGACCAACGGCACGTTGCCCGCCGTCGAGGTCAACGCGGCAGCGGATGCGACCACGGAAGGCAGCGGCTCGTACGCGGGCCGCACGGCGACCATCGCAGGCAAGACGGAGCAGGCGATCAAGGAAATTCCCGCTTCGGTGTCGGTGCTCACGCGTCAACGGATGGATGACCAGAACCTGACGTCCATCCAGGACGCGCTGAAATACGTGACGGGCGTCCAGTCGATCGATTACGGCGACGGCACGGCCTATTACAAATCGCGCGGCAACTACCTGAGCATCGAATTCGACGGCGTGCCGATTATTGGCGGTCTGCAATACCTGCAGCAGTTCGATCTCGCGATGTACGACCGTATCGAAGTCATTCGCGGACCGTCGGGCGTGATGGACGGCGTCACCGATCCCGGCGGCACCGTCAACCTCGTGCGCAAGCGCCCGCAAGACACTTTCCATGTCACGACCGAAACGCAGATTGGTTCGTTCGGCAGCGCCCGGCAAGTGGTCGACGTCACCGGCCCGCTGAACAAGGATGGTTCGCTGCGAGGGCGTGCCGTGCTGGTCGGCAGCGACGCGCTGAAGACGATCGACCGCACGCGCGAAAAAGAAGTCATGGCGTACGGTGCGATCGATTACGACTTCAGCCCGCGCACCACGCTGTCGGTTTCGGCTGGATATCAGATCAATCCGATCAACGGGCTCGACTATGGCGCAAGCGGCGTCACCGATGCCGATGGCAATCCCGTCGGCCGTGTGCAGAGCCCGTATTCGCAGAACTTCAGCCCGAGCTGGAACTATGCATATACGTCGCTGTATGAAGTCAACGGCAACCTCGTGCATCGTTTCGAAAACGGCTGGAAGTCGCAGACCACGCTGTTCTACCGGCACGAACTCGTGAAAGCGGACTACGCGTACGCCGGTCCGGGCGCGACGGCGGACGGCCTCACTTACTATGGCGAACAGCGCCAGCGCAACACGTACGACTGGTGGGGCGCGGACACCAACGTGACGGGGCCGATCAGGGCGTTCGGCCAGACCCATACGCTGACGATCGGCGCCAATTACACGCTGGAAAACAGCACGGCGGATTCCGGTTTTGTCGCACTGAACGGTCCTTTTGACGGTCAGACTTTCAGCCTGTTCGATCCGAACGCCGTGCAGAAAACCGACGTGCCGTTCACGTTCGGTTCGAACAATCGTATCGAGCAGTACGGGATTTACGCGCAGGCCCGCATCCATCTTCTGACGCCGCTGACGCTCGTGCTCGGCGCGCGCGAAGCGTTCCTGCAGGAGCAGTCGCAGCCGACCATTCCGAGCGTCGAAGACTGGACCACGCAAGTGCAGGTCAATCACCGCTTCCTGCCGAACGTCGGTCTCGTGTATGACATCACGCCGTCGATGACGGCTTATGCGAGTTACTCGAGGTTCCTGACCGCGCAGACGGCGACAACGTATACGGGCGGATTGCTGCCCGCGCGCACAGGCGAGCAGTACGAAATCGGCCTGAAAAACAGCTTCTTCAACAACCGGCTGGCGACGACGGCGGCGCTGTTCCGCATCAACGACAACAATCGCGCGATCACCGATCCGAATAACCCGACGGGATCGATTGCCGGCGGCAAGGCGACCGATCAGGGCTTCGAGTTCGAGGTGACGGGTCAGCCGCTGCCGAACTGGAATCTGTATGCGGGTTATACGTATCTGAACGTTCACTACGATAACGACACGCCGAACCTGACGGATGGGACGGACCCGAAGCATCTGTTCAAGCTCTGGACCAACTATCTGTTCTCGCAGGGCATGATGCGAGGTCTCTCTATCGGCGGCGGCATGCTTGCACAGACGCGTATCTCGCGCGGCGTCGAGCAGGGCGCGTATGCGATTTTCAACGCGCAGATCGGTTACCAGTTCAACAAGCACGTGCAGGCGTCGCTGAATCTGAACAACATTTTCGATCGCGACTACTACATCCGTCCGCCTGGCAACTTCTATAGCGAGTTCGGGGTTCGACGCAACGTGATGCTGACCGTGCGCACGGACTTCTGAGCTTCTTGCAATTGAAGACGGGCGTGTCCAGCAACGATGACGCGGCGATTCTCCGGCTGAATGCCGGCGAATCGCCGCGTCGCTGCGTTGCCGGGTTGCTTCGAGACAGATGACATGCCTCACGTTCATCGCGGACTGCCTTTATACTGCGCAGCGCAAACCGGCAGTCTTCCAGCACCGTGATGAAAAATAATCTTGGAAAATATCGGCGGCACCTGGCCGTTGTTGTCATCCTGTTCCTGTTTTGCTGGCTGGTCTGGGCGATCTTCTTTCGAACGTCCGAACACGTTGCCACTGTCACGATCGGGCGTGGCGATATCGAGTCGAGTGTGACGGCGCTCGGGACCTTGCAGCCGCAAAGCTATGTCGATGTCGGATCGCAGGCTTCGGGGGAAATCCGCCGTATCCATGTCAAGCCGGGTGATGTCGTCAGGCGGGGCGCGCTGCTGGTCGAGATCGATCCGAGTGTGCAGCAGGCGAAGGTCGACGCGGACCAGTCGGCGCTTGCGAGTTTGCGCGCGCAACTCGTCGGTGCATATGCGAGACGATCATTCGCGCAACAGCAATACGAGCGGCAGCGCAAGATGGCCGCGGACGGATCCACACGCGACGAAGACCTCCAGAGTGCGCACGCGACGCTGCTCGACGCGGCCGCGACCATCGACAATCTGCGCGCGCAGATTGCCGGTTCACAGTCGAATCTGAAAGGCGACGAGGCGCAACTCGGCTACACGCGCATCTATGCGCCGATGAGCGGCACGGTGGTCACGCTCGATGCTCGCGAAGGCCAGACACTCAACTCGACGTACCAGACGCCGACGGTTCTGCGCATCGCGGATCTTTCGACGATGACGGTCTGGACCCAGGTGTCCGAAGCCGACATCCTGCGCGTCAAACCGGGCATGCGCGTCTGGTTCACCACATTGGGATCCGCCGATCGCCGGTGGGACGCAAGCGTGCGGCAAATTCTGCCGGCGCCGCCGAACCAGCCCGTTTCGTCCGATAGCAACGGCCAGCGGCAGGGCGCGACGGGCAGCGGCCAGCCGGGAAGCAAGGTCGTGCTGTACACCGTGCTCTTCGATATCGCCAATCGCGATGGCGATCTGATGCCGCAAATGAGTGCACAGGTTTTCTTTGTCGCCGGGCGCGCGGGCAATGTCGTCACGGCGCCACTGGCCTCGATGACACCCGTGGATGGCCAGCCCGACCGCTACAAGGCGCGGGTGCTCCAGGACGGCCACGTCGTGTCGCGCGATGTGCGTATCGGCGTGCATGACCGTCTCAACGGAGAAGTGCTGTCAGGGCTCGTTCCGGGAGACCGGCTCGTGACGGGCATCACCTACTCGCGTGCCGTCGACGGGAGACTCACATGGTGAGTCATGCGCCACCACTTATTGAATTGCGCAACATAGTCAAATCGTACGGAGCCAATACGGCGAGTGCGGACGGCGCCCAGTCTGCCGTCACGCGCGTGCTCGACGGCGTCAGCCTGTCGATCGAAGCAGGGGAGTTCGTGGCCATCGTCGGCGCATCGGGTTCGGGCAAGTCGACGCTGATGCATATTCTCGGCTGTCTCGACCGGCCCAGCGCAGGTCAATACCTGTTCGCGGGGCGTGATATCGCCGGTTTCAGCGCGGACGAACTGGCGTGGCTGCGTCGCGAGGCCTTCGGTTTCGTGTTTCAGGACTATCACCTGATTGCCACCGAATCAGCGCGCGAGAACGTCGAAATGCCTGCGATCTACTCGGGCGCCAGCGAAGCGGAGCGACGGCGGCGGGCCGACGATCTGCTCATCCGGCTCGGGCTCGATAACCGGCTCGATCATCGGCCGAACCAGCTGTCCGGTGGGCAACAGCAACGTGTGTCGATCTGCCGTGCACTGATGAACGGCGGCCATATCGTGCTCGCCGACGAACCGACTGGCGCGCTCGATTCGAAGACGGGCGCAGAGGTCATGCGTCTGCTCGAAGATCTGGCCGGGGACGGTCACACCATCATCCTCATTACCCACGATCGCGACGTCGCCGCCCGTGCCAGGCGGATCATCGAGATCCGTGACGGGCAGATCATCGCGGACTCCGGCGCGCCTGCGCGCGCATCGCGGCGTGCATCGCTCGATGCAGGCGCGCTCGTCGCTTCGATGACTGCCGGTGTCGCGCGCTCGGCCAGCTTCGGCGCGGACCTGCGCGACGCGTTACGCGCGGCCTGGCGCGTGATGTGGATCAATTCCTTCCGCACGCTGCTGACGCTGCTAGGCATCGTCATCGGCGTCGCGTCGGTGATCGTCATGATGGCGATCGGCGCGGGCACGCAGAAACAGGTGCTCGAAAAGATGGCCACGTTCGGCTCGAACCGGCTTTACGTGATTCCCGGCGGCGACAATCCGCGCGGTCCAGGCGGAACGCTGTCTCTCGACGATGTATCGATCGTGCGCGATGTTCCCAACGTCACGGCCGCGATGCCGTTCCTGAACAGCACGGTGACGGTGCGATACGGAAATATCGATGCGCAGTCGCCGCTGTGGGCGGTCACCGAAGAAGCGCCGCGCGTGCTGAACTGGAAGCCCGTGCGTGGTGTCTTCTTCAGCGCGGACGATGAACGTCGTCTCGCGACGGTCGTGCTGCTCGGCAAGCGCGTTCGCGAGAAACTGTTTGGCGCGACTGATCCCGTCGGCCACTACATACTGGTCAACAATGTTCCGTTTCAGGTCATCGGTGAACTCGAAGAAAAGGGCGCGACATCCGGCGACGCCGATAACGACAACATGATCATGGTGCCCTGGTCGACGGGCAGCTATCGACTGGTCGGAACGACTAATCTCTCGTGGATTTCCGTGCTCATCGATCGGCTCGACCTCGCCGACGAAACGGCGCAGAAGATCAACCAGACGCTGGAACGCGCGCATCGTCTGCACGACTTCGAAGTCTACAACCAGGCTGCATCGGTAAAAGCGCAGACGGAAACGCAGAGCACGCTCACGCTGATGCTGGGATTGATTGCAGCGATATCGCTGGTCGTCGGCGGGATTGGCGTGATGAACATCATGCTGATGACAGTGAGAGAGCGCACGCGCGAAATCGGCATTCGCATCGCGACGGGCGCGCGCCAGCGGGACATCCTCAGACAGTTCGTCACAGAAGCGACCGTTGTGTCCTGCGTGGGCGGCACGCTTGGCGTCGCGGCGGGACTGATCATCGGCACGGGGCTGATCGCTGCGGGGATTCCCGCGATCTTTTCGATCCGGGCCATTCTGGGCGCCTTCACGTGCGCGTTGCTCACCGGGCTCGTGTTCGGCTTCATGCCGGCGCGTCAGGCGGCGCGGCTCGATCCTGTCGTGGCACTGACGAGTGAGTAGCGCGATGAAATTCTGGACCATCGGATGCGCTATTTTGGTGCTCGGCGCTTGCACCACGCCTCGTCACGCTGACGAGTCCGTCCCGCTGCCCGCCGCCTGGCGATATGCAACGGCCAGCGGGGCGGACACCCCCGTCCCGCCGGACTGGTGGTCGGCGTTTGGAAACGCGGAACTGGAGCGACTGGTCGATACCGCGAAGTCGAACAGTTTCGATCTCGCCGCCGCTTACGCGCGTGTCGAGCAGGCGCGCGCACGTGCGCGTATCGCGGGTGCCGCGTTGATGCCGAACGTGTCGGCATTCGCCGATGCGAGCCGCCAGTCGGGCTTCATGGTCAACAACGAGATTCCGGGCGGGAGCGCCTTCGATCTGGGTCTCGCGGCCAGTTACGAGCTCGACTTCTGGGGACGCAATCGGGCATTGCGTGAAGCGGCAATCGATGAAGCGCGGGCGACGGAGTACGATCGCGCGACAGTCATGGTGACGCTCACATCGGATGTCGCCAGTGTGTGGCTGGAGACCGTCGCATTGCGCGAGCGGGCGGGCATCGCGCAACGCAGCCTGACGATCGCGCTGCGCGTGCTGGCACTGACCGATTCACAAGTGCGTGCGGGGCACGCCACGCCGCTCGATACTGCGCGTCAGCGCGCGCTCGTCGCGGCGCAGCAGCGCAGCGTGGCGCAACTCGATCAACAGGCGAACGACAGCGAAGCGGTGCTCGCGGCACTGCTCGGCACACCGGCATCGACATTCGATGTGGCGACACGTTCGCTCGATGATATCCGCCTGCCAGGCGTCGATGCTGGCGTGCCGTCGTCGCTGGTGACGCGCAGGCCGGACGTCGCGTCTGCCGAAGCGAGACTCGCGGCTGCGCACGCGGACGTCGCCGCCGCACGCGCGGCCATGTTGCCGACGATCACGCTCACGGGCACGGTCGGCTCGGGCAGCGATCGCATTCAGCACATCTTCGACAATCCGCTCTACACGGTGGCGGCAGGCCTCACGGCGCCGATCTTCGACGCAGGCGCGCTTGCGTCGAATCGTGACATGGCGATCGCGCGGCAGCAGGAACTGCTTGCAACGTATCGCCAGTCGATCATCGCGGCACTTGGCGATACAGAGCGGGCGCTCAATGCGAGCGCCGGCGCGCAGGCGCAGACCCACGCGCAGGATGTGGAGTTGCTCGAAGCGCGACGCACGCTTGCGCTTGCCGAAAGCCGGTATCGCGCCGGTGCGGAAACGTCGCTATCGGTGCTCGATGCGCAACGGACGCTTTTCGCGGCGGAAGACATGCACGTGCAGGTTTTGCTCGCGCAGTTCCAGGCGGCTGTATCCGTGTTTCGCGCGGCAGGTGGCGGCTGGCAGCCAGACGATGACAACGCGGGCGGATAACGCGGGGCTCGCTGCATTCCCCACGAGCCTGCTCGGTACGGGTAGATCCAGCGTGTAGCTGGATCACTACTGCCGGTTATCTCGAGGGCAGGTCCTCAGGATTCACTGCTTCCGCCTTTTCCTTGCCGACTGCCATGGCGGCAGCACTCGCAAGGCTGGGATCCGGCGCGTTGGGACACATTCCTTCGATGATTGGGACAGCGTCGGGATCGTCGCGCCGCGTAATCCGGTACCGACCGTACCAGACGCCACTTGATTTCCGCCCAATGAGTGTCGTCACCTGAAAGTGACCGACGTTTTCGGTTGCCATGCCGAACTCCTCCTAGCGAAGAACGAAAATCCTAGCACGACGAAATTGCGCTGCCAGCGCCTGATTTCCGCGCACCCTTTGCACAACTCCCGTGGTAGGGCACAAGAGAACGATCATCATCTCGTGAGGCGGCGGCGTGCATGCGCGGACGCTCGAGCGACTGTTCGGCACATGCCAACGGGCCTGCGGCTATGCACCCGTCAGGCGACTCGGTCACGTCGTGCCTGAATGTCGCTGTGTGTCTCGGGGGGATGTTTGCTGGCGGAAATCTCGCCGTGAAGACCGCCATGTCGATGCTGATCGGCATGAAGCGGGACGCATGCGAAGCGCTCGAAACGTCGGATGAAAGCGCAGGACTTTTTGTCTGGCATTCCCGCCGGGCGCAGCGGCTCGAGCCTGGTTTTGTATCGCCATGTATCTGCTCTATACATCGATACGTGCGCTTACACAAACCGCGTTGCCCGGACACAAATGCGATACATCCGGGCGTTTCAATACATTCAACGTGTAGCGAGCTAGCGCAGCAGCGAGTCAAGCGACAACACTCGCGCACAAACATGGTCCGTCGCGCCAACCCGAGCCAAGGACGTGCTGGGTGAAATAAGTGCTCTAGCGCTGATGGAAATCGCGGGCGAGTTGTCGCAACGGATGACGCGTTCAAGGTAACGACACATTGGCTCTGCATCTGCTGCATGAAGCACCGCCATGGGCGGCTCATGCATCGCATGGTCACTGATCCGAATCCAGTTACATGACTATCAGGACATCCTATGTCAGACAGCACCATTCCCCAGGTCCCGTCGCGCCGCCGGTTTATTGGCGTCGCGGCGGCCGCTATCGCTGCCGGTTCGTTGAGCCAACTCGCCTTCGCAGAGACGAACCGGGCGATCACGAATGTCGCGCCGGCGACGGTCGGCGACAACAACGCTATTCGCCCGCTTCGTGTGCGCGTACCCGAATCGCAGCTGATCGATTTACGCCGACGCATCAAGGCGACACGGTGGCCAGAGCGCGAAACCGTCACCGACGACACGCAAGGCGTGCCACTCGCGATGATGCAGGAACTCGCACGTCATTGGTCAACCGACTATGACTGGCGTAGATGCGAAGCGAAGCTGAACTCGTATCCGAACTTCGTGACCGAGATCGACGGACTGGATATTCACTTCATTCACGTTCGATCGAAACATCAGAACGCGATGCCACTGATCGTGACGCACGGTTGGCCTGGTTCAATCATCGAGCAGCTCAAGATCATCGATCCGTTGACCAATCCAACAGCGCATGGCGCGAGTGCGTCGGACGCATTTCATCTGGTCATTCCGTCTTTACCGGGGTATGGATTTTCCGGCAAGCCCACCGAGACCGGAGGGGGTCCGGAGCGTACCGCGCGTGCGTGGGTCCAGCTGATGAAACGCCTGGGATACGAGAGGTTTGCCTCTCAGGGTGGCGACCTGGGTGCGATCGTCTCCAACGTGATGGCCAAACAGGCGCCGCCGGAACTGATGGGCATTCACGTCAACCTCCCGGCGACGCTTCCGCCCGAGATTGTGAAAGCGCTCCAGAACAATGCTACAACTGTGCCCAATCTCTCGGACGAAGAGCGGCACGCGTACGAACAATTGCTCGCCTTGCAGAAGCGTCGGGCTTACGCGCTCGAACAGGGAACGCGTCCCCAAACGCTTTACGGGTTGGCGGATTCCCCGATCGCGCTGGCAAGCTGGCTGATGGACCACCCCGATGGCAATGGCCAGCCGGCGGCTGCGATGACGTCGGCTGTATACGGACATACGGTGAACGGGTTCTCCTCAGGTGATCTGACGCGAGACGATGTGCTGGACGACATCACGCTTTACTGGCTAACCAATACCGGCGTGTCAGCTGCTCGCATTTACTGGGAGTCGCATTTCAACTTTTACGCTGCCGCTGACGTGTCTGTCCCTGCCGCCGTGAGTGCCTTCCCCGGTGAGAATTATCAGGCGCCGCGCAGCTGGACAGAGCGGGCTTATCACAACCTTATCTATTACAACCGGCCTGAGAAGGGTGGTCATTTCGCAGCATGGGAACAACCACGCATCTTCTCCGACGAAGTTCGCGCGGGGTTACGCCCCTTGCGCACATAACGCACGGGAGGACAGTGAAATGACCGAACAGATCGTACTGGTATGAAGCAGTGGCGAACTGATTTCGCCTTACGGTTGCTGTCAGATACGTGGCACAGCGCACCTGCGTCTGCGTGTGCCTTGGGTCGTCCATCAAGTTGAACCTTCAATGCCTTCCGCCGATGCCGTGGTTTTCTTAACGAGCCGTGCGAGATTGTCAGCCGCCGCCGCGCCACAGCGCTTGATGCGTTCACGAGCATCGATGACATCGGGCACATCGCGGTAGTGTGCGATTCCGCCGAACGGGTTGAGCCGGGTTTCCTTCGCCCAGGCCGTCAGGGCCGCACAAGACATCCTGGCCCGCTCGTTCACAAGCGTTGCGAGGAAGCCGGACACGTAGTCACTGTTCGCATCCCAGTAAGCGATGGGTGGACAGAGTCGATTCTTTTCGTCGTCGCTTTCCACGAGGGCCTCGATCATGCCCAGCATGGCGAACTGATAGCACGCAAATCCCAGGAAGATTGGCTGAATGGTGACTCGCCCCGCCTCGAAGATCGGGCGCAGCGGACGGCGAGCCAGCCCCCTCGACGCGCAGTGGATGTGTACCGCCGCCTTGCTGGTAGGCACGTGACCTTCGTCGAGGACAATCTCGTCACGTCCTATCTTCCGCACGTGGCCGAGACGAACGACATCCTCTATTCTGCGTAGAAGCTCCAGTTCGGCTTCGCTGATTACCGCACCGCGAAACATGGTGGGAACGACGCCAGGATCGACGCGAAGAAAGAACTTTTCCGCTTCGAGACGCGCAAAGAGATCTTCGATGGAAGTCGCTTGCGACATCGCCTCGAACTGTAGTGCCACGCCGCGATACGACTCGGGAAGCAGAGTCAGCGGCTGCTGGAACCGGCGGTTCATCCACCAGGCTTCCCGCGGCTTGATCCACTGGATAGCTGACGCGGGCACCGCCTGCTCGAGCAGCCACACGCAGGTGTCGAGAGCCGTCTTGCCCGCACCGATGACGACGATACGCTCGGGCCGCTCCGTCATGCGTGCGATCTCGCCTGCAGGCACGCATCGGACACCATCGTCGACTTCGAACGGCGGCGTGCTGGTTGCAGGAATGGTCCCTTCGAGATACGTGGTGTCGACGATCTTGCGCCGCACCCGAACTTTCCATGACGCTTGTGCGAGCCGGGACACAAATCGTCCCTCTCCCAAGTATTCGCTACATGGGAAATACCGGACACGACCGCCTGGTAGAAAGCGCTGGTGCATGACTTTCGCGAAGTAGGCCCGAAGCTCGTCCGGTCCGGCCAGTTCGTAGTAACCGGTATTCGTGCCGGCCAGATCCCGCACGTCCTCGCCAAGCGGCACCGAACTGACGCCGTAGAAAGCAGACGGTTGATGGAGGCGAACATACGGATAGGCGTCGATCCAGTGACCGCCGGGAGCGTGCCGGCGATCGACGATGACGAACGTCGCATCAGAATGCGTGAGCAACGCGTCCGCAAATGCCATCCCGGCGGCCCCTGCACCGATCACGAGATAGTCTGTTTCGAGTACTTCGTCGGACATTTCGCTCTGCCAGCGTGGCGGCGCGGGGCGAGATCGCTTGAGACAAACGGGCAGACACGGGTCTGTGCCGAAAAGGTCGCACTTTGCTACCACTCACTACGTAAGGCGTGCGTTCGCGGCGCAGCGTCGGATTGCTCGACATCACGAGCAACGCACCAAATCAGATTCTACGACTCATCTGGTTGTGTGGTGATGCGATGGCGATATGACGCCTCGCGATCGGAAGCGGTTATTGCCGTGTTGCAGATACCGGGAACATCAAACATATAGATGCACCACACCTGCATCAAAGATCACGCGATCTGCGAGTCAGATCCTTACTCTCTGCAAACGTTTGCTTTCGACTGATCCAGAACTGATCGGATCGCGGTAAGGCAATCTGTAAAAAATAGAAACAAATTTGTCAACGAACGACTCATGATCAGCGTTATTGCAAGGATCTTGCCGGTCCCGCCTTCCGCGGAAAGCGCGCTCGCACGGGGGACTCCTCACGTTTTGCGCCAAGGTGGGCCGGTACGAAAAAAATATTACCAATCATTTCAATCCCCACACCCATCGATCCATACTTTGCAGGGAGGCAGGCGGTACATGAAGGCTTTAAGTATTCTTCACAGCGAGTCGTCGCGTGGGTGGGGCGGTCAGGAAGTCCGTACGCTGAAGGAGATGATCGCGCTGCGCGCGCTCGGTCATCACATCGAACTCGTGTGCCCGCGCGATGCGGTGCTCGGCGAGCGTTCGCGGTCCGAAGGGTTTACCGTGCATCACGCGCGTATTCGGTCGGGCGCCGATGTGCGCTCGATGCTGCAGATTCGCTCCATTCTTGCGCACGGCCAGTTCGATATCCTGAATACCCACAGCGGACACGACAGCCTGGTGGCGGGCATGGCGGGGCGGCTCGCTCGCACACCGCTCATCGTGCGGACGCGCCATCTCGCGCTGCCGATCACATCGCTCGCCACGTATAACCTGTTTCCTCACCGGGTGGTTGCGGTGAGTCGCTATGTTCGCGATTACCTCGTGTCTGCGGGCGTGAAAGAAGGTCGCGTCGAAATGATTTACGACGGTATCGTCAAGCCGGAGCCGCTTGCTCTTTCCTCGCTGCGCGACGAGCTCGGAGTGGGGCCGGAAGCGACGATCGCGGGCATTGTCGCCATTTTGCGTGGCAAGAAAGGCCACGATGAACTGATCGCTGCAGTTGGCCCGCTGATGATCGAGCGGCCCCATCTGCACGTCGTAATCGTGGGCAATGGTGCGGAGTTCGGCCGGCTTCAGACGATGATCGCGGAACTCGGTCTTGCACATCGCATCCATATGCTCGGGTTCCGTCAGGACGTGTACAACGTTTTGCGTGGCTGTGATCTTTTCGTGTTACCGACGCATCAGGAGGCACTGGGCCAGGCGTTTATCGAAGCAATGGCGATCGGGTTACCGGTGATCGGCACGCGCGTCGACGGCGTGCCCGAGCTCATCGAGGACGGCGTGAATGGCCTGCTCGTGCCGCCTAAGGATGTCGAAGCGCTTCGTAGCGCGATCGCGCGACTGGTCGACGATGCGCCACTGCGTGCGCGCTTTGGCGCAGCGGGCCTCGTCAAGACGGACGGTCATTTCACGGTGGAGAACATGGCCAGCGAAACGGTCGAATTTTATCGGCGAGGGCTCGAAGCACGGCGAACCCTTGCAGGTCGTTGGCGCCGGGCGGCGACGTGAGACGCAGCGCCAGAGTCGTACCGGTGCTGATGTACCACCACATCAGCACATCGCCGGGCATGATCACCGTGTCGCCTGCGCACTTCGCTGCGCAGATGGCATGGCTCGCAAAGTCCGGCTACCGGACAATCGGCAGTGCGCAGCTGATGGCATGGTTCGCAGGCGAGCCGCTGCCGGAAAAGTCCGTCATGCTGACTTTCGATGATGGCTATCTCGACAACTGGGTGCACGCGTATCCCGTGCTGAAAGCGCACGGACTCACCGCGCTGTGTTTTCTCGTGACGAATTGGCCGGGAGAAGGGCCGCCGCGCGCTCATGCCGACTCGGGTGGCGCATTGCCGCCGCTGCTCGATCATCATGCGGGCGAAGTGGCGATCGAAAACGGCGCGGCTGACAGCGTGATCCTGCGCTGGTCGGAGATCGATGCGATGCGCGCGGCGGGCACGTTTGAATTTCATAGCCATACGCACACGCACGTGAGATGGGACAAAGTTGCAGCCAGCGCGCAGGACAAGCGCGAGCGTCTCATGCGTGACCTGACCGAATCACGAGCTGTGCTTCAAGCCCGGCTCGGTGAAGAGTCCGACCACTTGTGCTGGCCTCAAGGCTACTACGACGACGATTATCTGAATGCTGCGCAGCAGGCGGGTTTTCGTCATCTCTACACGTGCGAGACGGGGCCAAACTATCCGCAAAAAGATGCAAACGTCGTGCGTTCGATATCTCGCCTGGAAGTGCGGGACCGACCCGCGTCGTGGCTGGCATCACGGCTTTGGGTGCATACGCGTCCTATGATCAGTCGGGCCTATCTGCGCATCAAGCGGTAGAGGCTTCTCTCGTGTAGCGCCCGGCAGCGACGTTAGAGTGCCACTCTCTGAAGCTCGCATCAGCGCCCTGGCGTCGTATCTTCTGGCTCGAACCATTCAGGCCAGGAACTGCGGTGCCTTTTTTCTGCTTCGATGCATGGAATCAACGTTTGCGCCAGCACAGGTAGCTGATTGGCAGATTTGGCAATCCGGTATTTGACACTGTGCACGCACTCGCGGTCGCCAAATTCACAACGATTGAGCCGGGTACCGCCACAGGGGCCGTTCGCGAGGCCTTTGGGGCATGTCTCGGGGCACACGTAGAGGGTGTCTTGCAAGCGGCAGCGGCCGCACGTATCACAGCCGACCAGAGGCCGTTTGACCGTCCGTTCGACAGCATGTAGCGCATCCGCAGCGACGCCCGCCTTCCAGATCGGCCGCGTCACACTCCAGCCAAAGGCTTTGCTGAGCCATCCAGTGCGACTGAAGAACTGGCCATGTACCGCAGAGAGCAGCGTGTGCTGCAGGCGCTCCCGGCGGGTGGCGGTGACATCCGATTGGCCCATTTCCCACGCGTCGGTCTCGGGAGCGAAGCATACTTCGCGCGCACCTGGCATTTGCCAACTTGCACGCCATCGTTCGGCCCAATCGGTCAGTGAGGTCATGCCGTCCCGCAGCTCAGCAATAGCCTGCTCCAACGAAAGCAGTTCTTCCAGCGTGTGCACCCCGGACACATGAGCACCCGCATAGCCCATCAATTGCAGGCCCACTATCTGCAGGGCGAGGCGTTCGAGGCTTCGTGCGCTGGCATAGGCCTGTGATACCTGCTGCTCCTTGTACAACAGCTCACGCATGGATTCGGTGATGACGACGCCGGGCACTGCCTGCAGAGCGGCCGCGCGCCTGTCAGTCAGCGTCATTACACAGGCCAGCATGGGTTTCATACTTACCTGAGCGCGCATCCATGTCTGGGCTTCCCTATGCTTGGAAGCGTCGAAACCCAGTTGCAGGGTCAGGAAATCAGCGCCAGCCAGAAGCTTTTTCTGTGCCTTCAGGTACTGTGCGCCGCCTTCTTCCTCGCGGTATTTGAACGGGTTCAACGCGGCGCCCAACAGCCAGTCCGGGCAGTGCTCACGGGCAATCTGCAGCGCAGGTACCGACTCCAGATAGCGCACGGGTGCTTGATCAGGATGGTGCCCTGGCAAGCGATCACCACTGAGTAGCAACAATTGCTTCAGGCCACGGGCCTTCATCGACTCTATCTGGAGCAGCAAGTCTGCACGCTCGCGATCCTTGCCTGAAAAGTGCAGCAAGGATGAGGCTGGATTGCCCAGTCCTCCAGCGCCTTCCAGGGGGCTCAAGTCCGAGTGCACACCGACGCGATCGGCGAAGGCCGGCAGCAACGGCCAGCCTGCCAGCTGCCCGCGTTGCAAGATTTGCTCGAGCGCGGCCAGGCGCGAAGGGGACTGTTGAGGAACGACCTCCAGCACGCAGACGAAGCGTCCTTCGCTCAGTGCCTTTTTCAATGAACTCAAGACAGCTCGATACCTTGTGAATCAGAGGAGCATGCTGCGCAGCTGGTACATCAGCGCCAACAGCGACAGGAAAGCGCTCAATCGATTGAAGCGCAAAAGAGCGCAGCGGAAGTCGGCGCTCAAACCGCACTATGCGCGGCGATGTTTCGATACTGTCCTTTGAAATACAGCAATGGCTGTGTCGCAGCAGCTTCCTGCAGGTTTAACGCTTTCACTTCGCCGATCACGATCAGGTGATCACCTGCGGCGTGTTCGGCGTAAATTTCGCAATCGAGCCAGTGAAGGCTGCCGGCGATGATCGGATTTCCCAGTGGCGATGTCTGCCATTCGACTCCCTGCCACTTGTCCGTGCCTCGCCGGGCGAACTGGTTGGAAATCTGGACCTGCTCGTCTGACAGGATATTGACTGCGAATCGACCTGCCTCGCGAATCCTGGGATAACTCGCCGAACTGGACATGACGTTGAATGACACCAGCGGCGGGCTCATCGACACGCTATGGAACGACTGGCAAGTGAAGCCAATCAGCTCGCCATCATTGTGTGACGTAATCACCGTGATACCGGAAGCGTAGTGCCCGAGCGCTTCGCGAAAGCTCAGTGGCTCGATAGCAGTACTGGAAAGTGCCATGATAGATACTGGATACTTGGGGCGCAGCTCGAAAGTGTTAAGGAAGGCCAGTGGATACTCGGGCAGCAAGGGTGGCGTATTTCAATAGATTCAGGGAGTTGTTTTAAGAAATCCCTTGAAAGCAATACCGCCTTCAATCCCCGAGCACCACTTCCGACTTCAACTCAGAATGAGTTCGAAAGTTCTTTTCGGACGATTTCCGCGCCTGCGCTCAAGGCTTCCAGCTTGCCTCTCGCGATTGCACGCGACAAGGGCGCCATGCCGCAGTTGGTGCAAGGATAGAGCTTGTCGGCATCCACAAACTGCAGTGCTTTTCGCAACGTGTTGGCGACTTCCTCGGGGGTTTCAACGGTATCGGATGCCACATCGATGGCTCCCACCATCACCTTCTTGCCGCGAATGAGCTCGATCAGATCCATGGGAACGTGAGAGTTGTGACACTCCAGCGAAACCATGCCGATACTGGATTTTTGCAGCTTGGGAAAGGCTTCCTCATATTGCCGCCACTCCGACCCCAGCGTCTTTTTCCAGTCCGTATTGGCCTTGATGCCATAGCCATAGCAGATATGCACGGCCGTTTCGCATTTGAGACCTTCAATTGCCCGTTCCAGCGTCGCGACGCCCCATTCATTCACCTCATCGAAAAAAACATTGAATGCGGGTTCGTCAAATTGAATGATATCTACGCCGGCAGCTTCCAGTTCTTTCGCTTCCTCGTTCAGGATCTTTGCGAACTCCCAGGCCAGTTTTTCGCGACTCTTGTAATGATCGTCGTAAAGCGTATCGATCATGGTCATCGGGCCCGGCAAAGCCCATTTGATCGGCTGGCTGGTCTGCTGACGCAAAAACTTTGCATCTTCGACAAAGACCGGCTTCTGGCGAGCAACAGCGCCAACGACCGTCGGTACGTTCGCATCATAGCGATCGCGAATTCTCACGGTCTTGCGGTTCTCGAAATCAACGCCGCTGAGGTGCTCAATAAACGTGGTGACAAAATGCTGGCGCGTTTGCTCGCCATCACTGACGATGTCAATACCGGCGTGTTGTTGTTCTTGCAGAGACAACCGCAAAGCATCCTGTTTGCCCTCGATCAATCCCTCATCTTGCAGTTTCCACGGTGACCAGAGCGTCTCCGGTTGTGCGAGCCAGGAGGGTTTGGGCAAGCTGCCAGCGGTTGCAGTGGGTAGCAATTTTTTCACAGTATATGACCTTGTCTTTTTCGATTAATCAAAGAGCGTAGTTAGCGGACCACTGCTCGAGAATCGCCTGGTATGGTTTGATAAACTGCTCTTCAGCAAACCGTCCCTGCTCAATAGCCAGTCGACTACGTTCCTCCCGGTCATAAACAATCCGGGTGAGCGAATAATCCTGGTGTTTCAAACTTGGTTGATAGGATTTTCCGGCTGCAGAATTCGCGTTGTATATCTCAGGCCGGTAAATCTTCTGGAACGTATCCATCGTGCTGATGGTGCCAATCAGTTCGAGATTGGTGTAATCGCCAAGCAGATCGCCGGAAAAATAAAAAGCCAAAGGCGCAGCGCTATTCGGCGGCATGAAGTAACGGACCTGTAGGCCCATTTTCCTGAAATATTCGTCAGTCAACGAGTATTCATCTTGCTGGTATTCAACGCCCAATACAGGGTGCTGATTTTCAGTCCGATTGTAGGTCTTGCTGCTCGAAACACTGAGGCATATAACAGGCTGCTTCTTGAAATTAGCCTTGTAAGTGCTCGAATTCACAAAACTCTTGAAGAGCTTGCCATGCAGAGATCCAAAATCATCCGGCGTGCTGAACCCGGGTTGATTTTTATTGTGTTCCAGCAGCAGGACGCTGAAATCATAGTCTCGTACGTAAGAGGAAAAATTATTCCCCACGATACCTTCGATGTGTTCGCCAGTTTTTCGATCGAAGATATTCGTTTTCAATACTTCAATCAAAGGCAGGGTATTGCCACTGCGTTCGCCGTCGATGTTCATTTCAACCGAAATGATTTCCAGCTTGACGGTGTAACGGTCGCCTTCAGGATTGTCCCAATGCGCCAGTGCATTGAAACGATTGTCAATCATCCTGAAGGTGTTGCGTAAGTTCTCCTGGCGGCTGGATCCTCGAGCCAGGTTGGCAAAGTTCGTGGTAATACGCGTATTGTCTGAAGGGTGGTAGTCTTCATCGAAACAAATGCTCTTAATACCAAATGTGAAATCTGTACTCATTTTGATCTGGCGCCTTGATGTCCGGTAAAAGCTTGCGTTTATTGCTTGCTTTTGCGGGATTTTATGCTAGCCGATCCATGAATAAAAATGAAATGATTTCATCCAACCATTAGGCGCGTTCATGGAGTGATGTGCGCGCTGACCTGTTCGAAGAGTTGACCCACTCGATAGTTGAAGAAGCCCGCCGCGGAGTGACCTGGCGAGCCTTCATGTCGTCTGCGAGGCATCAGTCGCGCATCGTCCAGATTCAGTCGGGTGACCCCATAGCCGATTGCTGATAGTTCTGGATGCCGACCTTATCGACCAGTTCGATCTGCGTCTCCAGCCAGTCGATGTGGTCTTCGGTGTCGTCGAGAATCGCGACGAAGATCTCACGCGATATGAAGTCGCTGACCGATTCGCAAAATGCGATCGCTTCTTTCAGGTGGGTCTGGGCTGCCTGTTCGAGTTTGAGGTCACACTGGAGTATCTCCAGCGTGTCTTCGCCGATGAGCAGTTTGTCGAGATCCTGCAGGTTGGGCAAACCGTCGAGCATCAGGATGCGCTCGATCAGCTTGTCCGCATGCTTCATCTCCTCGATGGATTCCTTGTATTCATGCTCGCCAAGCTCTTTGAGCCCCCAGTGTTTGTACATCCGGGCATGTAGAAAATACTGGTTGATGGCCGTCAGCTCATACTTCAGCTCGGCGTTCAGGTACCCGATAACTTTTGGATCGCCTTGCATCCCGTCCTCCGTATCGCGGTTGATTTCCTTCGATAAGGTGGAGGATAGACCCTTAAAATGGTCCTGCAGTTAATGAGACAGGCAACGAAAATCATTACGTTTTCACTCTCCGCGCAATCATCTCTACGCGTACCGCTGTCTGGAATCTGATGTATCGGTTCGGCGTTGTGCGTTGCGTTGACCCGTCATGCGATAGCCGTCGACCGTGGAACAGTCGTGACGGCGCTCTATGCGCCGCCACTTTCCCGATGGACTAGCAGTGTTCCAGTGCATTCGACAGATCCGCGATCAGGTCATCGGGATGTTCCAGCCCGACTGATATCCGGATCAAGCCTTCTGATACGCCCGCCGCAGCGCGCGCCTGGGCAGGAACGCCCGAGTGTGTCGTCGACGCGGGGTGGCACACGAGAGACTCCGTCCCGCCAAGGCTGACTGCCGACTTGAAAAGCGTCAACCCGTTGATGAACCGGAAAGCCTGCTCACGACCGCCGTCCAGTACAAACGCAAACGTAGAGCCGGGGCCAGTGCACTGGCGTCGATACACCGCCTGATACGCCGGATCGTCGATGAGTTCAGGGTGTAGAACCTTGACGGGTTTGAACGGATTGTTCGCCAGCCACCGCGCCACGGCGCTGCCGCTGCGCGCAGCCTGCTCCATGCGAAGCACGAGCGTTTCCATCGAGCGTGTGATCATCCATGACGAATGCGGGTCGAGCTGTGAACCCAGCGCGCTGCGGATCGCGCGTACCTTCATGATCAGTTCGCGGTGTCCCGTGACGCCGCCCGCGACCAGATCGCTGTGACCGCCGATGTACTTCGTCAACGAATACACACTCAGATCGATCCCCTGTTTGACGGGCTTCTGGTACAGCGGCCCCAGCAACGTGTTGTCGCATACCGAAACCGGACGATAACCGTGGCGCTGCTCGAAGGCATCGATTTCCTGACGCAGTCCTTCGAGATCGAACAGCGAATTGGTCGGGTTCGCCGGCGTTTCGATGTAGCACATGCGAACCTTGCCCTTCGTCGCTGCTGTCTCGAGCGCGGCCCGGATGGCTTGCGCGGACAGGCCGTCTTCGATGATCTGCGAACTGATTCCCCATTCGGGAAGAAAGCGGGAGATCAGCGTCTCGGTGCCACCGTATAGCGGCACCGACTGCACGACACAGTCGCCCGGCCGCAGGAAAGCAAACAGGATCGCTGCGATGGCCGACATGCCGCTCGATGTGACAACGGCAGCCTCGGAACCGTCCAGCAAGGCCAGCCGATCCTCGACAATCTCCAGATTCGGGTGATTGAACCGGCTGTAGACGAGGCCCGCACTCTCACCTTCAGGCGCGGGCTTGCGTCCGGAAACAATATCGAAGAATTCGGCGCCGTCCTCTGCTGTGCGAAACGCAAATGTCGAAGTGAGGAAGACTGGCGGTTTAACCGATCCCTCCGAGAGGAAGGGGTCATAGCCATACGACATCATCTGCGTTTCAGGATGCAGATCACGATCGGCAATCTTGCGCTTGTGGTAGTTGCTAGAGGTCATGTTTTCTCCGTGCTGGGGCAAACGAGATTGAACGGTTTTTACATCCCGTGCGCGCCAGTGCCCCAAGAGGATCGCCCTTTGGGCTGGCGCGTGACCATGCTGCGTTGTTGCGACGATGCGTTGTTGAAGATCCGATGCGGCTAATTAAAAAACGATTATTCGTCTCGTAGGGCGCGTTCACGTCGGGAGAGCAGGAGTGAGCGCGCGCGTGCTTTCAAACCATCGGTCTGATCGCCAGCGGGCAGGGTATCGAGCAGTTTGCTGGCTTCTTCGAGCAAGGTCCGGTGAACGGACCACGCGCCGTTGCGGGCGCGGGGAATCCGAAGACGCAGCGCGAGTTCAATCATTGCGGTACACGCATCCACCGCTTCAGACGAAGCAACCGGCGGTTGCTCGCGAAGTAGCCGGCTGAGCCCTAGCACCATCTGCGCCTGCCCGGCGCTGGCCGTCACGCTCACGGCAGCCGCAAGATCTTCAGGCGCAAGCACGGATTGCCGGGCAATCAGCATGTCGAGCCAGGCTCGCGTTTCCTTTCTGCGTCCCATGCTCCAGCACGTCTGTGCGCCGATCAGTGCAAGGTGGCCGGCTTCTGCTGAATGCGCCTGCAAGGATCTTCCATAGCGGGACTCGACAGCCCGCATATTCAGTCCCGATGCAAGGGCCGAACGAATGTCATCTGCGATGCGCCGGACATCGGCCTGCTCAGGATCATCGTGGGTATGGTTCACTCATCCCCCTAGGTTCCCACCAGCGAGAGATCATACGATCCATCGTACACGGGGATGTGCTGCGGCGGTTTGGCCCGGCTGTCTCGCGACAAGCCAAGGCTTCGGGCCCACGCATCGTACAGAAGAGACCGCGCCAGGTTAAATGCATTAAATTCAGTGAACCATTAGTTTCATTCATGCACATGGTTGAGCACATGCGCGTTGCGCAGTACTCGATACTGAATAAAAAAGGCCGCAAATCGCGGCCTTGTATAACGAATGCATAATTGCGTTACGCAGCGCGCAAGCGGTCCTTCACGAGTCCGCTGCGCTCGACCAGCGCACCAAACAGAAGCCCGATCGTGGTCCACATGATCACCTGCATGCCAATCGCCGCGACCCGGAATTTCCACAGCACGACCGCCGGGAAAGCTGCAGGCACCTCATTGATGACGGGCAGACCGAATTGCACCACGGCGATGATCACGACATACACGAGCCCCCCGACGATCGATCCATTCCACGGTCCGAGGCTGACGGAAGCAACCCGTCGTACCTTCAGCGAAAACACCATCGCTGCGATCGAGATCGCGATCATCAGGAAAAAGAGCCCGGTTCGGTATCCAATCGTCTCCGGATCGCCGACGGAAGGCGGGTTCGCCGGATACTTGAGGTTCGGAACGATGACCACGGAGACAAACGCCGCGAGCGCCAGCCATGCCGACAGCGGACGCACACCCAGCCGGCTGGCGCGGCCATAGAGGTACGCGAACGTCAGCGAGAAAAGGCCACCGATGGCAGCGCCGTAGGTAATGACACCCGTAAACAGGCCCAGACCCGCCTGGGTCGGACGGCTCACGAGTTCCGGCTCAGGCGCTTCACCCTTGGCCGCGTCCATCTTCTCTTCAAACGAGATAGCCTGATCGACCTGCGGTTCTCCGAAAGTTTTTGCGAATCCGAACGTGAGCAGTCCTGCGGCGATGCCAGCGAGCATCCCGCGTACAAGCAGTTTTCCAACCATATCCGAACTCCCGGTCAGTGGCAGGGGAAGCCGAGCAGATGGCGGCCGGCGTGGACGAATTCGTGAACGTACATGCCCGGCACGATCGACGTGGCGCCTTCTTCGGCACCGACAAAGTAGATCGCCAGCAGCATCAGCAGGCCGCCAAACACGAACCAGGGCAGCAATTCGCGCAGGGGGATGGGAACCGGCTCGGCGACGGGATGAAGAACGGTGTCGTTCATTTGCAGAGATCTCCTGGGGTTTGGCGCCCCGAAAGCGATTGAGAAAGTGGCCCAAAAGTGGGTCTGGCTTTCGGCTTCC